>BMJD01000001.1:0-265616 GCA_014642895.1 Lentibacillus populi
CTTGCGGTATGAAGTTTTTACTGGATGGCCTTGTTAAGGCGGGTAAATTAAAAAACGATGGTTGGGGAGAGATTCAGAGCATACATCATCATTTTTTGATAGACAAACAGAACCCAAGGGTTGAGGTAATACTGTACGAAAATATACGAAGTTAGCTAAATACAAACCCACAACAGGGCGCTAACTACATACGGATAGTTTTTATTAGCCATCAAGATTAAAAGCGCTCTGCTTGGCTTAGGAGGGTATCACATGAAAGCAATCCAAACATTTATATCTGCTGTTGCAGTGTTTATCGTATTAGCGGTGATTACAATAGCTTTATCCGAGTTGGCTAAGGTTGAGATAGCATTTACGGGAATGATTGTCACAATGGCGGTTACATCGTTTTATATGGCATACGAAGTGATTAATAAATAGCATCGGGGGTCGGCAAATGACGGATATGAAGGTCGAGATTGATTTACATGAGAATGCTGTTTATATGATTCGTGAGGGTGAATTAGTAAAAGTGGATGTGCCGGGTGATGGATACGGAAAACAGGTGATTACATGGCAGGGTGGCAAGCCTACGCATTATGAGGTGTCTTATACGAAGAAGTGAGGGGTAATAAAAATGTACATTGGTAAAGAGGATTTAGAATATATGAGAAGCGAAAACAAAATGGAATTAGGCGAAAAAACAGTTGATTTGATGGGGTACTCAGTAAGAATTATTGTCGGAAACCAAATAATAGATAATGATAGCTTGAATTGGCGAGAAACAGAGCAAGGAGGACTCGAGTTAACTTTAAACGAAATCGCGGAGCAGATAAAAACGCCTGACGTTATATTTGTTTGGATCGAATTAGGTTTGAGAGGTGAAATTTTCCTTTATAACAATTATGGTGACGAAAAATGGTATGAACATGGAAGCACAAAGGGTTTTGCATAATTAAATAAGTCATATCGAAAAAATCGAGTGGCACTGATGGATTAGCGATTAATGCAGTCTGTTGGTGTCTTTTTATGTCTTTGCAACTATTTTACAATTTTAATCGATTTTTGCAACCAACTAGGAGGGGTCATATGAACAACTGGGCTGACAAACTAATAATCGAATACGGAGAAGGTCGCAAGGATCTACAACGAATGAATAATAAATTAGGTGAATCTGATATAGATAAATTGGACAAATCCAAGGTGAATAGCATGATAGACGATATGTCTTTTTCTATCGATTGGATGGAAACAGGTAGGCAACCAGGGTTATATCGAGGAGTCGATAAGCGAAACGCCTATAGGTCAAAGCAATATGATGAAATAGAAATCATTCCAGATATAGCAGAACAATTAGAGAGAGAGCCATTATATATGGGGCAAGACCAAAGGCAGGAGTTGCTTAAGCTGTTTAGAAATTTTTCCGATAGAGAAAGGCAGTGCTATATCATGTATGAGGCGGAACAATTGAGCATGAGTAAGATTGCACTTAAATTAGGACTATCTAAAGCGACAGTACAAAGTTACATTAATCGAGCCAGAAAGAAAGTGGAGGAAATCGCTTCTTAATTTTATGCCATACGATTTGCCATACGAAGTTCTTATTGGTAGAGGGGTCTTATATAGAGCACTAATCTAGTTAGAGCGTGTTCTTTTAAGACCTTCGGTCTTTTAGTAATAAAATTATATATAATTTGTAAATAAAGCAGGAAAATAGTCCTCTTTTGTCGAAACAAATAGACAAAAGGGGGTGGAATAATGGATTTAGATAAACTTATAGAAGAAGGCGAGAAACTTGAAAGCAAGGCTAAAGAATCAGCAATGGTACCCGGAAAAATTCTTAAAGGAATTGAACTAGAAACGTGGGCTTCAAAAGCAGTTATATTCATGGATGAAGAGTCTGAAAACAATTTTTTGACAGAGAAGGTTCAAGAAAATGCTAAGAACCTAAATAGCAAAGGGTATGAAAAATACCACGCCATCTTAGGCGTATTAAAAGCAATCAAAGAAAGCGAATAATTTGATGAACAATGCACTCCATCTGGGGTGCTTTTTTATTCCAAAAAGCAATTAGCATAGGGGGATGGTGTTTATGTAATGCCTAACTGGGAAGAATTAAAAAAAGAATGGGAAACAACAAAGATCACATTAAAGGATTTAGCTGCAAAACATAATATAAAGCTAGGCACCCTGAAAAGTCGAAAGAGCCGCGAAAAATGGTCAAGGGGTGCAACTAAAAAGGATGCAACCAAACCGAAAAAGGTTGCAACCCCTAAAAAGAAAGTTGCAACCAAAAATAAAGAACAGTTTGAGCCTATTGTTGAAAGTGATGATCTCACTGAAAAACAAAGGCTTTTTTGTATTTACTACATTAAGTATTTTAATGCGACCAAGGCTTACCAGAAGGCATATGAGTGCGCTTATTCAACAGCAATGGTACAAGGACATAGACATCTAAGGAATCCTAAGATAAGCGCAGAAATAGACCGCATGAAGGCAGAACAAGCTAATGAGTTGAAATTAGATGTAAGAGACATATTACAGAAGTACATTGACATTGCCTTTGCTGATATCGGAGATTACGTAGAACGTGATAGCGCGGGTTTTACTGTTACGGTAAAGCCTTTAGAAGAGATGGATACATCAGTTATTAGCGAATTAAGCAATACAGAGAATGGCATAAAATTAAAGTTGTCCGACAAAATGAAGGCTCTTGAAATGTTATCTAAATACTTTGATTTGCTATCTGAGAATGATAAGAAACGATTACAGGAAGAAAAAACGAAAGCAGAAACCGAGTTTACCAAAGAACGCACCAAACTCATTAAAGGCGAGAAAAAGGACACTAGCTTGTTAGATGCGTTAATTGAAGGACGGAAACAATATGAGCAAAACAAACATTAAATTTTCGCCTAAACAATTAGAGTGTATTTACCGTCCTTATGATTACACACTAGATGTATTTGAAGGAACCCCACGTTCCGGCAAAACAACAGCGGGCCATTTTAGGTACGCTGATTTTTTAACGAATTCAAGAGATCAGAACCATCTAATTGTTGCTTATAACCAAGAGCAGGCTTTTCGTTTGTTTATAGATGGTGACGGCACCGGACTAATGCACATATTTGGCAACCTGGCAGATATTAAACATGATGAACATGGCGATCATTTAGAGATCCATACGCCCAACGGAATAAAACGTGTTTATTACAAAGGTGGAGCCAAGGCGAATAGCGTTGGCGCTATTACCGGGATGTCATTAGGCAGCGTTGTTTTCTGTGAGATTAACCTATTGCATATGTCGATGATACAGGAATGTTTTAGACGGACGTTCGCAGCATTAGATCGGTATTATCTGGCAGACTTAAACCCGCCAGCGCCGAATCATCCGGTTATAAGTGAAGTATTTGACGTTCAAAACACACGCTGGACTCACTGGACCATCCAGGATAACCCGATCATCACCGATGAACGTAAGCAAGAAATCTATGAAACATTAAAAAAGAATCCATACTTGCTAGATCGTGACTGGTTTGGGAAAAGGGTTATGCCGGAGGGTGTTATTTATGCCATGTTTAATCCGGCTGTTAACCAGATTCCGGCATTGTTAGGAAAACCGTATGAACTGTACTTTGTGGCTGATGGTGGGCAATCAGATGCTACATCATGCAGTTGTAATATCGTGACCAGGTACGATAACAAATTCCGTTTGAATCGAGTAGCCAACTATTACCATTCTGGTAGAGATACAGGACAAGTTAAAGCTATGAGTACCTATGCCAAAGAGATAAAGGAATTTATCCAATGGTGTGTTGATAAGTACGAAATGCGATACACGGAGGTATTTGTTGATCCGGCCTGTAAGTCCTTGCGAGAAGAATTGCACAAGATTGGTATATCGACAACCAGGGCTGATAACAATGCCCATGATGCCAAGAAACAGGGTGGAGGTATTGAGGTAGGAATTGAAAGGTTTCAAAACTCCATTACGAATGAACAATTTTTCTTGATTGATACGGATAAATACGATCATTACGACTTTGTAAAAGAAATTGGTATGTACGTTCGTGATGATAATGGAAAGCCGATAGATGATTGGAACCACGCGATGGACGAAGCTAGATACGCAAACAACTATTTCTATCGACAGTACGTACTGTAGGGGGTGATCGTTTGAATGTCATAGACCGCATTAAAAACTTATTCAAGAGGGGAGGTTACGCTTTGACAGAGGGAACACTAAAAACAATCAATGACCATCCTAAAATAAATATTGATCCTAATGAATTAGCGAGGATTGAGCGCAACTTTGCTGAATATAAAGGCGAATATCCCAAAGTTGAGTATCTCAATTCAATGGGTGAATTACGCGAACGTGATTACATGTATCTGAACATGATGAAATTGAGTTCTGAATTGTTGTCTGGCTTAGTATTTAATGAACAATGTGAAATTGTCGTGTCAGATGCAGACGATGACAAAGAGCAAAACACCTTTAAAAATGCTGATGATTTTATTCAACATGTATTCGAACATAACGATTTTAAAAAGAATTTAATGCGATACCTGGACCCAATGTTTGCCATCGGAGGGATTGCCGTTCGCCCTTATGTTGACCAAGCAACAGGCGAGATTGAGTTTTCGTGGGCGCTGGCCAATGCTTTTTTTCCTCTTAGATCAAACAGTAATGGCATTACGGAAGGTGTCATAAAGTCTGTTACAACTAAAATGGAGCAAAAGAAAACGATATATTACACGCTGTTGGAATTTCACGAGTGGGTTAATGACTTATACGTTATCACTAATGAACTGTACAAGACCGATAATAAAGGTGAAATCGGCAAAAGAGTGCCGTTAAATGAGTTGTACGAGGATTTGCAAGAGAAAACCGAAATAGCAGGGCTGACAAGACCAAACTTTAATTATTTAAAGCCTGCCGGGTTTAACAATATCCATCCTCATAGCCCATTAGGACTAGGGATTACAGATAATTGCAAACCAACACTTAAACAGATTAATGACACGTACGATCAGTTTAATTGGGAACTAAGAATGGGGCAACGTACGGTGTTTATCAGTGATCAAATGTTAAAAGTTCGCCCCGATGAACATGGTGAACCACCACGTCCGGTGTTCGACCCAGATGTTAATGTGTTCAAGTTGGCAAAGATGGAATTTGACCAGGAATTTGTCAAGGATGTGACAAACGATATACGTACTGAACAATATGTATCAGCTATAAATCATCATTTAAAAACGCTGGAAATGGATTTGCAATTATCAGTTGGTACATTTTCATTTGATGGTAAGAGCATGAAAACAGCTACTGAAGTTGTCAGCGAAAACAGTTTAACGTACAGGACTAGGAACAACCATGTTAATGAGGTTGAGAAGTTTATTAAGGGATTGGTTGTATCTGTGCTTGAATTGGCTAAAGCATACAAGCTATTCAGTGGGGAAATTCCAACGTTTGAACATATAGGCGTTGATTTCGATGACGGGGTTTTCCAGGATAGATCAGCGCTACTTCAATTCTATGGTCAAGCTAAGACATATGGTTTTATTCCATCCGTTGAAGCTATCCAAAGATTGTTTGAAGTGCCAAAAGAGACAGCTGAACAATGGCTAAAGGATATGCAAGCGGAGCAACTAGCAAATGACCCGATGGAAAGAGAGTATCAATCACAAAAGGATACTTACGGCGAAGAGGAGTGATTGAATGGCAAAGCCTAAAGTCACTCCATATCAGCTTGATTTATGGTCTAGCAACATGTCAGCCCTTTATCAATCATTAGAAGGTGAGATTATCCGCATCATCATCAAGCGATTAAAAAACGGACATGATGACATAACCATGTGGCAGGCTCAAAAACTATCAGAATTACGCTTGTTTAATCGCGAAGTGACCCAGCTACTTGCAAGGGTTACCGGTGTCGCAGAGTCCGAAATCAAACGAATGTTTGAAGATGCGGGCAAGACAATTGTACAAGATGTAGACAAAGCTATGCCACAACAGACTAAACCCATGCCAAACAACCTTGATAACGTCATGAGAGCCTATCATGAACAAGTTTGGAGCGAAATTGACAATTATGTTAATCAAACGTTAATCACTACTGCATATGGTGTAGGCACAGCGCAAAGAGCGTATCAAGATGTACTCAATCGCACGACATCCATGTTTAATACCGGAATCTATACGTTTGAACAGTCATTGGAACGGTCTATCACTGAACTAGCACAAAAGGGTATTAAAAGCACCATGACTGATAGAGGAAATCATACATGGAGCCTTGAGGGATATGTAAGAACAGTTTTAAAGTCTACCCTTGGAAATACCTATAATGAACTTAGAACAGAGCGTATGGCTGAGTATGATGTGCATACGGTACTTGTTACAAGTCATGCAGGAGCAAGAAAGCAATGCTCTGTTATTCAGGGCAATGTGGTTGATTTAAGGTTTCCTGATGAAATCCCTGCTGATAGTCCGTACAAATCCATATATGATTACTCATGGGGTGCTGAATATGGTACTGCCGGAGGTCATAGAGGCGTTAATTGTCGGCATTTGCATATACCATTTATTCCGGGTGTCAATACCAACAACCAGCCTAAATATGATGCTGAATTGAATGAAAGAGTCGCTAATGCTAGAGATACCCAACGCAGGATCGAAAGAGAGATTGTGAAGTATAAAAAGAATCTTATGGTTGCGGAACATCTAGGCAGCGATAAAGCTAATCATTGGCGAACGATGGTTAGGCGCAGGCAGGCGGCTATGAGGGAGCATTTAAAGAATAATGGTGAGTATTTGAGCCGCAATTATAAACGTGAGAAGGTTTATACGCCATTGGAAACATTGTTGAACGACTTTTCTTATAAGGATTGAAAGGAGTGTACAGTATGAAAAACGAAACGATATTAAAACAAGCTATTGAATTGTTGCAAAATGTTGACCCAGACGAATTGGAAACCGTTCAAGTGAATCATACAAAATATGATGACGGTTCAATCGGGTTTACTGTTGATCTTACTTATCCATCTGCGGCAGAAACAACAGAAACATTTGGAGATGGAAGGAAAGTGGTTGAGGAAGTGAGGTGATTAGGGATGTTGTGGTACTTGAAACAGATACTCCCTTTAACATATCGAACTAGGCGCGAAACGGATGGGAGAAAATACTTTGTCGTTTGGAAAATGTGGTTAGGACGTTGTTATAAGCAGGAATGGATTGAAATGGTTTGATACTTGTCTTTAGCACGTTAAAGAATTTATCTATCAGAAATAGGAGGCAATAACATGAGTAAACAAAAAGATGGTTTGTTGTTAGAAAAACTTATTAATCCTAAAGACTATGATGTAGTTATCTGTGTAGACGGGCAAACAGGAAGGTTATTTGAATATGGGAAAGAAACGACCAAATATGTTAAGAAGATAGAACTATCTCATGAAGCAGGAAAGCGAGCGGAATTGACTGTAAAAAGACACGTTGCCAGCAAAGATGTAATAGAATATCTCGAAAATGAATAAGGCGGAGGTGATCCGTATCTCGTTAGTAGCATACGTTGGCTACTTGTCCTAATAGCATGACTAGGACACTAAATATAAACGGCATGCCAGGGAAGCTTGCGAATTTGATTTGGAGTTGAGTCATTCGTATAGGTGGCAAACGGGGCAAGTGAATAGCAGAATGGTTACTGCTGTTAGCTCATCTACCGAGTGTAGATAGAGCCAGTTGGATTTCGTATAGCGATAACCAACTATTTTCTGGATCAGGGGATTCCTGGTCACCATCCTAAGCATGATGTAAAAAAAGGCGAAATAAGGTTTGCGCTGTACCCAACAAACAGCGCTTTTATTATGCCTTTATCCGCAGGCTATAAAGAACGGAAGAAAACACCCAAACGGGAGGAATAAAGATGTCAGAAGAAAATACAGAACAAACGGTTGACCAGCAAACCAATAATCAAGCTGGAGAACAACAAACGGATACTACTACCGAAAAAGTAGAGGAGAAAGTCTTTAAGCAAGAAGATGTTAATAACATCGTAGCGAAAGAGTCTAAGAAAGCTACTGAAAAACTATTAAAAGAGCTTGGTATAGAAGACTTTGAGAATGCGAAGGATGGACTTGCTAAGTTTAAAGAATGGCAAGATAGTCAAAAGACCGAGCAGGAAAAACAGTCCGAAGCAATGCAAGAATTGGAAACAACAAATAACAATCTATCCAATGAAAATACATCTCTCAAGGCGCAAATAAGCGCAATGAAGCAAGGTGTAAATGCTGAATCGGTCGAGGACGTTGTCGCTTTAGCCGAAAGGCAAGTAAGTGATGATGTGACTATTGATGATGCAATTAAGCAGATCATCGAGAAGTACCCTTATTTTGGTACCCAGGAGGAAGAAAAACAACAATCTCCACAAATTGTTACGCCTGGTAATCCGAACGGTGGAAGCAACAAGGAACCAGATCCATTCAGTGCAAAACTGGCTAAATACAAATAAAAGAAAGAGGTAATGTAAAATGGCAGGAGAAAACAACAACCAAGCAGTACGTAGTTATCAAAAACAATTCAAGGAACTATTGCAAGCAGTCTATCAAAAGCAAGCTTACTTTTCCGAGTTTTTTGGTGGTGGCTTAGAAGCATTAGACGGAGTTACGCATAACAAAACAGCTTTTTCGATCAAAACAAGCGATATTCCGGTTGTTATCGGTACGGAATACAACAAAGATCCTGATGTAGGTTTTGGGAAAGGTACAAGCAACTCAACCCGTTTTGGCGATCGTCAAGAAATCATCTACACGGATACTGATGTGCCGTATACATGGGAATGGGTATTTCACGAAGGTATTGACCGCCATACGGTTAATAATGACTTTGCGGCAACTATCGCAGACCGTTCGGAATTGCAGGCGCAAGCTAAAGTACAACTGTTTGACAATAAAGGCGGTTTGTTTATTTCGAAGGTTGCTGATAAGACATTTGAATTAGCTAATCTGTCTAACGATGTTGTATTAAAACTATTCAATGACCTATCCAATGCCTACGTAAACATGGAGGCAGTCGGAACAAAAATGGCTTGGGTGAAACCAGAATTGTATAACGCAATTGTTGATCATCCATTAACAACGAGCGCTAAAAAATCTGGGGCAAACATCGACGAAAATGGGATTCTTCGATTCAAAGGTTTCCAAATCAAAGAAGTACCGGAAACAAAATTCCAAACTGGTGAATATGCCTATACTTCTATTACTGGTGTTGGTAAGCAATTTACAGGTATCAATACCACTCGTACGATCGAATCAGAAGACTTTGACGGTGTAGCTTTCCAAGGCGCAGGTAAGGCAGGAGAATTTATTTTGCCAGCTAATAAAAAGGCTGTCCTAAAAGTAATGTTGTCGGGGGAGTAACGACCCCGAACATTGACAATGTCACGCCAACGACTGACGGGGCAGTCATCGATTTAAAATAAAATGAAGGGAGCGAATGGAGTGGCAGATATATTTAAAATCTATAAAGGTGACACTGTGATTAACGAGGGTGAAAGCCCTCTTGAAATCACTGGTGTAGGATCCGGAAAAACTGTTGAAAATGGCGAGTATCAAGCGGTACGCGTAGAAGATGATAAAGAATCGGATAGGGTAGATATTCCTGGGTTTGAAACGTTGACAACAACCACGACAACCAAACCGACAACGACAACAACGACGACTAAGGCTACTACGACCACAACGACGGAGAAGCCGACGACTACTACGACAACGACAAAGGCAACAACGACAACAACTAGTACGACGACCGCAGCACCAACGACAACCACGACCACTACTAGCGAGGGTTGATTATGAAATATCTGTTGTGTCAGCCTGCAACGAACCGTTTTAAATGGGAATTGGATGTCTGTCTGACAAATTTAAAATCGCACGGAATAAAAAACATCGTTCTGCTTTTCCAAAAGTGGGACGATGCTATTCCTGCTTATTTTAAAAATAAATATGGTGTAGAAACACACGTATATGATGATTTGCGAGATGACAAGTCATATATCCCGAGCATTAAACCATATCTGTGGTGGAAGTACCTTGAAGAAAATCCTAAAAGGCAAAAAGGCAAATACTTCTACATGGATTCGGATGTTATTTTCCGAGAAAAGCTAGATTTTCGTAAGTTGCCAGTCAAAAATGATGTGTGGTATTGCAGCGACTGTAACGGATATTTAAACCTTGATTATATTCGGCAATGCAAAAATGGAGAGACCGTTCTTCAAGAGATGGCTAGTATCGTTGGCGTAACTGTTGAATCATTGGAAACAATCAATAAAAATTCTGGTGGTGCTCAGTGGCTAATAAAGAGTCCAACAGTTGAATATTGGAAGAAGGTCTACGAAGATTCCAACAAGATTTGGAAGTATTTTGAAAGCCTAGATTCCAATATCCAAAAATGGACAGCCGAAATGTGGTCACAGTTGTGGAATATGATGTATTTCAATATTGGCCCGAAAATATCCAATGAACTTGATTTTTGCTGGGCGACTGATCCGTTAGAACGGTGGAACGATACGAAAATCATGCACAACGCAGGAGTTACAGGTGATGATAAAGATTTATTTTTTAAAGGTAAATACGTTGATATATCGCCTTTTGAAGATGATCTGTCATTTGTTAATAAAGACAAAGTATCCAGCAAATATGTAGAAGCTATTGAGAGGGTGAGTTGACATGCCTTATCTCACGTATGAAGAATTCAAAGAACTGATTGACGTTGATATAGACGGACAACAGTTTAATAATCTATTGCCTAAGGCTAGCGCTATTTTGGATAATGTCACCAATCATTTCTATGCAAGGTGCGATATGGACAAGGATAATTCATGGCGAGTGAATAAGTTTAAGCAGGCTTTATGCGCTCAAATAGAGTATTTCCATTCTTTAGGTGCAACCACATTTGAGGAAATAAACAATGCACCACAAACGTTTTCTGCAGGGCGTACAAGCGTATCTAATGCCAGTCGGTATAATCCTAGTGGTGCTAACGAAAGTAAGCCACTGGTAGCCGAGGACGTGTTTATTTACTTGGAGGGAACTGGATTACTTTTTAGGGGCGTGGGCGTATGGTAATGCCGAAAGTGCCAAAAGACTTTTGTATTGACTCATTTGAGTACAAAGAGTATCTAGGTGAAAACAAATGGTCAGAACCCGAATACGCCGATGCTGTTTTGATTGAACATTGCCGAATTGACAGAGGCGCAGAATATACGTCTACAACATCCGGAAAACAACTGCTATATAATGCGGTTGTTTTTTGCTATGAGGGCATCACAACGCCATTACCGCCGTTTAAAACACAATCTGTACTTTTGTTTGACGACCAGGAACATGTCGTTACTAAAGTTATACCTATCTATGAAGCATACGATAAGACCATTTATTCTTATGAATTAGAGGTGGTCTAGTGGTACAGGTATCTATTAATTTAAGTGGCGTAAGAAAAAAACTTAGTCAAGGAAACGTAAACCGAGGTAGGTACGCTTTAGCAAACCAAGCATTGGCTGACATGAATCAATTTGTGCCGATGGATGAAGGTATTTTACGACAGACCGCAACGATCGACATAGACGGTTCTGGCATTAACTACAACACGCCATATGCACGCAGGATGTTTTATATGTACATGTATAACTACACTACCCCCGGCACTGGTCCACGTTGGGATAATAAAGCAAAGGCTATCTATATGCGTGACTGGTTAAATGCATTTTTGAAGGGAGCGAAATGGTAATGGATTTTATTGATAGGCTATGCGATAGAATTAATGAAATGCCTGGGCTTCCTACTGAGTGCAAACTAGGATATCTTGGCACAGATGAATCACTTGTGCTATATCCTTTGCCGGGGTCGAGAGTGACTCAAGAATACATGGATGGTACAAAAGACTGGCAAATGAATTGTGAAATAGCCATGAAATCGAAGTTACAAAGCAAAATAAGTCATACTTTGTGGACAGTTCAAAACGAGTTAGAAAATCTTGAGGAATTGGAAAGCGAAGATAATAGCTTTGAATTTGAAGAGTTAATTATAACGAACAAGCCTTTTATCAATGGAGCAGATGAACAAGGTTGGTTCGTTTTTTTATTGGATGTACAAGCAAAAATAACAGTTTTTAAGGAGGATAATTAAGCATGAGACAAAAAAACGCATTACGCGGACACTTTGTACAAGCGTACAAACCAGGAGAAAAAGAACCGGGAACAGAATGGTTAGAACTAGCAAAATACATCTCGACTATTGGTGATGACACGCAAGAAGAAACAGAAGATATGGCGTTTTATGATGGTGATGGTACGTTAGAAACTGATGTTATATCCGTAGCAGGAGCATATACACCAGAGGGCTTCTATGACTCGGAAGACCCGGCACAAGCTTTGATTGCCGGATTAAAATACAAAACCGGTGACGAGCGTAAGATTTGGCATAAGGTTGTGTCAGCAGACGGTAAAAAGGAATGGGTTGGTAGAGCGACAGTTTCTGCAATTGTAGCAGGTGCTGGTGATGCGTCTGCTTACGAAACATTTAGCTGTAACATAAGATTTGATACATTGCCGGAGGAAACTGACCTATCGGGGGAGTAATTACCCCGGAAGTTGAAAACGTATCTCCAACAACGGACGGGGCAACCGTGACACTTAAATAGTTTGATTAAAGAGACGTTCTTTTTTTTAAGGACGTCTCTTTTTATAAGGAGGATAAACCCATGTCACAAGAATTAAAGATTGATATACAACGGACTGGCTTTCCTGTGAAAATAGGAACGATAGAATTATGGTTCGACAGTTCTCTAGAAAATTTAAGACGTTTCTTCAATGTGGATAATTTGGCGCAGGAAAAATTAAAAGAAGCGCAAGAGAAGGCTAAGCACATCCACTTTCCAGATGAAATTGACATTGAGGATATCGACATTGAAAAAGTTGACGCTGCTTTTGATGTGAATAAAGAGTTCATCGCAGCACAGTATGACATCATTTTCGGAGATGGTACATTCAAAAAAATCTACAAGAACTATCCCGATATTTTGGCTTTGGAACAAGCCCTAGAAGTTGTAGGAATCGCTATCGCTAAACGAATCAATGAACAAGAGAAAGAACGAACAGAACAAGTAGAAGCGAAGAAAAACGAAGCCCTGAACAAAAAAGCTAAAAAGAAGTAGGTGGCTAACATGCGGTTAAATGACCCTTTAGTCACATCCTTCGCTTTTGAAGGCAAGGAGTATGCTATTGATTTGTCTTTTGACAACGTTCTAGATGTGTTTGATTACCTTAATGATAAAACCCTTAGGGACTATGAAAAAGCTGAAATATGTCTTGCTTTGCTATTAGGTGATCAATCATTTGACAAAGCTATCACAATCGATCTATGGAATCATGTCTATGAATCATTTATCCATATCGAAAGCAAACAACCGATCGAATATGACAGAAAAGGTAACCCAATGCCTGTAAAAGAAGATGAAAACAAAAATTTCATTGACTTGGATAAAGATGCTGAATATATCTTTGCTTCCTTTCAACAGGCTTACGGGATGAATCTTTATCGAGAACAAAGGAAGCTACACTGGCATGAATTTCAATCGCTTTTGAACGGATTACCATCCGATACAATCATGCAACGAATCATCCAAATACGAATGTGGAAGCCGTCAAAGGGTGAATCGACCGAGTATAAGCAATCCATGCGGGATCTACAGAAAATATACGCACTTGATGACGAAGAACCTGAGGAGGTGGATTAAGTGTCAGACGGAACAATAAAAATAGCAATCGAAGTGGACGGCAAGCAAGTTAACATTGCATCGAAGGAACTAGACAAGCTAGAAGATGCTGGCCTTAAATCTAGTAAGGGCGTTAAAGCAGCTGAAAATAGCATGGACAGTCTTAGTGATAGTAGTGCCGAGGCGGGTTCTAGCGTTAAAGGGGCAAGCAGCGCAATAGATGATTTAGGCGACTCTGGCTCAAAAGCTGGCAAAGGCTTAAAAGGTACCGAGGGTGCAGTAGACGGGATATCAGATAGTACAGCAAAAGCAAGTTCTAGTGTAAAAGGTGCCAGTGATGCTATCGATGGATTAGGGGATAGTGGAGGTAAAGCAGGCAAGGACTTAAAAGGCGTAGACAGTGCTATTGATGGCTTGTCGGATAGTAGTGCAGGTGCGGCATCTAGTGTAAAAGGTGTATCTGATAGTCTAGATAATATGGGGCAGGAAACAGAAAAAGCATCTAATAACACGAAGAAATTAGCCGTTTCTATCGGACTTATCGCTATAGCTTCAGCAGCATTTAAAACATTAAAATCATCAATGGATGATGCAATAAGCCGTTTCGACACACTTAATGCATTTCCGAAGGTCTTACAGGCGTTAGGCGTGTCTGCCGAAGATTCACAAAAAGCAATGGATAAGTTAGCAGACGGTATCGATGGTTTACCGACAAAATTGAATGACATAGCTGGCAGTGCACAACGAATGTATACGTCATTTGACGATATGGATAAAGCTACTGATACGGCTTTGGCATTAAACAACGCTCTACTTGGTTCAGGTTCTAGCGCAGAGGAAGCTAAACGTGGTACCGAACAGTACATTAAAGCGTTGCAGACGGGGAAAATAAACATGGACACCTGGAATACTTTGTCTGAAACGATGGACGTTGGTTTGGTCAAGATTGCGGAAGGATTCGGGTTTGCTGGTAAGAGTGCTAAAGATGATTTATATAATGCCTTACAAGACGGTACTATTACCCTTGATCAATTTAACGACAAGCTGATCGAAGTAGGTACCGGAACAGGCATTATGGCGAAACTTGCCAAGGAAAACAGTTTAGGTATTGCTACATCCCTTGGCAACTTACGAAATGCGGCAGCTAAAGGAATCGCTAATATTATTGAATCTTTTAACAAACTATCGAAAGAAGTAACAGGAAAGGACATTGCACAAAACATTGATAGTTTAAAAGGGATCGTCAATGCTTCATTTAATGTAATTCAAGGTGTTATTGAGGCTACTATTCCATTTTTTAAGGCTTTTGGTGCAGTAGTTAGTGCAACGATACCTGTAATAAGGGCATTATCTCCTGTATTAATAGGTGCGGCTACAGCTTATGCTGGGCTTTTAATCGTTAATAAAGTATCAGATGCAATAAAAGCATCAAATGCAGTTTTATTAACAGCCCAGGCATCTAAGAAAGCATTAACATTAGCAACAAAAGCAAGCATGGCGGCTCAAGTCGGTGAGACAGCGGCTAAAAAAGCAGACATCGTAGCTACAGCTGCACAATCAGGAGTCATCAAATTAAGCACTTTAGCAATTGGGGTCATGACAGGAAAAATAAAGTTGTCAACTGCTGCCATGTTAGCAAAAGCAGCAGCTACAAAAGTTTTAGGTAATGCGCTAAAAGTTATGTCCGGCCCCGTAGGTTGGGTAACGGCCGGAATTGGCGCTTTAGCCGGTGCTGTAGTAGGTATTATTAAATGGTTTAATAAAGCCACCGAAGAGGGAGAAAGGCTTACGGGTGAAACAGAGAAACTCACGGAAGCCTCGGAAGCCTTGAACGAATCTGTAAACTCAAGCGCAGAAGCATATCAGAAGACTACAAGTGAAACAATGGCCAATGCCAAAGCAAATGAGGAATTAGCTAACAAAATAGAAGAATTGGCTAGTAAAGAAAATAAGTCCGCTGAAGATAAAGCCTTGTTAAACTCTTATATCCAGGAACTGAACGGATCTGTTGAAGGATTAAACCTTGCATACAACGAAGAAGCAAATGCTTTGAGTATGTCGTCTGAACAGTTGCAGGCCCGCATTGGGCTGATGAAAGAACAAGAAAAGGCGCAAGAAGCCCAAAGTAGATTGACAGAGATCCTGAAAGAACAGGCAGAAGTAGAGGGGAAACTCAAAGAAACAAACGCTTTAAGAGAAGAATGGAATCAAAAGCTAGCTGATGGAAGTGTTAAAAGCAAAGAGCACAAGGAGGCTATCGGGGAACTAGACGAGCAAGAGAAAACCCTAAAGGAAACTAATAAACAGTTAGGTGTGCAACAGAAAGAAACCGAGGCGCAAATAACCAGTTCCATTAACGCGATTACCGAAGCTACCCGAAATGGTGTGGCAAACCAGACTATTGCGTTTGAAGACCTTTCCGAATCTCAGCAAGCCACGGTCGAATCCATGAAATCTACTTGGGAAGATTACAAAACCAAAGCAACGGATATGTTTGACACGCTTAGCGATAAGTCAGAAGTGTCTATTAGTGAAATGACTTCCAATCTTCAGGAGAACCAACGTATTATAAGTGAATGGTCAGAAAACATTGCTACATTAGCCGAACGCGGTGTAGATGAAGGGCTTTTAAATACACTCAGAGAAGCAGGTCCCGAATCAGCAGGGCACGTTAACGCGTTAGTAAACGCATCGGATACAGAACTTACAAAACTAAGTGATGCGTTTGCTAAAGGTGGGGATACTGCTACTAACGCATTAAGCGAATCGTTAGGCATTGAAAAATCGGGCGTTATGGAAGCAGTAGGCCACTTAGTGACGAATACAGGGAATTCTCTGAAACAAGAGATAGAAGCAGCTGATTTTAAATCAATTGGAAACGCAGTTCCTGAAGGGTTGGCCAAAGGAATTGAGGGAAGTTCCGAAAAAGCTAAAGGTGCATCGAAGAAGATGTCAGACGACACAACTAAGGCATCTAAAGATGCATTAGGTGTTCACAGTCCTTCAACAGTATTTAAAGCAATAGGCGTCAATGTCACTGACGGTCTAGCATTAGGCGTCAACAGTGGTACTTCCAAGGTCATTCAAGCCGTTCGAAAAATGTTTAAATCCGTAGAAACCAACTCTACAAGTAGTTTTAAGAATATTACCAAGGGTTACAGCAACGCGGTTAAACAGATTGAGACAACACTTGCCAAGTTGCCGCAAGTTACTCAAAAGGCAATGCAGAACATGACGAACAGATTAAAAAGTGGCTCGCAGTCACAACTAAACACCATGAAAAGTTTGTCTCAGAGATATGATCTATCTGTTAAACAGATTGACAAGTCGCTAAACAAGCTTCCAAAGGTTGCCCAAAAATCAATGTCGAATATGCTTACCAGATTAAAGTCGGGTGCTTCTAAACAAATAAGCACCATGAGGAATTTGTCTCAATCGTTGGTTATCCCGTTTAGAAATACATCATCGAAATTTAATTCTATCGGGCAAAATGCGATGTCTGGTTTAAATTCCGGCCTAAACGCTGGTAGAGGTCGGGTAATGTCTACAGCTAGAAGCATAGCTAACAGTGTGGCTAGCACTATGAGGAAGTCGTTAGAAATACATTCTCCATCCCGTAAAATGAGGGATGATGTCGGTAAGTGGATACCTGAGGGGATTGCATTAGGGATTAAAGATAATGCAAAATCCGTTTACAGGGAACTTGATAACCTGTCTAGCGGGATGATAATGACGTCTACGCCGGAGCAAGCGCTTGGTACATCGAGGATGGCTTATTCGGGTGTTGGTAGCCAGTTTTCCGATGTGTTGAAAAACTTTAAAATGCCTAGTCCAAAGAATAAGAGTAGTAAGCAAGAGGTAATCATCATCAGACCGTCAGATGTCATTATGGAAGGCCGTGCTGTTGGTGAAATAACCTGGGAAGTCGTACATGAAAACATAGAGCGAGCCGAGAAAACTATTAAAAGTTTCAGGGGGTGATTATAATGTTGTATAACGGAGTCGATATGAGCGAATATATGAGAATTATAGACATCAGAGGTCGTGGCATAGCTAATCAAGAACTTACAACGTTGCGAGTAACCGGATCCGATGAAGATTATGTTAGTTACAGACAATCCCCTACACGATACATCGAGGTTGACTATGAAATTCGCGGAAAAGGCAAAGAGGGTTTGCGGAAAAAAGTAGATGCTGTAAGCTCTATTATTGTCACGAGCGAAAAGGTGCCTGTCATATTTCCTGATGAACCCGATATGACGTATTTTTGCGAGTTAGCGGGTGTGGAAGAAAGCCAAGAGCGGCCGCACATTGGGGTACATCGTGGCACAATAACTTTGCTACGTGATAAAGGCAAATACGGCCCAGAAAAAACACACGAATTTACATCTGACGCCGACATCATCACCAACGAAGGTACAGCAGAAGCAGATCCGATATTTGAGTTGGAAGTAAAAAAATCCGTCACGTTTGCCATGGTACAGAACGATAACGAGGAATACATGATGATTGGCACGCCTACAGATGTTGAGGAAGAAGTCATAGATACAAAAGCATTGCTACTGGAAGAACGAGGGCAGTCGCTTGATACATGGAGCGATACACCTACCGCAGTAGACGGATCAGTATCCGGCACACTTGGAACCGATAATGACGGGATTACTGTACCAAGCTATGGAACCGACACAAACGATTGGCATGGCCCAGCTTTAATAAAAGATATCCCGGCTATCCAAGACTTTGAAATAGAAATGATGGCTCAAGGCCGTACAACAAATACCGCACAGACATTTCGGGTTGAATTTTATTTGTTTGATGAGGGTATGAATGTCTTGGGTAAAATGGCTATCATGGACAATAGCCGGAATATATATCGTAAGAAAGCAGAGGGGCGAGTTGGACCATTTGTTGGTAAGTATCAGAACTACTTAATCGACTCACGAAACTATAGCTACGATGGATGGGATTTTTATTATGGAATGCTACGAATGCGCAGGGTTGGTAATCAATTTGAATTTTATGTAACCCGGATAAACAATAACAACAAGCACGTTTATAGCTTGAAAGAAACATTTACGGACAATGACAATCAGTACATGGGAAAGTTGAAATATGTCCAAATCCACATTGGTAAGTATGGAGATACACCGCGCGCTTACGCGCCAAAGATTAACCATATTAAGGTTTATGAACTAAACCAGGCAACCGTTGACCAGACACCTTATATTGCCTACCCAGGTGACATAATCACGTTTGATCATAAGGATGACGAAATTTTAATAAACGGAGAGGATCGCAAGGATTTAAAAGACTTTGGCGGGTCTTTTTTTAAATTGCAAAAAGGTGATAATCAGTTGATCGCACAGCCTAGTGATAGTTTTAATACGAAAGTTACGTATCGGAATCGGTATAGGTAGAATTGTCATTAATCGATAATTTGATAGAATGGAGGTAATAATTAATGAAAAGGTGATTAAATGTCAATACCAATCTATGTTGATGAAGATAGAAGAATAGAAGTAATGGAGTTACCCAGCGAATGTGGTATTTGTCATAAAAATATTTATCCAAAATATTTGACAGGTACTTGTGTATCCGGCAGTTTAGAGCAAGGTACTAACATGGAGTTGGTATTTAAGTGTACAAACAAAGATTGTCGAAGTTTGATAGTTGGATATTATAACAATAAAAATACTGAAAATGGGGATTAACAACTAATAAAGACTGCCCCCGCTAAACCTATAGAACAAATTTTCAGTGATGAAGTAGCTGGGGTATCAGAAAACTTTATTCATATTTATAATCAGGCTTTTTACGCTGAACAGAATAATTTGGATATGATATCAGGTATTGGGTATCGTAAAGCAATAGAATTTCTAGTTAAGGATTACTTGATCTTTTTAAATCCCGAAAATAAAGAAAAGATATTAAAACAGCAGCTTAGCCCATGTATTAATATGTTAGATAATCATAATATAAAAGAAATTGCTAGGCGAGCGGCATGGTTAGGTAATGACGAGACCCATTATATGAGAAAATGGGAGGATAAGGACATAAATGATTTGAAAAAACTTATTGAGGTAACGGTCTATTTTATTGCAATGGATGTTTCCGCCAAGAAGTATTTAGAAGAAATGAAATAAGGGAGATGATACTTATGCAGTCATCTTGTAAAAAAGCTGAATTAGTCGAAGTTATCAAAATTGTTGCCACCCAAGGCGACGGAAAAACAGAACCTTTTAAAGAAGTTACACAGTATTGGACAAAAGAAGGAACGTTAATATGCGAAGAATAAACACCATTTATTGGTGTTTTTTTCTTAAAAGAAATGGGGTGAAGCAATGATACACATCACAGACGGCCAGTCAGACGAAATACTAGACTTTATCACAGTGAAAAACATCCTAGACAACAAACACAGACAGTCTCTCAAGGACAACCTAGAAACCTTTGAATTTAGGACGTTTGCAGATAAACCCTTTTCCCAACATCTTGGGAAGCACAACCGGGTCATCATCCCCGCCGAAGATCAAGGGTATCAAGAATTTGTCATAACCGAATTCGCCAAATACCGTGACACAGAAGGATTAAAAGCAGGAGTATATGCATCTGCTAGTTATTTGTTGTTGAAAAAAGCAAAAGTCATTAAGCCGCAGACATTTAAAGAACAGACTGCAACAACGGCTGTTAGTCACGCAACAGACGAAACGGAGTGGCGGCCGGGGATTATTGAGGGAAAAGGCTACCGGACGTTTAATATAGAGCAGCACACGAACCCTTACGCCTTTTTGAAGATGATTGCAAAAGAATTTAATTTAGAGTTGCGTTTTCGGGTTGAGACTAATGGGAATAAGATAACTGGTCGCTATGTAGACTTATTAGAACGTATCGGACAATGGCGCGGTCGTGAGGTTGAATTTGGTAAGGATTTAATCGGGATACGCCGCACAGAAAAAACAGATAATATCTATACAGCTTTGCTTGGTATCGGCCCCGAAAAAGAGGACGGCACAAGGATAGAGGTATTAGTAGAAGATGCGGATGCGCTACAACGATGGGGCAGACCAGATCCTGTTACTGGTAAACTAAAACATTTTATTGAGCCATACGAGCCACAATCCAGTGATCAGGATATGACAATAAGCAGGCTTAGGACACTTACTCAAACCGAATTAAATAAACGGATTAATGAGGTTGTCGAATACGAATCTACTATTGCAGACTTGGAAAGCGTACCAGGCATGCAAAATAAAAAAATCCGTTTTGGTGACACCATCAAGATTAAAGATACCAAGTTTAATCCACCGTTGTACTTAGAAGCAAGGGTGCATACACAGGATAGATCGATTACCGATAAATCAAAGAAAGAGGTCACGCTAGGCGATTATATCGAATATACCGAAGAAGAAGTAAAAGCAATTTGGCAATCCCTACAAGCGGAAATACGAAAGAAAATAGGTATTGACCAACTACGGGAATATGCCGAACCCAAGAAAATAGAATCCGATACGCCACCACCTATAAAAGAGGGTGAAAATCCGATATGGGTCGATACTTCTAAAACGCCGAAAGTACCGCATGTGGTTGTTGCTGGTGAATGGGTTAAAATGAGTCCAACCACACCAGCAGAGGTTGATGCATATACCAAACAACAAGTGGAAAACAAAGCAAACGCCGCCCAACAAGCCGCAGAACAGTATGCACTAGCTAAAGCAACACAAGCACTCGCTGATGCAAAAGCTTTTGCTGAAAATGCCGATAACATATCGAAAGGCGTTATTGACGTTGGCGCTATACCGTTAAGGACAAGTATTACAGGGGCGCGGTTAGAATGGGACGGCGTGAATGGTCTTGTACAATATAACACTAATGGCGAACCTGTATCATGGCTTGACTTAGATGCTAACGCCCATTTTGCTAATGCTTTTTTAAGTGGTCGTATTGAGGCACTCGAAGGTTTTTTTGGCGATAACCTGAGACTTCGAGACGGAAAGCTAGAGATAATCCGAGATGATGGCGCGGTCAGTGTTAGCAGTGGTATGGTCAGAAATGGTCTTACTGTCGTAGGGAATGACCCTCCTTATATGACATCCGGGGAGTCGGACACAGGCAAATTTCAATCATTCGTTCCCGGAGGCACTATCAAATCGACATCTTTCCATATATACGGGGCAACAAAAGGAACGTTAGATGGTCGAGGGTTAGATGGTACGACCATGAATTATCACGATGTCCGTGACAATTTAGGTGCATTAGCTTTTCAAAAATATCACTTTATCCATTCCGCAAGATATTTAATATTTAGATTTAATAAATACTCAGGTTCAACAATTAGTGTTCATGTAGTCAAGGGCAACAGCGATGATACAGCTGACCGTTTGTACTTTGAAAAATTAGAAAACGGAAGGACGGGTATACAAGAATTCCGAGTTGATTTAGGTGTTCCAGATTTTAGTTTGAGGACAGTAACCTTTAAAATTGGCTGGGCGGACAGTTGGGGCGGTCGGATGGAATTTGTTAGATTTATTATGGAACGTGTGTTCTTGACAGACTTTGCATAAAGGAGGGGCAAGATTGGATACTGTTAAAACATATGAAGACGATAATCGACACGATAAAGTGAGAATATTTTTTAATGTAGATAAGGAAGGTAATGTTTCATCAGTTTTAATGGGGAACCAGGCGATACCTAGTAGGCAAGGACACCAATTTTACGTCGATGAATACGTAGCCTTGCAAGTTGATAAAATAGAAATTATTAATCCGGGAATGCCGATTCTAAAGGTTAAAGACGGTGAAGAGATAGAAATCCCTGACGAGGTTAAACAGAATGAAGATAAGATAAAAAGATTAGAAAAAGAATTGAATGAGTTAAAAGGAATGGATGGCACAAACGCCAAATAAGGCGTATTTTTTATGTAATAAAAAAGTTGTAGGTAAAAAGAAGGATTTTCTTTCCTTTTGTCGAATTAAGTAGACGGAAGGAAGGGGTGAGAAGATGGGTTACGGTGATGATAATGATTTTCAAAAAGTAGGTAAGTATATGGGGAACATTGGTGCTCAAGCAAAGACGAACACCGTTTATATAAAAGCTATAACTGACTTACTTGTAGAAAAACAGATAATAACTAAAGAAGAATTAGATAGTCGCTTTAATTCGATATACGAAGAAGAGAGCGATAAAATTATTGAATTCTTTAAAGGAGAAAGTAATTAAAATTAAAGCATCTCACATGAGGTGCTTTTTTCATGCAGAAAAAGAATAGTTAGGGGGGCGAGCATGCAAGATGAAAAGGATGTGGGAGACATGCCGATATGGCAAGACCACGAACGCAGGATTACAACATTAGAAAATACGTTCGCTGGATATTCAACAAAAATGGATTCAGTGGAAAAGAAAATGGGTGATGTGGAGAGGAAAATCGATGATCAATGGGGGGAACAAAAGCAACTATTGAACACATTAATTGAACACCACCTATCGACAAACAAAATAAAGCTATCAAATTTTTGGAAAATGATATTAAACGTAACAGGAGCAGGAGGGCTAATAATTACAGTCATCTATGCTCTTGTTCAATATTTTGGGAGGTAATTAAAGATGAAAATAAATTGGAAAGTACGACTAAAGAATAAAGCATTTTGGCTGGCGGCAATTCCTGCATTATTGCTTGTAGCGCAAATTGTTACAGGGTGGTTTGGATATAACTTTGCGGCAGATCTTATCGGACAAGAAGCTACCAAATTTGTTAATGCGGTATTTTCTGTGCTTGTTATTTTTGGGATTGTAAATGATCCTACAACTGAAAATATGAGCGACAGCAAACGCGCCATGTCTTATCACAAACCGAGAGGAGACTTGTAATTATGGCTAAAAAAGGTATCGATGTATCATCACACCAAGGTAATATAAACTGGGATAAGGTAAAAGCAGACGGTATAAAATTTGCAATGATCCGAATGGGTATCGGCAGCGATATTGAATCGCAGGATGATGCCAGGTTTGAACGAAACGTAAAAGAGTGTGAACGCGTCGGCATTCCTTGGGGTGCTTATTTATATTCGTATGCATTAAACACCACACAGGCAAAAAGCGAAGCTGCACACGCATTGCGCTTGCTGAAAGGTAAGAATCCAACATACCCTATTGCGTTTGACATGGAAGATGCAGACCATTATAAACGCAATCATGGTATGCCTAGCAATGCCACTTTAGTAGACATCTGTCACACCTTTTTAGATATTGTTGAGGATGCAGGGTATTACGTGTCGCTTTATGCTAGTCTAAGTTGGTTAAATGGCAAATTAAAAAGCAGCAAATTAAATCGTTTTGACAAGTGGGTTGCACAGTGGAACGATAAATGTACCTATAAAGGTTCGTATCAAATGTGGCAATATACTAGTTCTGGTAAAGTAAATGGCATTTCTGGACGAGTTGATATGAACTATGCTTATCGCGATTTCGAGAGATATACAAGCGGTAAAAAAGAGGATGCAGTAGACAAGTCTAAGCCAGCCAAAAAACCAGCAAGCAAGCCTAAAACAAGCACGTATACAGTAAAATCGGGCGATACCCTTAGTGAGATTGCCGTTAAGTTTGGTACAACAACTAGCAAATTAGCTGATCTAAACGGCATTAGCAACCCCAATAAAATTTACGCGGGGCAAAAAATCAAAGTAACCGGATCTGCTAAAAAATCAAGCAAGAAATACCATACAGTAAAAAGTGGTGATACAGTGAGCGAATTGGCTGTCAAATATGGCAGTACTTCAAGCTTGATTAAGTCGTGGAACGGATTGGCTGATATCAACAAGATTTATGCTGGACAGAAATTGCGTGTTAAGTAATAAAAAGCCCCTTCGTTTATGTGAGGGGGCTAATCATCATTCCTCTTTGAATTGACTGAAAATAATTACTTGGTATACCTAATTCTATTAAGATATTTTCGTATTGAATAGGATTAGTTTTTTGATAATCATCAAGATTAACGCGTATTTTAACAATAAACTCAAGCATATAAGAATAATCTTTTTTCAAGAAAAACATAGCCGCTATAATAAGCGAAGCAAAGTCATTTTTTCCATTGCCTTGGATATATTTCTCTTTAGAAATACCGAATATATTTGCATGATGTTCAGTATACGGCAACTCTATACGGCATCTATAATTATACATCCTACCTCCATGAGCAGCCCAATTCCTAAACTTGTTGAAAATTTTAATGCTAACAAAAAATAATTCTTTCGTTTTTTCATCAGCAGTTGTTCCTAATATATTTGATATTACTTCTTCCTTAACTTCTTTTGACGACAACTTATACAACATAACTAATTCGCCGAATGTCAAATCCTTAACTAAAATCCAAGGAGGTATATTGTTATATTTTTTCTTATAATAAATTAACGGTTGTATTTTCGGCTTATTGATTTTATTGCGCAACGCATCGAACAAGTTTTCTCTTTCATAATTACCATTATGCGATTGAGTGTTTCCAAGTTTATAATTATCCTTATTTAAATAGTCTTCTTCTTTTTCACCATACACCTTAGCTAAGCTGTACGACATACTAGAATAAAATCTACATTCAATATCTAAAGTGACTTCTAAAGTTGCGTTTCTTAGTTGTCTATCTAATTCATAAAGGTCGATAATATCATTCAGTTTCGTACCTTGGATATATTTGTCATCGTGCCATTTTTCTTCTTTTGGCAATAGGAACATATCCTTATATCCATTAATCAAGTCATAATAAGTTGTTTTAACTAATTGTTGTCTAGCTTTATCATGGTCGGTAATTTCCAATCCTCTTGCAATTAATTTTTCTATCTGTTCATCTAAATCGATGAACGGCTTTTCTAAGACCTCCATTTTCCCCCTCTTTTCGACTTTTTATTTTTATTTTAATCGAAAATTGGGCAGAAAAAAACCTCTATTTGCAAATAGAGGTTTTTTTTCTAGCCGACGATGGCCGTTTAATTTATTATACTCATAATAACTACTTTTTATGCTCAAGTCAACAAGAAAATATACTTTTATATAAAAAATACACAAATTCGTACAAAGGTTAAGATATATTTTTCCAACATTTCACCGTATACACGTTCGTATTTTATGATATAATAAGAACAAACGTTTCTTAATTGGAGGTTTTACATGTGAGTATTAAACCTGGCAGTAACCTAGAAATGATTTACCTGGATAGCAACAACAAGATCACCCAGCGCACAATTAAAGTGTTACAGACAAACAGCGATACAATCCTTGCTTATTGTTATAGTAAGAGGCAAGTCCGGTCTTTTAAAGTCAATAACATATTATCCTTTTTACCAAAACGAATGGGGGCATAAGGAATGGTTAATGATCGCGGTACAATCAAATGGACGTCTATTATGATGCCAGAGCATATCAAGCTTTTAAATGATATGTGGGAGGAACTTGAACGAAAAGAAAAACCGATCCTGGATGATCAGCAAAAGCTAGAAATCGGGTATAAGCTGCAATGCGCCATTAAAGATGATCTGACGGTTGAAGTAAAATATTTTAATGACGGTGATTATCTAACCGCAAAGGAAAAATTGCATATGATTGACAGGCAAAATATTAGGCTGTGTGACGGCCGAGAAATACCATTCGATGATGTTCTGGATGTTTATATTGATTAAGGGGGGGAATATTAAAATGACAGCTATACCAAAGCCGGCTAAGAGCAAGAAACAATCCACGCAGGCACCGAAATTAACAGAATTTGAACAAATGGAAATAGCGGAAAAGCTATCGGATGCATTGGAGTTTGAAACAGAGATCACGATCACTATATATAATAGGAAGAAATACGAAAAATTGACAGGAATTATTCGCAAAGTGGATCCGCAAACGAAAATGATTACGTTTGATACAGGAGGATTTGAACATCAGAAAATTAGCGCGAATATAATAGTAGGTGTAGAGTAAGCCCCTCGTAGCGAGGGGCTTTATTCATGCCCAACATATAGACAGGAGATCCTGTGTGAGGTACAGCTTTTCCTCCTGCTGCGATAACGACTGATTTTGTGGTGATTTTCTCGTGATCCGATAGGATAATGGTATGGTCTTTATCAGAATAATCGATCGCGTTTACGGTTGTATTCATACGAATTTCAACATGAAGGTCATGTAATTTATTAATTAATGCATTAACCACAGTCTTCGCCGAATTCGAGGCAGGAAACATTCGTCCGTGATCTTCCTCTTTTAATTTTACCCCCATATTTTCAAAAAAAATGATGATATCATAGTTGTTAAAAATGGAAAAAGCACTATATAAAAACTTGCCATTTCCAGGTATATGCCTGATGACTTCATCTTGCGGCAGCCGGTTTGTGACATTGCAGCGACCACCACCAGAAATGGCGAGCTTTTTCCCTAATTTATTACCTTTTTCGATTAACATGGTTTTGGCACCATGCTCAGCCGCAGCGATCGAAGCCATTATTCCCGAAGGTCCTCCGCCAATTACAATTACATCATACATCAACGATTCTCATTCCTTTCCGCAACTAGCTTATCATTTTTTTATTGGAATGCCTATTTTTAATCTAACGGCATGATTAGCGGGGAGATTAACGTATTATTATAAATAGAAACGTTGCCCTACTTTTGGTTATCTGTGATAAAATAACGTAGGAAAGTAATTATGAGAAGACGCAGGTGAAATAATGTCGAATAATATCGTCAGAGGCACCATGTTACTTACGGGTGCAACATTTTTATCGAAAATTTTAGGAATGGTTTATGTTATTCCGTTTAATGAGCTTGTTGGGGAAACAGGGGGAACGTTATTTTCCTATGCTTACACACCATACAATATTTTAATTAGTATTTCGACAATAGGTGTACCTTTGGCTGTTTCAAAATTTGTATCCAAATACAATTCATTAGGTGATTATAATACAGGAATGCGTATGTTCCAAGCTGGTATTACATTAATGGTAGCGACAGGAATCCTGGCTTTTTTGGCTTTGTTTTTTAGTGCCGAGTTATTGGCTAAATATATGATTACAAGTGATGATGCAAAAACGATATCTGTTGCAGATGTAACGTTAGTAATCCGAATGGTTAGTTTTGCGTTACTCATTATCCCGGCAATGAGTATTGTCCGTGGCTTCTTTCAAGGCTATCAATCAATGGGGCCAACCGCTATTTCGCAGGTCGTTGAGCAAATTGTTCGCATTCTTTTCATACTTGGTGCCGCATTTATCATGCTAAAAGTGTTTGGCGGAACAATTACTGCAGCTGTTGGTCTTGCAACATTTTCAGCATTTGTCGGTGCCTTGGCTTCTTGTGTTGTTTTGTGGGTATATTGGAGAAGACGAAAGCCGAATATTGAGAAGCAACTACAGCAGCAGCGTTATTCACACGATATCCCAGCAAAGGATTTGTTTATTGAATTATTCCGTTATGCGGGACCGTTTGTACTTGTCGGTCTGGCTACTCCTTTGTATCAATTAGTTGATCAATTCACTTTCGAACGGGCGATGACTGCGATTGGTCAAAGAGATTGGGCAATACCGTATTCGGCGATTAATTTTTACGGTCATAAACTAATCATCATTCCGGTTACAATAGCGACAGGACTATCATTAGCTATTTTACCCGCTTTAACCAAAACTTTTACACAGAAAAATCGCTCATTATTGTATCAGCAAATCAACCAGGCATTGCAAATTGTACTTGTACTTGTCATCCCGGCTGCGGTGGGGCTTTTAATGTTATCAAATGTAGCTTATGGTTCCCTGTTTGGGTTAAAACATATTGATATTACAGGACCATTGTTAGGATGGTATGCACCTGTTTCGTTACTGTTTGCATTATTTACAGTATCATCATCCATTTTACAAGGGATAAACCAGCAGCGCTTTGCTGTTATTAGTTTGTCAGCAGGCTTGTTATTAAAAATACTTTTCAATATCCAATTGATTCATACATTTGGAGCTAAGGGTGCTATTTTTGGTACAGGGCTTGCAGTAGGAACTGCTGTAGTACTTAACATGTGGCGTATTTGTGTATCCATTCAGTTTCCACTAAAACAGCTCGTTAAACGAACCATGTTAATTGGTATCTTCACGATCATCATGGTTCTTGTCATCGTATTGACCAAGTTTATTTTCGGGATGTTTATTCCATACACGGAAGAAAGATGGGCTGCAATTCTGATGCTCATGATTGGAGTAACCTTCGGCGGCGGTGTCTACTTATTGTTTGGCTATTACTCCACATTGCTTGAACGAATCTTAGGTGATCGAATTCGGATTTTAGACCGGATTTTCCGAAGATAGGCTGATGCTTATGGTGAATTACAGCTTGATGATACGTTGGTTTTGAGAGAATATCGCCAGCCAGCGAAGACGAACCTACGTATTGCAGAGCTGTCAAAAAAAGGGCTGACATGAAGCTGTCAGCCATGGTTTTTCATTATAGAGGATGTTCAAAAAGTCACCAAATGATAAGCTGCGAATCGAGTCGCCCACTTCTTTTCCGCTCCTCATGTACTAACTTCCATAGGGGATCTTCTGCTAAAATCACCCACGACAATCGCCAACAGCAGAAGTCAGCACTTCCTGTGCAAGCCCGGTGCCGGGAGCTACGCCGCCTCGACCTTCAAGACCCAATTCGGCGACTTTTTGAACACGTACTTATATGTTGTTTCAAGAAATTTTTACTTTTTTGTTCGTGATTTTCCATTTGCCGCGAATCGGGCTGTTTACGAGACCATTGTAAACAAGTACATGCAAGTCCCGCTGCATTGTCCGGTCTGTCGTTCCAAATTCTTCGGCCAACTCAGTCGTCGTTACTGTGCCATTCTCTCTAATGTAAAGGTAGACAGCTTTGACCCTGGTCAGCATTCTAGATGTTGGTTGATTCAAAAAACCACTCCTTAATGTAATCATTAAACCTGTGGTGCTAGTGAACCTTAGACGTCACTATTATTTTACACCTATTTTCTTCAGGATTAAAGAGAAAATATTCAACATAATAGAAATAAACGCTTCATATTTCCCGCTTTTGGTTCGATTAAAAAGAAGAGAGGATATCAAAATGAATTCATTTCCGCATTATTTTATCGGTATACCGGTATCACAGCCGTTGCAAAATGCGCTATCCAGCTGGCAGGACGACTTAAAAAATCGGCTGCCATATAAACAATGGCCCAATAAGCATGATTTGCACATTACGTTAAAATTTTTAGGTCCTGTCGATGAAAGGAATATTCAGTCGATCAAAGAAATAGTAAAAAAACTGGAAGATTTCGAGGAGATTTTACTGGAAGTTGGCGGAATCGGTACGTTTGGTAATCCCAAACGCCCGCGTGTTCTTTGGGCGGGGGTAAAGAAAAACAGTGAATTAGCATCGTTACAAGCGAAAACGGAAACCTATATGGCAGCATGTGGCTTTCAGAAGGAACAGCGGGATTACCATCCGCATATTACCCTGGCAAAAAAGTGGGATGGTTCAGCCGATAAAGGAATCATCGCAAATGTTAAGGAAAAGTATCAAGCTAAAAAATACCAATTAATTGCTGGAGAAGTTGTGTTATATCAAATTTTTCCCAAGCAAACGCCAAAATATAAGGTTATTTCCAGTTATGGATTAAGGGGTGGAGCAGATGGCGCAGCTGATTAAGCTAAACGATTATATTTCTCGCTATGAATGGAATATGTATCGTTATCCAAGTCAGTTTACACGTTTAAAACAGGAAAATTGGAAAAAGCTGCATACGTTATGGGAGACGCAACAAAATAGTTTGCTGAGTATTGAGCAGGATAGGGAATTAGCAAAGTCTACCTTTTCAAAATGGAAAGCAATCTTAAAGCGGGAGCCGGTTGCAGAAGAGCCGGGAGAAACGGAGTTACCGAAGACGGAGCAGGAACTAAAGCAATATTTTCTGGATAAGCTCCTTCCGCTTCAATTGAAATGGGCCTCGTCAACCGTCACTGATTTATCGTTTATGGACCAAAGCTTCGGAGATGACGAAACGCTAAAATATTTTTTGCAGCGATTTCCAGACACGTATTTAGTCATGTACCATCCGATATTTACGATTAAAAAAGCACCAGTTGAGGGAGAAATCATATTTATTAGTCCGATCGGTATCGAGGTTATTTATGTACTGGAGGAAGATGATGCGACCAGAATTTATGCTTTGGAGGAACGGATGTGGATGGGTGAGTCTAATCGTAAACAGCGAAAAATAGTAAGTCCGCTGTTTGCTTTAAAACGTACGGAGCAAATTATTAAAAGTATATTAAAGAAGCAGGATATTGATTTTCCTGTGAAAAAGGTTGTCCTCTCCCGAACGAATCGGATAATCGCAGAATCAAAACCTTATCATACAAACATAATCGGTAAAAGGGAATATAATCAATGGTTTACGGAAAAGCGGAATTTGGTATCGCCGCTTAAAAACCGCCAATTAAAAGCTGCCGAAGCATTGCTCGCTTACTGTCAATCCGTCTCGGTTAAACGTCCGGAATGGGAAGAAGAGGAATCACCTGTATTTTCAATGGATAATGAGGGGTTGTAAATGTATCGATTTATTGTAAATCCGATTGCAGGAAGTGGCAGAGCGAAACGGATTCTTCTCCTGATTCATTCAATTTCAAAGTGGAAAGTGTTGGCACTTTTTCTGACAGTATTTACTGGAAAACATGTGAATTTTAAGGAAGTTGCTGTACTAAATGCGAATCAATTAAAGATGGTTGCCGATTCAGAAGTCGCCTATCAGGTTGATGGACAAACAAGCCGTTGCCTGACATGTACGGTTTCCAAGCAAGTACAGCCGATAAGCATAAAAGGAGTAAAGCAACTAGATAAATTCGAACAAGCAAATTTGTGAAACTTTTAAAAACAGATTAAATTATCGATTAGCTGTTTAATATTTGTAATTTCTCCAATGTCGTTATAAAATACATAATTGGACTATAAAAATTTTACGTATAGAAGAGGATGTTCGACAAGTCAGAGTATCCCAGTGAACACGTACTTTTAATCATAGATTTGAGGAATGAATGGTGAATTGGCTAGAAGCTGTATTAGGAAAAGATTGGAATATTGCACCTGCAGGCGGGTTGACTGGTGATGCATACATCGCCGAGAATCAAAACAGACGACTATTCCTTAAACGAAACTCATCTCCATTTCTGGCAGTACTATCGGCTGAAGGGATTGTTCCAAAGCTCGTTTGGACAAGGCGGATGGAAAACGGTGATGTTATCACAGCACAGGAATGGATTGAAGGCAGAGAGCTGAAACCGGAAGAAATGCAGCATCCACGTGTAGCTGAATTGTTACGCAAGATTCACCATTCTTCTGAATTGCTTCATATGTTAATGCGGTTAGGAAAAAAGCCAGTAACACCTGATGAACGTTTGGCACACTTAAAAAGGCAACTATATGACAGTAGCCTCGTTCAAAAATATACCGAAGTGCAGGATGCTTTACACTATTTACAGCGATTATTACCAGCTACGAGGGAGCAAAAACAAGTTGTCTGTCATTGCGATCTTAACCATAACAATCTGCTGCTGACCAAAGCAGGAGAACTTTATTTAATTGACTGGGATAATGCTACGATAGCTGATCCCGTTATGGACTTTGGTTTGCTGCTTAAATGGTATATCCCAATTGAGGATTGGAACAAGTGGCTTGAAAAATATGGTGTTATTCGTGATCAGCAGCTGATTGAACGGATGTACTGGTATTTAATTTCCGATGCATTAAGTTTTTTGCTTTGGCATCATGAGCGGAACGAAACAAGGAAGGTACAGGAACGGCTAAATGATTTACGTGACTTGAATAAACATGTAAATGAAGCTATTCTAAATGAACATTATTGATGGCATTCATCCAGTTTACGATATTTTCCTTGTTTGTCGTTATATGTTCTGGTGAATTTTGAGCGATTTCACCTTGGCGGCCGTAATTATAAATTTCCGGCAAAAGTTGCAGAAGCTGTTCATCGGTGATGCTGTTTTTGGCCATCATTGCCTGAACCAGCCGTTTTATTTGCTGGTATTCTGCAATTTCACCTGTGCAATCTTCGGTATGTTCACTCAATATATCATGTAATAGCATTAATTGATCATAAATGGTTAACGTCATTTAAATCACCTCACTTCTGTATTATTAGCATTTATTAGTAATCTATGCTTGACATAAATTGGTGGTTTTTAAAAAAGAGAGGTATAGAAATAATGCGTCAACGTCACAAACCATGGGCTGATGATTTTCTGACAGCCAACAGCCAGCTTGTGATTCCAGAACCAGGTAAATACAGGGGCCACTGGCAGTCTGTTTTCGGAAATGAGAACCCGATCCATTTGGAAATTGGTACTGGTAAAGGACAATTTTTAGCTGGTATGGCAAAACAATATCCAGATGTGAATTTTATTGGAATAGAAATAAGTAAAAGTGTTATCGTAACAGCTGCACAGAAGGTTATGGAAGTGGATCGGGATAATATTGTATTACTGAATATAGATGCCAATCACTTACGGGACGTTTTTGCTGATAACGAGATAGCCACGGTTTATTTGAATTTTTCGGATCCATGGCCAAAAAATCGGCATGAAAAACGACGGTTAACCTTTCAGGCATTTTTAGAAAAGTACCAAACAATTTTGGATCAAGCGGGTGAAGTTGTTTTAAAAACGGACAACCGTGGATTATTTGAATATTCATTAGTCAGTTTTTCTGCGTTTGGGATGCAGTTGCAGGAGGTTAATTTAGATCTCCATAAGCTTCAGGATCCAACGAATATCATGACAGAATACGAAGAAAAATTTTCCGCGAAAGGACAAGTTATTTACCGCTGTCGAGCACGATTCTTATGAAAAAATAGTCGTTGATATTCGGCTTTTTTATAGTAAAATGACAGCGCTTGCGCAACCTCTTGTGTTTAGCTAAACTGGAAGGAGAAATAAAGGAGGGAAGAGAGATGGAGACATTACACATAGGACGTGGAAGGCTGACGTGGTTAAATGGTGGCGTTAATTTTTTGGATGGCGGGGCCATGTTTGGAGTTGTTCCAAAAGCACTGTGGGGAAAAAAATATCCGTATAATGAAAAAAATCAAATTGAATTACGCACTGATCCGATCCTGCTTCAGATCGATGGAAAGAATTTTTTAATTGATTCGGGAATAGGAAATGGGAAACTAACGGATAAACAGCTGCGAAACTTCGGTGTCCTTGAAGAATCATTGATAGTAGAGTCGTTATCAGCGTTAGGATTAACAACCGGAGATATTGATGCCATGCTGATGACCCATTTACATTTCGACCATGCATGCGGGCTGACAAAAAAGGAAGGAGAAGAATTTGTTCCTGTTTTTGAAAATGCTTCTATTTACGTATCGGCCGTTGAATGGAACGAAATGCGAAACCCGAATATTCGCTCGGTTAATACATATTGGGAAATGAACTGGAAACCGATCGTGCAGCAAGTAAAACCGTTTGAAAATGAATTAACAATTGTCGAGGGACTGAAAATGATTCACACAGGCGGGCATAGTGATGGGCACGCAATCCTTGTTTTTGAGGACGGGGAGGAAAGCTTTATCCATATGGCCGATATTATGCCGACACACGCCCATCAAAACAAATTGTGGGCGCTTGCTTATGATGATTACCCGGTGACATCGGTTCATCAAAAGGAGAAATGGATGAATATCGGCTATCAGAAAAATGCCTGGTATACGTTTTATCACGATGCCTATTATCGTGCAATCAAGTTTAATGATGTTGGGGAAAAGATCGATGAAGTGAAGCGTGAACGATATGAGTATAAATAATTTCTATCGGCCGTTCTGTCGGGGCAGCTGTTCTGCTTTGCAATAGGTGGAATATGGGATTGAGAGGGAAAAAATGGATACATCTACTGGCTAACAAAAAAGCTGCTCTTATAAACGAGCAGCTTCTTCTTATGTTGTTTGAATAGCGTCAATCACAGCGCCTGTTTCCATATCAACATGGAATTCAAATTGTTTGTTCTCCCCGTCGATGTTACGGGTAACACCACCACGATAGGCGTTGTATGTTAAACCGTTTTTTTCAACCTGTTCTGGTTTCATATAAATCCATGAACCGCTAATCGGCCCTTCTCTTTTAAATGTTTCTTTTGCTTGTTTCAATGCTTTTTCCGGTGTTACTTTTTGTAATTGATCTACTTGACATTTTGCTAAATACCCAACAGCTACACCTAACCCTGCTGCTAGAACAGCCTTTTTCATTCCCATTTTATTATCACCTCAAGCTACAAATTTAAAACCGGGTAACTTCACTTGTTAGTATACCGCAAAACTTAAAAAATAGAAAATGAAATACGATAGTGGATGGTGGAAAGAGCAACAGCCTTTCCGTTATACTTAGATTAAGCAATACATAGAAAAGGGATGAGGGGAGAACATATGAAACAAGAGACACTGGAGCTTTTTAAAACATTAACCGAATTACAAGGGGCATCAGGTAATGAACATCTCGTTCGCCAATTTATGAAGGGTGAATTGCAAAAATATGCAGATGAGATTATTCAGGATAATTTAGGTGGCATTTTTGGTGTCAAAAAGGGCGAGGGTCCTAAAGTTATGGTTGCTGGGCACATGGATGAAGTTGGCTTTATGGTTACGCAAATTACGGAAAACGGGATGATTCGTTTTCAGACGCTTGGTGGCTGGTGGAATCAGGTCATGCTTGCGCAGCGCGTCCAGATAATGACAGCTAATGGTCCGGTAATCGGAGTCATTGGATCCATTCCTCCGCATAACCTTACACCTGAACAGCGCAAAAAACCGATGGAGACAAAAAATATGCTGATCGATATTGGTGCAGATGACCGTGACGATGCACGACAAATCGGGATTAAACCAGGGCAGGCAATCGTACCAATTTGTCCGTTTACCCCAATGGCAAACAGCAAAAAAATCCTGGCAAAGGCATGGGATAATCGTTATGGATGCGGACTTTCCATTGAACTTTTAAAAGAATTGCAAAACGAAACCGTGCCAAATCAATTGTTCTCTGGTGCTACTGTCCAGGAGGAGGTTGGCTTACGGGGGGCACAGGTTGCCGCGAATATGATTCAGCCGGATATTTTTTATGCACTGGATGCATCACCGGCAAATGACATGTCAGGTGACAAAAAGGAATTTGGACAATTAGGCGAAGGAGCCTTGCTAAGGATTTTTGACCGATCGATGATAACGCATAAAGGAATGCGTGAGTTTGTTTTAGAGACAGCTGAGTCGAATCATATTCCATATCAGTATTTTATATCCCAAGGTGGAACAGATGCGGGGAAGGTCCATCTGGCAAACGATGGTGTTCCATCAGCGGTGATTGGCATTTGTTCTCGTTATATTCATACGTCAGCATCAATCGTTCATGTGGATGATTACGCGGCAGCCAAGGAACTTTTAGTTAAGTTGGTAAAAACAACCGATCAAAATACGGTGGATTATATTCGTAGTAAATAATTAACAAAAAGCGGAAGCCGCAGAGCGCTGGAGCCGTACGTGGCTACGTTATGACTGTCCGGCTAGTTGCATCATATGAAATTTGTAATTTCCCAAGTAAGGACCAAAACCGCTGCCGTGTTGGATGGTAGCGGCTAGCTTTTTGATTGTGAGGAATTCGTAAATGAAAATTATCATTGGTTCGAAAAACCCGGCAAAAGTTAACGCTGTTCTAGAAATATTCCCGGCGTATACAGTAATTAATATGGACGCAGCTTCGAGTGTATCCGCACAACCATTTTCAGATGAGGAAACAAGAGAAGGTGCGGTTAACCGGGCATTGGAATGTGTACAGAAAAACCCGAACACGCTCGGAGTTGGTCTTGAAGGTGGCGTGATGTATGTAGAAGATCAGCTTTATTTGTGTAATTGGGGAGCGCTGGTTGACCAGGAAAGAAATATTTATACAGCAAGTGGTGCCAGAATTCCATTACCGGAAAAAATCAATACCGAATTAAAAAAAGGCCATGAATTAGGAGATGTCATGGATCAATTCGCCAAAAAACAAGAAGTACGGAAAAAAGAAGGGGCAATTGGTGTTTTCACGAATGAACTTGTTACGAGGAAGGAAATGTTTGTCCATATCATAAAACTGTTGCGCGGACAGTGGGAGTTTCATAACCGGTTTTAACATGCAGCGGAAAAGGATTCCGCTGCAACCCAATTATTCAAAAATATAGTTTAATACATCAAGAGCCTGATCAACAGTTTCAACGGTAACATTTGCTTTATTCGATAGTTCTTTTAATGGGTGGATCAGTGATTCAGGGCGAATAATAATCGTTGGTTTATTCATCGTAATGGCAGCACTTGCATCCATTGCCGTATTCCATTGTTTGTATTTTTCACCGAAAAGAGCAATGACGACATCCGATTTCTGCATTAACACTTGGGTTCGCAAGTTATTGATGCTTGACGCTGCATCATCTTTATAAATTTTACCTGGTTGTTCGCCTAAAACATCTTCGCCAATATTATCTGATCGATCATGGTTTGTTTGTGGCGCTACGAACGTTAACGGAAGCTTTTTTTCCTCTGCCTTCTTTTGTAAATCTTTACGCCAATCGTCATGAATCTGGCCAGCTAAATAAACGGTTAATTCCATTCTAATCCCTCCAAAACATGTTCATTATCATACTTCCATTTTAAAGACTTTTTTACGTAATGCAATCCTTCTGCATGGTTGGAAAAATATAACCTAGTCAAATAGCTGAAGTGCAGGATTTTCCTGCTTTAATCAGGTAGCTTTTTGTTGCTATCACAGAAAAACAAAGATACTATTACATTGGAGGTTGATGGACATGCAAACATTGGAAACAAAAGAGCAATTTGTAAAATATATAGAGAACGATTCGGTTATTGCATTATTCAGTGCGGATTGGTGTCCGGACTGCCGGGTGATCGAACCAATTTTACCCGAAATTGAACATGCATATCCAGCGTTTACGTTTATATTGATTGACCGTGACCAATTTATTGAATTGTGCCAGGAATACGATGTCTTTGGTATACCTAGTTTTATTGCATTTAAGGAGGGCGAAGAAATTGACCGGTTTGTCAGTAAAGATCGAAAAACGAAGGAAGAAATTGAGGCATTTTTGGACGGGTTGCCGGACTAATTCCGATTGGAGCTTCCGTGAAGGAGGAATAAGCGATGAAAATGACAAGCATAAAAATGAAACGGATCTTGGAAGAGCGGCTTGTGAATCCGGATTATCAGACTTCCTATAACAGGGATAAGGATACGTTTCGGATTGAATGGAAGGTTACGAAGCAGGGAGTTACGATTACGTTGCCGAACGTGATCGGAAAATATAATCAGCGCGGTGAGCAGGCAATTGATGAGTTAGTTGACCATATTACGGAGTCGCTGCGGATTATGAATCAGGAATATGAATTAACCGGGATGGAGAAGCATATTTTTCCGGTTATCCGGGCAACATCCTTTCCGACTGAAACGAAGGCAGGTACGACATTGGCCACAAAGGATCACACGGCAGAAACGCGGATTTTTTATGCCTTGGATCTGGGGAAATCGTACCGGTTAATTGACGAACCGATGCTGGAAAAAGAAAACTGGACTTATGAACGAATTGACGAGATTGCAACATTTAATATTCGTTCATTAAAGGCCGATCCCAAAAAGGATACCGTAGCAGACAATGATTTTTATTTTATTGCAACACAAGACGGTTATGATGCAAGCAGAATTCTAAACGAGGCATTTTTGGAAGAAATGAAAGCAAATAGTAAAGGGGAACTGGCCTTGGCGGTTCCGCATCAGGATGTTTTGATATTGGCTGACATTCAAAACAAAACAGGCTATGATATATTAGCACAGATGACGATGAAGTTTTTTGCAGAAGGCAGAATTCCAATTACATCCTTATCATTCATTTACGAGGATAGAAGATTGGAACCGATCTTCATTTTGGCAAAAAACAGGCCGGAGAAATAGAAAGGATGAACGTAGATGGATGTATTTTATAATCCGACGGGAATTGGTGATGTACTCATTATTCCTTTAGACGATGGCAATCGCTATGAGATAAAGCAGGAGCACTATGGAGACATTACAAAGATTACAAATCAGCAGGGAAAAGTACTAGGATATAATATTTTTCAGGCTTCCACCCATTTCGAACTGTCTGATACCGGGAAATTCGTATTAACGGAGGGTTTGTTAAGCAAATTAAAAGCATTTTTTGCAAAAAATGGGCTGTCCGATAAGCTTGAGTTAGATTTAAGTCCGAAATTCGTTGTTGGCTATGTGAAAAGTAAAACAGCTCATGAAAATGCTGATAAGTTAAGTGTCTGTCAGGTTGATACCGGAGATGAAACCTTGCAAATCGTTTGTGGTGCACCGAATGTTGATTCCGGCCAGAAGGTTGTAGTAGCTAAGGTCGGGGCAGTAATGCCAAGCGGACTTAAAATTAAACCGACAAAATTACGTGGGGTTCCATCGAATGGTATGATATGTTCGCAAAAAGAATTAGGCTTGCCGAATGCGCCGAAAGAAAAAGGTATCTACGTGCTGGAAGACAGCTACAAAAAAGGAGATGCATTTCATTTTTAAGTGTAAGTTCAAAAAGCAACCTATGTCTTCAGGGCTTGGGTTGTTTTTCTGTTTAAAGGCTGATGTGAAATACACACTAACAAACAACATGAAAAACTGATAAAATAGAGTGGAAGAAGTTTTAAGCAGAGAAAGAAATGAGTGAAAAATATGTGGGACCAATGGAAGAAAAGAATAACGGATCTATTTTTTACAGAGGTAATAGAGGAAGAAGAAATAGAGAGAAAGCCACGTGAACACAGCTTTCATGATCAGGAACTACATACGAAGGTTGTGCATAAATACCCGAATCGAAAATCCTTTCGTTTTCCAGTGATCCCTGACGATCCTAAAACGAATGAAGCGATAGAAAGACCGGCATTTGAACGAAAACGAAGAGAACCGAAAAAGCCGGCAGAGCCGCAAAAAACCGAGAGCAAAATAGAAAAACAGACAACGGATAACAAGCCATTTCGCCCAACGGAAGTCCCGTCGCCAATTTATGGTTATCAAAAGCGAAAAAAGGAAAAAGAGGTAGAAGAGATTCCGGCGTTCGTCCGTAAACAGCAAACGGAGGAAGCGGCTGCGGCAGCTTTTGACTTGCCGGTGATACAGGAAACGAAAGAAACAAAGGAAACCAATGAACAACGGAAAGTAGGGGATAATGAAGCAGTAAAGAACCAGTCGGTATTACAAGAAAACAAGGAAACAGTAGGGCATCCCGCTGTAACTGACGAGAAGGAAGCGGAGAAGTACGCGAAGGTCCAGCAAAATAGATCTAAACATACCGTGGACGAACATACTGAAAATGAAAAGCCAGAGCAGCAGGAAGTCGAGACTTCAGCAGAGATAAATGGTGTACACGTCAAAGAATTACCAAAAAAGAGAAATCCAGTTGCTTCTCCAAACAGCAATAACCAACGAAAAGAACGTAAACGAAAGATAGAAGAACAAGCGAACAATAAGTCAAATCACACAGTGCCATTTAATGTCATGATGAGTGCAAACGACAAACGGAGGCATCGTGAGAGAAAACAAAGGATGAACACACTTCATCCAATTGCACCCAATCCAAAAAGTGACATTCCGTATTATTTATTGGCCGACCCTGAACCGAAAAATAGTCAGGATCAACTGTGGGTAACGAACCAGCAGGAGCTTCTGGAACAAACGTTAAAATATTTTCATGTCAAGGCAAGGGTAGTCAATGCGACACAAGGACCTTCCGTAACAAGATTTGAAGTTCATCCGGAAATGGGGGTGAAGGTCAGCAAAGTAAAAAATCTGAGCGATGATTTAAAATTGAATATGGCAGCAAAGGATATCCGTATCGAAGCACCAATTCCTGGAAAAAATACCATTGGGATTGAAATCCCCAATCCGAAGCCGCAAATGGTTGGGTTACAGGAAATTTTTGCGACAGAAGCTTTTAAAACCAGCACATCACCGCTAACAATTGCTTTAGGTTTAACCATTGAAGGCGCACCGTTAATCACCAATATTAAGAAAATGCCGCATGGTTTAATTGCTGGTGCAACCGGGTCAGGGAAAAGCGTGTGCATTAACACGATCCTGATTAGTCTGTTGTATAAGGCCAGTCATGAAGACGTTAAATTTCTGCTGATTGATCCAAAGATGGTTGAACTTGCGCCATTTAATAATATCCCGCACCTTGTTGCACCAGTGATAACTGATGTAAAAGCAGCGACACAGGCCTTGAAATGGGCTGTTAATGAGATGGAAGAGCGATATGAGAAATTTGTCCATGAAGGTGTCAGGGATATTGAGCGATATAATCAAAAAATGAAGAAGCAAAACCGGATCGATGAGAAAATGCCGTTTTTGGTCATCGTTATTGACGAGTTGGCTGATCTGATGATGGTTTCCCCGCAGGATGTCGAGGACGCCATATGCCGGATTGCACAAAAAGCACGGGCATGCGGAATCCATTTATTGTTAGCTACACAGCGCCCATCAGTGGATGTTATAACGGGATTAATTAAGGCAAATATTCCGACGCGAATCGCGTTTAGTGTTTCATCACAGGTTGATTCAAGGACGATCATTGACACAAGCGGTGCTGAGAAGCTATTAGGAAAAGGGGATATGCTGTTTGTAGAAAATGGTGCTGGCAAGAGTGTACGGCTGCAAGGAGCATTTGTCTCGGATGACGAGATTGAACGGGTTACCAAGTATGCCAGAACGATTGCTCCTGCCAATTATTTATTTGAGCAGGATGAGCTGCTGGAGCAAATCGATGTTGAAAACGAAGAGGATAACTTATTGGAGCAAGCAGTTGCCTTTGTTGTTGAGCAGCATAGTGCCAGTACATCATTATTACAACGCCATTTCAAAATAGGCTATAATCGCGCTGCCCGCTTAATGGATACAATGGAACGAAAGGGGATTATCGCTCAGCAAAATGGGAGTAAGCCAAGAGAGGTGTTAATTTCCAATTCACAACTGAAAATTCAGGAATAATTTTTTCCTTGTCGAACCAGATATATTCTTATATGATAGGTTATAAGCGTGTTCAAAACGATCAGACCACTTCTTACTATAGAGAAACGGCAAACTGTCACACTATCATATAAGGAGAAGCAAACCTATGAAAGAAATTGAGCAAAAATTAAGCGGGGAGATTAAACGCTTGACAAATAAAACATTTAAGTTTGATGAGCGTATCAGGGAAGGCTGGTTCTCGGCAGTATATTTTTTGAAAACAAAAGAAATTGCTGAGAAAAGGCTTCCCAATAATTATGTAACGATGCAGTTTTTTCAGAAAAAACATGCCGTTTTATGTGGAACCGATGAAGCTATTGCATTAGTACATACATTTGCGCATGAACCTGAAAAATTGGAAATCCACTCATTAAAAGATGGCGATAAGATTGCACCCTATGAAACGGTCCTGACCATTTCTGGAGCCTATCAGCATTTTGGCTTTCTGGAGGGGATTATTGACGGAATTTTAGCAAGAAGAACATCGGTAGCAACAAATGTATATAATGTCGTAAAAGCGGCCCGATCTACAGGTAAACAGAAGCCGATTATTTTTATGGGCGATCGTGACGATCATTTTACCCAGCAGGCAGGTGACGGTTATGCTGCCTTTATCGGCGGTTCAACAGCACAAGCAACTCATGCAATGAACGAATGGTGGGGGAAAAAGGGAATGGGCACAATGCCACACGCGATGATCCAAATGTTTCGCGGTGATGTTGTCGCTGCATCAAAAGCGTACCATGAAATGTATCCTGAGGATGAGCTTGTTACACTTGTTGATTATAATAACGACGTGATAACAGATGCGTTAAAGGTTGCCAGGGCATTCGGCACAGATTTAAAAGGTGTACGTGTTGATACATCACGGACACTTGTTGATAAATATTTTTTGCGAAATCATCATTTGATGGGCACTTTCGATCCGCGTGGAGCAAGTCCTGAACTTATATTTGCATTGCGAAAAGCACTGGATGAAGAAGGATATCCCCACGTAAATATTGTTGTAAGCGGCGGATTTACTGAAAAACGTATTGAACAGTTTGAAATGCTTGGTGTTCCCGTGGATATGTATGGTGTTGGCGGCAGTTTATTAAATATAAACATTGGCTTCACAGGTGATAATGTCCTGCTTAACGGCACACCAGAAGCAAAAGAGGGAAGACGGTACAGACCAAACCCACGTCTTGAACCAGTAGAATACAGCAGCCAGACGATTTAAAAACGAAAGCGGATACAAACCAGTGCTGGAAGTGGCCATATCTATCGGTTTAGCGGCATTTAGAGTTAACGCTTCCTGAGTAAGAGAAAATACAGTAACATTATTCTGACGGTGGAGAAAAAATAATTTATTTTACTCTTACTTTACTTTTGCTATAATTATGTAATAGCTACCCGAAAAGAAGGATGGCTAATCCTTTTTACACATAAATTTGGAGGTTCTTTTTTATGACAACTTACCATTTTATTGGTATTAAGGGGACAGGAATGAGTGCCCTTGCCCATATACTTTACGATTCCGGAGAAAAGGTGCAAGGATCTGATGTAGAAAAGCGTTTTTTTACACAGGAAGCATTAGAGGAGAAAAGCATTCCGATACTCCCTTTTTTAGAAGATAACATCAAAGATGACTATACGATCATTGCCGGAAATGCATTTTCAGAAGACCATATTGAAATTAAAGCTGCAAGAGAAAAGGGAAACAAATTTTATCGTTATCATGAGTTTTTAGGAGAATGGTTAAAGCAATATACAAGTATTGCGGTAACCGGTGCACATGGGAAAACATCGACAACAGGATTGCTTGCTCACGTTTTAAACGAAACATACCCAGTCTCTTATCTAATTGGTGATGGTACAGGTAAAGGCCATGTGGACAGCAAGTATTTTGTTTTTGAAGCATGTGAATATCGCCGCCATTTCCTGCAATACGAACCGAATTATGCGATTATGACGAACATTGATTTTGACCATCCGGATTATTTTACGAGCATTGATGATGTGTTTGATGCATTTCAATCAATGGCAGATCGTGTAAAAAAAGGAATTATTGCGTGTGGAGATGATGAAAAATTGCAGCAAATCCAGGCCAAAGTACCAGTAATGTATTATGGGTTTGCAAATACAAATGACTTTCAGGCGCAAAATGTAATTGAAACGGAAAGCGGTACGCAATTTGACGTGTTTGTGCGGAATACTTTTTATGACACATTTACGATTCCGTTTTACGGGGACCATAATATTTTGAATGCTTTGTCTGTCATTGCTATTTGTCATTATGAAGGCATGCAGGCTGAGGACATCAAAAAAATCAGTACGTTTCAAGGCGTTAAGCGCAGGTTTACCGAGAAAAAAGCGGGGACTCAGGTTTTAATTGATGATTATGCACACCATCCGAAAGAAATAGAGGCAACAATTAATTCAGCAAGAAAGAAGTATCCGGGGAAATCAATTGTCGCCATTTTTCAGCCACATACATTTACAAGGACAAAGACATTTTTGCAGGAGTTTGCCGATAGTTTAGATATGGCCGATCACGTATATTTATGTGATATTTTTGGATCTGCGAGAGAAGAAAGTGGAAAACTTACGATTCATGATCTGGAAAAGCTGATTAATGGCAGCACGATACTGGATTTGACACACACTGAGCGTCTGCTAAGCTATCCCGACAGTGTTTTGATTTTCATGGGAGCAGGAGATATTCAAAAATTCCAGCAAGCTTATGAGGAACAATTAAGTATGTATGATAATAAATTGAAAAATGCCTGATATGGAAGAGTCTATGTTAAATAGGTTGTTCAAAAAGTCATCAAATGATAAGCGGCATACTCGGGGGGAATTTTCCTTGGTGCTCTTATTAAACTGGCTCAACCTTTAAGACCCAGTTTGGCAACTTTTCGAACATGCACGTAAAGGCTCTTTTTCCACATGATGAATATACAAGCATTGCCAAGGAATTTATCCGTTTTTGTCGAAATGAATTGGACAAACCTGTATAGTTGAACAAGGAATAGGTTTAGTCCAATTTTGTTCGGGTATTATTTAAGTAATTGTTGGTATCTTAGTTAATACTAATGACTATCAATCAACATTACTGTATAAAATAAAATACATATATTTAGAAGGAGCTGAATTACATGGAATACTTATTAGCTATTGCTGCGTTTATTGCTGCTGTGGCCTTTGCAGTATTAGTAGCTTATTTAGCAATGACATTGGTAGCTGCCCGACGTACATTAAATAACGTAGCGGATACAATGGAAAATATGGAAAAACAAATGCGGGGGATTACCAAAGAGACAGAGGAATTATTAAATAAAACGAATAAACTAGCAGAGGATGCAAGTCAAAAATCCGCAAAAATGAATGGTCTTTTTGAAGGTGTAAAAGGTATTGGTGACACGGTAAAAGATTTCAATCAAACATTAAGACAAGTTTCAGCAAGCATCTCGAAATCTGCTTCCCAGAATCAGGACAAGGCATCACAGGCAGTGAAGTGGGGCGCAGCAATGATGGATTTATGGAAAAAAAATAAACATAAATAAATTTGGAGGAGGAGATTGTATGGGAGCCAAACAAGATGGTAATATAAACACGAAAGATTTTGTTATTGGAGCGCTAATTGGTGGTATTGTTGGTGCGTCCACTGCACTATTATATGCGCCAAAATCCGGTAAAGAACTACGGGGGGATATTAATCAGGGTGCCACCCAATTAAAAGACCGGGCGAATGATTGGAAAGATGTTGCCTATGAAAAAGGATCTGCATTAAAAGATAAAGCGTACAATATGGGTACAGAGGTGAAAGGCAAAGCAGTAGATTCCGCTTCTCAGCTATCAAAGAATGTTTCACAAAAAACACAGGAGTTAACCAAAACCGTCCAAAACAAGCTGCAGGATAAGCGGAATAAAGAGGACGAGGCATTACAAGCAGCTGAAGAAGTAGCCGAAGCAATTGAAGAAGCTGCAGATGAATTGGAAAAGAAATAACCTTTTACCATAAAAAGGAGCTGCCTTTTAAGGTTAGCTCCTTTTTATGTGTAATAAATGGGGGACGATCGCGTGTCGATTTAATCCTCCCAAATCAGCTCCAGATTATCGCCATCGTGAATGGTTTCATGAAAAGTCGCTGGCTGTTTGTTTTTATACAGTTTGAAATTTCCTGAAGCATTCGCTAAATCGATCTCAATATAACGAAAAATGTCTTGAAAAATATACGGTGTAACAGTTTGTCGTCTCACCTCAAGCTTGTCATTCGGCATAAGAAGTGTATCCTCGGATAATTCCTCCTGATTTCGATAAACTTTGTTGAATTGCTGCTTTACCAAAACCGGTTTGTTATTAAACGTGACCGTAATGGAATCCCAAAGCACTTCATGACACTGGTTAAGTATGTCATTAACAGTCGGATGCTTTCGTGTTTTGATGGTTATATGATCGCCATTTTTTAATGGTTGATTGATTATCGCTTTTTCGTTATTCAAGTACAGCTGTGTCCCACCTTTATTCTGCAGGATAACCTCCTTGTTATTTACATACACATGAAATGCTTGTACTGTTTTACGTTTTTCCGGAGCCAATGTTTCGATAAAGTCCTGAACGGTTCTGGTTTGGTTCCACTCGATGCTATCATTATCTTGCAGAATATAATCCTTTTCTTGACGAACCCCGTTGACATAGAAAGTAGTCGTGATTTGATAGGCTGTATCGTTGAAATAGATCGTAAACGATGAGACTTCGCCAACAAGCTCTTCCAAAGTAACGGTTGGTTCTTTTCCGTCCACGCCTTTTACAAGCGAAATGCTGTCACCATGATGAACGATTGTATCAACATTTGCTGGGCTGTTGTTTAACTGGACTACAGGCGCTTTTCCGTATTCGCCTGGTAGTGTGACGGTCTTGTCGTTTACCGTAACAATAGCTGCAACTCCTGGTCTTCCATACCATTTATTTATCTCAATTCCAGCCTGTACCAAACAATCGCCAATTGTTAATTGCTTCATTTCAAACAGTCGGATGGTTTGATTATTAACACTGACACTGACATAGTGTACTGGATTCTCTATAGCGGCAATGGCAATCCCGATTGGTGTCACATAATCAGGACCTGTCGGAAGTTGTTCTGTTTTTGTTATATGTTGGATCGCGTCAATTCCTCGTACCGCAACACGATTGGCTGGCAGCTGCAGTTTCTTTGCCAGAGCCGTGTTTATCCCTGGGGTCAAACTGCCACCGCCAACAAGCATGACAGCTTTCGGCGCCCGTGAGTTTAATTGAATGATTTCCTCGGCAATTGCACCTGCTAATCGTTCAACATCTGATGTAATGTCATGCATTAACGTAGTATGGTCAATCGTTGTTTCAAAGCCCAGGATGTCCTGAACGGTATCCTTACCATTCAATACAATTTCCTTTTTCGTCTGCTCTGCTTCTGGAAAATCCAATAAATAGTAATCACTGATCGCCTCCGTTATTTCATCGCCGGCAACCGGAACCATTCCATAGGCGACAACTGTACCCTTATCTGTTATAGCAATATCACTCGTACCAGCTCCAATGTCGACAAGTGCCACATTCAGCCGCCGCATTGATTCCGGGATAAGTACATGAATTGCCGCAATCGGCTCCAGGGTCAGTGCTTCCATTTCCAATTCCGCTCGTGATAACGCCGCTAAAAGAGATTCGACGACCACTTTTGGCAAAAATGTAGCAATAATTTCTGCTGCTGCCTTTTTGCCGCTCTGATCAATCAAGGAACCGATTACTTCACCATCAAGCTTATAGTGCAGTACAGAATAACCAACACAATAATAGTTTGTATAGTCACCATCATTTTCATTGTTGGCAAGCTGGCGCTGGGCCGCTTGGACAGCACTTAATTCCAAATGCTTGATTATATCGTTTTCTGCAATTGGCTGCTGGTTTAAATCAAGCTCAGCAGTTGCTTGAACCGTCTTAAGTGCCCTGCCGGCAGCAGCAACACAAACGGACGGTAATTCGCCATATGGTTGTTCGAGCTGCTGTTTAACATCATGGATAACGTCAGCAACTTCAATTACATTATGTATTTGCCCATCCCGCATTGATCGTTCCTTATGTTCTTTTGTATAGAAATCGATAATCGAAAATCTATCACTCTGTTTTTCTAATAAAATACCTGTTACGGATCTTGTACCAATATCCAGTGCAAAAATGCGCTCTTCCATCATGAAAAATCCCTTTCCAGAAAGAATATAGTTATAATTATAAACTTTTTGCTGACAAAGAAAAAATTTTTAGCTATAATTGTCTCTAATTATTAAAAATGTATTATATTTAGGAGGAGATTTTAGGATGAATGAAATGGAACAACTGCGCAATCAGTTAGACAGTGTTAATCTTGAACTGTTAGAGCTTGTAAATCGGCGTGCCGAGCTCGTTCGGCAAATCGGTGAAATAAAGGATAAGCAAGGTATGAAACGATATGATCCTGTACGAGAGCGGGATATGCTGAATAAGCTTGTCCAGCATAATGATGGTCCATTTGAAGATTCGACAGTGGAACACATTTTCAAAGAAATCTTCAAGGCTAGTCTGGAGCTGCAAGAGGATGATCATCGTAAAGCACTGCTCGTTTCGCGGAAAAAGAAACCGGAAGATACGGTGATCGATATTAAGGGAGAAAAGGTTGGAGATGGTAATACCCATTTTGTTTTCGGTCCGTGTGCTGTTGAAAGCTATGAGCAAACGAGCGCGGTAGCGGAGGCGGTTAAGCGAAGAGGGGTTAAACTGCTAAGGGGTGGTGCCTTCAAGCCTAGAACATCACCATATGATTTCCAGGGACTTGGAATCGAAGGACTGCAAATCTTGAAACGGGTTGCCGATGAATATGATCTGGCGGTGGTAAGCGAAATTGTTAATCCAGCACATATTGAAAAGGCGGTGGATTACCTTGATGTCATCCAGATTGGCGCACGTAATATGCAAAACTTTGAGCTGCTAAAGGCAGCAGGGGATGTCAATAAGCCTATATTATTGAAACGTGGTTTATCCGCAACAATATCAGAATTTATCAATGCTGCAGAATATATTATATCACGTGGCAATGGAAATATTATTCTTTGTGAACGCGGAATTAGAACGTATGAAAAAGCGACACGGAATACACTGGATATTTCGGCTGTTCCGATTTTGAAACAGGAGACACATTTACCTGTTATGGTTGATGTAACACACTCAACTGGTCGAAGGGATTTGCTGCTTCCAACAGCAAAGGCTGCTCTGGCAATTGGTGCCGATGGGGTAATGGCCGAGGTGCATCCGGATCCGGCAGTAGCCCTGTCTGATTCTGCACAGCAAATGGATATTCCAATGTTTGATTCGTTCATGGATGCTTTAGCTTCCTATACGGCAACAGCTGCCCGTTCATAAGCACAAAAGCGCAAGCGCCCATTTTGAGGAAGGACGACTAAAACCGGCACGTCCCCTTTCACCGATATTAACTTATCGTATGGAGGGGGAACACTAACAACCTGGAAATGGATTTTTCTAGGTTAGTTGTATAAATCTGTAAATTTTTCGCCTGCTTTACTAAGAAAAATAATGGCTGGTCAACATTTGATCAGTCTTTTTATTTTTTAATTGTTTATTTTGTGGTACAGTATGATATATATAACTTTAGGACGTGTCAACGTTAAAAATTTGGAGGTTTTAGCAAAATGAATATCACAATATATGATGTAGCAAGGGAAGCAAATGTATCGATGGCAACAGTTTCACGTGTGGTTAATGGAAATCCGAATGTGAAACCTGTAACACGTAAAAAGGTACTGGCAACAATTGAGCGGCTGGGATATCGGCCTAATGCCGTTGCCAGAGGACTAGCTAGTAAAAAAACAACGACAGTAGGTGCGATTATTCCGGATGTTTCCAGCATCTTTTTTGCCGAATTAGCAAGGGGTATAGAGGATATAGCAACAATGTATAAATACAATATTATTTTGAGTAATTCGGACCAGAACAAGGATAAAGAATTGCAATTGATCAATACGATGCTGGAAAAACAAGTTGATGGTATTTTATTTATGGGTGGAGACATTACTGAGGAGCATGTGAACCAATTTCAATCATCGTCTGTTCCAGTTGTACTGGCAGCAACATTTGACGAATCAGAGACAATTCCATCGGTTAACATTGATTATGAAGCTGCTGCCTATGAAGCAACGAAATTTCTAATCGATCAGGGAAATGACCATCCTGCTTATGTAACTAGTCAGGATGGAACGCTTATCAATAAATTGAAATTTGCTGGTTATACTCGGGCGCTGAAGGAGTCAGGTGCAACTGTCAACGAGGATTACGTTGTAGAAGGTGACTATTCGTATGATTCGGGAATAGAGGCTGCTGAACAGCTATTATCACATGATAAAAAGCCGGCCGCAATATTTGTCGCTTCCGATGAGATGGCATTAGGGGTTATCCATGGAATACAGGATAAAGGCCTAAACGTACCCGGGGACATCGAGGTGTTTGGTTTTAATAACACGAGAATCGCAACAATGGTCCGTCCCACACTTTCAACCATTGTCCAGCCAATGTATGATATTGGTGCAGTAGCGATGCGGTTATTGACGAAATATATGAATAAAGAAGATGTATCCGAGAAGAAGGTTGTATTGCCACACCGAATTATTGAAAGGGACTCAACAAATCGAAAATAATGCCGATATATAGAATGAGTCATATTGGAAGGGAAACGGCAGTTTAATCAGCTTGATGAGGATCCTGTGTGCAGTTTCCCGTTATTCATCTAGGTTTGGGGAGATTACGATGAGGAAAAGAGATATATTAACTCCAATCGGCATTACATTCGGATTTATTATGATTATGCTTGCCATTTTAACAAATGGTGGAAGCAAAGGGGCTATCACGTTTCTTGATGTTTCTTCCATTTTCATTGTAATTGGCGGGTTGATCGCATCATTGATGATTAATTTTAAAATGGAACAAATGAAGCTGGCAACAAAGGTATTGAAAGAAGCATTTCACAAAAACGATCAGCAGCTCCCACAATTGATCAAACTGTTTGTACAATTGTCGGAACGCGCACGCCGGGAAGGGATATTGGCCTTGGAAAATGAGCTGGATGAAGTGGAGAATCCGTTCATTAAAAAAGGTATATTGCTTGCTGTTGACGGGATTGAACCGGAAGTAATCAATGATATTATGAATGCGGAAATCACAGCAATGGAGGAACGCCATTATCAAGGACGAGCCATTATTGAAAAAGCTGGGGAATACGCACCAGCATGGGGAATGATTGGTACGCTGGTCGGACTGGTTCTAATGCTGAATAATCTTGAGGATCCTGCTACATTGGGGCCGGCAATGGCTGTTGCGCTTCTGACAACCCTGTATGGAACGGTGCTTGCTAACCTGGTATTTATTCCGATGGCAAGTAAATTGGAAGGAAAAACAGAAGAAGAAGTTTTTATGAAACAAATTATTATTGAAGGGATTATTGGAGTTCAGTCCGGACAAAATCCACGGATTCTGGAGGAAAAGCTTAGTGCGTTTCTCTCCAATGAATCGAAGCTGTCAGAAAAGCAGCAGGATGAAGCAGCGTTCGTGGAGGAGAGCGTCCATGAAGCGTAGACAAATAAAGAAAACGAGAAATAACGGTGCACCAAAATGGATGGTTACCTATTCAGACATGGTCACATTAATACTTGTCTTCTTTATATTATTGTTCTCCATGTCACAAATTGATTTAGTAAAATTTGAGGCTATTTCTGAGTCATTTCGGAACCGGATGGTTTTAGATTTTTATCCATCACCTGTACCGATGGAGAATCCAACTGAAAGTACGAGTGATCAGGAAAGCGGGAAAAATTCCAACGAGTTTGAGAACCCCGCACAATTGGAAAATTTAAATGACAGGGATGACGAAACTGGCGATAAAACAGATTCACTGGATAAATTAATGGAAGACGTTGAGAAATACTTGCATGAAAATAAGCTAGAAAACGTAATTTCGGCCAGCCGAACCGACCGTGGTGTCGTTTTGGTATTACAGGAGAGTATTTTATTTGACTCTGGAGAAGCCGCTATTCTCGATTCCGGGAAACCCTTTCTCAATAAAATAGGTACACTGCTTGAAGAGATGCCAAATCATGTGAAAGTAGAAGGACATACAGACAGCAGACCAATTTCGAATTTCCGCTACCCGTCAAATTGGGAATTATCCGGGGCAAGAGCCAGCAGTGTTATTCGTTATCTCATTACAGAGAACGATTTTGATGAATCCCGTTTTTCCTCAGTAGGTTATGGGGACACACAACCAATTGTACCGAACACCTCGAAAAAAAATTGGAGTAAAAACAGACGTGTTGAAATCGTCATATTGGAAGATAATACAGAACAGAATAATGGATAAAGGGAGATGACGTACAGGTGCTATCTCGCTTTATCCATTTTAAATTTAAGTTTCTTTCCAGATTGATCGTTGGATGAAATGGACAATATCGGGTTGGCGCTGATGAAATATTGTCAGCTCGACTTGTTCATTGATCACTGTTTATTTTTTGTGTACTTTAATAAACTAAGTAGAAATTTTGCATTTTTTTCCGTGATCTCCGCTTTTCTTGGAATTTCCGGTACGATCGCTGGATCATCATGCCAGGTATCCGGAAGCGTTACTGGTGCTTGCGGTTGCCATTGCTTGATCCATTTATCCGGAATATTGCCTGTCTTTGGATGACCTGTTTTCATGACATTCCAAACCTGGGCCCACGCTCTTGGGACAACGCGCCAGATATCATAGCCACCTCCGCCCAAAGCAATCCATTTTCCATCACAATACTGATGAGCCATTTCGTGTGCCAGTAATGGTATTTTTTCAAAAATGGTCATAGTAGCACAAAGATGTGTTAATGGATCATAGGCATGGGGATCTGCACCGTTTTGCGTTACAATAACATCCGGCTTAAAATACGCGCAAATTTCCGTTAAAGCGGATTCATATACTTGTAAGAAAGAGGCATCTTCTGTAAACGCATCAACAGGGAGATTGAAGGCATAGCCGTGCCCTTCTTTGATGCCGCGTTCATTGACATTGCCAGTACCCGGGAATAGATAGCGGCCTGTTTCATGGATACTGAACGTACAAACATTTGGATCCTCATAAAATGCCCATTGCACGCCATCACCGTGGTGTGCATCTGTGTCAACGTATAATACTCTTACATTATATTTTTCTCTCATGTATTTGATCGCGACAGCACCATCGTTGTAAACGCAAAATCCGGACGCCTTTCGCTTAAATCCGTGATGCAAACCGCCCCCCAAATTAAGTGCATGGGCTGATTTTTCTTCCAATACCGTGTCAACCGCATTTAATGAACCACCAACGAGAAAACTGGATGCTTCATGCATGTTTGTAAAAATTGGTGTGTCCTCGGTACCGAGACCAAACTCAAAACCTTCATCTGCAGACATTTTTCCGCTGCTTGCCTTTTTAACAGCCTGGATATATGCCTTATCGTGGAATAACGCGAGTTCCTCATCCGTCGCTAATCGTGGGGCAATGATCTCGTGTTGCTCAAGGGTGTTTGCTGCTTCCAACAGCTCTTTTGCCAATACTACCCGTTTTTGGTTAAAAGGATGATCCGAATGGAAATGATAGTTTAAATATGCATTGGAAAAAACAAAGGAAGAATTGCATGTCATAATTTTGGCCCCATTATATCGTTCGGCCACAAAAGTTCATATCCTGCCGCCCGTAAATCCTGTACAACGGGCATCGGATTCATCGTTTGAATGCGAAATACAAGAATTTTATAGTTCGGATCATCGTGGTATGGGTAGACTAGCACAGATGTAATGTTTGTTTTGCGTTTCCCGAACACCGATGCTACTTCAGGTAAAATTCCCGGTTTATGCGGTACTTTTATTTCAATATGCGAACTCTGGACATTTGTTCCTGTCAGCTGAATCAATGTGTACAGCATGTCTTTCTCTGTAACAATGCCAATAAGCTCATTATTGCTTACAACCGGAAGACAAGCAAATTCCTCGTCGTAAAAAATACGGGCAATCTCCTCAACGAAATCAAGTGGATGAACCGTAACAACTGGCTGACTCATAATAGTTTGAATTTCATTTTGCAACTCTGTTTGTCCGGCATCCTCATTGAAAATGGATGGGCTGGCATCCCGGACATCACGATCTGAGACAATTCCTATGACGTGATTATGTTCGTTGGTAATCGGTATATGCCTGATGTGGTACTGCTGCAGCAACTTTAAGGCTTCGGCAATCGTTGCATTCGGCGGCAATGTCTGCATATCTGTTTTCATGATATTTTCAACGAGCATTTAGAATCCCTCCCTCATATTACGGTAATGGTGTCTTTGTAAAAAACGCAATGTATCAAATTGCTTAATGGATTCCTCCGGTACATTTTCACCAATTCGGACCATCAGACAGTTGGCTGGATGGGAAATGATTTCCGGGTCGTCTGTTGGGGCAGGGGATAGTCCGCCGGCTGCCATCATTTTTTCCATCACACTGCGGTATTGCCAAACACTTAATTTTGTTCCGTTTAAGTCCCAATGCCAGTAATACTCGGTAGATATCACAATATAGTTTTCCATATAGTCGTCCATCATCGAAACCTCTAATAGGCCAGAGGCAATTTTTGCACCGCGATATTGCGGAATTACCTCGATGGCACCTAATTCGATCAGATCGTCCATATTAAATTCTGACCATCTCTCCAGCGGATCTGGATGCAAATAGGTGACATAACCGATAATCGTATCACTTGTTCTGGCAATAATCAGTCTGCCTTCCGGGAAATCAGCAATATCCAATATGGCTGCAAATTGCTTTTTGGCGGGGCGGAAAGCGGTCAAGTCTTCATGAAACTGGTACTGTTTTAATTCCGTTGATGCTAGTGGCCCTTCAATGGTAATGATTCCACGAGCAGTATCACGCGTCATCTTGTGACAGGTTTTCGTATGGTTCATCCGATTATGTTCACCACCCTAAATTAAGTTACTAGCAGGATACACTACAAGTATACAGGATTGTGCACCTGATTTTTAGTAAAAGGGGGAATGTTTTAAATAAATTCATAAATAGTATGACAAATTTGTAAAAAGAAGTCAAAAAAATAAAGGAGGGAATTCCCTCCTTATGTGGATGTGCGAAATGCCGATCTTACCCTATGATTCATCTTCTGAGTCATCTCCGGAATCATCCGGTGTGCTGTCGGTATTCTTGTCCTCTTTCTTATCGACTTTTTTGTCAGCTTTTTTATCTTCTTTTTTTTCGGGTTTATCCTTTTTTTCCTTTTTAGGATCGGGGAAATCACCGAGTTTAACTTCACTGGATCCGGAAGATTCCAGTCCAAAATAATCAACTGCTTTTACAATATAAACGCCTTTTCCTTTTGGTACCGAGAAGCTTGTTGATGTAGTGCTGCCAATTAATGAGAATGACCCACTTGGTGCTGCTGCGCGATAGATACGATAACCGACAACATCGTTACTGGCCGATTTTGACCAGGAAAGCGTATTTCCGGAGCTGGAAACAGACGGCGGTGCTCCTGGGCTTTTCCCATCATCACTAATCGAACCACTACTTGCACCTCCACCTGTTGTACCGATTTTTTCCCACAGCTCCCGATTTGTTCTAGGGAATAAAACAGATAAATCGCTATATTTATCATATCCTTCCCGTTTTAAAAACTCCGGATTAAAGGCAAGCCCGCTCCCTGTCGTAAATTCATTCGGCGTTTTTGGACCAGCTGCAACAGTTCTTCCATTTACTTTGACCAGACTGCCGCTGCCGCCTATCAGACTATCATCTGTTTTGGTTGGTACATATTTTGTGTTAAATATATCCGACTGTACCAATCCTGCCTTTTGACATAACTCAGACGGCAGCATTCCGGAAGTAGCACAGTAACTGCGTGAAGCAATACCATCAGGGCTTTTAAAGCTATTTCCCGGTGCCATCAAATCGGGATTAATCTCTGTCGCTTTGTTGATTAACTGCGCCCATAATTTGATGTTACGGTTACTGTAGCTCAGTGAGCATCCGCTGCATTGCAGACTTTTTGGTGTATCGTAACCCATCCACGTACCAAATGTTACATTTGGATTTGTGGCAACAAACCATGCATCTTTCCAGTCTTCTGAGGTTCCGGTTTTTCCTGCCCAGTCGACTCCGGGTTGATGTAACTGAGAATTCAGATATGCTGCTGTACCGCTGCTAATAACGTCACGCATTAAATCGATGGTTAAATAGTTTGTTTGCGGTGTGAAAACTTCGACCGGCTTCCCTTTATGTTGGTAAATAACGTCACCATCTTTTGTAGTGATTTTCTCAATCATATAGGCATCAACAAAATTGCCGTTATTGCCAAATGTTGTAAAGGCATTTACATTTTCTTCAATTGTTATCCCGTGTGTCGGCTGTCCAAGCGCCAAGGATTCATGGTAATGTTCCTCTTCGTTTAATGAGGTAATCCCCATCTTTTCCAAATACTTGCTGACCGGGTCAGAATCCATGATCTGTTTGTATATTTTTACTGTCGGAATGTTGTACGATTGAGCCAATGCTTGGCGGGCAGACACGATACCATGGTAACCACCGGCATAGTTATTAGGGCTATATTTAGCGTCAATCTTGTAGTCCAAGATCGGTGTACCTGGCTGAATAACACCTGCCTCCATTGCTGGTGCATACACAAGCAGCGGTTTCATCGTACTGCCATTAGGGCGCTTAGCATCTGTTGCATGGTTTAGTTGACTCTCGGCACTATAACCGCGTCCACCGACAAAGCTAAGAATCTTTCCAGTTTTATTCTCTATTAGAATACCGCCGACCTGTACAGGATCCATGACTTCCACTTTTTCACCTTTTTTATTTTCCACTGTTTCCGGTTTGTCAGGCCCATAGTTGTCATATTCCTTTGCTATTTTCTGAAATGCTTCATAGGTCTTTTTGTTAATTGTTGAATGTATTTCATAGCCTTTTTGCCGCATATCACGGTCCGCCAGAATCATATATTCTTCACGTAATTTTTTATCATTTTTCAGGTCTTCTGCTGTATACCCATCATCTTTTGCCAACTTCTTGGCAAGAATTTCTTTTGCACGTTTTTCAAGTTCATAGGTCAGGTATGGATATTTCTCAATGGCAGATTTCGAAGCCTTTGTAAAATCAGCTGCAATATCGTAATTTAGTGCCTTGTCATATTCTTTTTTTGTAATATATTTTTCTTCATACATTCGTTTTAGTACCGACTTCATCCGATTTATACCGGGTTTCAAATCCTCTTTTTTCTTTAATTCGCCCTTATTGGCAAATGGTGTATAGTAAGAAGGACTCTGCGGCAATCCGGCAAGATAAGCTGATTGCGGAAGATTTAAATCTTTTGCATCAACGCCAAATACACCTTGCGCGGCCGTTTGAATTCCGGCAATATTTTGCCCTGAAGCATCACGACCATATGGAATAATATTCAAATAGGCTTCCAGGATTTGGTCTTTACTGAAGAAGCGTTCCAAGCGAAGTGATAATAATATTTCCTTTGCTTTCCGTTCAAAAGATACTTCATTCGTCAGTATCTGATTTTTGATTAGCTGCTGTGTTAATGTACTTCCGCCTGTTTTAACATCAGCATTGGTGGCTTCTTGAACAACGGCACGAACGATTGCCTTTGGTACAACACCTTTGTGCTCCCGAAAATTTTCATCCTCTGTGGCGACGACTGCATTCAGCAGTGTATCAGAGACATTTTTTAGTGAAACTTCTTCTCTATGTATGTCTGATTGAACATCACCGATATAGTTATTGTCGGCAAAATAGAGCTCTGACGTTTCTTCATAATTATAGATATCTTTTTCCATTTCGTCATAACTTCGGATTGGTTCATCTTTAACAAGTGAAGCGAAATAACCTGCACCAACACCAAATGCAAAGACGGCTCCGACTACACCGACAACGATGAAAATCAGGATAATATTCCAAACAATATCATACGTTACACGGGAGGAACGCTGGATTTTTCCGGCTTTCCACATCTCTTTCACTTTTTTGTTATATTTATGAAGTATTTGCTTGAAATTATCCACGATAAAAACCTCCTAAAATTCCATATTATATTATAGCATATGCGCTTTTTCAGTAGTACATAGAATATGAGATTTTCAGATTATCCTGATAAGAGCGATTGGTGTCCCTTTGTTTGAAAAGGTATAGTAATTTGACAATATTTATGTTAACCTTATTAATAATTAGTTTACATATATGGAGGTGCCGAATGAATCAAAGTCAGTCAAATTTACGAAAAGTCATCATATGTGCGCTGTTTGCAGCTATTACGGCCGTGTTAGCACAAGTTGAAGTTACCGCTCCCGCTTGTGCCAATAAGTGGGCAAACATTGGGAGTTGGCTTAACCGCGACCATTATTGGCAGTAAGCTAGGGGCTATTGCAATGATATGCTATGCTGCTTTGGGAGTAGTCGGGGCCCCGGTATTTGCCGGTTTTAGTGGAGGTGCCCAGGTATTGATAGGACCAACAGGCGGCTACATTTTTGGATTTATTCTAACAGCTTTTGTCACTGGACTTATTTTGGAAAGGACAAGTTTCACTTTTTCCATGGCTATTGTTGCTAATATAGCAGGAATGATCATCACATTGCTATGCGGTACAATTCAATTGAAATTCGTCCTTGATTTGAACTGGTCACTCGCTTTAGCATCAGGCGTTTATCCTTTCATTGTAGTTGGTTTAATGAAAGCTGTTTTGGCCAGCTGGATTGGAATTTTGCTTAGAAATCGATTAATACGGGCGAATATCCTGCTGAGGCGAAAAGTGCTTGAAATATTAATTGCATTTTAATTGGAAGTGTGATAAAAATAGATAATACTATTTATATAAAAGGCATGGAAGGATCGAAGTAGTGAAGCAAATCCCTGTTGAAGCGAGCTAGTGGTGGTGGGAACTAGTATATATTTGCTGAACGAATTACAATCCGGAGCTTTTTTCTTTCGCAAAGAAAAACGGTGAGTGCATCGTTAACAACCCCAAAGTGGCATGTATGTGCAACAAGGGTGGTACCGCGAGCAAAATCTCGTCCCTTTACCGTTAGGGATGGGATTTTTTTATTTATTTTCTAGAACAGTTTAAAGGAGAATGAGCAAGATGAATATTTTGAGTGATTTACAAAATCGGGGATTAATTCACCAAACTACAGATTTACAGGGATTGGACGAATATTTGCAGAACAACCAGGTGACGTTATATGCCGGATTTGATCCAACGGCTGACAGTCTGCATATTGGTCATCTAGTTCCTGTATTAATGCTGAAACGGTTTCAGCGGGCAGGGCACAAGCCAATAGCTTTGATTGGCGGCGGAACAGGGATGATTGGGGATCCGAGCGGGCGATCAACCGAACGATCGTTAAATGAGGCTGCGGTCGTCAAAGGATACAGTGACAAAATCAAACAACAATTAGCACATCTGCTTGACTTTAATCATGGGGAGAATGCAGCAGTTGCCCGTAACAATCATGATTGGTTGGCGAGCATGACGATAATCGATTTTCTGCGTGATGCCGGGAAACACTTTGGGATTAACTACATGCTTGCAAAAGAATCGGTTTCAGCACGAATTGAGCAAGGAATTTCATTTACTGAATTCAGTTATATGATTTTGCAGTCGCTTGATTTCCTTAAGTTATATGAGCAGGAGCATTGTACATTACAAATCGGCGGTAGTGATCAATGGGGCAATATTACAGCTGGCATGGAATTAATTCGTCGAACAAATACGCAACCGGATGAGGAAATTAAAGTTTATGGGTTGACTGTTCCGCTTATTACCAAAGCCGATGGCACAAAATTTGGCAAAACTGCTGGCGGGGCTATCTGGCTCGATCCGAAAAAAACGACACCATATGAATTTTACCAGTTCTGGATTAATACGGATGATCGTGATGTGATTAAATTTCTACAATACTTTACGTTTTTGGAGCAGGATGAAATGGAACAACTGCAGCGGGAAGTGGAACAACATCCAGAAAAGCGGCTGGCACAAAAACGATTGGCAGAGGAAGTTACCCGAATGGTTCACAGTCAGGAAGCACTTGACCAGGCCCAAAAAATATCTGCAGCGTTATTTAGTGGTAACATAAAGCAGTTGTCTGCAGATGATATTGAGCAAGGTTTCAAAGACGTTCCAACATATGATATGGAAAAACAGGAAATTGGCATCATCGATCTTTTGGTGAACGCTTCCATTTCCCCGTCCAAACGACAGGCAAGAGAAGATGTCAACAATGGCGCAATTTATATCAATGGTGAACGAAACCAGGATGTGCAATACACGATTTCTTCTGGTGATCGAATCGGGGATAAGTTTACCGTTATTCGGAGAGGGAAGAAGAAGTACTTTTTGATCAAGTATCAATAAAATTAAAGCGAGTATCTTAGTTATCGGATACTCGCTTTATATAGGAAGTTTGTGTGACTTTGGGTGTTGGTTGTAGCTTTGAAATAAAGTTTGATAATTTATAAAAATGTTTAATACAATAACGTTGCCAAGATGGATTGTTACAATTCAACAAACAGGGCATATTGTTAAAGAATAACAAGGGGTTTGAGGAGTATTGAAAAGATATTAAGAGCAACTCAAGTAATTTTAGTAGTTATATTGCTTGCCATGATTGTGGTGTCCATTGTTGCCACCAGCCATCCTTCCGAGATAGAAAAATAAAAAAGGAAGATAACAAAAGTTGATTCCAGAAAAGGGCGCTTGACTTGAATAAAGGATTAGCGCCTGTATCCCTTTTTATGGCCATTTTGTCGAGGGACCTTTTCATATATTTATATACAATGATAATAACAAAACTGATTAAAAAGAAGGTACTATCTTGGAGATTGTTACTGATAAATTAATATACATAGCTTTATTTATTTTTATCATTCATTCTATTGAAACGCTCGCTTATGCTGTGAGGTTATCGGGTGCAAGGGTAAAGATGATCGCTTCTGCTTTATCCCTTTTTAATATAATGGTGATGGTTTCAAGATTGGCAAATATGATGCAGCAACCTTTTACGGGGAGTTTAATCGATACTGCGCCAAGTAATAATGCACAAGAGTTTGTAGCTACTCAATTTCGTTTTCTCATAGGGGCATCCACAGTTGGAACAATTTTTGGGATACTTTTACTTCCTACTTTTATAGCTCTATTTTCAAGGGCAATCATTCATTTATCTGAAGAAAAGGGCTCTGTTCCTTCTTTATTTAAAAGACTATTTTCCTTACAGTACATAAAACGCGGTATAACACATTTTACTTTACCAAAATTTTCATACCTAAAAGATACTAAAATCAAAGATATTCCAATAAGATTGTTTTTGGTAAATATGGTAATAACCGCAATATATACAATTGGTGTGTTATCTGCATTATATGCAGCATTACTAACACCTGAGCGTGCCTCAACAGCTATTATGGCATCCGGTTTAATAAATGGTATGGCAACAATACTGTTAGTTATTTTTGTTGATCCAAAAGTTTCCGTGGTTGCTGATGATGTTGTTAATCAGAGAGGTAGTTATCAAACACTTAAAAACATTTCCTTGATGATGGTTACATCAAGACTATTAGGTACATTGCTGGCACAATTGTTCTTTATCCCTGGTGCAAAATATATTGCTTGGTTCACACAATTTATAGTTTAAAATTCTTTCCACAATCGGACGTGGATCTGGAATAAGAATTATTATGATGAGTATTACACTTCTAATGGTGTCGTTTGCGACGACAACTGCAACAATTTAGTGGGGTGTCCCTCTAGGTGTAAGTATTTTTGCTAACAAAACAGGTACAACAATTATAATGCGTTCATTAGCAAAGGAACCAAAGACGAGTTAGAGTTGTAATTTGAGCTATACAACTAACGGGAACGCTTGTTAAATAAGAATGTGTCTTTTGTAAGAGGATAATTACCCAATTTGCAACTACCCAGAACGAGTAGAGACATTAATATAACTGTTACTTTCTATATCTACATAGGATTACCCTGTTTGTAGTACTGGTGGTGTAAGAATTTATCCAAAAAACAGATTGCGTCCGATGTCAGTTTAAAAATGATACTGAAGGAACAAAAAGTAAAAAAATAAATGTGTATAAACATTGATTTCGTGGTATAATTAACATAGAAAGATGATAAGTGCATACACTAATAAAGACCGCCCATGCTGTTACATGGAGCGGTCGCAATAGACCGAACCCCATCAAGAGGGGCTAGGCAGCTTAAGGAAAAAATAATCCCTCAGCGCTGGTCAAACGCATATGAGGGGTTATTTTTTATGGTTTTTGTCAGACATAATAAACGCCACCAACATCCCGAAGGATATCATCAGCGTTAGTGCACTAACAATGTCCATTGGCAAGCACCTCCCTCCCTGGGAAGTCTCTAAGCGTTGACTAACGGCAGATCGACAGTGCTGCCAAACCCCTCATGCGAAGCCAGTCTATTGTGTTTTATTATAACATATAGCTATCATTTATACTGTAATTAATTAGGAATTTTTTGTCTTCTTCAAACTGGCATTAATTTAACAACAGCTAGTATAAATCATTTGTTCAGTAAACGGGTGTTTTTGCTGAAAAATGTACCAATTCATGAGGACTAATCCGTTTTAAACAATCTTTTTTCAAAAACCATCAAAAAAACCCTGGAAAACGTTGATGCAACGTTTTCCAGGGTTTAAAATACTATCGATTTCCCGACATTTCAATTAACGTGAATAGAATTCAACAATCAGTGCTTCATTTATTTCTGCTGGAAGCTCTGAACGTTCTGGGTAACGTGTATACGTACCTTCCAATTTATCCTCATCAAATGATAGATATTCTGGTACGAAGTTATTTACGTCAATTGCTTCTTTCACGATATCAAGGTTGCGTGAACGTTCGCGCAAACCAATAACTTGACCAGGTTTTAAACGGTAAGATGGGATATCTACACGTTTACCATCTACCGTAACGTGACCATGGTTTACCAGTTGACGAGCTTGTCTGCGTGTACGTGCTAAGCCAAGGCGAAATACGATGTTATCCAAGCGGGACTCTAGTAACACCATGAAGTTTTCACCATGGATACCTTTCATTTTACCAGCTTCATTAAACGTATTTTTAAATTGACGTTCATTCAAGCCGTACATGAAGCGCAGTTTTTGTTTCTCTTGCTGTTGCAAGCCATATTCCGAAACCTTCTTGCGTTGGTTCGGGCCATGCTGCCCAGGAGCGTAAGGACGTTTATCTAATTCCTTACCAGTTCCAGTTAATGAAATGCCAAGACGACGTGATTTTTTCCATACGGATCCAGTATATCGTGCCATTAGACATTTCCTCCTTTATAGTATATTTGCATAAAAAAAAGTGCGTGTTCCGGCGCTGCTCATTTTGTTTTCATGTACCATCGCTCCAGCAGCAGAGAGTTACACGATACACCTTCTGAACTTGTTTCAAAAGGAACAAAATGATGACATACGTGGTTCACATAGGCCGCTTTTATTTTACACAAGGAACAGTATATAAGTTTTATCAAGGAAAGTCAATGATTTTAGCAAAATACACAATAGAAATAAAGTTTTCTTATATTATTTTATAGGAAAAAATAACTATATAGTTTATACTTTATGTATAAAGACCCATTTCAAAATAATTTAATATTCAAACCCAATTATCCTCATGACAGGTGGTAATATGATGAGTGTGAGCATACAATGGCAAGAAAAATTAAGAAGTATATTTTTTGAACTGATAAAGGAAGTGCCAACCTGTTCGTATGATGAACTTCTTTCCCGGCTTATTATGAAACTGCAGGATAGTCTAAAGGTTTCCGTTATAGTGATTTATGAACATGATGACTGGAATAATACGTTTAAGCAAATTACTAGTCAAATGTTGCAGCTTAACGAGCAATGTCTTTTACGAGACGGCAACTTGGCTATTCATCAGAATAAAATTGTCCGTGTTCAAGAAGCGTTTAACCCCCCGGGTACAAAGGAAGCATTTATAATCCCGATTACACCCGAATATAAGCCGTCGAGCTTCGTTGGATTGTCCATTCCGGCAAGCTGTGACCCGGGAGCAGATAAATTACTCTTGTTACTGAAAAACGAGTTAGAGCATTTTATGGGTATTGTGAACTATTTTCGGGGGAGGAGAGACAGCGAGAGCAGGAATGAATTTTTGTTTTACTTAACAACCCGCTTTTATTCGTTAACAAATAAAAACGATATATTAATCGAAATTATCAATTCGTTAAAAATAAGATATCCAAAATTTACATACTATCTCTTATTATCACAGGATTACCAGGTGGATCATTCGCTTCCTGTTAAAACGATTGAATATAGTGATGATGAGACAAAACGGGTTAGCACCCAGGCATTTATATCCGGTGAGGTGCAATTGGAAGATCGTGTGCGGGAAAAAAATACTTGCTTATATGCGCCGTTAAAAGGCAGTCAAGGTGTTTACGGCGTTCTGCAAATCGTTACGCCAAGAGTGGTTAACTTTCCTGATGAAGAAATTGAATTTATGAGGCAATTTGCAAATGCTGCAGGGAAAGCAATTGAAAACGTAACCCTTTACTCCTATTCGAAACGACTGATATCGGATCTAAAGATGATTAATGATGCCACACATCAATTAAATTCAAATCTAAAACTTTCAGAGATAACAGCAATCGTTAAACAGCAAATCATTGATACATGTCGTACATCGCAGGTCGGGTTTATTTATTATCTTGAAGAAGAGGGAAAATTTGATATTTTACCTGGAAGTACCGACTATCATTATTCAAAACAAGGTCGCCAGTTTACAAAGCACATGCTTGATGAATTGGAATGGAAAAAGGAAGCCATTTTCAGCGGTGATTTTAAAGAGATGCTCAAGCTTCCATTTTGTTCCGTAATGGTGATTCCAATGCTCAATTCCGGGAAAATTCATGGCATGGTTACGATTATGCATGAAGAGGCATACTATTTTTCTTTTGAAAGCTTTAAATTAATGCAATCATTGATTCAGCATTCCACATTAGCATTGGCAAACGCAATTTTGAAAGATCGATTAGAGAATGCAGTTATTACAGATTATCTGACAACATTATATTCAAGAAATTATTTGGATGAGAAAATTCAGCTTCATATGGCAACTGCTGATCGTGGTGCATTAATATTATTTGATATCGATGATTTTAAGATGGTTAACGACACATATGGACATAACACTGGTGATGACGTCATTAAACAAGTTGCTGAAATTATAAAAATAAATTTAGGTAATGATGATATACCTGCACGGTGGGGCGGGGAAGAACTGGCTATCTATTTGCCTGATGCAACAGTGGATGACGGCGTACAACTGGCGACTCAAATCAGAAAGCAGGCAGAAACTACTACCAATCCGTTAATTACACTCTCCTGTGGGGTGTCAACATGGACCAATAATACCAATGATTCTGTGAAGGAATTGTTTATCCGGGCTGACAAAGCATTGTATGAAGCAAAAAGTGTTGGTAAAAATTGCGTTGTCAAAGAAAATGAACGAAAAAACAGTATCAAGTGAAGAAGAGGGGAATGAATGAGAATTTAAAAGCTGCGGTTCCAGTATGGCTGACCGCAGCTTTAAGGTTTAGGCTTAACTTAAAAATCCTTCGACGATCTTGGCAAATTTTTCAATATATACTTCATCTGTCTTATCAAACCGGTTTGTGCTTGGACTGTCAATATCCAATACACCGTAAATCTCATTATTTATGATTAAAGGTACAACAACTTCGGAACGGCTCGCACTGTCACAGGCAATATGTCCAGGAAATTGGTTGACGTCCGCTACCCGTTTGGTTTTTCGCTCTTTTATCGCGGTTCCGCACACACCTTTTCCAAATGGAATGCGGATACAAGCAGGCAATCCCTGAAAGGGGCCCAGAACGAGTTCGTCATCTTTCCAAAGGTAAAAACCAACCCAGTTTATGTCAGGTAAAAACTGATTTAATAATGCAGATGCATTAGCCATTATCGCAATTGGATCTGTTTCACCTTCCGATAGGGCTTTTAGCTGTTTAAGAAGCAGTTCGAAATCTTTCACTTTATCACCGGAATACACTTGTGCTTGAAACATTCTTCATTTTCCTTTCTGCTGGTGAATTTCGACATTGGTTTGCAGGAAATGTCGAGAAGAAATTGCAGGATTATCGTCCACTTTGTCGTAAATATGAAGTAAGGAGATGAAAACATTGAAAAATAACCCCTCAAAACAAAAGGTTATCGATGCAGCCTCTTCCCTGTTTTTTCAAAAAGGGTTTCACGGCACATCGGTACGTGACATTGCTGATAAGGCTTGTGTTAACGTTTCGCTGATTAGTTATTATTTTAAAAGTAAGCAAGGACTATTGGAGCACGGTGTAACACAATATTATGAGACATACCTTAAGACAATCGAGGACACACTGCAACAGTCTGAACATGACACGGAATTAAGCCGATTGAAAAAGTTAATTGAAACTATTATACAGTACAGACAAAATAATCATCAATTTTCTTGTTTTATTCTGCGTGAGCTTTCTCTTGATTCCGTGTTTGTCAGGGAAATGGCCGTTACATACATAGCAAAGGAAAATTATTATATAAGCAATGCATTTTTCGCGATATTGGGCAAACATAAAAAACAGGAATTGGACAGGCAGTTTTTGTTAATGCAATTGAAAGGGATGTTAATTACCCCATATATACTGCAGAACGAATGGAAAAATCAAGTGATTGGCGAGCACTCTCACCAGATGTTTGTCCGTAAATATGTGCAAACGATTCATGAATGGCTGGATTTTATTGTTGCAGATTAAGGAAATGGGCGACCTATTTCTTTTTTTATAGGTAAGAAAGTAATAAGAATCCGGGCTCTATTCCGCTCATGTCAGGGTAGTCCACGTCCGGCTCCAGCGCCCAGCGGCTAGTATGCTTCCTTCACCTCCGTACGATAAGTCAACATCGGTTCGGGGAAGGAGGAAGGCCGACTAAGAACGGCCTTTGCGGCCAACGTCGGCATACCCCTTTTGCAGGGGCATGTTTCCTTTATCTCCTACGGTAGGAATGTTCGGTTAAAACCGCCGCTTTGCGCGGCAACACCGAACCACCCCGCTTGGCAGGGCGCAGCATATACGCCGCTAACCGGGCGCTTCCGCCTTTGTTCCGTCTTTTTAAATAAAAAATTTGTCAAATCGTGAATTTATTTGGTTTTTTTTAGCCAAAATTGCTGTTTACGTGGTATCATATTAATAATAAAGTCTGAGTTTACATATTTAATTTTTGAGCGTGGGTTCAAAAGTAGGATAAAAAAGGATTGAAAAGTACACCAAGGTGTCATTTTACCGGACGTTTTGAACATACCTGTTTTTCAAGAGATTTAGGGAGTTACCCTCTTATGCAGGAAGGAATATTAGGAGGATTTGTATGGCATATATCATCGGAACGATATTAGTTATTATTGCATTAATTATTGTTGGCCTTATTTTACGAAAACGGGTATATGATGTTGTAGATCGGCAGGAAAGCTGGAAACTGGATATTATGAACCGGAATATTGCTTCTGAATTGCAGCGCATTAAAAGTTTAAATTTATCCGGGGAAACACAGGAAAAGTTTGAAGCATGGAAAGAACGTTGGGAATATATCGTAACGCGTGAGTTGACTGATGTTGAGGAGCTTTTGTTCGAAGCGGAGGAAGCTGCTGATAAATACCGTTTTCCAACTGCCAGAAAAATTTTGCGCAAGTCAGGGCAAACATTGCAATCGATTGAAGAAAATATTGAAAAGATATTACAGGAATTGGACGAATTGCTTGAATCAGAGGAAAACAGCCGGCTGGAAATTGAACATATCGAACCAGAAATAAAAGCATTGCGAAAAAAATTGTCACAGCAGCGGTATTTATATGGCAAGGCAGAGGTTCGCTTTGATGTGGCAATGGATGAGCTCGAAGAAAAACTGGCAAAGTACCATGGCCTCACCAAATCCGGTGATTATTACGAAGCACAGCAAATTGTTGATGAATTAAAAGTGGAGCTTGAATCACTTCAGCAGCAAATGGCAGAGTTTCCGTCCATTTACAAAGCCTGTACCCAGGAGTTGCCTGCACAACTAGATGATTTATATACTGGATTGAAGGGCATGAAGGAGGATGGCTACCGTGTGGAACATCTGGGATTTGAGAAGGAAATACATAGCTATCAGCGCCGTTTACTGGATTGCGTCCGCTCATTGGATAAAGGCAATTCCGAGGATGCAAAATTGATTATTCCCGAGATGGATGAGCGAATAAAAGAAATGTATGTGCTGCTGGAAAAAGAGGCAATTGCCAAAAATTATATGGAAACACAAATTCCAAACTATCAGCATTTACTGAATGAATTAGGTACCTCTTTTCATGAGACAAAAGCAGAAGTGGAATCATTAAAAAGGGCCTATTATTTTGAAGATGGAGATATGGAAAAATATTTAACGCTGGATAAAGCTATCTCCCAACTCAACAAACAACTGGAAGACCTGTCCGCAAATATGGAAAACGAAAAAAAGTCACATTCAGAGCTGCGCGACAGCTTGGAAGCCGGTTTTCAACAGATTGAAACACTGCAAGCGGAGCATGAAGAATTTAAAAACCGGATTCGGAATTTGCGAAAAGATGAACTGGAGGCGAAAGAAAAGCTTTCCGAAATGAAAAATCAGCTTAGCAACACCATGCGTAAATTAAATAAAAGTAATATCCCGGGGGTTCCCACATTTATTTGGAACTTGTCGGAGGCGGCAAGCGAAAAAAATATGCAGGTTTTGAAGGCGTTGGAAAAACAGCCATTAGATATTACAGAAGTTCAACAAACATTGGCGGAAGCGCAAAGGAAAGTTGATTCACTAATGGAACAAACCGATATAATGCTTGACCAGGCGTATCTAACGGAGCAGGTAATTCAATATGCGAACCGGTATCGCAGCAAATATCCACTCCTGGCAGCAAAATTGGCTGAATCCGAACGATTATTCAGATCATATGAATACGAATTATCACTGGAACAAGCTGCAAAGGCGCTGGAAGAAATTGAGCCAGGTGCCTTAAAACGAATTGAGGCATTTCAAGAAGAGGTTATGAATTAGTTACACGGAAGGCTGTCTTATGGAAATGATGAAATCCGTTTCCCTGAGCCAGCCTTGTCTATTTTTTACAAAAGAGGTTGGATAAATGATCTATCTAGATAATAGTGCTACAACGAAACCATATCCTGAGGTAATAAAAAGTTTTCAACAAGTATCGGAAAGCTATTTTGCAAATCCTTCTTCGATTCACCAGTTTGGTGGAGAAGCGGAAAAACTGCTGCTGAAGGCGAAAGAACAAACAGCAAAGATTTTACGGGTTGAACCGGACGAAATAATTTTCACCTCTGGAGGCACGGAAGGTAATAATACAGCGATTAAAGGAATTGCACTCGAACATCAGACGCGGGGAAAACATATTATTACGTCAGAAATTGAGCATCCATCGGTATTAGAAGCATGTCACGCTTTGGAAACATTAGGATTTGCGGTGACATATTTACCTGTTAACCAAAATGGTCTCGTATCCATAGCGGATGTGAAACAAGCTATTCGAAACGATACGATTTTGATTAGTATTATGCATGTTAATAATGAACTCGGGTCAGTTCAGCCGATCGAAGAAATCGGTTCTATTGCAAAAAACAATCCGAAATTGTTTTTCCATGTTGATGATGTACAAGGATTGGGAAAACTCCCATTAAAACTGAAAAATAGCGGGATTGATCTATGTACGATGTCCGGTCATAAAATTCATGGTCTGAAGGGTACAGGTATTTTATATGTTAACAAACGCACGAAATTATTTCCATTATTCCATGGTGGTCACCAGGAACGGAATATCAGATCCGGAACCGAAAATTTGCCCGGTGCAGTCGCTATGGCAAAGGCATTACGTTTAATTTCCGATAAACAGAAAAATAATAATGGGGAAATGACCAAATTACGGGATTATCTGCGCACTGAATTGGAAAAGATTCATGGGGTTGTGATTAATACACCAGAAAATGCGGCACCGCATATCATCAATTTTTCTGTTCCAGGCTTGAAGCCGGAAGTTATTATTCATATGCTTGGCGAGCAGCAAATTTATATCTCAACAAAATCGGCATGCTCATCAAAACTAACGGATGAGAGCAGGATTTTAGCTGCCTGCGCGTTGGACAAAGTACGGACAACGTCAGCACTGCGGGTAAGTTTGTCGTATGATTCAACAAGACAAGAGGTTACAGCCTTTTTACAGGCACTGAAAAAAGCAGTTGATCAATTAAAAGAGGTAATGGAGTAGATAGCATGGAATTCGATCATATATTAATCCGGTATGGTGAAATGGCCTTAAAAGGAAAAAACAGAAAAAAATTTATCGTTAAATTACAAGAAAATATCCAGCGGAAATTAGCCGATTTCCCTGACGTAAAAGTAACAAGGACACAGGGAAGAATGTTTGTCCTGTTGAATGGAGAGGATCCTGTCCCGATTGTTGCCAAATGTAAAGAAGTGTTTGGGATTCATAGTCTGAGCTTGGCAATCAAAGTGGAAAATGATGAAACAAAGATAAAAGATGCGGCACTATATGCATTAACCACCAGTGAAAATGTGAAGACATTCAAGGTTTCTGTCAAACGAATCGATAAAAACTTTCCGATTCATTCACAGGAAATGAACCAGGTAATCGGAACCCATTTACTAGTCAATACTACCAGATATAAAGTCGATGTACACAATCCGGACCTGGAAGTAAAAGTTGAAATTCGTACGGAAGCAACATATATTACAGCAAGCATCATTCCTGGATTAGGAGGATTGCCGGTCGGAACTTCCGGAAAGACATTACTCATGCTTTCTGGTGGAATCGACAGTCCCGTTGCAGGATTCCTGGCAATGAAACGTGGTGTCGAAATTGAAGCAATTCATTTTCACTCCCCGCCATTTACCAGTGAGCGTGCCAAACAAAAGGTGCTTGATTTAGCCCGTAAGCTAACGGAATATGGAAATACGGTTAAGGTGCATATTGTCCCATTCACCAAAGTACAGCAGTCCATCTTTCGCGAAATGCCCGATGGATATGCTATGACGATTATGCGGCGAATGATGTTCAGAATAAGCGAAATACTTTGTGAAAAGGAACATATTTTATCGATTACAACTGGTGAAAGTCTCGGTCAGGTAGCCAGTCAAACAATGGAAAGTATGAATGCCATTAATGAAGTGACAACTATGCCGATTCTCCGGCCGCTAATTGCTATGGATAAAAATGACATCATTAAGGTATCCCGAACTATTCATACGTATGATATCTCTATTAGACCGTATGAAGACTGCTGTACGATCTTTGTCCCGAAATCACCTAAGACCAGGCCTGGAAGGGAAAAGGTAAATTATTTTGAAGGGCAAATGAATATTACGGAAATGCTTGAAGAAGCTGTTCGAGGGATTGAAACAGTAAAGGTAACAAATAAGAGTGATACTGTTGGAGAATTCGATGATTTATTTTAGTTACTTCCGGTTTTTTGAGATTATGCTGAATATGTTTATAATCTCATAAAGGTGTAAAAACAAGTTGGCAATTCTAACAGGAACTACCAATAGAAAAATTGCATGTTTGTCCCCCTTGTTACACATTATATAAGTACCAAGGAGGTGAGGAACATGGCTTCTAATAATAATTCAAACCAATTAGTTGTACCTGGTGTACAACAAGCATTGGATCAGATGAAGACTGAGATTGCTCAAGAATTCGGCGTACAACTTGGTGCCGATACTACCTCTCGTGCTAACGGTTCTGTTGGTGGAGAAATCACAAAACGTTTGGTAACAATGGCTGAACAACAATTTAGCGGACGTCAACAATTTTAAATGAAATGGCTAAGAAGGCTACCTCGGGTCGAGGTAGCCTTCTATTTTAACTTACTATAATGTCTTTTGTTTACAAGAATGTTCTCTTCACACGATCCCAGTAAGAGTTATTTTTTAATTTGACAGTCTTTATTACTTTATCACTGAGGGTAACCGTGATGTTTTTAATGTTCTTTATCGGGAATGCTTCATTGTCCAACCCAATAATTGGATGATCATTACCATCCTGAATAACATCAAGCCCCAGTTTCCGGTCTTTATTCAATACAAATGAGGAACCGAGCGTGCGATAACGATTATTGTTAAGTGAAGCAAGTTCCGAAACTTGGAAACAAGGTATCTTTGGATCAATTACTGCACCACGGGTTGATTTGTTGTAGCCAGTTGACCCGGTCGGGGTTGCCACGATTAACCCATCACCACGGAATGTTTCAAAATACATATCATCGATCCGAACATCAATGACGATTGTTTTAATAATGGTAGAACGAATACTAATCTCGTTTAGACAGTAAAAAGATGTTCCGTCATTAACCTGAACCGTTATAACCGGGAATTTGCGTACCTCCATTTCTTCATTCACCATTGTATCAAGCATCGCTTCAAAATTATCCATATTGAAATCACAGTACAATCCCGATTCATCTGACCTTGTTATTCCAGCGTATAAACAATCCTGACGAAATCCCGTTTTGCGAACTGCCTGCAAAAACGCGCCATCTCCGCCAACACTGATAATGATACTTGCATCTTCTGGATCGGTAACAATGGAAAAACCATTTCCTTGAGCTAAATCAAATAACGGCTTTAATGTACTATCCAAGTCATTTTCCCGTCTGTAATAAAAATAGATATTTTTACGGTTTGGCATTTTTTGATTGCCTCCATTTTCAAGTCTGCTGTTTATTAAGTTTATCACGTTAGTGCCATTTTTTCACGCATTAACGGGCTATAGGGCTATAATATCCCCATCTTTAAGCGAGTGTAAACCAAAAACGTGAAGGGGAGATAAATAGCCCGTAAATATCCGATTTTAGGAACAAGGACTAAAAACCCACGTGCACTGATGACGTCTTTGTGACCGCATTGCACAGGCCTCAGGCTAATTCAGTGGCAGAGTAAGGGCAAGCTGGAACCGTCACGTCCGCATGCCTTCGCCTTTCTAGTACATCTTGTGCGAAGGAACCCACCGCTGAATGAGGTTTCACTTTATCATACATGCGATTTTTTGGTTAAAAATTGTTGAACTGATACAAAATAGTAGTGAATGAATTTTTTTCCTATATCAGGAGTTGAGAACTTTGTTTTGGATTATTCTGTTCCTATTCATTTTCGGTAGCGGAATTCTGCTATTATTTTCGCGTGTCTATATATCATTTTCATTGGAGTATAGCGATGATAAGCCGATTTCAATTGTCTATGTCCGGTTGTACGGGATCCGTTTTTTAAAAAGAAAAATTGACCTGTCCGAACTGGGAACTGCAGATGTATGGAAAGATCAATTGGCTAATAAAAGCTTTAAGGAAAAACTGGAAGTAATTCATCAGGTGATGCAAAGCTTTTTTGACATTGTTAGTGATACGATGATGGCTATGCGAATATTTTTAGATAAATTATCTATTCATAAAATTGAATGGTACTCCCGGTTTGGTACTGGGGAGGCCAGCACAACGGGATTAGCAGCCGGGGGATTATGGACAATAAAAGGGGCGCTGATCGGTTTAGTAGATCATCTCAGTCATGTACATTGTTTACCAAATATTGATGTTCAACCAGATTTCCAGCGCAAATACATTTATTCAAAATTTGATTGTATGGTATCGATCAGAATAGGACAAGCTATACACGCACTTATTAAAGTGATACGGAAGTCGTCGTTTCGTAAAAGAGAAGTATTGATATAAAAGAGGATATGAACAAAGGCGCTGGAGCCTGACGTGGCCTACTTTGCTGTAAGCATAATAACGCCTCAAATTTTATATTTTCTTTACTATTCAAAAAGGAGGATCCCGAAATGAGTGAACATCCAATTCAAGGTTTAATGACAACGGCAATGGAAAATTTGAAAGATATGGTTGAAGTTAATACGATTATTGGTGATCCAGTTGAATCGCCTGATGGAAGTGTGATTATACCGGTTTCAAAGGTTGGATTTGGTTTTGCGGCCGGTGGCAGTGAATTCAGTGGGAAAAAGAAAGGCTCGGACTCGGATCAAGGAGATAGTGGTGGCGGACAGAAAGAGATGCCGTTCGGTGGTGGTAGTGGTGGTGGTGTATCAATCACACCCGTCGCATTTTTAATTGTCAACGCTAAAGGTATCAAAATGGTTCATCTGGACGGGAATACCCATTTAATAGAAAAGATGCTGGATTTTGCCCCGCAGGTAGTCGAGAAAATACAGCAGCTGCTGAAGGAATCAGGAAGATCTAAGAAACCAAAGAATCAAAACAAGGATAAGGATAAGGAAGAAGAAGATAAGCAGCACTCCATTTATGATATTTAACGTGCCGTTCACAAAGTTGTTCCTATTTTTAAGTACATGATATTGGACACTACATGCCAACTTATTCATAATAAGAAGTGAGAATAAATGCAAATAAGAAGGGAATGATTCATATGGCAAATGTTACATTCCATCAAGATCCTGTCACACTTCTTGGTACAGAAATAAAAGTGGGGGATAGTGCACCCGACTTTACTGTATTGTCCAATGATCTGAAAGAAGTTTCATTAACCGATTATCAGGGCAAGGTGAAGCTTATTGCAGCTGTACCATCCGTTGATACCGGAGTATGTTCGGAAGAGACGAGGCGCTTCAATGAAGAAGCTGAAAAAATTCCGGGTGTACAGGTATTGACGATCAGTATGGATTTACCTTTCGCTCAGACACGTTGGTGTGCTGCTAATGGTATTAAAAATCTTGACACTCTATCGGATCATCGTAATGCCGATTTTGCTGAAAAATATGGTGTCCTGATTAAGGAACTACGGCTACTCGCCCGGGCTGTTTTTGTGGTGGATTCCAATAATAAGGTTACATATGTCGAATATGTAGATGAAGTAACAAACCATCCCGATTATGAAAAAGCATTGGAAGCAGCTAAAACTGCAAAGTAATGACAGATTGTCTCTCTTGCTATCGGAGTAAGAGGGACTTTTTATGCACTGAACCAATACCTCTTAAAACAGATCTCTCCTTCTAAATCTTTGTACATGAGCCCCTTTCTTTTGTTACAATAAGTACGCCTAGCGGGAAGGAACGGAGGAACAGCAAATGGAAAAATCAAACGTTGAAATACTTTTTACGTGGATTGATCATACTACAGAGACTATTCAACAGCATGCTGATGAACCTTATTTGGACAGTTTAGCAATTGCCCTTGAATGGCTTTTTTATGAGGAAACTTCCGAGATGGATGATGATATTGCAAGACAAAAAATACAGAAAGCACTAAAGGATATCAAACTTGATCAATATACAACTGAAGACATTCAAAAGGCCGTACAGTTTGCTATTTTAAAAGGAATGAAGGACTCGACACAGCCACAGCACTTGATGACGCCTGACACAGTGGCGTTACTAGTTGGGTATCTGGCTGAGAAACTGAACAAGAAAAAAGAAAAGCTTAGGGTATTTGATCCTGCCTGCGGGACGGGAAACCTGTTGACTACAGTAATTAAACAATTGAAACAGCAAACAGAGGTGTTTGGTAGTGAAGTTGACTCCACGTTAATTAAACTTGCTTTATTAAATGCCAATTTGCAAAAACAAAATGTTGAATTTTTTCATCAGGACAGCTTACGGCCGTTTCTATTGGACCCGGTTGATTTGGTTGTCGCTGATTTACCTGTCGGGTATTATCCGGATGATGTTCGGGCAAGTGACTATGAATTGCAAGCGGCTGAAGGTCATTCATACGCCCACCATCTATTTATCGAACAAAGCATGCATTATACGAAAGAAGCAGGATATGTAATTTTTGTCATTCCAGATTTTTTATTTGATAGTGATCAGGCGGACAAGCTGCAGGCCTTCTTACAAAAAAATGCGCACATTATTGGGGTTTTAAGCTTGCCGGAAAGTGCATTCAAGTCTGAGAAAAACGGGAAAAGCATCCTGGTATTGCAAAAAAAAGGCGACCATACGAGTGGACCAAAACAGCCATTGCTCGTAAAGCTGCCATCTTTTAAAAATGCCAAAGCAATGGATGATATTCTAGATCAAATCAATGGTTGGTTTGCCAACTATTTAAGCTAAGGGGGATGAAGTTAGATGCGTAATATTTTAGCGATAAATGCCGGAAGCTCTTCATTGAAATATCAATTGATTGAAATGCCGGAGGAGAAGGTACTGGCAAAGGGTGTTTTCGAGCGGATCGGGTTAACGGATCCGATCTTCACCATTACCATCAATGGGAAAAAAGATAGCGTAATAGCGGACATACCGGATCATGAAGCAGCAGTAAAATGGCTATTGGAAAGATTAAAAACATCAGGTGTTATTAACGCACTGGATGAAATAAGTGCAATTGGTCACCGGGTTGTGCATGGTGGAGAACGTTTTACTGATTCTGTAAAAATAACGGATGAAGTTATCCAGGAGATTGAAGAAGTATCAGAATTGGCTCCTCTTCATAACCCGGCGAATTTGACTGGAATTCGAGCGTTTCAAGAAGTTTTGCCAAACGTTCCAATGGTTGCGGTGTTTGATACAGCATTCCACCAAACTATGCCGGAAAAATCGTATTTATATAGTTTGCCGTATGAGTACTATAAAAAATACGGTATTCGAAAATATGGATTTCACGGCACCTCTCATAAATATGTGTCACAGCGGGCATCTGAATTACTTGGAATTCCGTTAGATCAATTACGGCTCATTTCATGTCATTTAGGAAACGGTGCAAGTATCGCTGCAATAGAAAAAGGAAAGTCGATTGATACATCAATGGGATTTACCCCACTTGCAGGCGTTACAATGGGAACTCGCTCCGGAAATATCGATCCTGCTTTAATTCCATATATCATGGAAAAAACAGGACAATCGGCTGATGAAGTAATCAACGTGTTAAATAAACAAAGTGGTATGCTGGCATTATCAGGGTTTTCGAGTGATTTACGTGATATTGAAGAACAGGCAGGTGTTAATGATCGGGCGGAGCTTGCTTTGGAGGTCTTTGCAGCACGAATTCATAAATATTTAGGGTCGTATGCTGCCAGAATGTCTGGTGTAGATGCGATTATTTTCACAGCAGGTGTAGGAGAAAATAGTGTGACAATCCGGGAGAAGGTGTTAACCGGGCTGGAATTTATGGGTGTTTACTGGGATCCATCGCTAAATAATATTCATGGTAAAGAGGTATTTATCAATTATCCGCACTCACCGGTAAAAGTATTGGTGATCCCAACTAACGAAGAAGTCATGATTGCCCGCGATACAGTACGCTTGACGCCTTGATATTTTCCTCAGCTGATGGATAGTTTCTTTTTAAAAGTAAAGAAAGTATATAAATTTAGGCTCTATTCTGCTTACGTCAGAGTTGGCCATGTCCAGCTCCAGCGCCCAGCAACTAGCAAACTTCACACTCCTTCACTACGATAAGTCAACATCGGTAAAAGGGGAAGTTCGGTTAAAACCGCGACGTCCTGTCGCAACACCGAACTGACCTACGTCCTGTAGGCCTCAGCTCACCGTGTTTCCTTTATCTCATTGCGGAGTGCTCCAGTTTGTACGTTGCTAAACGGGCGCTTGCGCTTTTCTTATTGGAGAGGGGATAGGACGATGCCACATCAAATAGCGTATAAATCGTTAAACTGCATGATTATTACAATTAGTGACACAAGAACAAAGGAAACGGATAAAAGTGGAAGGTTAATGACTGAATTGCTTAAACAGGCTGGACATCAGGTTCAATCGGCAGAAATTGTTCCGGATGAAACATCGGCTATTGAAAACAAGGTGAAAGCTGGAGCCGAAAACCCAAATGTGGACGTGATTTTGACAAATGGTGGTACAGGTATATCCTTTCGTGATGTAACAATTGAAACGATAAAAGACATGCTGGATAAAGAAATGACTGGCTTCGGCGAAATTTTCCGGATGTTAAGCTATCAGGAAGACATAGGCTCGGCAGCCATTCTTTCTCGAGCTATTGCCGGTGTAATCAATCGTACAGCAATTTTTGCGACGCCTGGATCAACTGGTGCAGTAAAGCTGGCGATGAATAAATTAATTCTTCCTGAACTATCACACGTCGTTCATGAAATTAACAAAGATAAAGAATAACAGCACCGCCTTCACATGGAAGGCGGTGCTGTTAGTGTATTTAAGGGGATAGGAAAGTATAAAATTATAGCTCTATTCAGCTTGCACCAAGGTGGGCCACGTCCAGCTCCAGCGCCCAGCGGCTAGTGGACAACACCCGCCTCCGTACGATAAGTCAACATCGGCTCGGGTAAGAAGGAAGGCCGACTAAGAACGGGCTTTGCGCCCAACTCACGTCTCCCCCCTTTTGCAGGGGCATGTTTCCTTTATCTCCTACGTAGGAATGTTCGGTTAAAACCGCTGCTTTGCGCAGCAACACCGAACCACCCGCGTTGCGCGGGCGCAAGCACATACGCCGCTAAACGGACGCTTGCGCCTTTGTTCATAATGAAAATGCGGGCTGTTTTAGGCTTTTTATCTGACGACTAATACATCACAATTAGCATAACGGGTAATGCTTTCGGATACGCTGCCAATTAAAAATCGTTCAACAGCATTCATTCCGGTTGCACCGCAGATGATCAAATCTGCCTTAAAGTCACTTGCCACATCCTTGGCAATTTTCACTTTTGGTGAACCGTATTCGACACAGCGTACTAAATTTTCAATACCGGCTGCCTTTGCCTTATCCGTGTAATTATCCAGTAGTTCTTTTGCATAATCCTCTGCGCGTTCTGCAAGGGTACGGTCATATGCTTCGGCCGTTGCAAATGTACGAGAATCAACAATGTGGGTGAGAATAAGTCTTGCCTTATTACGTTTTGCAATATTTAATGACTTTTGAAATGCTACCTCTGAAGCTTCTGATCCGTCAACAGCGACAACAATATTTTTGTATGCAAAGTCCATTTCGCATCTCCCCTTTTTTTTTCTTACTAATCTATACCCCTTTTTCAATAATGATAATCACCAGTAAATGTTTATTATAAAGTTCGACACCGCTTTTGTTGAAACTGGAAATAGAAATCTTAATTTTTGTTGCTATTTTGTGCACATACTAATCATGGAGGTGATTTTTTGGCTGATCATAATAAACTTCATGAAGACAAAAAAGGGATTGCAACAGTACAAAATCAGTTAATGGAAAGCTATCAAAGCGGTGTCATTGAAGATAAGGAAAACTTGTCAAACAATCGGAGCATCCACACGTTCAATAACCAAAAGAAATAGTATTCATCAATCCATCCCGGGCAGCTGGGGGTGGATTCGTTACATATAAATTGGAACAATATGCTGGTTTCGTCTTTTCACTTTGCTTCTTTTAGCTATTATATTATGTTATAATTCCATTCATGATAAGGGTTCACTTCTTTTAAGCAAAAGGAGGTAATTAATTTGGGGCACGCTCTTATAACGGCAGGAACATCTGGACTGGGAAGAATGGTTACGGAAGCATTTCTCTCGGCAGGACACCATGTTACCACAACATATCGCAGTAATTATGATAAAGCAATGAAGGTAAAGCAGGAACTGGCAGCTTATCATGATGCATTACATATTGTTCAAGCCGATGTCACAAATAAAAGTGATATTGAAACCCTGGTGGAAGCTGCAAGAGAAAACCATGGTGGGATCGACTACTTAATCAATAATGCCGGTCCGTTTATATTCGAACGAAAAAAATTAGTTGATTATACGGAAGCTGAATGGCATGAAATGATTCATGGAAACCTGGACGCGATTTTTTATTTGTTAAAATTAACGATTCCCTTTATGCGTGAGCAAAAATTTGGCCGAATTATCAATTATGGATTCCAGGGTGCAAATAGTGCATCAGGCTGGTTGTATCGTTCTGCTTTTGCCGCGGCAAAAAGCGGGCTTGTCTCATTGACGAAAACGGTTGCCTTTGAAGAGGCGGAGTATCATATCACATCCAATATGGTGTGTCCAGGCAATATTGTCGGAGAAATGAAGGAATCAACTATTATGGAAAGTCGTAAAAAATATGATGATACGACACCAATTGGAAGATCCGGGACAGGGGAAGATATTGCAAGGACCATTTTATTTTTATGTGATCAAGATTCTGACATGATTACCGGGTCTGTTTTTGAAATCACAGGAGGTCTTGATGTCATCCACCGGTATCGTTAAAATGATGCAATATCCGAAAGACTTTGATACAATGGAAGTGCTTTCATGTTAGTTGTAAAACAGATAGGAAATATTACTATTTTTAGGGGAGGCTTTTACAATGAAAATAGGGGTACCAAAGGAAATTAAAAACAATGAAAACCGGGTTGCCATGACACCAGCTGGCGTTGTCACATTAAAAAATGCTGGCCATGAGGTATATGTGGAAACGGGAGCAGGGTCAGGCTCCAGCTTTACCGATGAACAATATGCGGCTGCAGGTGCTATTATTACGCCAACAGCAAAAGAGGCTTGGGCACAGGAAATGGTCATGAAAGTAAAAGAACCGCTTCCTGAGGAATATGAATATTTTTATGAAGGACTTATTTTGTTTACATATTTACATTTAGCAAATGAACCAGCGTTGACAAAAGCAATGATTGATAAAAAGATCGTTGGAATCGCTTATGAGACCGTGCAATTGCCAAACCGGTCGCTACCATTGCTAACACCGATGAGTGAAGTTGCCGGCCGAATGGCAGCGCAAATTGGTGCGCAATTTTTGGAAAAATCCAAGGGTGGCAAAGGTATTTTACTTGCAGGGATTCCCGGGGTAAAGCGCGGAAAGGTAACGGTGATCGGTGGTGGTGCGGTTGGAACAAATGCAGCTAAAATAGCAATTGGTCTTGGCGCGGATGTTACGATTATTGATTTGAATCCGGAGCGTTTGCGGGAGCTTGATGATTTATTTGGTTCGTCCGTTAATACGGTGATGTCCAATCCGATGAATATTAGTGAAGCGGTTGCCGAATCGGATCTCGTTATTGGGGCTGTCTTGATTCCTGGCGCAAAAGCACCAAAGTTAGTGACAGAAGATATGGTACAGGCGATGCCAAACGGATCCGTTATCGTTGACGTTGCCATTGATCAGGGCGGGATTTTCGAAACAAGTGACCATGTAACAACGCACGATAACCCAACATATACGAAGCATGGTGTTCTACATTATGCGGTAGCAAATATGCCTGGAGCTGTTCCGCGCACATCAACAATTGGCCTGACAAATGTCACTGTTCCTTATGCATTACAGTTAGCTAATAAAGGCTACAGGCAGGCGTGTCTGGGTAATCAGGCATTGCGCAAAGGAATTAATACGTTAGACGGGTACGTGACATATCAGGCGGTTGCAGAATCGCATGGCCTGCATTATGATTCTGTCGATGCATTATTGGAAAAGGAATAACGAATATTACGAAATGTAATTCCAGCATGAGGGAATTATGTGTACAGAAAAATAAGCTTGGCTTGAGATGATAACTGTTGCAGCAAATTTTGCATTGTGGAAAATTTGCTGTTTTTTAATATGTCTAGGAAATTATAAAATTTTTATGCTGTGAATAACTGTGCGGCCGAATCGGCCACGTCCAGCTCCAGCGCCCAGCGGCTAGTATGCTTCCTTCACCTTCGTACGATAAGTCAACATCGACTCCCTTTGGTCGTCGTGTTTCCTTTATCTCCTACGGCTCAGTCCAGCATATACGCCGCTAATCGGGCGCTTGCGCCTTTGTTCTTGGGTTTTTGGAGGAATGCTGAAGTTTTGGGAAATGTGCTGAAGTTTGGCCGAAGTTAATGAACTGGGACTGAAAAATGATGAAGATTCTTGGAAAGTGCTGAACCAAGCCAGAAATTCGCTGAACCCCTTGAGCAAAACCTGCCACGACATAAAAAAGAGGCGAATCCATCTCAGGATACAACCTCTTTTCAATTACTCTATTATTTGCAGTTCCTTAGGTGACTTGGTTAACTGTTCCGGTCCCTTAGCTGTCATGAAGATCATATCCTCAATTCGTACGCCCCCAGTATTTGGAACATAAATTCCCGGTTCAATTGTGAAACACATACCCTCTTTTAGAGCCAACTCGTTTTTACTATGCATCGATGGGTATTCATGGGTTTCGATCCCTAATCCGTGTCCAATTCGATGGGTAAAATATGCCCCATAACCGGCTTGTTCAATATGTTCACGTGCAGTTAAATCAATTTTTCCGACGGGTGTTCCTATACGAGATGCTTCGATTGCTTTTTGTTCAGCCTGAAGTACCGTATTGTAGATGGTTTTCTGTTCATCCGTGATCGATTTATATGCAACGGTTCTGGTAATATCAGAACAGTACCCTTCAAAAATAACACCAAGGTCAAACAAAACCAGATCGCCTTTTTCGATCGTTTTCATTCCAGGATTGCCATGTGGGGAAGCGGTTTGTGCGCCGGACAACGCCATTGTGGAGAAGGACATCCCTTGAATGCCCTGCTTTTTCAGTTCGTATTCAATTTTGGCGATAATGGCTAATTCACTAACACCTTCCTGGATAGCATTAATCCCTGTTTCAATACCAAAATCTGCAAGCTGTGCTGCCTGTTTCAATAACGTGTATTCTTTTTTGCTCTTGATCACACGTGAATCGGCCAGAATTTCCTTTGCATCAACCAGACTTGTCTGCGGCAGGATCCGTTGCAATTCTTGAAATCGCTCCAGGGTAATCTGATCATATTCAATTCCGATTGATTGTGGAGCGTTTCCGGCATCGTCAATGAAATTTCGCAATAGCTCCCATGGATTCTCATCATCGTTGTATCCTAAAATTTCAAACTCCCATCCTGCCCGTTTGGCGTCCGGTTTTTCCATTGCCGGCACAATTAACAAAGGGTCATGAAAGCTGCTTACATAAACACCAATGACCCGTTCGTGAGGATCCGTATAATAGTTACTTAGGTAATAAAAATTGGCAGCAGATGTGACAAACATCCCGTCTAAATCCTGATCTTTCATTTTTGCTAAAAGTGTCTCGATTCGATTAGTCATGATTTCACCTCAAATACGTAATATATAAATAGTGTTCAAAAGGAGGATAACAAGAACAGCTTCGTTAGACGATGAGTGAACGGTGTCAGTTGGAGATTACGATTGCTATCGTCAACAAAAGGGATGTTCTTATTTGCTGGACTTTTTGAACTTCCATTATAATGTAAGTATACCAAAATTCATTTTGATTCATAAATGTTTAGGATTTTGATAAAAAAATTGAAACCTATGCAATCCTGGTTCGTAATACCTAACAAACAGGATTCTTTAGAGATAAGAGGTGAGATGATGGGGCTATTTGGTAATCTGTTTTCAAAAACGCAACAAGCTAAAACGGCACCAAAAGAACGAACACCGTTAACCATTAAAGTTGGCGATATTGTGACCTTTGATTTGAGGGATTATGAAGTAGTTGGCAAAATTACGTATCGTGACGGCGGTTATGAATGGTTTGGTTATCAATTGGTGGAAGGCCATGATACAATATGGTTATCTGCAGAAATGGATGAAGAATTGGAGTTAGGTATTTACAAAAAGATCAAGCTGCCGGTTACGAAGCCATATCCAAATGAATTAACGTATGAAAACAAGCGATACTACTTGGAAGAACGTGGCACAGCAATGGTTACCGGTGAAGGTCGGAGTGCCAATCTTCAAGGAATCGAAACGGATTATGCAGATTACAGTGATGAGGATGAAAAACACTTTTTAAGTCTTGAATCCTGGGGAACAGAAATTGAAGCAAGCTATGGTTACCCAATCGAAGCATATGAATTAAAAATTTTAGCAGGATCAAAATAGAGGAGGAGTAAAAATGTTTAAATTTTTTAAACGTGTATCAACCGTAGTAAGTTCAGAGTTAAATGCGTTACTTGACAAGGCAGAAGACCCGGTGAAAATGCTGGACCAATTCATGCGGGATATGGCAGAAGATATCCGTGAAGTGGAGGCAGCAGTAGCAAAACAAATTGCCAATGAAAAAATGCTGAAGCGGAAAGCCGATGATGCACAAGCACTTGTTGAAAAACGCCAAAAGCAAGCGGAACAAGCAATTGAAGCAGGTAATGATGATCTCGCCCGCCGTGCATTACAGGATAAAAATGAACATGAAAGCCAAGCGCAAACTTTAAAAGAATCTTGGGAACGTGCGAAAAGTGATGCGGAAATTTCCCGGAATAAGCTGGATGAGATGAAAAAAGAGTACCAGGAAATGAAACTGAAAAAGGATTCCCTGCAAGCACGGGCAGAATCAGCCAAAACACGGACAAAAATGAACCGTACCATGTCTTCCATTGGCGGTGATGAGTCAAGACAAGGCTTTGAGCGAATGGAAGAAAAGGTACTCCAGTTTGAAGCAGAGGCTGAAACAAGTGAGGACTTATCACGTGCCAGCCGTACATTGGACGACGAATTTGAAGAATTGGAAAACAATAATGTTGATGATGAATTAGCTACGCTTAAAAAGAAAATGGGTAAAGCGTAATTTGACGTAATAGAACAAAAGCGTAAGCGCCCGGTTAGCGGCGTATGGACTGGACTGAGCCGTAGGAGATAAAGGAAACACGGTGAGCTGGAAGCGAACCGATGTTGACTTATCGTACGGAGGTGAAGGAAGTCCATTAGCCACTGGGCGCTGGAGCTGGACGTGGCCGATTCGGCCGCCCAGTTATTCACAGCATAAAAATTTTAAAAATTCCTAGACACAGAACAAACAGGGACAGGGATATCTGAATAATGGCCTGTCCCTCATTCTTGAGATGAAGGGGGAATCTGTTTGCGAAAGAAGTTGAGTGTTTTTGTTGGATTATTATTGATTATGCTAATAGCCACTTCTTGCTCATCCCCTTTCCAAGAGTTTTCTAACCGAGGCATGTCGGAGGAAGAAGTAACGATAACAACTGATGATATTCCAGAAGAGCCGGATAAACAAGAACTTATATCTAAAATTAAAGGAAATACAAGTGAACAAATAGATGATGTGATTGAGGCAAACTTTTCGTTAATGGATGTTGTTTCCGGGGAAGGGAATCAGCATGCAGAAATTTACGCAACGAAACGTTTTGCATTATCGGAACTTGCAAATGTCCTTACTGACGCGATAGAGCCGGAAAAGGCTAGTGAGGTAAAGGATAATCAGCAGATTTTTATTTATCCGGATCACTTTGTTACTTTAAAGGAAAGTGAAGAGGATGACAATGTTTTACTGATTGAAGTTGCGGAGGATGAATTTGTCCGGAGAAATTATTCACCAAGCTTTTTAGGTACATATTTTACATTTAGGCTACTAGATAGTTTGTTTGGTAATAATTGGAGTAATAGAAGGGCAGAAACGTGTCGAGCGGGTGACTGTTACGGAGGATATACCGGGAAAGGCTATTATCCGGACGGAAAACCAAAACGGGGAAATAAAACATTTAGAGGCGGCGGACCTGGAGCAGGAAAATAAAAGGAGTTGGTGGAATGGGACCATTTATTGCGACATTTATTTATTTTGTAATCTCAGTTGTTATTGTGTTAATTGGTTTAGTGATTTTTGAAATCTTAACGAGAAAATATAAAGATATGGATGAAGTACTTAAAGGAAATCAGGCAGTAGCATTATCAATTGCCGGCAAAATCATTGGTATTTGTATCATTTTAGCATTCGCGATTTATCATAGCACCGCGATTTATGAAACACTTATTTGGGGTGCATACGGTATTCTCCTGCAAATGATTGCTTATTTGTTGTATGATTTGTTTACGAGGAAATTCTCGGTTGAGGAGCAATTGCTGAAAAATAATGTTGCGGTCGGGATTATTTCCATGAGTGTTTCTATCGGACTGGGCTTTGTTATCGGGGCATCAATTACATAATAATGAAACTTCATAGGTGGAGGTATTATTACCAAGATGCTAGATAAAATATAGAGATAAAATTGCGGTCTGCCATGTGCATGACCGCATCGTTATTTATAAAGTGTGGAGTGGAACAGATGAATGAACAAGCCATCAGGAAAAGCAAGCTAATTTATTGGTCGTCGGGGATCGTATCGATTTGCGGGATCATTTTTGAAGTATTGTTCGGGGCATTAGGTTCTTACATATTAGGTGACGGGGTAAAACAATACACATTAACGATCTCGTTGTTCTTAACCGGAATGGGAATTGGAGCAAGCTTAAGTGAACGGGTAATGAAAAATTTAATTATTACCTTTATTTGGATTGAGTTTGGGGTAGCGATCATTGGCGGTTTCTCAAGCTTTACTATGTTTGGGATCACAGCTTTTGCCCCAGACGGAACAGATGCCTTTTATTTGTATTTGATTACGTTTTTAGTTGGTGCTTTGACAGGTGTTGAATTGCCAATTCTTATCCGGAAGGCAAATGAGATTGGAGTAACATTAAATAAAAGTACTGCACGTGTGCTATTTTCCGACTATGCTGGCGGACTTGTCGGCGGATTATTATTCGTATTTCTCTTACGTCCACAATTTGGCATGGTCAAATCAGCATTTTTAGTCGGTTGTGTAAATCTGATTGTAGCCTTAATTGTTTTATGGCTGTTCAGGAAAGAAATCCGGTCCTTTTTACTGCATGCGATAGTTGGGGGAGCAATTGGTATTTTATTGATCGCCGGTTTGTTTTTCGGGGAAGAAATGGCATTTACATTTGAGCAAAAGCTTTACCAGGATCCGATCATTCATATGGAAGAAAGCAACTATCAAAAAATTATTCTAACCCATGATCAGGGAGACACAAGGTTGTATTTGGATGGCTCCTTGCAATTCAGTTCAGCTGATGAGTATCGTTACCACGAAGTGCTGATTCACCCTGCAATGGGCTTTGCCAAATCGCACGAAAATATTTTAATTTTGGGTGGCGGGGACGGAATTGCTGCCAAGGAAATTTTAAAATATAAGGATGTAGGGAAAATTACCCTGGTTGACCTTGATCCGGCGGTAATTGAACTGGCAAAAACAAATCGGCAATTGCTGAAGCTGAATGAAGGATCATTATCAAATGACAAAGTGGAGGTTATCAATCGGGATGCATTCCAATTTTTAGAGGGTTCAGATGCATGGTATGATGTTATCATTGTTGATCTGCCTGATCCGAATAATGAAAGTTTAAATAAACTATATACGGAAGAATTCTATTCACTTATACGGAACCATTTAAAACCGGACGGGACAGCTATGATTCAATCCACAAGTCCGGTATTTGCAACCGAAGTATACTGGACCATATCAAAGACAGTAGAATCAACTGGTTTACATGTCAAAAACTTGCATGTTGATGTACCAAGCTTTGGCAATTGGGGCTTCGTGATGGCTAGCAGAAAGGAAATTCATTTGGATAAGATTGAGATCCCCGTTTCAACCCGGTTTTTAACAACGGATATGCTGTTAAGCTTGACTGATTTTGGCAAGGATGAAGATAATGAAATTATAAATGCCGATGGGAACATGGTTGAATTACAGCCAAATACGTTAATCGATCCAAATCTTATCCAAATATATGAAAATGCATGGAAAAACTACTAAACGGGTAGAGGATATAGGTAAGTTTTATCGAATCTAATAGTGTAGAAGAATTTTGAAAGGGGCGAGAAGGATGAAATTATCATTCCATGGACAAGCAGTTGTAAAGGTTGAGACTGCGGATCATACCATTTTGTTTGATCCGTTTATCTCAGGCAATGAGAAGTGCGATTTGAACGCTGACACAGTTAAGGCGGACGTCATTTTGCTGACCCACGGGCACAATGACCATGTTGGTGACACGGTGGAAATCGCCAAGCGGAACGATGCGTTAGTTGTTGCGCCGAATGAGCTGGCGAATTATTTAGCTTCCAAGGGGCTGAATACACATCCAATGCATATTGGTGGTGCACATGAATTTGATTTTGGTAAGGTGAAGTTCACTCAGGCATTTCATGGATCATCTTATACGGAGGAAGATGGAACGATTATTTATACTGGTATGCCTGCGGGGATATTACTGACTGTGGAAGGAAAAACGATCTATCATGTTGGAGATACAGGGTTATTTTCGGATCTGAAATTAATTGGCAACAGAAATGACATTGATGTTGCCTTTGTTCCAATCGGTGACAATTTTACAATGGGACCGGAAGATGCGTTAGTTGCAGCAGATTGGATCCAGGCAAAAACAGTCGTTCCGATTCATTATAATACATTTCCGGTTATTGAACAGGATCCGTATGCTTTCGCTCGTGAAGTGAAAACCGGAAAAGGTATAGTGATGGAGATTGGCGGAGAGATGGAATTGTAATTAACCTTAGCAGAATGCACCTCATTTGGAGGTTGTATTCTGCTAAAGGTATGCTCCTATTTTTCTGTTGAAAATTCAGATAAAACTAGTAGATTTTTATTAATCTTTATACTATAATAGGACAAAGTGTGATTATAATTTAACGCTTGTAAAGTTAGGAGTAGTATAACCAACTAACCTTTCCCGATATCGAAACAAGTTTAGCGTAGTTTGTATATTCCCCAAGGAGTAAAAAAATGACCACTTTATTCTTCTTGCTTGGCCTCATCTTCGGTTCATTCTTTAATGTTGTTGGTCTGCGTCTGCCACAAAAAATACCTTTTTCTAATGACCGATCCGTTTGCCCGCAATGTAACCACACATTATCCTGGTACGAGCTCATTCCAGTTTTATCATACATATTGCAAACTGGTAAATGCCGGTATTGTAACGGTGAAATATCACTAATTTATCCTGTAACTGAATTATTAACTGGGGGCTTGTTTGCCTTTAGTTACGACTTGATTGGTTTCAATCTGGAACTAATCGTTGCAATTCTGTTGATCTCCATGCTCGTAATTATTTTAGTTTCCGATATTACTTATCTGCTGATCCCCGATAAAGTTTTGCTATTCTTTCTGCCAATATTTATCATCATCCGTATAATCCAGCCGCTTGATCCATGGTGGTCACCAATAGTCGGTACAATCGTGGCGGTGGTTATGATTACCACTGTTATCATCGCAAGTCGTGGTGGCATGGGAGCAGGGGATATGAAGTTGTTTGGAGTTCTGGGGGTCATTTTAGGGACAAATAAGGTAATCCTGGCATTCTTCCTATCGTGTATAACCGGGGCAACTATTGGTATGGCACTTATCCTGTTTAAACGAATTAGTCGGCAACAGCTGGTGCCATTCGGGCCATTTATTGTCGTAGCGGCTGTTATTACTTATTTTTATGGGGATTCCCTATTAAACTGGTACTTCAATTTTCTTTTGTAGGCGGTTGACCGCGATAGCTCGGGAAGTATGGGCAGAGAGCGATCGTAAATAACGTACTCTTTTAAACAGGGCGTGTACGGGAGTGAAAATAGTAGTGACTTCTGTAATTAATAGAATTTGAGCGTCTATTCTTGTCGTCTGCCTTCTATTAAAATCCAAAGAATGGTTATCTTGTTTTCTGATTCCCACTCCATTAAGCATGAATTTTTTTTCGCATCATAAGCTGAATAATGGAGGTGATAAGATGCGGCACTATACTGTATTACGTTTATTATTAGCTTGCTTTTTTCTTTATTTTGCTTGGCCGCTTATTCCCCAGGCAGCATCTCAATTGGAAATTGTTTTCTGGGGCATCTGGCTGATCTTTCTTCTACTTGTAGTTGGTGCAAATCTTGCTACACTTTTACGAATGACCAGCCCACCGGTTATGGAACAGGAACGCGTTAGAAGCCGGGAAACGGTTAATCATTGAGGTAATCGGCAATCATCTGTATAATAAAGTCAATAATAAAAGACTAGTACAGTTGAAAGTCGGTGAGTGAGTTGGCAACAAAGCATGAGCAAATATTACAGCACATTATGTCTTTAGGTATTGGTAAAAAAATCTCCGTACGGCAAATTGCCAAGGACTTAAATGTAAGTGAGGGTACGGCATACCGTGCAATAAAAGAAGCGGAAAGCCAAGGATTGGTCAGTACAATTGAACGTGTCGGTACGATAAGAATTGAACGGAAGAAGAAAGAAAACTTTGAACGGTTAACATTTGCCGAGGTTATTAACATTGTTGATGGACAAGTTCTGGGAGGGCGCGAGGGGTTACACAAAACGTTGAACAAATTTCTTATCGGTGCCATGCAGCTCGATGCTATGATGCGTTATACGGAAGCCGATTCACTCCTGATCGTCGGGAACCGGGTGAAAGCACATGAATTGGCGATAAAGGAAGGTGCGTCCGTACTGATTACGGGGGGGTTTGATACAGCCGATCATATTAAACGTCTGGCCGATGAGAAACAAATTCCAATCATGTCAACAAGCTATGATACGTTTACCGTTGCGGCAATGATTAACAGAGCGATATATGATCAGCTAATTAAAAAGGAAATAGTTTTTGTTGAAGATATTTCTACGTCGCTTGACCATTCTTTCTTTTTATACGCGAAGGATCCACTGGAACGATGGTATGAGCTTAATGAGATGTCAACCCATACAAGGTTTCCGGTTGTAGATGAAAAGAATCGGGTGATCGGAATGGTAACGTCCAGAGATATTATCGGAAAAAAACGTGTGATGCTGATCGAAAAAGTAATGACAAAGAATCCAACAGTTGTTCAGGCGAAAACGTCTTTAGCTTCTGTTGCCCATATGATGGTTTGGGAAGGAATCGAGTTGGTTCCAGTTGTTAACCAATCTTATGAGCTGCAAGGAATCGTTTCCAGGCAGGATGTGTTGAAGGCATTACAGCAAATTCAGCGACAGCCGCAAATCGGGGAAACGATTGATGATATTGTCTCTTCAAATATTAACACTGTGGAGGGTGATCATACGATTTTCCAAGCTGATGTGACTCCGCAAATGACAAATCAGCTGGGAACGTTATCTAATGGTGTTTTTACCACGTTAATGACCGAAGCAAGCAGCCGATTGCTTCTGCATGCTAAAAAAGGGGATCTGGTCGTTGAAAATATTACAGTATATTTTTTAAAACCGGTTCAGATTGACAGCAAATTAATCATCAAACCAACTTTACTGGATGTGGGAAGGATTTACGCAAAAATAGATGTTGAAGTGTATAATGAGCAGAAATTAGTTGGCAAAGGACTGCTGATGGCGCAATTAATTGATCGTTGATGGGTTTTAACCAAGAAAAGCTGGCTGTTCCCAGGTAGCCAGCCTAGTTTTCTTTCGGATATAAACGTCTCCATTCATTTCGATAATGTTTCGTTTCTTTGATACCACGGATTAATTGCATACCGCCAAGTATGACAAATACAATTCCAATAAATAATGAAAGTCTTGTTTCATAGTATAAATACTGATTGATTCCAAAAACAAGCACAAATATACCAAGACATATTCTTGACTTGGCGTGAAAATAGTGTTGCGTTAATTTGTCTTTGCTTCTTGAAATGGCTACCCAGTAGTAAACAAATAAAACAAACGAGAGCACAATAATAATCGGGAAAATAACCATAAATTCTCTCTCCTGTATAGATTTCATATGTTATAATGAGACATTATCTATTGTAACTCGTTTAAATGAATTAAGCTAGAAGAAACCATTTATACAGATAGGAGATAAACAATGACTTTCGATAAAATAATCCAAGCCATAAATGACCATAATACGATTATCATTCACCGGCATGTAAGACCAGACCCTGATGCATACGGGTCACAGGTAGGACTGTGTGAATTAATCAAACAAACTTACCCTGACAAGCATGTATATGTTGTTGGCGAAGAGGATCCATCTTTACGTTTTTTAGCTCGAATGGATACGATTGATGACAGTGTATACCATGGGGCACTTGTGATTGTATGTGATACAGCGAATACGGAGCGAATTGATAATGAACGGTATAAAAAAGGCGAGCTGCTGATTAAAATTGACCATCATCCAAATGTTGACCCGTATGGTGATGTTATGTGGGTGGATACCGGTGCAAGCTCAACAAGTGAAATTGTTTACGATTTTTATTTATATGCGAAAGAAAAAGGCTATCAGCTGAATGATGAAGCAGCAAGACTTCTTTATGGAGGGATTGTCGGGGATACGGGGAGGTTTCTATTTCCAAGTGCAACCAAAAAGACGTTTCAATATGCAGCAGAGCTTGTAACATATAACTTCGACCGTACAGCGCTGTATGATGGAATCTATCGTATTGATGATAATGTTGCCAGGTTAAAAGGTTATATCCTGCAAAACTTTACCTTGACACCATCCGGTATGAGCACCATAAAATTATCAAAGGAATTATTAAATGAATATCATATGAAGCCGATAGAAACAAGCCAAATAGTTGGTGTATTAGGTGATATTGCAGGAATTAAAGCATGGGTTATTTTTATTGAAGAAGACGATTTAATCCGTGTCCGTCTTCGTTCAAAAGGGCCTATTGTGAATACGATCGCGGCTAAGTATGATGGTGGCGGACACCCGATGGCGGCAGGCGCATCCGTTGCAAAGTGGGAGGATACGGAACAGGTCATTCAAGATCTTGATGAGGCATGCAGGAATTATCAAGGAAAATAATAATGTGCTGTTTTCCGGTGGAGAGGAAAACAGCACATTCAAATACAACACTTGCACGGTTGGCTAGCTGCTAATCTTTTCCTGAAGTGGCATGAACCAGCATCCGGTATTTGTTTGATCACAATGTACATGTAAATGGTATTTCGCAATATCGCGTTTAATTAAGCGTATAAGCTCACTCGATTCGGCATATACCGTTTGACCGGATTTTAGCTGATTGATTTTTTCGTCTCTAATTCGGCTTTGTGGCATGATAAGCATGCAAACCCACTCCTTCCAATGAATTAGTATATGAAAGAAACAACTGTAAGTGAACCTTTGATCGACTACTTTTCTATATGAGGATGTTCAAAAAGTCCGGTGAAAATGACACTTCGAATTTCTTCGTTGGCTTGTTTCTCCGCTGCTCATGTATCTAATTGCATACATTCCGCTACTCGAAACTACGCCGCCTCGAACTTCTCGGTCCTTTTCATCCTCCTTTTTGAACACACTCTATATATATATTATATTAAAAAGCAGCAATTCCTACTATAGATTTTTGGAAAATTTCACAAAATAGCCATGTTTAGCTGGAGGTTTTTGCTTCAACCTCTATTTTTACCGTTTGCGTAATTGCTATTTTTGTTACCGTAAAAGAATAAGTGAAGTCATTAATGGCAAATTCCTTATTTTCAATGGTGGAAGTTAACAGCTCACTACTTTCATCAATAATACGGACCTCCTGCCCGATAATTTGGTTTATTTCCGCCTTAATGATGTCTTCCATTTGATGGGCTGTCAGATGATCCAGTTTTAAATTCTTAGCATTTGTAACAGTTACTTCAATTGATTCAACAGTTAATTCCTTTTTGTTTTTTTCGTCCAAGTCTTTTTTATCCTTTAACAGTGCATCGTTTTGATTTTTTAAATCCGTTACTTGTGACTTTAATTCCAGGTTATTCTCCAGCAACCGTTCGTACATGCTGTTATACATATAGGCAAAAACACAGTAGGCGATAACAGCCCCAATTAGTGCCCCCACGAAAAAACGCTGCCAGATTGCTTTTTTATGATAGGGAGGAATATGCATCAGGTTACATCCTCCTGAATAAACCAGCTGATTAAAATAATTGCTGTTTTGACACCGCCCATTGCAGATAAAATGAGTAAAATTTGCTTGAATACATCGATTGCCTGTCCGTCCAGTCCTTTTTCAAAGTTGGCAATTGCATCGAACGTACCGCCAATCGCTGCAACGATCGCCCAAACACGTAAACGTTTCGCAATTTGTCCCATTGCAGAAAACGGGGCTTCACCTGTTGCAAATGAGCCAATACTGCCGATAATCGCCCCGCCAATCAGGACACCAAAGGCAATGAAATAACAATGTATGAATGAAGCAATAAATCGTTCTTCCATCAATACGCTCTCCTTTATGGCATACTTCTCACATTATATGTTTGACTGGGACAAGATATGTTTCCTGCGTGGTAGTTGTGTTTATCCCGTATTAACGTCCGGTAAAACCCCACCCCAAAAGTAGAGCGGTTTATATAGATTTTAGGTGGGGGGTAACAGCCCGATTAAAGGATCAAAGACTAATAACGCCACGCCTTTTTTTGATCGGCGTCAAGGGGGCCACACTAACATTCATTCGGGGGGAGAAAACCCCAATAAATGAAGTTTTACTTTCTGTCAGTTATAATAAAATATGGAGAAAGAAAAGGCGGGATCCTATGGCAGCTTTTACACATTTACAGGTGCTGAGCGGATATAGTTTGATGAATAGTACGATAACCGTAGATAAATTAGTAAATAAAGCAAAAGAGCTGGACTTTCAGGCGCTTGCGCTAACAGATGAGCAGGTGTTATCGGGTGTAATCCCCTTCTACAAGAAATGCAGGCAAGAAGGGATAAAGCCGATAATTGGAATGACGGTCTATGTCAAAAGCGATGAGCAACGGGAAGATACGTGTATTTTACTAGCTAAAAATAATCAAGGCTATCAGCAGCTTGTTAAGCTATCATCTTATATTCAAACAAATCAGTTTAATGCAATTGAAAAAGAGAACCTGCAAAAGTTTACAACGGGAATAATTGGTATTTTTCCAGCTACAAATGCAAAACTGAAATCATTAATTCGGTCTGAATCACATGAAGAAATAAGCGCATATATAGATACATGGAAAAACTGTTTTGCTGCTAATGATTTTTACCTGGGCGTTGCAGATCACGGTGGGAGGGAAGAAAAAGAAATAAATGCATCGCTTAAAGCTTTTCAGAACCAAGGTCCGTTACCAGTCGTTGCGATAAATGATGTACGGTATCTGGATGCAAAAGATGCTATCGCCTATGACTGCTTACAAGCGATGAAAGTTGGCAAGCAGTGGGAACAGCGAATAACCGATCCCTCTATAAAGCAACATCATTTACGTTCAGAGACAGAAATGGAAGTCGTTTTTCAAGACTGGCCGGAGGTTTTAAAGGAGACAGAACAGATAACCGAAGCATGTACAGTTACCTTTGATTTTCATGCGCGCATGCTCCCCTCATTCCCCGTTCCAGAACAAATGGATGCACATACGTATTTAGAAAAACAGTGCTGGAATAAGCTGGAACATAAATATAAGGAAATAACAGAGGATATTGCCGGTCGGCTGGCATATGAACTACAGGTCATTAAATCCATGCAATTTAGTGATTACTTTTTGATTGTCGCCGATTTTATTGCCTTTGCCAAGAACAATCATATTATGGTGGGACCGGGAAGGGGATCTGCTGCCGGATCACTGGTTGCCTATGTTTTAGGGATTACGGAGGTTGATCCGCTTAAATATAATTTGTTGTTTGAACGGTTTCTTAACCCGGAACGAGTTACCATGCCGGATATCGATGTTGATTTTTCCGATCACAGGCGTGATGAGGTAATTGACTATGTTCGCGATAAGTATGGTACAGAACACGTGGCACAAATCATTACGTTTGGCACGTTTGCTGCCCGTTCACTTGTAAGGGAATTAATTAAAACGATCGGAATTGATCAGCAGGATGCCCAATTTATATTGCGGGAAATCCCTGTCAATACCCATAAATCTATTGTGGACTATGTTCGGGAATCAGCCGATTTAAAGCAATATATTAAGCAATCGAATAAACTTAAGGCTTTATTTGCGATTGCAGCCGTACTGGAAGGCCTGCCACGGCACATCTCAACACATGCAGCCGGGGTTGTTATTAGTGAAAAGCCGCTAATGGAGCATGTTCCATTAACGGTTGGCGCAAATGATACAAGGTTAACCCAATATTCGATGAACAATTTGGAGGCAATCGGGTTATTAAAAATCGACTTTTTAGGTTTACGTAACCTGACCCTTCTGGAGCGGATTGTTCAAACGATTCATTATACAGCAAAAGAGACGATTGAGCTGGATAAATTACCGGAAAATGATGCTGCTACTTTTTCGTTATTGCAAAAAGGGATGACAAATGGTGTTTTCCAGTTGGAATCACAGGGTATGAAGGAAGTTCTGACAAGATTAAAACCGACATCGTTTGAGGATATTGTTGCAGTTAATGCCCTGTACCGTCCAGGTCCAATGGAATACATTCCTGTCTACATTGCCCGGAAGCACAAGCAGGAGAGAGTGGTCTATCCACACCCGGATTTAGCATCGATTATGGAAAATACGTATGGCGTCCTTGTTTACCAGGAACAAATTATGCAAATTGCTCATAAGATAGCCGGGTTCTCACTAGGTCAGGCAGATATTTTGCGGAGAGCAGTCAGTAAAAAGCTGGATTCGGTCATGGCTGAACAGAAGGAAGCATTCTTAAAAGGATGCTTGGCAAACGGGTATGAGCAATCAGTTGCTGAAGAAATCTTTGCCTGGATCGTTAAGTTCTCTAACTACGGATTTAACCGGAGCCATGCTGTAGCCTACAGTATGATCGCATATCAGCTTGCCTATTTAAAAGCGCACTATCCGGTTAGTTTTTTTGCAGAAATATTAAGTTCGGTTGCAAATCAGCAGGATAAAGTACTAGCCTATATGAAAGAGGCAAAAACGTTTCAACTGACCGTATTAGCCCCTTCGATTAATCGAAGCTTTGGAAAATATTCTGTAGAAAATAACAACATCCGTATGGGACTGCTATCGATCAAAGGGATTGGCAATCAAGTTGTCAAGGAAATTGTGCGGGTCAGGAAGCAAGGCATGTTTAAAAACCTATTTGATTTTTGCATGCGTATCTCGCTACGTATTGTTAATCGGCAAGCACTGGAGCTGCTTATACTGGCAGGGGCATTTGATGACACGTACGCCAACCGGGCAAGTCTTTTGGCATCAATCGATCAGGCATTGGAGCAAGGGGAGCTGTTTCGTGAATTTCGTGACCAGCCCTCGCTGTTCCATGACAAAATTGAACTTGAAGCAAACTATGTAGAAATGGAAGATTTCACTGTCATGAGGAAATTGGCAGATGAAAAGGAGTTGCTGGGGATTTATGTTACGAGCCATCCATTAACCGCCTATCGTACAGCGCTCCAGCACCATCATTATATGACAATGACTAATGCGAAACAAATGATCGGGAAGCGTAATGTAAAAAGTGCTGTAATTGTTCAGTCGATCAAAACAATCCGCACCAAACGTGGTGACCCGATGGCATTTATCACAATTGGGGATGAAACGGATGATCTGGAGGCGGTTGTTTTTCCTGACGTTTTCCGCCAGGCTCGGTCACTGCTTGAAGAAGAAAAACCCATTGTTGTCAAGGGGAAAATGGAATCAAGAAACAACCGGGTCCAATTGCTTGTGTCAGAAGTGCAGCCATTTGCCGAGGATAAAATAAAGCTAAACCGGCCGGAACGATTATTTATAAAGGTAAGCGAGCAAAATAGTGGCGAGGCATTAAAAAAGATTAAAGATACTGCCCATACATTTCCGGGCGGCACGCCAATCATCATGTATACGGTTGAGACAAAGAAAACATATCAGTTGGCAAGCACGTATAATGTCCATCCCGAACCTGAATGTATCAATGTTTTAAAATCTTATTTCGGGAATACGAATGTAATCTTAGAAGAGCAAAATTAACTTGCTTTACTTTACACCATATTGCCATCTGTTATAATAAAATAATCGAATGGTCAGACCACTGTGTGTTGAAATGATTTACAATACTTGTGCTAAGGGAGCGGATGATCTGTGGCGAATTTGAGAGAAGAAGCATTACATATGCATAAAAAAAATAAGGGGAAATTGTCCACGCAATCCAAGGTACCGGTGCGTAATGCAAGAGATTTAAGCTTGGCGTATTCACCATGGGTTGCCGAACCTTGTAAAGAAATACATGACCGGAAAGAGTCAGTCTATGATTATACGATGAAGGGGAATATGGTTGCAGTTGTTAGTGATGGCTCGGCTGTGTTAGGGCTTGGCAATATTGGACCCGAGGCAGCATTGCCTGTTATGGAAGGAAAATCTGTTTTGTTTAAAACATTCGCCGGTGTTGATTCATTTCCAATTTGTTTGGATACGAATAAAATTGACGAAATTGTACAAACAGTAAAACTGATGGAACCAACATTTGGCGGCGTTAATTTAGAAGATATTGCTGCCCCGAATTGCTTTATTATTGAAGAAAAGCTGAAAAAAGAAACGAGTATCCCAATTTTTCATGATGATCAGCACGGCACAGCGATTGTCACCGTTGCCGGGTTGATTAATGCTTTAAAATTGGTAGGGAAATCATTTTCGGAAATTAGAGTTGTGGCAAATGGTGCAGGTGCAGCGGGTATTGCGATTATAAAACTGCTGTATCATTTTGGTGTGCGAGAAATGATCATGTGCGACTCGAAAGGTGCTATTTTTGAAGGACGATCATACGGGATGAATGAAGTGAAAGATCGAGTTGCAAAAATGACAAATAAAGATAAAAAAGAAGGAAAATTGGAAGAAGTGCTGGAAGGTGCAGACGTCTTTATTGGTGTTTCCGTTGGTGGTCTATTATCAAAAGAAATGGTAGCGAAGATGAATGAGGATCCAATTATTTTTGCGATGGCTAACCCGGAACCGGAAATAATGCCGGAAGATGCAAAAGCGGCTGGTGCAAAAGTGATTGGTACGGGAAGATCTGATTTCCCCAACCAAGTGAATAATGTTTTGGCTTTCCCTGGTATTTTCCGTGGCGCACTTGATGTACGAGCTACCAGAATAAACGAAAAGATGAAAGTAGCAGCAGCGGAGGCAATTGCATCCTTAATTACAGGTGATGAATTAAATGCTGATTATGTTATTCCAGCCCCGTTCGACGGTCGTGTTGCACCGTTAGTGGCGTCCAGTGTTGCTAAAGCTGCAATGGAATCCGGTGTTGCCAGAATCCAGGTTGACCCGGAAGCGGTTGCCGAAAGAACAAGAAAACTGACAAAAATTGATGCTGATTGATGGTAGAAAGGATATTGAAAAGGTCTGGTATATTGTTTTTGATCCTATAGGAGTATAACAGGGTTGTGTAAGAATCACGAATACAAAAAGCATATCAAGTGTATTGCAGGAAATTGGCAGGTTTATTTCGCATCAACGTACGGTAATACCCTAGCCTCTAAGCGTAAGTATACCGAAAACATGAAAGTAGGGGATAACAGCCCGTTTTAGGAACAAAGGCGCTGGAGCCGGACGTGGCCTACCCTCACATGAGCGGAATAGAGCCTGGATTCTTATACTTTCTTACCTAGGAACAAAGACTAAAAACGCCACGTCCTTATGTCTTCGTCTTTGTGACGCACATCGTGTAGGCTTCAACTAAGATTTAGTGGGGGGTCCTACACTGAATGAAGTTTCACTTTATTTGCTCAGGTATCTAATTTTGGAAATAGTAAATAATTGAAATCGACGACTTATGACACCTTTTTTATTTCAACGTTATTATACTATATTAGATTGGTAACAAAACTACCAATGGTTAGGAAAAGGGCGCTTTTGGTGTCAAAAGGGGGAATAAACCTTGCTTAAAGATTTTTTTGGCAAGAAAAAGAAATATGCAACCATTCCAAGTGAACAAGGAAAACTGGATGTTCCAGAAGGTTTAATGAAAAAATGTGATAGCTGTCATAAAATTTATTACCGCAAAGAGATGAAAAAAAATAATAATGTTTGTCCGAATTGCGGATATCATCACCCGTTAACTGCATGGGAACGGATCGACAGTTTGTTTGATGAGGGAACCTTTCAGGAATGGGACAAGCAGCTGACTTCAGGCAATCCGCTAGAATTTCCAGGTTACGAAGAAAAGCTGGAAAAGGATCGTATTAAAACAGGATTGAATGAGGGTGTCGTAACCGGAAAGGGCATGATAGACGGACAAGGTACTGCGTTTAGTGTCATGGATTCAAGTTTTAGAATGGGTAGTATGGGATCTGTGATGGGAGAAAAAATTACCCGAGCGATTGAAAACGCCCAGCAGGAAGCATTGCCATTTATCATTTTCACCGCTTCTGGTGGTGCCAGAATGCAAGAAGGCGTATTAAGCTTAATGCAAATGGCCAAAACATCTGTTGCGATCAAACGATTCAGTGATGCGGGAGGGCTGATGATTTCCATTATGACGCATCCAACAACTGGTGGTGTCTCGGCCAGTTTTGCATCAATCGGAGATTATACTTTTGCCGAACCAGGTGCCTTAATCGGATTTGCTGGAAGACGCATTATTGAACAGACCATCCGTGAGAAACTGCCGGATGATTTCCAAACGGCCGAGTTTCTATTCAAGCATGGGCAATTGGATCAGGTTGTTCATCGGCACGATTTGAAACAATTGCTGGCAGCATTGCTGATGATGCATCAAAAAGGTGGGAATAACACGTGAAACAGGTGCTGGAATTTGAAAAACCAATTGTAAATCTAAAAGAAAAAATAGCGGAACTTAAAAATTTCACAAAGGATAGTGAAATAGATTTATCAGAGGAAATCAGGACACTGGAACAAAGGCTGGCAACGTTGGAAGAAGATATATATGCTAACCTGCAACCGTGGGATCGTGTGCAAATGGCACGCCATCGGGAACGTCCGACGTCACTCGATTATATTGATGAACTATTCACAAACTTTATCGAATTTCATGGTGACCGCTATTATGGTGATGATGAGGCAATTGTAGCCGGTATTGCGTACTACAAGGATAAACCCGTTACCGTCATCGGCCATCAGCGTGGGAAAGATACGAAAGAAAATATTCGCAGAAACTTTGGCATGCCGCATCCGGAGGGTTACCGCAAGGCACTAAGGCATATGAAGCAGGCAGAGAAATTTAATCGGCCGATTATTTGTTTAATTGATACAAAGGGTGCTTACCCTGGTAAAGCAGCAGAAGAACGTGGACAAAGTGAAGCAATTGCCAAAAATCTAATGGAAATGGCAGGTTTGACCGTACCAATCGTTTGTATTGTTATTGGGGAAGGTGGAAGTGGCGGTGCATTGGCATTAGGCGTTGGCGATCATATACATATGCTCGAAAACGCAACCTATTCGGTTATCTCGCCTGAAGGGGCAGCGGCATTACTATGGAAAGACGCTAACCTTGCTCAAAAAGCAGCAGAAACAATGAAAATTACTTCATACGATTTAAAACAGCTTGGTGTAGTGGACAATATTATTCCGGAACCTAGAGGTGGTGCACACCGGGATATTAAACAGCAGGCAGTTAATATTGATAAGGTTCTAAAGGCTTCATTGGATCGTCTGACAAGCCTGTCTGTTGATGATTTATTAGAAAAAAGATGGGAAAAATATAAACGTATCGGTGACTACACAAAGATGGAATAGACGTATTACTAATCTTGAGATTGACTGTTGTCAATCTCAAGATCGTTTTTGGGGAATGATTAGCATAAAAGAAGTTCGATAAAAGTCAGACATTGATGTTCTATTGGCCCTGTTTCTAAACTCCTGACGAGTATTATCACGTTTCCTCTGTACGATGCATATCCAGAGATGCTTTCCTTTGTGTTCCAACTGTACCGCCGTGAACTTCAACATACAGGACATGCTATTGCAGGCGTTATCACAGGACGTGACGGTTTTAGCCTGCCCTTCTCCCCTCCTTCCCGTTTTTGGTTACTCACGTATAGTGGCGGGATATTACAGCCCGTTAATGCATGATAAAATCTAATAATTGATATTTTGGGTTATTAGGATTATCTTTATAGTAGGAATGACAGTAATAATATTAATTTTGTACATCCTGAGGTGAAGAAATGGAAAAGATAGGAGTATTAACAAGTGGCGGCGACGCACCAGGCATGAACGCAGCAATTCGCGCAGTGGTTAGAAAGGCTATTTACCATGGTGTCGACGTCTATGGAATAAAAAATGGTTATCAAGGGTTAATTGATGGCAATATGGAAAAGATGGAAATTGGCTCTGTTGGCGATATCATTCAACGGGGAGGTACCATATTACGCTCTGCCAGATGTGATGAATTTAAAACAGATGAGGGCCAGGAAAAAGGGATCGCTCAATTGAAAAAATTTGGTATTGATGGGCTGATCGTTATTGGCGGAGATGGCAGCTTTCGTGGGGCTCAAAAACTGACGGAAAAAGGGTATCCGTGTGTTGGGGTTCCAGGTACAATTGATAATGATATTTCTGGCACAGATTTTACGATTGGCTTTGATACCGCGCTAAATACCATTATTGAAGCAATTGATAAAATCAGGGATACAGCAACATCGCATGAACGCACGTATGTTATTGAGGTAATGGGCAGAGATGCCGGGGATTTGGCTTTATGGGCAGGTCTTGCTGATGGAGCGGAAAGCATATTGATCCCTGAGAAGTCCGATGACTTTTCAGAGGTTATTGACCGGCTGACGCGTGGCCATGAACGTGGGAAAAAACACAGTATTATCGTTTTAGCTGAAGGTGTTGGCAGCGGCTTTTCTTATGGTCAACGTATTCAGGAAGCGACGAATCTGGAAACACGTGTTACTGTTTTAGGGCATATCCAGCGCGGCGGATCACCAACCGCTCAAGATCGTGTTCTGGCTAGTCGATTAGGAGCCCAGGCGGTAGATATATTGCTATCAGAGAAAGCAGGCCGTATGGTTGGTATAGAAAATAATATGCTGGTTGACCACGATATACAGGAAGTGCTATCAAGCAAGCACCACATTAATTTTGATATGTACAAACTATCAAAAGAGCTATCAATTTAAATTGAAATGAATAATGGAGGAGCTTTTTTATGAGAAAAACAAAAATCATATGTACAATTGGACCTGCTTCCGAATCGGTTGAAACGTTGGAACAATTGATTGAATCAGGTATGAATGTTGCCCGCTTGAATTTTTCTCACGGTGATTTTGCCGAACATGGCAGCCGGATTAAAAACATTAGAGAAGCTGCGGAGAAAAAGGGACAGACGGTTGCCATTCTTTTGGATACAAAAGGGCCGGAAATTAGGACTGGTACGTTTGAAAATGGTGAAGCAGAACTACTCGAAGGGAACACTGTATATGTGTCAATGGAAGAAGTGGAGGGTACTGCTGAACGTTTTTCTATTACATACCCCGGTTTAATTGACGATGTGCATAAAGGATCAAAGATTTTACTTGATGACGGGCTAATTGAATTGGAAGTAACAGAAATTGACAAAGAGCAAAATGAACTGAAAACGAAGGCATTAAATTCCGGTACAATCAAAAATAAAAAAGGCGTTAATGTGCCGAATGTTAAGGTGAATTTGCCTGGGATAACAGAAAAGGATGCGAAAGATATTGAATTTGGCATTCAGGAGGGTATTGATTTTATTGCCGCATCATTTGTCCGCAGACCGTCAGATGTATTTGAAATAAGGGAATTGCTGGAGAAGCATAATGCAACCCACATTCAAATCATTCCTAAAATCGAAAACCAGGAAGGTGTTGACAATATTGACGGTATCCTGGAGGTATCTGATGGTATCATGGTTGCACGCGGTGATTTAGGTGTCGAAATACCTGCTGAAGATGTTCCACTTGTACAAAAAGAATTGATTCATAAATGTAACACTGCAGGTAAACCAGTTATTACGGCAACACAAATGCTTGATTCGATGCAGCGTAATCCACGTCCGACACGGGCAGAATCATCAGATGTGGCGAATGCGATATTCGATGGTACGGACGCGATTATGTTATCTGGTGAAACAGCAGCGGGTCATTATCCGGTTGAATCGGTAGCAACGATGAGCTGTATCGCATTAAAGGCAGAGACCGCATTAGATCACAAGATGATTTTAACAAATCGCTCGAAATCGGTTGATATGACGATTACGGATGCAATCAGCCAATCGGTAACACATACAGCAATGAATTTGTCCGTTAGTGCGATTATTACTCCGACAGAAAGCGGTCATACAGCAAGGATGATCTCAAAATACCGTCCGAAAGCTCCAATTGTTGCTGTTACATTCGCAGAACGGGTGAACCGCCAGTTAGCATTAGTATGGGGTGTTTATGCCGTTATGGGTGGAAAGGCGCACTCTACTGATGAAATGCTTGATGTTGCAATTGATCGTGGCTTAAGTACCAATTTGTTTAAGCGCGGCAGCAGGGTAATTATTACGGCAGGTGTTCCCGTCGGAGAATCCGGTACGACGAATTTGATGAAAGTGCATGTAATTGGTGATGTGGTTGCCAAAGGACAAGGCCTTGGCCGCCGCAGTGCATATGGAAAAGTTGTGGTAGCTAAAAATGCCAAAGAAGCTTTAGAAAAGGTTGATGAGGATGATATAATTGTAACTTATGGTACGGATCGAGATATGATGCCTGCAATTGAAAAAGCCGGTGGGATCATTACCGAAGAAGGTGGGTTAACCTCACATGCTGCAGTGGTTGGGCTTAGTCTCGGTATCCCAGTTATCGTCGGTGTGAAAAATGTATTTGATTTACTAAAAGATGGGGAAGATATTACAATCGATGCTGCGAAAGGTGACATATATAGAGGACATGCAAGTGTATTGTAAAAATGGAGGGGAATTCCCTTCATTTTTTTACAAAAGTTTGGAAAGGGTGAACGATCTTGCGCTGGATATTACTTGCATTATTAATTATCCCCGCAATGGAAATAGGTGTATTCGTCTGGGCAGGCGGTATCATTGGACCATGGTGGGTTGTTTTTATCATCTTAGTAACCGGGATTGTTGGAGTTACGATCGCTAAACAACAAGGGATGGAAACATGGAGACGCGCCCGGAAGTTAGTGAGTCAGGGGCAAGCACCTACCTCAGAAATTGTTGACGGAATTTGCATTTTTATTGGGGCAGTGTTTTTGTTTACTCCCGGTTTTATTACGGATACAATTGGTTTCCTGCTGGTGCTGCCGTGGACCAGAACCCCATTCAGGAACTGGCTGCAACGTTTCATTAAGGACAAAATGAACAAAGGCACGATTATCTATCGCAAGTGGTAAAAGTTACCCTTTAATAAACAAGCCTAATTGCCGGAAAACCCCTGATTGCTGAAGTGCATTCAATAATACTAACACGATTGGGGCAATGATAAGTCCAAATACCCCCCATACCTGCATTCCAAGAAAAACTGCAATAAGTACTGCTAACGGATTAACGCCTATAGAAGCAGATAATAATTTAGGCTCCAGAAATTGGCGACCAACGATAATAACCATATAAAGTATCGATAAACTGATAGTCATCGAATAATTTTCAGTTAAAAATAGATAAATAATCCATGGAATAAATATGATACCAGTTCCAATGTATGGAAATAAATCTACAGCAGCAGCGATGAAGGCAATCGTCAAGGCATGGTCAATACGTATCAATTGCAGACCAACGAAAATGGTGATTCCCGTGATCGTGATAAGAATGATTTGTGCCTTGAAAAAACCGGAAAGTGCATGTTTTAAATGATTCCATACTTCCCTGCCTGAGTCACGTGCATTTAACGGAATTAATTTCTGGAATGTTTGCTTTAAAGAAAACCAATCCTTTGTAATAAAAAATGTTGCTAATACAATAAATGTTAATATGGCAAATGATGTTGGCAGCATCCGTAAAGCGGCTGGTATTTTTAGCAGTAAATGCTGGAGTATGGCAGTGCCGGATGAAGCAATTTCGCTTGCTAGTTGCTGGATGTTTTGCTGGATTGCCTGTTGCTGATCTGGATCCAATGTATGAAAAAAGGATGCAATTTTATGATAAAGTGGCAGAACTTCGGTTTCTAAAAAATTCTCTATATAAGTAATGAATGTTATAAAGTGGGCAGGAATAATTTCTGCCAAATAGGTAGTCCCTTGGATAATTTCGGTAATGATAAGAATAATACTACTAATAATAACCGTAAAAAATCCAATCATCACTGCAGCCACAGCAATTGCCCGTGGAAGCCTCCCCTTTTTTTCCATAAAGGTAACAACCGGATTAAACATAAATGAAAGAATGATGGCAACAATAATTGGATACAGATACACCATTGTGTATTTTAAAAAGAAATATGCAGAAAGAATCACCGCAACAACAAGGAAAAGCCGCATTACCTGAAAGATTCGCTGCTTGTACACTTTTTCACCTCATTACAATCGATTACCACCTGTACTTATTTATTTATGTGTCGGGAACAAAAAATAGACTGGAAATGTACAAGTAATTCCAAAAAGTTGTTAACAAATGGTTTGCCAACCGTAATTTTGTGTAAAAGAAGACCAACTGATAAGCGGCGAACGCTGGAATTGGCCCACGTCTTGTGCAACGTGCAGGCAAGGCGCTCGGGATCTACGCCACCTCAACCTTCAAGCACAGATTCGGCGACTTTTGAACACACATTAAAATGAACGTTTTGTGAAAAATTTTGCGGATTTCAATCGCTTTCGATTCACAATAGTTTCGGAATACTTTATAATTGTGCATGGGGGATAACAATGTTGTATTTTTATAAGGGATGCTGTCAAAAATATTTCATAACTATTTGTCATAAGCAGCAAATTATAGAAAAGGAGAGGGTTTGTTATGACAACAACGAAAGGTCTTGAAGGGGTTGTAGCAACTCAATCGTCAATTAGTTCCATTATAGATGATCAACTTACATATGTTGGTTATAGAATTGATGATCTAGCCGAGCATTCCAGTTTTGAAGAGGTAGTTTATTTGTTATGGAATTTAAAACTCCCGACAAAATCGGAATTGGACGCATTCAAAGCAGACCTTGCAGCAAATATGGAACTTCCGGAAGCAGTTATTGCCCATTTGCGCTCATATGATTTATCTACTGTCCATCCAATGGCTGCACTACGGACGGCTGTATCTTTATTAGGATTATATGACGATGAAGCAGATGTAATGGAAGAAGCTGCAAACAAGCGTAAAGCAGTTCGTCTGCAGGCGAAAATGGCTACAATTGTGACGGCCTTGGCCCGGATTCGCCAAGGGAAGAATCCGGTTGGACCGAAGAAGGAATTAGGATTCGCCGCCAATTTCCTCTATATGCTGAATGGGGAAGAAGCAAACGATATCGAAGTGGAGGCCATCAACAAAGCACTTGTATTACATGCAGACCATGAGTTAAATGCATCCACATTCACTGCCCGCGTTTGCGTTGCAACATTGTCCGATATTTATTCTGGTGTGACCGCTGCGATCGGCGCTTTAAAAGGGCCACTTCATGGTGGTGCGAATGAACGTGTGATGAAAATGCTAACGGAAATTGGCGAAGAAGAAAATGCTATTCCGTACATTAAAGAAAAGATTGCCAACAAAGAAAAAATTATGGGGATGGGACACCGAGTATACCGTAATGGCGATCCACGTGCAAAACATTTAAAACGGATGTCAAAAGAATTGACAAAAATTACTGGTCAGGCAAAGTGGTATAACATGTCGGTGAAAATTGAAGATTATATTAAAGAAAATAAAGGCCTTCCAGCAAATGTGGATTTCTATTCTGCATCGGTTTATCACAGCCTGGGTATTGATCATGATCTTTTCACACCGATTTTTGCAACTAGCCGTGTTTCCGGATGGTTAGCACATATTCTTGAGCAATACGACAACAACCGGCTGATTCGCCCACGCGCGGAATATATCGGACCTAAAACACAGGAATACGTTGCAATTGAAAATCGCTAAGCTGTGTAACTTAGGGGGCAATTATCATGCGCTTTTTTGCACGTTGAGAATGAAGTTTTTCTAAAAATCCTGCTACCCTAATCTTATCGGAAATCCTGAATGTAGCCGGTTTCTGCCGGCTATTATCACGTTTAGATTTAAATATGATAGAATAGAAATGTATGAAGATGAACTAGGAGGTTTTTTTATGTCACAGGGAGAAAAAATTACTGTCGAAAATGGGAGAATGAACGTACCGGATCGTCCGATTATTCCATTTATTGAAGGAGACGGAATTGGGCCGGATATTTGGTCTGCCGCAAGTAAAGTGATCGAAGCGGCAGTAGAAAAGGCATACAATGGTAAAAAATCCATTGAATGGAAAGAAGTATATGCAGGTCAAAAAGCATTCGATAAAACGGGGGAATGGCTGCCGGACGAAACACTTAAAACAATTGACGAATATAAAATCGCAATTAAAGGACCACTTACAACACCAATTGGCGGCGGCATCCGTTCACTAAATGTAGCATTGCGTCAACAACTGGATCTATTCACATGCCTTCGTCCGGTCCGCTATTTTAATGGCGTACCATCGCCGGTAAAACGCCCGGAAGAAGTGGATATGGTTATTTTCCGTGAAAACACAGAAGATATCTATGCAGGAATTGAATGGCAAAAAGGTACTCCAGAAGTGAAAAAAGTGATTGAATTTCTTAAAAAAGAAATGGATGTACATAATATCCGCTTTCCGGAAACTTCCGGTATCGGTATTAAACCAATTTCTGAGGAAGGTACAAAACGCCTTGTCCGTGCAAGCATTCAATATGCGCTAAATGAAGGGCGTAAAAGTGTCACACTTGTTCATAAAGGAAACATCATGAAATTCACTGAAGGTGCTTTTAAGGCTTGGGGTTATGAGGTTGCAGAACAAGAATTTGGTGACAAGGTATTTACATGGGCTGAATATGACCGTCTTGTCGAAAAAGATGGAAAGGAAGCAGCTAACCAAGCTCAAGATGCAGCAGTTGCTGCTGGCAAAATCATCGTGAAAGATGCGATTGCCGATATCTTCCTGCAACAAATCCTGACTCGACCTAGTGAGTTTGATGTTGTGGCAACAATGAACCTGAATGGGGACTACATTTCTGATGCACTTGCAGCACAGGTTGGCGGAATTGGTATTGCACCTGGAGCTAATATTAACTATGATACCGGCCATGCCATTTTTGAAGCGACACACGGTACTGCACCAAAGTATGCCGGACTTGATAAAGTGAATCCATCATCAGTTATTCTCTCAGCTGTATTAATGCTGGAACACTTGGAATGGAGAGAAGCTGCAGATTTAATCGCCAAGGCAATGGATAAAACAATTGCGTCTAAAGTAGTAACCTATGACTTTGCCCGCTTAATGGACGGAGCAAAAGAAGTAAAATGCTCCGAATTTGGCGAAGAGCTAATTAAAAATATGGAATAAGTACAAAAACGGGAGCCCCGTTTTCAGGGAGACTTGTTAAAACCAACACGTCCTGTGCCAGGTGCATATGCATGCTGCGTATGGGCTATACCCTGGAGCTGGACGTGGCTCCATTCTGCTATTCAGATAGGAATTGTTTTCATTCTGTCAGATGTAAGGAAGGGGATTATAATGGCTATTAAACGTAATAAAATTTCTGTGATCGGTTCTGGTTTCACTGGTGCTACAACTGCACTGATGCTTGCCCAAAAGGAACTTGGGGATGTTGTGCTTGTAGACATTCCAAACATGGAAGATCCGACAAAGGGAAAAGCATTGGACATGTTTGAAGCGAGCCCTGTACAAGGCTTCGATGCGAAAATCACCGGTACTTCAAACTACGAGGATACAAAAGATTCAGATTTGGTTATTATTACAGCTGGTGTGGCACGTAAACCGGGTATGAGTCGTGATGACTTGGTAAATACAAATGCAAAAATCATGAAAACTGTTGCAAAAGATGTTGCAAAATATTCACCACACTGTCTGATCGTTGTATTATCAAATCCGGTTGATGCGATGACGTACACAGCATTCAAGGAATCAGGATTTCCGAAAGAACGGGTTATTGGGCAATCCGGTGTGCTTGATACAGCACGGTTCCGCTCATTTATCGCTGAGGAATTGAACCTGTCTGTCAAGGATATTACCGGATTCGTTCTAGGTGGCCATGGGGATAACATGGTTCCGTTAATCCGTTATTCATATGCTGGTGGTATTCCATTAGAAAAATTAATTTCCAAGGACCGCTTAGACGAAATTGTTGCGCGTACTCGCACAGGCGGAGGAGAAATCGTCAGCCTTTTGGGCAATGGCAGTGCCTACTACGCTCCAGCAGCATCGCTTACGGTCATGGCTGAAGCAATTCTAAAAGATCAACGTCGTGTGATCCCTGCAATTGCATATCTTGAAGGGGAATACGGCTATTCTGATATTTATCTTGGAGTACCAACGATTCTTGGTGCGAACGGTATCGAAGAAATCATTGAATTAGATTTAACAGACGAAGAAAAAGCTGCATTAGATAAATCAGCAGATTCAGTGAAGAACGTATTGAAAGTTTTGCAATAAGGATTTTAACAAAGGCGCAAGCACCCGTTTAGCGACGTATGGACTGCGCCCGCGCAATGCGGGTGGTTCGGTGTTGCCGCGCAAAGCGGCGGTTTTAACCGAACATTCCTACCGTAGGAGATAAAGGAAACATGCCCCTGCAAAAGGGGTAGACGTGAGTTGGGCGCAAAGCCCGTTCTTAGTCGGCCTTCCTTCTTACCCGAACCGATGTTGACTTATCGTACGGAGGTGAGGGAAGTCCACTACAGCTTTAGCGCTGGAGCCGGACGTGGCTTACCCTGCTTAGAGCAGAATAGCGCCTAAATTATATACCTTCTTATCTTATAGCAAAGGCTCCTGTTTACGGAAGGAATGGTAAACAGGAGCCTTTTCCGTATCGTCAATGTGTTTGAGTGGGCTTTCTCCCATGTCATCGGTTATGCTTACTATAGAAAAATAGGATAAGATCTGTTATAATAGTAAACGCTTACATATACATTGGAGGTGGGGAAGGTGATTGATAAAAAGAGGCGTCTGGGCAAAAGAATTAACGAGTTGCAAATTGGCGATTCCTATACAGCTGAACATATAGTAGAAGATCGTGATTTATTGTTATATTTAGGGTTAACGGACGACGCTAATCCATTGTACATTCAACATGATTATGCAACGCAAACACCATATAAGCGGCCAATCGTTCCATCTGTTATGTTATTTGGCATGGTTTCTTCAATTATTTCCATGCATTTGCCTGGCCCCGGCAGCCATATCGTTCAACACGAAATGGCCTTTCCGAAACCTGTTTATCATCATTCAGAAGTGAAATTTACAACTGAAGTTATTGCAATCGATTATGACAACCATCATATAACATTATCCGTAATCGGTTATGATGTTGATGGCGATCAAGTGCTTAACGGTAAATTACTTGTCTGCCCTGCCTATAAACCAAAATCAATTACCGCAAGTTCGCTTGAGAATTTTTTCTAATTGATTAGTGCCGTTATAGACGGTGAGACATTTCCCCAAGGGAGAAAATATTCACTTGGGGAACAAGAATACCAGCTTACATTCACTTTGTAAAAAAATCTTTACGTTTCCACCTGTTCACATTTCGAGCACTTCACGATAAGATAAACTTATCACAGGTTATTCACCGGAATGGAGACTGTTTAATGGCAAAAAGAATTTTGATTGTCGATGATGAACAATCGATTGTCACGTTACTAAAATTTAATATTGAACAGGCAGGGTTTCAAACGGAGGTTGCTTATGATGGTGTTACAGCTGTCCAAAAGGCAGGAAAGAATGCATTTGATCTTATCGTGCTTGATCTAATGCTGCCTGGAATGGACGGAATGGAAGTCTGCGCATTTTTACGGGAAAATCAAGTGGACACCCCGATTTTAATGTTAACAGCAAGAGATGATGAAGTAGATAAAATATCTGGCCTTGAATCCGGCGCAGATGATTATTTAACAAAACCATTCAGCCCCAAAGAAGTAGTAGCAAGGATTAAGGCGATACTCAGGAGGACGGCAAAAGACAACAATTCCTATCAATCCTTTATCAAAGTGGGGGATCTGCTTATTTTTCCAGAACGATATGAAGCCGAAATGAATCAGGAGACTTTAACATTTACTCGCAAAGAATTTGAGCTCCTGCACTATTTAGCCAGTCATAAAGGAAAAGTACTATCGAGGGATCAGCTGTTAAGTGCGGTCTGGAACTATGATTTTGTTGGGGATACACGAATTGTTGATGTCCATGTCAGCCATTTACGTGAAAAAATTGAACCGGATTCCAAACGTCCAATCTATATCAAAACGATAAGAGGCCTGGGATATAAAATGGAGGAGCCACAGTGAAAAAATCGCTTTTTTCCAAACCGCTGATTTCGTACATAATCGGAATTTTTTTAATCATCTTTGCAACCGGTGCTGTGATTAGTCAATTAACATCAGAGTATATTATCCTGTTTTCTGTGCTTATCATTGAATTTATTGTGTTAATAATTATGCTGCTGCATGTTTTTGAGAAATACGTGAAGCCAATTAAAGCGGCTACGAAGACGGTCGATAAGCTTGTGAAAGGGAATTACCGGGCACGTATTCACCACCCGGAAATTGGCAGTGTTGGAGAATTAAGCAGAAAAATAAATATATTGGCCCGTAACCTAAGTGAGTTGTCGTTTCAGGAAGAGATGCAGGAGAAACAGCTGGTTACCGTAATTGATAATACGCAGAGCGGTTTGGTACTAATCGATGAAAAGGGATATGTACACCTGGTAAACCGGAAATTCATCTCCATGTTTGGCAAAAATCCGCGAGACTATGTCGGTTATCTCTATTATGACGTTTTAGAAAACGAGAGAATTCATCAGACCGTACAACAAACATTTCTTTATGAAAAAACAGTTAAAACATCGATAACGCAAACGAAAGAGCTTGAAAAAAAATATATTGAAATTGTTGGTGCACCTATTTTTAATGAAAAAAAAATGCTTAAGGGCGCCGTACTCGTGTTTTATGATATTACAGAATTAAAGAAATTGGAGATCATGCGGAAAGATTTCGTTGCTAATGTTTCCCATGAGCTGAAGACACCGATAACATCAATTAAAGGGTTTGCCGAAACGTTATTGGATGGTGCTGCAAAGGAACAGGAAACAAGAGAAAAATTTTTAGCGATTATTTTTGAAGAAAGTAAGCGATTAAATTTATTGATAGATGATTTATTGACGTTATCGAAATTGGAAAAGGATGAGTTTCGCCTGCATGTAACCGAAGTAAATGCTGCGGAATTGCTTCGTGATATTATTCCTATGTTTAAACAGCGCGCGGAAAATAAGCAAATTCAATTATCCGTAAATGTAGAACAAGGATTATCGATGAAGGTGGATGCCGATCGTTTCAAACAAGTAATCATTAATTTACTGGCAAATGCAATCAGTTATACACCCGAACATGGCGAAATAACGGTAACGATGGACGAAACAGACCAATCTATCCATGTTTCGGTTGCAGATACCGGGATCGGAATTCCACAGGATGCATTGCCTAGAATATTTGAACGTTTTTACCGGGTTGACAAGACCCGGAGCAGAAATACAGGCGGAACCGGTTTGGGACTGGCAATTGTCAAACATATTATGGAAGTACACGGCGGGAAAATCACGGTTGACAGTGAGCTGAACAAAGGTACAACTTTTCATGTTTATTTCCCAAAAGCTTAAATCTGGGCTATCTTTATAGAAGATAGCCTTTTTATATTAAAAAGCTAAACGAAACTGGTATAATAAAACTAACTGTTGTTGATGGGAACTGTTCCATTATTGTAATGGATGGGTTAGGAATCATTATTATCTTCATTGTATAGTTACCGATTATATTAATTTGTAAAAGTGTATCCGTCCGTACCGTGTGAATAAATTATAGTAGCGCTTGTAATCGAACAATAGTAAATAAAAATAAGGGAGGCATTATCCGTGTCCAAAAAACTAGTATTAATTGATGGTAACAGTATTATTTATCGTGCTTTCTTTGCTTTACCATTACTAAATAATGATAAAGGTGTATATACAAACGCAGTATATGGATTTACAACGATGTTATTAAAAATTTTAGAAGATGAAAAACCTACCCATATGCTGGTGGCGTTTGATGCAGGGAAAACTACTTTTCGCCATCAGACCTATCAGGAGTATAAAGGCGGCAGGCAAAAGACCCCGCCCGAGCTGTCTGAACAGTTTCCTGTTTTAAAAGAATTGCTTGATGCATTTCATATTCCCCATTACCAGCTTGACCAATATGAAGCGGATGATATTATTGGTACATTATCGAAAAAAGGCAATGAGGAAAATTGGGATGTTACTGTTATTTCTGGAGATAAGGATTTGTTACAGCTTGTTTCCGATAACGTTACCGTAAATTTGACGAAGAAGGGGATTAGTGATGTGGACTCCTATACCCCAGCTTTTATGATGGAAAAAATGGAAATCAATCCGGAACAGATTATTGATTTAAAGGCGCTAATGGGCGACAGTTCCGATAATGTTCCAGGTGTCCCTGGTGTAGGGCAAAAAACTGCAACAAAATTAATCAAGCAATATAAGACAATAGAAGAAGTATATGCGCATATCGATGAGATCAGTGGAAAAAAGCTAAAGGAAAATCTAGCAAACCATAAAAAAGACGCCTTTATGAGTAAAGAGCTTGTTACGATAAATTGTGATTCACCAATTGAAGTCACGGTTCATGATATTACGTATGATGGTTATGAACAGAGTAAGGTAAGTGCCATTTTTAAGGATCTTGGATTCCAATCCTTATTAAATAAACTGGCCGGTGAATCAGATGAAGCGGCAGAAACGGCAGAGCTTTCGGCGATTGATTATTCAATAGTCAACGAAATAAACCCGGACATGTTTACGGGAAATGAGGCAATTGTTGTAGAGATGCTCAGTGATAACTATCATCAGGCACCAATTGAGGGAATTGGCATCGTTAACGAAGAAAATAACTATTTTATTCCGACCGATATCGCTGTCCAATCGGAAATTTTTAAAGAATGGGCAGAGGACAGCTTGAAGAAAAAGTATGTGTTTGATGCAAAGAAAACATTAGTTGCTTTATTGAACCATGATATAAAGGTAAACGGGATCGTATTTGATATGCTCCTTGCTTCCTATTTGCTTAATCCTGCCGAAAATCATCACGATATACCGGCAATTGGACATCGAATGGGACATACAGCTATTTTATTTGATGAAGAAGTATATGGAAAAGGTGCAAAAATAAAAGTACCCGAACAAGAGAAAGTAGCAAACCATGTTGTTCGTAAAACGAGTCTATTATTTCAAGTGAAAGAAAAGATGGAAGACGAACTAAAGCAAAACGAGCAATACGAATTACTGAAAGAACTGGAAATGCCGCTTGCGCTTATTCTTGGCGAAATGGAGCATACCGGGGTCCAGGTCGATATCAGACGCTTGGAGGATATGGGGGCCGAGTTAAAACAACGGTTAGCTGAAATTGAGAATGAAGTGTACACACTGGCCGGTGAAACGTTTAATTTAAATTCACCAAAACAATTGGGCCCGGTTCTGTTCGAGAAGCTAGGACTGCCTGTCATTAAGAAAACCAAGACAGGTTACTCCACTGCAGCAGATGTTTTGGAACAGCTTCGCGATGAACACGAAATCATACCCAAACTACTGTTATACCGGCAATTAGGCAAGCTGCAATCCACCTATGTGGAAGGGCTATTAAAGGTAGTCGATCAGGACACTCATAAAATTCATACACGGTTTAATCAGGCTCTTACGCAAACAGGCCGGTTAAGCTCGATTGATCCAAATCTGCAAAATATCCCGATTCGCTTGGAAGAAGGAAGAAAAATTCGTCAGGCTTTTGTGCCAGCGAAAGAAGATTGGATTATGTTTGCTGCTGATTATTCGCAAATCGAACTGCGCGTCCTGGCCCATATTGCGAAGGACGATAAATTGATCGATGCATTTCAGCATGACACGGACATCCATACGCAAACGGCAATGGAAGTATTTCATACTGGAAAGGATGTTATTACCGCAAATATGCGGCGGCATGCGAAAGCTGTTAACTTTGGCATTGTTTATGGCATAAGTGACTATGGACTTTCGCAAAGCCTGGGGATCACTCGAAAAGAAGCACAGCAATTTATCGACCGTTATTTGGAAAGCTACCCGGGTGTAAAAAATTACATGGAGGAAATTGTTCAGGATGCAAAACATAAGGGCTTTGTAACAACGTTGATGAATCGCCGGAGGTATTTGCCCGATATTACAAGTAGAAATTTTAATAAACGAAGCTTTGCCGAACGAACGGCTATGAATACACCAATTCAGGGAAGTGCAGCGGATATTATTAAAAAGGCAATGATCGATCTTCATCAAACATTAATCGATGAAAATCTGGAGGCAAGAATGCTGCTGCAAGTACACGATGAACTTATACTTGAAGCGCCAAAAGAAGAAGTGGAAAAGCTGAAGGAAATTGTACCAGCCACAATGGAGCACACTGTCGAGCTTGACGTACCACTCAGGGTGGAGTATCAATATGGAAAAAGCTGGTTTGATGCAAAATAAGATCAAAAACCTGGAAGCGGTAGATGGACTGTACCCGTGCAACACGGCTAGTTCCGATGTACCTGATATATGGATGCTGATGCTGTCCTTCAGGTGCCGGAGCTAGCTGATCAAAAACAGAAGTGCCCCTATCTGTAAGGAGAAAAGAAAAAATGCCAGAATTACCAGAAGTAGAAACCGTAAAAAATACCTTAAAACGTTTTGTAATGGAAAAAACAATTGAGCATATCGATGTTTTTTGGCCAAATATTATTAAACTGCCAGATGATGTCGAACAGTTTAAACATATTTTAGCTGGTCAAACGATTCATGATATAACACGGAAAGGGAAATTTTTATTATTCCAGCTTGACGAATATGTACTTGTTTCTCATTTGCGGATGGAAGGGAAATACAGTGTACACCATCACTCGGAGCCCCGCAAAAAACATACACATGTCATCTTTACTTTTTCTGATGGGGAAGAACTGCGCTACAATGATGTTCGCAAATTTGGGACGATGCATGTGTTTAAAAAAGGAGAAGAATTTGAACAGAAGCCACTTGATCAACTAGGCCCTGATCCATTTGATAAAAGCTTTACATTTGATTATTTTTATAAAAAATTAAAGAAAACGGAGCGCAGTATAAAGGCTGCATTGCTTGATCAGACAATCGTTGCCGGTTTGGGTAATATATATGTTGATGAAACGTTATTTAAGTCGGGTGTCCATCCGCTAAAGAAAGCCAGTAAACTAACGAAAAAAGAGATTAAAGCGATTCAAAAGGCGTCGATTACGACATTAAAAGAAGCCGTTGCCCAAGGTGGAACAACTATCCGCTCTTATGTAAACGGACAAGGGGAAATGGGGATGTTTCAGCAAGAACTGTTTGTTTACGGACAGGAAAACAAGGCATGTAAAAATTGCGGCAAACCGATTGTGAAAATGAAAGTCGGCGGAAGAGGTACACACCTTTGTGTCTCTTGCCAGAAATAGAATTTATCAAATTGAAAATAAGCAGGCGCCTGAGTTATCACGCATTAACGGGCTGTAATACCCTCTACTGAATGAAGTTTCACTTTATCATTTAGTGGCTAATGGAACAGCCCTATGAAAGGAGATGCTGCTAATATGGCATTAATCATTGGTCTGACCGGGAGCATTGCAAGTGGAAAGAGTACCGTTTCCTTAATGTTTGATGATTATCAGATCCCGGTAGTTGATGCAGACAAGCTGGCACGTGAGGTTGTACGTCCAGGGGAGAAGGCGTATGAAAAAATAATTGAAGCATTCGGTCAGGATGTCTTACGGGATAACCAAACAATTGACCGCAAAAAATTGGGAACCATTATTTTTGCTGATGAAGCGAAGCGGGATCAATTAAACGGGATTGTCCATCCGGCTGTTCGGGAAAAAATGCTTAAGCAAAGGGATGCATTACAAGAAGCAGGAGCTACCTGTGTTGTATTGGATATACCGTTGCTTTTTGAAAGTAAACTAACTCATTTTGTGGATAAGACACTGGTTGTATTTGTTGATGAAGAGGTACAATTGGAACGGCTCATGAAACGAGATAATTATTCAGAGGAAGAAGCAAAACAGCGGATCGCAGCCCAGATTCCAGTTAAGAAGAAGGCAGCAATGGCTGATGCCGTTATTAATAACAATGGGACAAAATATCAGTCGTATGCGCAATTGGAGAAAATACTTAAAGAATGGAATGCGATATAATAGCCTTGGGTACTCGCCCAAAGGTTTTTTTATGTAATAAATAATCACATTTCTGCATAAATGTGTTATACTATTTACAACAATTAAGTTAATGAGTATAACATATTGGGAGGACTACAAATGGACAAAACCCGAATTGCTATTAACGGATTTGGTCGTATTGGACGGATGGTATTCCGTCAGGCGATTAAGGATGAACAATTAGATGTTGTTGCGATCAATGCAAATTATCCTCCAGAAACACTTGCGCATTTAATTAAATATGATAGTGTTCATGGAATTTTTGACGGGGAAGTGAAAGCGTTTCATGACAAGCTTGAAGTAGATGGGAAAAAGGTATTGCTGGTCAATTCCCGTGAACCGGAAAAGCTTCCATGGCATGAATTGAACATTGATATTGTTATTGAAGCAACTGGCAAGTTTAACTCAAAAGAAGGAGCAGGATTGCATCTTTTGGCAGGGGCTAGAAAAGTCGTCATCACTGCACCGGGCAAACAAGTCGATAAAACGATTGTCATGGGGGTAAACCACGACACCTATGACCCTGATAGAGATCATGTTATTTCGAATGCCTCCTGTACAACAAATTGTTTAGCACCGGTTGTAAAAGTACTGGACGATCAGTTTGGCATACAAAATGGTCTAATGACAACCGTTCACGCCTTTACAAATGATCAGAAGAATATTGACAATCCGCATAAAGATTTACGCAGAGCCAGGGGCTGCACACAGTCAATTATTCCAACTTCGACAGGTGCAGCGAAAGCTCTGGGTGAGGTGCTGCCACATTTAAACGGAAAATTGCATGGGATGGCATTAAGGGTCCCAACACCAGACGTCTCTTTGGTAGATTTAGTGGTCGATTTGCAGCAAGCGGTTACAGTAGATAAAGTCAATAGTGTATTTATAAATGCAGCAGATCAGGAGCTTGCCGGAATTATTAAATACAGCAGAGAACCACTTGTTTCGGTTGATTATACGACAACAGATTATTCTGCCATTATTGACGGACTTTCAACGATGGTGATGGATGATAATAAGGTAAAAGTATTAGCCTGGTATGATAATGAATGGGGTTATTCACATCGGGTAGTGGATCTGGCAAAATACGCCGGAAGCTACATGCATCAAAAGCAAATGAAAATATCCTGATGGTATTTGTGCACAAAGGCGCAAGCGCCCGGTTAGCGACGTATAAACTGGACTGAACCGCAGGAGATAAAGGAAACATGCCCCTGCAAAAGGGGTATGCCGACGTTGGGCGCAAAGCCCGCTTTTAGTCGGCCTTCCTTCCTACCCGAGCCGATGTTGACTTATCGTACGGAGGTGAAGGAAGTTTACTAGTCGCTGGGTGCTGGAGCCGGACGTGGCCTGCTCTGCTGCACGCATAATAGCGCCTCAAATTCTATACTTTCTTTACATACGTAGAACAAAGGCGCTTGCACCTTTATTCACATTCTCTAATACTTTCCCCCACTAAAACTGATCATGATAGATGTATGATCAGTTTTTGTGTTGATTTTCAGAAGAGCCGGCCATGAATTAAATTTGTTTGTAGCATTAGTGGAATTACTAAAAACATGTTAAAATGAAAGATATAATATTTTTGCGTATTTAATACATAAATGATTTTTCGGGTGGGGAAATGGATGTCATTAAAAAATATAATCGTAAAGTATTTTAACAATCATGCGGAAACAAGCGAAAATCATCATGATACAACATTACAAACCCATTATTATAAAACAACAAAGGATAAAGGATTGCAGATGGTTGAGGAGTACTTCAGTAAATCTGGTGCTTATCAGGTGAATTCGGTTTCCAAAGAACACGGAGAAATAAGTGCTTATGTAAAAAAGGGAAGAAAAGCATTTATAATCGTAACGATTATCATGGTAAGACCTTATCAAACGGCGATTGATTTTTCGGTAACAACAGAGTCATTATTGCCATTTGACTTTGGATACAGCACGAAGTTAATTCAGCGCTTGTATAACGAATTCAACAAAACATTTCCATTAATTGATTAGGCCAAACATACTAATCAAAATGAACGGAGTTGAATACATGCGGTGTTCAAATTGTCCAAGTAAAAATACGAAGGTTCTGGATTCAAGACCAATTGAGGAAGGACGCACGATCCGCCGGCGCAGGGAATGTGAACAATGCGGGTTCAGGTTTACTACATTTGAACGGATTGAAGAGGTTCCACTAATCGTTGTAAAAAAAGATGGAGCGAGACAGGAATTCAGCAGAGAAAAACTGATTCGCGGTTTAATAAAGGCATGTGAGAAGCGACCGGTGCCACTGGAGAAAATCGAAGGAATTGCTGCGGATGTTGAAAAAGAACTGCGTAATGGCGGCGTCTCGGAAATCCCTAGTAACGAAATCGGTGAAATGGTGATGGATCGACTATCAGATGTCGATGAGGTTGCCTATGTCCGATTTGCATCAGTTTACCGCCAATTTAAGGATATTAGTGTTTTCCTGGACGAGTTAAAGGAGCTAATCAATACAGATAAGAAATAATAACAGGAACTTATAGTGCGTGTTCAAAAAGTCGTGCTTATCATTTGGTGACGTTTTGAACACCCTCTTATAGTGTTTTCATGCGTAATTTGAGGTGAAACGAATGAATTTTATAGGAAAGCTTTTGCCTGTAGAGGGGTATATGGTCGTGCAGAAGGGTAATCTGCCAGAAGGGTATATGCGGTCATTAACTCATTTGTACCAGCCGTTAATCGGGATAACTGCTGTTATGTTATACCAGACGCTATTGCATGAAATTGAATTGCAGCAAGCTAATGAACCACAGACCCATCATACGTTAATGAACTATTTGAATTTGCCCCTGGATGATATTTACCGGGCAAGACTTAAGCTGGAAGGAATCGGTCTGTTGAATACATACAAACATCAGACAGATAAAAACGATTATTATACGTACGAATTATTGGAACCATTTGCCCCTGGAGATTTTTTTGAGGATGCGATGCTTACACAGTTATTGTACCATCATGTAGGCGATGAGAAGTTTACTGTTTTAAAGAATCATTACGTAACTAAACCTCGGCTGCATGGCGGGAACAACGTAACTGCTGCATTCCATGATGTTTTCCAAACATTTCAACCGCAAATGGAACCATCTGATCCTGTTAAAGCATCACATGAGGAAAGTAATGTACAGATTGATTTTACCTGGATGAAACAAATGCTAAAACAACGAATGATCCCAGAAAAATATATTTTAACCGCCGACAACCGTAAATTAATTTCACAAATGATGGTCTTATATGATTTAGCGGAACATGAAATCGAAAAAGCGGTAATGTGGGCACTTACTGCGGAAAACAAGCTGGATACAGATGAATTTAAAGTAGCCTGCCATGATCTATTCAAGTCCACTCACCAGCAGTCAGTCATTAAGTTAACTGATATAATAGCCAAGCAGGGTAAAACTCAAGTGAAAACAAAACCAGCTACGAAAGAAGAGCAGTTGATTTATGAACTGGAAACAATTTCGCCAAAACAACTGCTGGAGGATCTGTCAAGTGGAAACCATGCGTCTGAACAGGATATGAAAATCATCCGGGATGTTATGACAACACAAGGGCTGCCATCTCCGGTTATGAATGTACTGATTCATTATGTATTGCTGCAATCGAATATGAAACTGTCTAAAGCTTATTTAGAGAAAATCGCCAGTCATTGGTCACGAGCCAATTTACAAACGGCAAAAGAAGCGATGGAATTTGCCAAAAAAGAGAAAGCGAAGTCGCAAGCAGGATATGTAAAAAAACAAAATTACCGGAAGCCTGCTGCCAATGAAGTAGTACCTGATTGGTTTAAAGATCGGAAAAAGAAGCCGGCACAACCGGCAACAACAATAAATCACACAGAAACAGAAGAGGAAAAAGCGGAATTTGAAGCACTTTTACGTGAATTTACAAGTAAAAATAATCATTTGCAAGGATGATTTTTGATGGAACCAATCAAATCGACATTAAAAAAATGGATGCAGGATAATAAGAATTTCAAGGAAAATTACCTGTCTATCAAACAGCAGGTTCTTCACGATCCCGAGATAGCTGAATTTCTTGCCTTGCATCCGCAATTAACAGAAAACGAAATCGATAAGAATCTGATAAAGTTATACGAGTATACAACCCAATCAAAGCAATGCGAAAAATGCGCCTCATTTGGCAAGTGCATCAATATGATTCAAGGATATTCTCCAATATTAAAAGCAGATAATAATGAATTACATTTAACATATGAAAAATGCCATAGTCGTGTAGCATATGAAAAACAGAAAGAACAGGAAAATTTGATTAACAGCCTGTACATGCCCAAGGATATATTACATGCGAATCTGGACAGTTTGGATATAGATGATACGAGAAGGCAAATTGTCCGGGAATTGATGCTTTTTTTAAAACAGGCACAAACCGAATTACCAGCGAAAGGGTTTTATTTTTCCGGCCCCTTTGGTGTTGGGAAAACCTATCTTCTTGGGGCGATCGCCAATGAACTAAAGAAATTGCACATTTCATCCATGCTTATTTATATGCCGGAATTTGTCCGTGAAATGAAAGGGTCAATCAAGGATGATTCTATCAACAGGAAAATAGATTATTTTAAGAAAACAGAAGTTCTGATGTTGGATGATATTGGTGCAGAAACACAGTCTGCCTGGTTCCGTGATGAAATCCTCGGATCAATTTTGCAGTACCGCATGATGGAACGATTGCCTGTCTTTTTTACTTCCAATTATAGTTTGGAGCAATTGGAGGAGCAGTTAGCTATATCAAATCGCGGTGGCGTTGAAAAAGTAAAAGCCGGCAGAATTATTGAGCGAATTAAACAAGTAAGTAAAGAGTTTCTCATGTATGGGGAGAACCGACGCAACTAAATAAGGAAGCTAACAGGATTAGTGCTATTCTGTTAGCTTCTTTTTAAACTTTCGGAAGTGTCGGTTTTACTATTGTTGGTAGTTTATCCGGATCATACATTTTTTCACCCTTTTGTCCATATAATGTAACAGTTTGGTTCTGGATGAGGGTGATATTTGTTGCTGGAAGTTTATTTTAGTTCTGACAAAGAAGTGATCAGTTTTTGTGAGTATTTATTTCGTTATAACAAGCAAATTGAATTGCATTGGAAAACAGATGAGGATTGGGGGAATCTACTACAACTGCAATACCAACTGCCAGGCAACAAGACGATGGATTCAATTGCAAAGGCGATGACCGATGTGTTTATCAATCATCGATTAACCAATATGATCAAACATATTATGGAAGAATACTATTACTATACGAATACGGATGAGATGGAACGCATCCTGGATTTAACGCATTGGATTTTTTCTGGTGAGGATGATGACAGCCTCCAAGTAAGAAAAAACAAGGATCCCAATCAATTATTGCAGTCCTTGTTCATTGCTAATATTAAAAACACAACAACGATCCATTATGATTCAATCGTTAAGTTTCGCCTGAAGGTTTTTAAAGATCAATTAATCCATTACGTTGGACTGGCAATCGACGAATTTAAACGGGAAGAGGATCATCAGGCATTTGTAAACATGTTGCGTGAATACATTGCAAAAAAAGAACCAACCTATAATCTGATTCATGTATTGCAAGGAAGTACATTTTCATTTTTTAAAGAAAATGGCAAGCCGTTTTCAAAAATGGAATTACGGATGCTGATGCAGAAAGAACCGTTATATATTGTCGGACTGGATAAAGATGAATTAAATTTGGCACCTTTAGTCGCGATGGCACCGAAGAAAATAAAAATTTATGGTGACCATCCGTCAGAACCGAAAACGTTAACCGTGATTAATGTTTTCGAGGAAAAAGTGGAGTTCGAAGCCTATAAAAATTTTCCATTTACTTATTATTTGAAAAATCCATGAGAAAAGGCTTGATTTTCATATCGTGAGAGGCTATAATACGACTTATATTATTATTTATTAGGATAATAAGTAAGGATAAGGACAAGATCATTTGCCTATTGTATAAACAAGAGATGGGAGCCCGCTGGCTGAAAGCTTCCAATATACAACCGGATGATTACCACCTTTGAACTCTGCTGTCGAACAGATCCAGTAGACAGTAGCGTACCATCTGCGTTAAAGATGATGAGCCGTAATAATGATTTACGGGAATTAGGGTGGAACCACGTGTTAAGCGCTCGTCCCTTTGCATAGATGCAGAGGGGTGGGCGTTTTTAATTTTTTTAAAAATCGTTTTAATAAATGATAAGGAGCGATAATCATGGCAGCAGACATTGCAATTATTTTCCCTGACGGTGCTGAAAAAGGATTTCCTTTTGGGACAACTGGAGAGGATATAGCAGCAACTATTTCCCCCGGATTAAAAAAGCAGGCACTTGCCATTAAGCTTGATGGCAAGCTGTACGATTTAAAGCGAGAATTACCTCATGGTGGGGCAATTGAAATTATTACGTATAAAAACAAAGAAGGCATTGACATTGAACGGCATTCCGCAGCGCACTTAATGGCACAGGCGATTAAACGTTTGTACGGAAAGGTTCAATTTGGTGTTGGCCCGGTCATCGAAGAAGGGTTTTATTACGACATGGACATGGAGCATACGATTACCCCAGAAGACCTGCCAAAAATTGAAAAAGAAATGCGCAAGATTGTCGATGAGAACCTGGAAATTGAGCGAATCGAGGTTACCCGTCAAGAAGCGAAGGATATGTTCCGGGGAATTGGTGATGAGCTGAAGCTCGAATTGATTGATGCCATTCCGGAAGATGAACAGGTAACGATCTACAAGCAAGGAGAGTTTTTTGATCTTTGCCGGGGTGTACATGTTCCATCGACAAGCAAAATCAAGGCATTTAAATTATTGAGTATCTCGGGAGCGTATTGGCGTGGAGACAGCAATAATCAGCAACTGCAGCGGATTTATGGAACTGCTTTTGAAAAACAAAGCCAGGTGGACGACTATTTGCGGATATTGGAAGAGCGAAAAGAACGCGATCATCGTAAACTTGGAAAAGAATTAGGGATTTTTACCGTTTCCCAAAAGGTTGGTCAAGGACTGCCGTTATGGCTGCCAAAAGGCGCGACGATTCGCCGCCAAATTGAGCGTTATATCGTTGATTTGGAAGAGCGGTTGGGCTATAACCATGTATATACACCGGTATTGGGCAGTATCGATTTATATAAAACGAGTGGACATCTGGATCATTATGATGACGACATGTTTCCGGTAATGGAAATGGACAACGAAGATTTGGTTCTCCGTCCAATGAACTGCCCGCACCATATGATGGTATATAAAAATCAGTTGTACAGCTATCGGAATTTGCCAGTCAGGATTGCGGAGCTTGGTACAATGCATCGGTATGAAATGTCCGGGGCTTTGGCCGGTCTGCAACGTGTGCGGGCAATGACGCTGAATGATGCCCATATCTTTGCCCGTCCAGATCAGTTAAAGGACGAATTTATTCGTGTAGTTGAACTTGTTCAAAAAGTGTATCAAGATTTCGGTATTGAAGACTATTACTTCCGCCTCTCATACCGTGATCCGGAAGATAAAGAAAAGTATATCGATAATGATGAGATGTGGGAAAAAGCCCAATCCATGCTGAAGGAAACGATGGAGGAGATGGGCGTCGACTATGTGGAAGCAATTGGAGAGGCAGCTTTTTATGGTCCAAAGCTTGACGTACAGGTAAAAACAGCCATTGGTAAAGACGAAACATTGTCGACTGTTCAGATTGATTATCAGCTACCGGAACGCTTTGACTTGACCTATATTGGTGAGGATGGAAAAGAACATCGCCCAGTTGTCATCCATCGTGGTGTCGTTTCCACAATGGAACGATTTGTTGCCTTTCTTCTTGAGGAATACAAAGGTGCCTTTCCAACATGGCTGGCACCAGTACAGGCAAAAGTTATTCCAGTTTCTCCACAGGCACATTTGGACTATGCGAAAAGGGTTGCGGATAAGCTGAGACTTAGCGGTGTCCGGGTTGAAGTAGACGAGCGCGATGAGAAGATTGGCTACAAAATCCGTGAAGCCCAAACACAAAAGATTCCATTTTCCTTAGTATTAGGTGATAAGGAAATGAATGATGACGCTGTTAATGTAAGGAGATATGGGGAAAAACAGTCCGAGACGATGTCTTATGAAGCGTTTGAACAAATTATAACGGAAGAAATTACCGAGAAGAAATTGCGGAAATAATAATGATACCCTCTTTCCAAGTGAATAGGTTAGCGTATTTACTTGGAAGGGGGAAGCTATGTATTGACATATACATTATTCGATGTTATTCTATAAAAGCTGAATCAAAACTTAATGATCGATAGACAAGTAGAAGCACCCGCTTCTCACCTGTTCGACGCTTTATGCTGTTGACTGGTCCGATAATTTTCAAATAGACTATTGGGAACGTGTGGGTGCATCTGTGTACCGACACATTTTTTATGTAAATGAATCAACTTGTCAACGATTATAGTTAAAAAATTTTGGAGGTGGCTGGCTATTAGCAAAGATATGAACGTTAATGAGAAAATTCGTGCTCGGGAAGTGCGATTAATTGATTCGAATGGTGATCAACTTGGAGTGAAATCACGTAATGAAGCATTGGATATTGCTGCAAAACGGAATTTGGATTTAGTTCTGGTTGCTCCAAATGCGAAACCACCAGTGTGCCGAATCATGGATTACGGGAAATACCGCTATGAACAACAGAAGAAAGACAAAGAAGCACGTAAAAAACAAAAAATTATTAACGTAAAAGAAGTTCGCTTTACACCAGGAATCGGTGATCATGATTTTAATACCAAATTAAAAAATGCTCGTAAATTCCTTGAAAAAGGCGACAAAGTAAAGGCTTCGGTTCGCTTTCGCGGTCGTGCCATTACGCACAAGGAGCTTGGCCAAGAGGTTTTAGATCGTTTAGCTGAAGAGGTGAAAGATATTTCAACAGTGGAATCCAAGGCTAAAATGGAAGGCCGTAACATGTTTATCATGCTTGCTCCAATTAACGATAAATAATTCTGGGAGGAAATTTACATGCCTAAAATGAAAACCCACAAAGGTTCACAAAAACGCTTTAAACGAACAGGTTCTGGAAAACTGAAACGTTCACATGCATATACAAGTCATATGTTTGTCCATAAATCACAAAAACAAAAACGCAAATTACGTAAATCTGCACTTGTATCCTCTGGAGACTATAAGCGGATTAAATCAATGCTTCCGTATAAATAAGGGAGCCGGACGTGGCCTACTCTGCCGAGAGCAGAATACAGCCTAAATTTGTATATTTTCTTAGCTTGTGAAAAGCGTGCAATTAAACTATTTGAGATACAGGTACTTGTATTAGGAGGGAATTATTATGCCACGTGTAAAAGGTGGAACGGTTACGCGCAAACGTCGTAAACGCGTATTAAAATTAGCTAAAGGTTATTATGGTTCAAAAAGAACGTTATTTAAAACAGCAAAACAGCAAGTAATCAAATCAGGTCAATATGCATATCGTGACCGCAGACAAAAGAAACGTGAATTCCGCAAGCTTTGGATTGCACGTATTAATGCTGCAGCACGTATGAATGACATTTCATACAGCAAACTAATGCATGGTCTAAAAGTAGCTGGTATTGAAGTAAACCGTAAAATGCTGTCAGATCTTGCTATCAATGATGAACAAGCATTTACACAACTTGCTGATAAAGCAAAAGCAGCATTAAAATAGATTGGAAAATGATGGCCAAATCCAAAACGGGTTTGGTCATTTATTTAAAGTAAAGAAAGTATATAATTTTAGCGATATTAATTCACGATCAAGAAAGGCCATGTCCAGCTCCAGCGCCCAGCAACTAGCAAACTTCACACTCCTTCACTACGATAAGTCAACATCGGTTCGCTTCCAGCTCACCGTGTTTCCTTTATCTCATTGCGGAGTGCTCCAGTTTGTACGTTGCTAAACGGGCGCTTGCGCTTTTCTTATTACGTACTGGAGGAAATGCAATGCATATATCTATTTTGTGTTTAACCCTAATAAATGTAATCGGGTTTGTACTGATGGGAACCGATAAGCAAAGGGCGATAAAGCATAAATGGCGGATTTCTGAAAAAACATTGTGGATTACCGCGATTATTGGTGGAGCTCTCGGTTCATATGCCGGAATGAAGACGTTTCATCACAAAACAAAACACCGGACGTTTCAAATAGGTATGCCATTGATTTTGTCCCTTCAGGCAGTACTATTTATCTTTCTTACAGTGTCATAAAGGCTCGTCTCTTGTCATATACATGTACTAATCGTTATGAACAAAGGCGGAAGCGCCCGTTTAGAGGCGTATGTGCTGGATTGAACCGTAGGAGATAAAGGAAACACGGTGAGCTGGAAGCGAACCGATGTTGACTTATCGTACGGAGGTGAAGGAAGCACACTAGCCTCTGGGCGCTGGAGCCGGACGTGGCATTTTCTGGTAAAGACTTCATATAACTATAAATTATATACTTTCTTTACAATGGAAAGAGTTTGCCCACAGACACTAGCTAAGAAGGAGGAATATCATGGAACTGTTTGGTAATTATCTCATGACGATTATCGAAACAGGTGGATTATTTGCACCAATTTTATTTATTAGCTTTCATTTATTACGCCCATTATTCTTTCTTCCTGTTGTATTTATTTGTGTATCCGGAGGTATTTTATTTGGGACAGTGGCTGGTACCTTGTATTCCCTTATTGGTATTACATTATCCAGTGTACTGTTTTATGGAATTATTCGCTGGATGCCAAAAACGTACAACCGACTTGTCAGCATGAAGCAGAAGATTATTGGGAAACAAACCGATTTTACGACCTCACAAATCGCCGTATTAAGACTTGTGCCATTTATTCATTTTCATCTGTTATCGTTATGTTTAATCCAAATAACTGCAGGTTTTAAAGATTATGCGAAGTCATCATTATTCTCAAACATTCCATTGGCGTTTGTCTACACGTCCATCGGTCAATGGATTGCAAGCTTGTCCCCTATCTATATCTCCATGTTTTTAATCGCATTATTGCCGCTTATCTATCTGCTTAGGAGAAAAGAAATTATTATTAAATGGCATGACTTTTTCCAGGCAAGTACATGAACAAAAGCGGAAGTGCCCGGTTAGCGGCGTATGGACTGGACTGAGCCGTAGGAGATAAAGGAAACACGGTGAGCTGGAAGCGAACCGATGTTGACTTATCGTACGGAGGCGGGTGTTGTCCACTAGCCGCTGGGCGCTGGAGTTGGACGTGGAACAAAAGCGGAAGTGCCCGGTTAGCGGCTAGAGGACTCTCGCCCTGCCAAGCAGGGTGGTTCGGTGTTGCTGCGCAAAGCAGCGGTTTTAACCGAACATTCCTACGTAGGAGATAAAGGAAACATGCCCCTTCATAGGGGTAGACGTGAGTTGGACGCAAAGTCCGTTTTTAGTCGGCCTTCCTCCTTCCTCGAACGAGGGGATGTTCGACTAAGAACGCCACGTCCTGTGGCAACGCCGAACTGACCTACATCCTGTAGGCCCGACTTATCGTACGGAGGCGGGTGTTGTCCACTAGCTGCTGGGCGCTGGAGCTGGACGTGGAACAAAAGCACTATTGGACGGAAAAGACGCTCATCTTAAATGAAGGTGAGCGTTTTCACTTAACAGGCGTTATCAACAACTTGTTAATCGGGTGTTTCCATTCGATTTGCGCATACGGGTAGCGAATTAATAGTTCTTTTTCCAGAAAATATAAATCATCTCGTGTCAATCCACGCAAATCAAGTGGCTCTGGAGCAGTGATTTGAATGGTAACTACTTCAAATGACTGCTCAGTTGTTCCCAAATATTTTTCTCCTTCAAATAAACATCCTTTATAAACAAATTGTAAATTCTTCTTACTATTTTGTTCCTCATCCAGTAAGAAGAATTCCATTTGTTCCTTGGCAATCTGTAATTTTCGCCGCGGATTCCGAAAGTATTGAAATATTGTATATAGAATGCAGGCAAGCGCAATGAAAATCAGCACACGAAACAATAATACAATCATGTTAAACCGTCTCCCCGAAACTTGTTATTCCCTTATACGTATTACAATTCATTTAGGTTTCACTATATTTCATTTTTTCATGGTACAATCGTAGTAAAACAAAAAGGAGTATTACCAGTGTGTGTTATTAGAGGCTAAAACTTTCCTTCATGCTTGTGAAAAAGTTATAATAATAGTGAGATAAATAGAAGGAGGCATTCATACATATGGCAAAGTTGGATGAAACATTAACAATGCTAAAAGATTTAACTGATGCCAGGGGAATTCCAGGCAACGAAAAAGAAGTGCGAGACGTGATGGAAGGGTATATTAAGCCGTTTGCCGATGAGGTTTTCACAGATAATCTGGGAAGTCTAATTGCGAAAAAAACGGGGGACGAAAACGGACCGAAAATCATGATTGCGGGTCATTTGGATGAAGTTGGCTTTATGGTAACCCGAATCGACGACAATGGCTATGTTTATTTTCAAACTACTGGCGGCTGGTGGAGCCAAGTTATGCTTGCTCAACGTGTTACCATTATGACGGCAAAAGGCGATGTTACCGGAATCATTGGTTCAAAACCACCACATATTTTATCTGCCGAAGCACGAAAAAAGCCGGTGGAAATAAAAGATATGTTCATTGATATTGGTGCAAAGAGCAAAGAGGAGGCGACTGATTTTGGTGTTCGTCCAGGTAATTCGATTGTACCTTACTTTGAATTTACCCCATTAAAAAATGAAAAAATGCTGTTAGCGAAGGCCTGGGACAACAGGATTGGTTGTGCAATTGCCATTGAAGTACTTAAGCAGTTAAAAGATGTCGATCATCCAAATGTTGTATACGGGGTCGGTACGATTCAGGAAGAGGTTGGCCTGCGTGGTGCACGTACAGCAGCACATAAAATCAAGCCTGATATTGGTTTCGGTGTGGATGTTGGTATTGCTGGAGATATGCCAGGTATTTCGGATAAGGAAGCAGACAGCAAGCTTGGAGATGGTCCGCAAATTGTTTTATATGATGCATCAATGGTTTCACATAAAGGAGTTCGTGATTTTATTGTTGATACAGCGGAAGAACACCATATTCCATATCAGTTCACTACTATACCAGGTGGCGGGACAGACTCGGGTTCCATTCATCTGACCGCGAGTGGTGTGCCATCCCTTTCCATTACGATTGCAACCCGGTATATCCATTCCCATGCAGCTATTTTACACCGGGATGATTTCGAAAACGCTGTAAAATTAATTGTAGAAGCAGTTAAAAAATTAGATCGGGATAAAGCGAATGAGATTATTTTTGCTTGAATAAGTAAAAAGCGGCAGCAGTTACAATACTGCTGCCGCTTTTTAATTTATTTGTTTTGTATGATTAACCACATGCAACTTTTCTAGGCTAAATATGTATTCATCACTTTCTGTACATACTGTTTTGTTTCGGCAAATGGCGGGATTCCTTGATATTTATCAACATTTCCGGGTCCTGCATTATAGGCAGCAATCGCTAATTCCAAATTGCCATCATAGCGGTTAAGCATTTGACTTAAGTATTTTGTACCGCCTTCAATATTTTGTTGTGGGTCATATGGATTTGTCACTCCTAGACCACGGGCAGTTGCTGGCATCAGTTGCATCAGCCCCAGTGCGCCAGCATAACTTTTAGCATTCGTATTGTAATTTGATTCTGCTTTGATAACCGAATGAATAAGCCTTGGATCAATACCAAATTTTTCCGCAGCATTGGAGATGATTGCTGTAAAACCTTCATCCATTTTTTTACGTGTGTTTGCTGTATTCGTATGCATGTCTGGTGCGGGATGACCAGCCGGCTTACTGGATAGCTGTCCCTCGTTGTTTAATGATGCTGCTTGATTTATTTTTTCCTGCAGCATTTGCTTGAATGCTAAATCAACGATAGGGGAGTTATCAGAAAATGAATTATCCGTTGACGTTAAAATCGACATTGCCTGATATTGGATCATCGTTTGTAAATCTTTTATCTCCATTGGAAATCTCCCCCTTCTCTCTCCAGTATTAGTTTACCCGTAAATGGCTGTTATGGCAATAGCTTCCTAGAGTTTGAATACTTCTTTTCCGGATTCCTGTAATACCTCCTGATAAAACGGGTCATTACCAATACAGAAAACACGGTCACATAAACTGATAATTTCATCCATATCATGCGAAGTATAAAGAATCATCATGCCTTCTTTTTTTGCTCGCCTGTATAAATAGGAACCAATTTCTTTCCGCGACTTTAAATCGATGCCAACAGTCGGCTCGTCCAGTAATAATAGCAGGGGGTCATGGATAAGCGTGATCGCCAAATTTAATTTTCGTTTCATTCCCCCTGATAAGGTTTTTACCGAGTCCTGCCAAATTTCCAATTTCATATCCAGGCAAAGCTGTTTTAATTCTTCTTTGCTTTTTTTCTTCCATGCCAGCTTTTCAAAGAAGACCATGTTCTCCTCTACGGTGAATTCATCCCATAATGCGATATCCTGGGGGACAAATCCGACCAGTTTGCGAACCTTTTTCCGATTTTCTTTATATGTCAGATTATTTAATGCAATGGATCCATCTGTTGGATGTAATAGGGTTGCCAGTATTTTCAGCATAGTTGATTTACCTGCGCCATTTTCCCCCACGAGCCCAACAATTTCACCCGGTTTTACGGAAAATGAAATGTCCTTTAAGATTTCTTTTTTGCCATAATGTCTTGATAGAGAATTGATGTTAAGCATGGATCTCCTCCTTCCTGAAATACCAAATTATGGAAAACAGCATAATGATGCATGTGGCCAGGTTTGCGCTTCCACCTGACAGAAATGGCTGAAGCGGATTAAGCATATCCACCCAAGGCCATTTTTGTATCATCCCAGTATTTGGGATAATTGCCCCGCTGGCAACCGCCATAATTAAGGCGATGGCGAATGCAGTGGTATAGTAAAGAAATTGCCTTCTAAACAGGTTTGCCATTAAAAAAGCCGCTATGCTTAGGGTTAGCCGAAAACTTGTTAGACTCCAGATGGATATTTGCTCCTGGAAAATAATTGAAAATATACTAACACTCAGTAAATCCACTATAAAGCACAAAACAGTATAAATAATAAAATTAAAAACGAGATAGTGTTTGAACGAATAGCGCATAAAAGCAAATCGCACGTTGACACTGGCGTGTTTTTCATGAATTATCCAGTCAAACAGCAGCAGGGTTGATAAAAGGGAGAAGATCGCCCACAACCCCCATATATGGAACAATTGCGCGTCATTATTCTGTGACGAATTTTCTGTATCACCGAAAGAAAAAGATGTTTTCAGCAAATCTTGCTCCGATTGAATCTCCTTCGATTTTGCAACGATTTCATCCCATGTCCATTGTTTAGTTGACTGGTAGTGGCCGATTAGCTCCTGAACGGTATATGCCGCTTTCGACCGCCCAGTTTCTTGCTGGATATAGGATAATATCATTTCTTTTACCGGTGTATACGCGAATGAAAGGTCTGATCGATAACTTGTGAGTAATCGGTTACGGCTGCCTTCACGAATTTCTTCCTCATAGCCATCATGGATAACAAAGACACTATCCAGTTGATGCTTCTTTAACCGATATAAAGCAACATCCTCTTCAAGCTGGTAGACCCGAATGAATGGTGTTGACTTGATCTCGTTTCGCAATTCGCTTGCTGCATCTGATTCGTCTTCCATAACAATACCAACAGGTACTTTGCTATCATCGGTAACGGCATTGGCTGCTTTTGCAATCCCGATTGTTGCGATCAATGGAATCAACAGCCAGAACAGGAGACTTGGCCAGTGTCTTTTCCAATGGAGAAATCGTGTTTCTATAATATATTTCACGATCGGGCACGCTCCTTCCACAATGAAAAACCCGCAAAGATAAAAAATATAGCACTAGAAAGCAGGATAAGTGGCAGGTAGTCCGCATAAAACCGTTCATTTAAAATGATCTCCTGCAGCCAATGGAATGCTTGATTGGCAAAACTGTAAGGCAAAAATGCCTGCACATACATCGGAAAATATAATACTGGTATAATTGCTCCACTTATCAACAATAGGAGCAGGGTAAATAGCGATTGAATAAGTAAGCGCAATTTTTGCGATCGGAAAATCGTTTCGATAATGGCTAACACTCCCAAAAAGCTAAACCCGTATAATAACGTAATGATCGCAATCCGCCCATAGTCCTCCCCATACAGTGGTATAGCTGTAATTTTTTGAAATAGAACCAAGGCAAATCCAGAAAGAAACATGGTAACGGAAAGAGACACTATTATTTTTGCCAGGATTTGCTGGAGCTCGATAACACCGTAAAGCCGCATCCGCTGCTCCATCCGTTGATGTTCATCGTTTGTTAATAATGAATAGAAAGCAATCAGCCAAATGGTGACGATAATAAACCAAGCTGCAAGTGTATAATAGTGGATCGGTGAACTTGTAGCATTGTTCATTATCGTTTCCTCATCCAGGATTTTGTCCTTGCCAATTGTATAAAAGATAAAGCTGGTAAATTGGTCAAATAACAGGTCATTTCTTTCATCAGTTGCAATCGGTAATTGCTTGGCAAAGTAATTAATCGTTAAAATATTTGCTTGTGCTGCCCGGATATGCCGGGAAATGCTGTCCAATAGTTCTTTGATGAGATAGCTTTCCGTTTGCTTTGCCGGATTTCCGGCAATATGTAATGTAACTGAATTTCCATTATATAAATCACTGGTAAATCCTGCTGGAAAGGTTATATACCCACTAATCTTACTCTGCTTCAGCTGCTCAAGGGCCTTGTCCTCGGGTAATGCATGGATCGTTATATAGCTGCCCAATTGGGATGACTCCTCAATTAATTTCACGACCAGCTGTGTTTCTTTCGATTGATCTAAATCGACTAATCCTACTTGAATCGCTTCGTGTTCATCTTGACCTGTAAATGTAATCATAAGTATGGCGCTTAATGCAATAATGATAATTGGAAAAAGCAAAAGAAGAGGAAGTGATGGCCACTTCCTCCAAAGTTTCTTCGCATCATTTCGGATAAATAGAATGATGTGTTTCATAAAAGACATGCTGTCACTTCCTTGTAGCTAGGAAAATTGGCCAAATCATATCGTATTCTTTATAGGCCGTTCAGATCTCCACCGCCGCCAGCTCCAAGAATGCCCATTAACCATTGCTGATATTGGGGCGCTACATCTGTTTCAAAATAATTCATAATCTCATTTACAGACATGCTGCCAATATCTTTTACGTTAGAATCATCAGGTGTGTTAACCTTTTTAATTGTTTTGGCGTCTTTCTTAACGTGAAGGCTGGCCATATCTTGGGTAACATTAAGAGCAGGTGCATCAATTGCAAATGTATTTTCCGAATTCATTTTATCTTTGTCATAGGATGCTTTGCCTGACCAATTGAAGCTAATGTCTCCACCTGGTTCCGATACGGAAAATACTCGTTCATAATCACGTCTGTCATCCTTTAATGTCTCGGTACCTTCATATGAATACTCGACATCTTCAATTGCAAGTTTAATAGAGTCATTTGCTTTATTATCTTTCCATGATAAATCACCTGTGAATGTCACGGTTCCTTTGTTGATAGAATCATCAGCGGTTATCTCGTAATCGAATTTTTGAGTTGTGTCATTCAATAGGTGGGTACCCTTTATTGTAAGTGTATTAATCTCATCTTTGCTTCCGCCTGCACCAATCGAGAAATCGCGTTGTACAATCAAGTTGTTTTTCACCCAAATAATGGATGTTAAACCGTTTGGAATATGCGAATCTTTTATGTCCTTAATCAGTTTATCAAGATCCTCTCCAAATAGTTTATCGATATCTTCGTTAAAATTGAGATCCATTGCTTCTGGGCTAATTCCAAATAGGCGAAGTTCCATTTGTTCCTTGAAAAGCTTTTGCAATTTCTTATCATCTTGCATTTTCTCCAGAATAGATACGAATAAATCCTTCGTCTCCTGCTCTGAGAGATGCATGGTTATTTTTTCTGTATCAAAATTTTTGTTATCAACCTTGATTGTTTCTTTTGCTGAATCAAAGGCATCACCAGGAATTTCATCGAAAATTTTCGTTGCATATTCTTCTTTTAAGTAGTTTAGATCTTCTTCCGGCAGCCCTTTTACAAGCTCAAAGAATGTATTGAAATCAATTGTTTCTCCTTCAGGAAAAGATGGATCTGCTTCATGCAACAGTTTTCCAATGTCCTTATCTTTTATTTGTAAGGATTCTTTCAGAAATGGAAGTCCAAGTAATAATTTATCAGCATCAATGTAAAATTTCATATCTTTCATTTCCATTTCTCCAAAGTTCGCTTGGATGTCTGTTACAAGCTGTTTTTCCTTCAGATCGGTTTGTGATGTTAATGTAAGTGTTGCGTTATTGATGATTTCCTGCGGGTCCATCATCCCGTATCCACCACCATAGGGATCATTGTATTCCCCCGATAATTTAAAAGTAGTTTCAATTGGATTCTCTTCCGTTTGTTCCCGCCATGCCAACTCAGGTTCATAGCGCTCTGTGATTTTATCCTTCATAAAATCAATTGTGTTTTTCTCTGCTTTGAAATATTGCGCCTTATCGGAACCTGTTACCGTTACGTATGCTGCAACACCACCACCTACAAGCAATACAGCAACTACGATAATGGCAATAAGCTTTTTGGATAAGCCTTTTTTTGTCTGCTCTCCGTTTTGCGTTTCATCCATCTTGCAAATCTCCTCTCAGTCTAAGTCTTTTTAAAAGATATGTATTATTAAGAAACAAGCTTAATAACAACAATGTCACGAATAATTATATATCATCCACAGAAAAAATAGTCAAATGGTTATAAGAACTTTAAAATTTATTTAATTCTATATACCTATATTTATTCTTAATTAAAAATAGATTAATGGGTATATATACATTTAAATAAGGCAAAAAATGGTTTATGGTTTATGTATATTTCGATTTAAAGCGAGAAAAGCAACGTGTGAGTGAATTATACAGGACTTATTAATTATTTTATTGCATAAAAAAGATAGATGCTTGTTTATGCATCTATCCTTCGTAATGCTTCGGGCTTGTTATAGTGAGGTTGTTGCTTTTTTTACCCCTTGCTCCAGACTATTGACCATTTCCTGTTTTTCCTGTTCATCGGACTGTTTCCAGATTAATTCAAAAAGCACCCCTAACCCGGGCAGCATTTTTTCTTCGCCATTTTGAATAGCATCGACAATCGTTGCTTCCAATTGCTCCTGATCATTTGCTGCAATATTCGTTACTATAGCTTTCCGCAAATTTAAATCCAAGCAGATCACCTCTTCGTATATAGTAGGATTAACGTTAGTTTGACCGGAACAGGGGGAAATATGTATGATGGAACAAGATAAAATGAACCCGAGGATGTGTGCTTATGATTACTTCTATTCAAAATGATAAAGCAAAACAATGGCATAAACTAAAAAAGAAAAAAGAACGCGTACGATCAAAAACCTTTTTAATAGAAGGCTTTCACTTAATTGAGGAGGCACACGCAAGTAATTGGAAAATTGAAGAGTTCATTTTGCTGGAAGGAACCGATGCACCTGGTTTTTCAACGGATTATCCGGTTTTTATCGTTTCCCCCTCCGTTTTTAATCATATATCCGAAACGAAAACACCACAGGGAATTGCAGCAGTTGTCCGTATGAAGGCTTCTGTGTGGGAATCATTCGAAAAAGTGCTGCTTGTCGATGCCGTGCAGGATCCGGGTAATTTGGGAACAATGATCCGAACGGCTGATGCTGCTGGGTTTGATGCCGTCATTCTTGGGGAGAATACGGTCGATATGTACAATAATAAGGTAGTTCGTTCTACACAGGGATCCCTTTTTCATATTCCGGTTTTTCAGGAAAGCTTATTGGCAAAAATTCCTGTGTTAAAGGATGAAGGATTCACCGTTTGGGCATCAGCATTAATGAATTCAGTCCCTTTTACGGCAATTACCCCTGACAGAAAGGTAGCATTAATTATCGGGAATGAAGGTGCAGGTATTACGGAAGAAATCATCCATTTAGCAGACCATTGTGTAAAGATCCCGATTTATGGAAAGGCAGAATCATTAAACGCCAGTGTTGCCGCCGGAATATTAATGTATTATATCAAAGCAAAGGCGTAAGTGCCCGGTTAGCGGCGTATGGACTGCGCCCTGCCATGCAGGGTGGTTCGGTGTTGCTGCCGGGAGCAGCGGTCTTAACCGAACATTCCTGCCGTAGGAGATAAAGGAAACATGCCCCTGCAAAAGGGGTAGACGTGAGTTGGACGCAAAGTCTGTTCTTAGTCGGCCTTCCTCCTTCCCCGAACCGATGTTGACTTATCGTACGGAGGCGGGTGTTGTCCATTAGCCGCTGGGCGCTGGAGCCGGACGTGGCCAATCCTGGTGTAAGTTAAATAGAGCTAGAATTTTTTTGATTTCTTTCTTGAAGGGCTAACTATTGCAACATGTCACGATTTTATCTATAATAGAAAGTAAATTTTTTATAATATGCTATGAAAGAGACAATTATCAATAAAAAGTGGTCAAGGGAGGAAATGTCCTGGACTGAAAGCATTTCTGCCACGTCATTGTTAATTTTTCACTCTGGAGCCGACACTTGGACCTTGGGTAACAGAAATGTATGATGTTGAATTCTTCTGCTATTGCAAGTAAAGGTGTTCCGGATTTTTCCGTTATCAAGTTTAAGCAGGACACAGAATAATTGTGTCAACAAGGGTGGTACCGCGACTCGAAAGCCTCGTCCCTTATTTAGGGGATAAGGCTTTTTTTGTATTTCATAAAGGAGGTTTATTAATGAAGAAGCAATTGGAGGCACTAAAAGCAGAAGCGTTAGCACGTATTGCCGAAACAAATGACAGAAAAGAGCTGCAGACGATCCGTGTTGCCTATTTAGGGAAAAAAGGATCGATTACCGGGATTTTAAAAGGTATGGGAAAGCTGCCCAAGGAAGAACGACCAGTAATAGGTGAGGTTGCCAACCATGTCAGAGAATCGATTACCGAAGCAATCGAACAAAAAAATGAAACACTTGAACAACAGGCATTGGAACAGCAGCTCATGAACGAAACGATCGATGTGACATTGCCAGGACGCCCTGTTCCAAAGGGAGGAGCGCATTTATTAACGAAGATCGTGAAAGAAATTGAAGACCTGTTTATCGGCATGGGGTTTGAAGTAAGAGAAGGCCCAGAGGTCGAAACAGACTATTACAACTTTGAGGCATTAAATTTACCGAAACATCACCCTGCACGGGATATGCAGGACACATTTTATATTACAAATGAACTGTTATTACGGACACACACATCCCCGGTTCAGGCCCGAACAATGCGAGAGTATGAAGGAAACAAGAGTGTAAAGATGATCTGTCCAGGGAAGGTTTACCGCCGTGATACAGATGATGCAACCCATTCCCATCAATTTACACAAATTGAAGGTCTATATGTCGATAAAGATGTGCGCATGAGTGATTTAAAAGGAATATTGGACGTATTTGCGAAAAAATTGTTCGGTATTGATCGGGAAATTCGTCTGCGACCAAGCTTTTTCCCGTTTACTGAACCGTCAGTTGAAATGGATATTTCGTGCAAGGTTTGTCATGGAAAGGGATGCTCGGTATGTAAGGGAACAGGCTGGATCGAAATTCTTGGTGCCGGTATGGTACATCCCAATGTATTGTCCATGGCAGGTTACGACCCGGAAGTGTACACGGGATTTGCTTTTGGCATGGGTCCCGAACGGATTGCGATGCTGAAATACGGTGTTGATGATATTCGTCAATTTTACACAAATGATAAGCGGTTTTTGAAGCAATTTCATACGATTTAAGTTAAGGGGGTATAGAAACAGTGTTAGTTTCTTTAAATTGGCTAAAAAACTATGTTGATCTTGGAAATATTTCACCTGAAGCACTTGCTGAGAAAATAACGAAGAGCGGTATTGAGGTGGATGGAATTGAATATATTGCGGAACAGAGTAAGGATGTCGTTGTCGGGCTTGTTACAGAATGTGACAAACATCCGAATGCCGACAAATTAAATCTTTGCCAGGTGGCCATTGGTGAAGATGAGACGTTGCAAATTATTTGCGGAGCACCGAATATTAAACAGGGGCAAAAAGTAGCTGTTGCCAAGCCAGGTGCAGTATTACCGGGGAATTTTAAAATAAAAAAGGTAAAATTACGGGGAATCGAATCGAATGGCATGATCTGTTCGCTTCAGGAATTGGGGATTCAAGATAAGTATGTGCCAAAAGATGTAGCGGATGGAATATTCGTTTTCCCGGATGATGTTGAAGTTGGTCAGGATGTGACACCACTCCTGAACCTCGATGATGCCATTTTGGAATTTGACCTGACACCTAACAGGGCTGATTGTTTAAGTATGTTAGGAGTTGCTTACGAGGTGGCAGCAATCCTTGATCAAGCACTAAATTTACCAGAAGAAAAGGTTACACCAGCCAGTGAAAATACTGCTGATTATATATCTGTTCAAGTAGAGGACAAGAATTTAAATCCATTTTACGGTGCTTTTATCGTAAAAGATATACAAGTTGGGCCATCACCATTGTGGATGCGCAATTATTTGATGGCAGCAGGAATTCGCCCAATTAATAATGTGGTTGATATTACCAATTACGTGTTGCTTGAATATGGTCAGCCATTACATGCGTTTGATTATGATCGCCTGCAATCAAAGGAAATTGTTACGCGTCGTGCTGATGAGAACGAAACAATTGTCACTTTGGATGGCCAGGAACGTCAATTGTCAAACCACAATCTGGTTATTACAAATGGAGAAGAACCGGTTGCACTTGCCGGTGTAATGGGTGGTGCCAATACAGAAGTTCATGACGGAACACGTACAATTATGCTTGAAGCTGCTTATTTTGATCCGTCCTCCGTCAGAAGAACGGTAAAAGATACCGGATTGCGTAGCGAGTCAAGCACGCGATTTGAAAAGGGCATTGACCCAAATCGTGTAAAGCATGCCGGAGAAAGAGCATGTCAGCTACTTGAGAAATATGCCAATGGAAAAGTTTTAACTAACCCGGTTGTTGTGGATGTACTCAATTATACGGAAAGAGAAGTTACCGTTAATCGAGACGAGATTAACAAACGGCTTGGCACGGAAATCACAACAGCAGAGATTGCCGATATTTTAACAAAATTACGTTTTCAATACGAAGAAACGGATGATAAATTCCATGTACAAGTTCCAACGAGGCGTGGCGATATTGCCATTTTTGAAGATATGCTGGAGGAAGTGGCGCGAATATATGGTTATGACAATTTACCATATACGCTGCCAGCAGGAGCCTCGCAAGCTGGTGCCCTTACAGAGCGACAATTACTAAAGCGTGAAGTTAAAAGCTTTATGCAGGGAGCTGGACTTTTGGAAACGATCACTTATTCTCTGACGCGTGAAGCTTATATTGCAAAGCTGATCAGTCCAGAGGTAAAGTGTGATAATTTGTCGCCGGTAAAGCTTTTTATGCCTATGAGTGAAGATCATAAATATTTACGATTAAGCATCCTTCCAGAATTGCTGCATGTTGCATCGTATAACCAGGCTCGAAATCAGGAGGATATTGCTTATTATGAGCTAGGCTCCATATTCGTTTCCCATGAAAAACAATTAACAAAGCAGCCTGATGAGCGATTACGCTTGGCTGGTGTATTATCAGGAAACTGGCTGGTACATGAATGGCAGCAGGAAAAGAAAGCTGTTGACTTTTATGTTGCAAAAGGAATTGTTGAAGGGTTATTTGATCTTTTGGAAATTCCTGTTACATTTAAGCAAGCGGTACTACCTGACATGCATCCGGGCAGATGTGCCACCATTTCGATTGATGGGGAGATCATTGGGTTTACCGGACAGGTTCACCCATTACTTGCAAAGCAGCTTGACTTGAACGAGACATATATCTTTGATATCAACATGGAAAAAGTATTTGCTGCACACAAAAATGTTCCAAGCTACAAGCAAATTCCGAAATACCCATCGATTGTACGTGATATCGCGTTTGTTCTGGATGAACACGTGCAAGCAGGGGATGTCAAGCGAGTTATCCAGCAAACTGGAGAAGACCTTGTTAAGGATATTCAAATTTTTGATGTTTATATAGGTGACCATTTACCTGAAGGAAAGAAATCAGTTGCATATAGACTGCTTTATCAGGATCCTTCGCGAACGTTACAGGACGAAGAGGTGGAGGAGTCGTATCAAGCGATCATTTCAGCCGTAAATGAAACGTTTCATGCATATGTAAGGTCATAATTGAAATCCCTGTTCCCCAGGAGTGTTTCCTGGAACAGGGATTTTTTTAAAAGATAAGAAAGTATATAAATTTAGGCTCTATTCTGCTCTCAGCAGAGTAGGCCACGTCCGGCTCCAGCGCCCAGCGACTAGTGGACTTCCTTCGCCTCCGTACGATAAGTCAACATCGGTTCGCTTCCAACTCACCGTGTTTCCTTTATCTCCTACGGCTCAGTCCAGTCCATACGTCGCTAAACGGGCGCTTGCGCCTTTGTTCTAGTGTATCGGGCGCGCCAGTAGGGAGAACGGGAACCATTATATCAACCGGAGAGTGAAGAATATCGGCTCGAAAATAGAAACATCCCCCGGGGAACGATAACATCGCCCCGAGGGCTGGAGTATCGGCCGGAGAGTTGGAACATCGGCCCGAGAGCTGGAACATCGGCCGTAGCGAGAGGAATATCGGCTCGAAAATAGAAACATCCCCCGGTGAGCAATAACATCGACCTTAGAGCGGGAACAGCAAGACATCTTCCAAAATTCGCAAGCATCGTCTAGAAACGGAAAACGCTCGCCTCCATAAACGTTTATCACGTATTAACGGGCCACCTCTATGCGAGAGTAAACAACAAGCGTGCAGGTGGGGAATAAACAGCCAGTAGATTCCTGATTTTAGGAATAAAGACTAAAACTGTCACGTCCGCATGCCTTCGCCTGTACTAACACGTCCTGTGCGTCGGAATCCCCCTACTGAATGAAGTTTCACTTTATAAATATTTCTCCGCCTTCTTCGTATTAACAAAATGTGTTTTTGCACAGGTATTTAATATTGTTTTCCCCTTCATGTTGATTATTTTAGCGATTGCTTGATCAACCAAGTTGGAAGCTCCTTTTGGCAGGGTTATTCCCAGCCGATCAGAAAGCAGATCCATTTCGTTTAAAAAACTTGTCCGGGCAAGTATAGATGCCGCAGCAACAGCGATGGAATAGCTTTCAGCTTTTGTCATGAAATAAGTCTTTTCCGCGATCTTTTCCTGCTCACTGGCCAGATATTTGTTATACAATCCTGGTTCACAAAACTGGTCCACTATAATCCCTTCAATTGCTTTCGGATCAAGCTTTTTCAAGACGTTGTTAATTGCGTGATGGTGCAGCATCGCCTTCATTTTCCCTTGCGACCAGCCTTGATTTTTCAGTACATTATATTTTTCATTACGTAATACTAATAGCGAATAGGTAATATCAAAATCTGCTATTTTTTTAGATAGATGCCGGATTGTAGTATCTGTAAGATTTTTAGAATCCTGAACACCTATTTGCTTCAATGTTTGTATTTGTTCTGCTTTTACATATGCACAGGCGACAGTAACCGGTCCAAAGTAATCTCCAGTTCCCGCCTCATCCGAGCCTAGATGTGAATTATTAAATAAATTGGCTGGCGGCGTGTACTGGTGCTTAGCATTTGTGACCGGCTTCTTTTTTAATAGGGGCTGTTCACCGGTATTTTCTTTTAACCATTTTGCTGCTTCTTTTTCAGGTGACTTTCCTTGAAATAGCACTTTTCCCGAACGGTATGCTGTTATCACGGCATCGGCTGTTTTTGCTCGAAAAATTGCGCCCTGTGGGGTGGGCGTTGTAAAATCTGCATAATATTGGTGCATTTCCTTTATTATCGAAGCCGGTATAACATGAACACGCTGTGGCATTAGTATCTCTCCTATCATTCGTTATTTCTACTATAGCAAAGGATTTACCATTTAAAAAGGTTAATAATTACAGTTTCCTAATTAACATCTTCATGTTAAGATAAAGGGAAGAGCAAAAGCGGAAGCGTCCGGTTAGCGGAGCTACTGGGGGGCTGGAGCTGGACATTGCTGATGCAGATGTTCAGTTATCCTTAGGTTTCAAATATTGATACTTTCCTAGATAACAATTTTTTGAGGGGGTAGCCGTGTGACCCAGAATGGTAAAACACGAATAACGGTTGAAATACATAATAAATCCTATACAATTGTTGGAACGGAACCAGCTCATCACGTTCGTCTCGTTGCAAGTCTGGTTGATCAGAAAATGCATGAAATCCAGGAAGCAAATAAAGACCTGGATACAACAAAATTAGCGGTTTTAACAGCCGTAAATTCGATGAATGATTATTTAAAATTAAAAGAAGACTACGCAAAATTGCTAGGTTCAATAAATAAGAAAGAGGACAAATAACGTATGGTTGATTTAATTATCATTGTTTTATTGCTTTTTGGTTTTTTAATGGGGTTAAAGAGAGGGTTTATCCTGCAGGTATTTCATTTAATTGGTTTTATTGCAGCATTTATTGTTGCTGTCATTTACTACGACAATCTGGCAGCAAAATTAGCACTTTGGATCCCATACCCGGACTTGTCAGGTGACAGCTCATGGGCCGTTTTTCTGCAATCACTTCCGCTTGAGACGGCTTTTTATAATGCCATTGCCTTTGCGATTATCTTTTTCGCAACGAAAATTATTTTACAAATCATTGCATCGATGCTGGACTTTGTAGCTGAATTACCAATTTTGCATTCAGTTAATCGTATTTTGGGCGCAGTATTGGGGTTCGTTGAAGTTTATCTGCTCCTGTTCGTGATTTTGTATATTTTAGCGCTGACACCTTTAGGCAATGTACAGACATGGATAGGTGATTCATCCTTTGCCCAGCTGATCATTGAACATACACCAATATTGTCTGCCAAGTTGAAAGATTTATGGTTTACAAATCCGGAAAGTTTACTTGATATGTAGTGTCTGACTGATTCAAACGAGTAGAGTATACCTTGTATCTCGTGTACAATAGGTATCAGCTTGCACGAATCAGTCTTTTTATTAAGTAAAGTAAAAAGTTTGAGGCGCTATTATAATTACAGTAGAGTAGGCCACGTCCGGCTCCAGCGCCCAGCGGCTAGTGTGCAACACCCGCCTCCGTACGATAAGTCAACATCGGTTCGGGGAAGGAGGAAGGCCGACTAAGAACAGACTTTGCGTCCAACTCACGTCTACCCCTTTTTTAGTGGCATGTTTCCTTTATCTCCTACGGCAGGAATGTTCGGTTAAGACTGCTGCTTTGCGCAGCAACACCGAACCACCCTGCATGGCAGGGCGCAGTCCATACGCCACTAACCGGGCGCTTACGCCTTTGTTCTTGAATAGGTTAAGGAAAGTCGAGTGAGTCGATGATGACAATAAATAAAAAAGATGTTTTAACATTACTGGAAAAAATTGCAGTTTATTTGGAATTAAAAGGGGAAAACCCCTTCAAAGTTTCTGCTTATCGTAAAGCTGCACAAGCACTTGAACGTGATGACCGCTCATTATCCGAGATGGACGATTTTACGAAAATAAAAGGGATTGGCAAGGGCACGGGAGCAGTTATTAATGAATTTTTGCAAAATGGTGAGTCGGATACACTAAAGCAATTGGAAAAGGAAGTTCCTCCAGGTTTGATTCCGTTACTAAATCTTCCGGGACTTGGTGGAAAAAAACTGGCGAAGTTATACCAGGAACTAGGTGTAACGGATGCCGCTTCGTTACAAACTGCATGTAATAGCGGGGCAGTTGAAAATCTGGCTGGCTTTGGGAAAAAATCAGCTGAGAAAATAGTAAAGGCCATAAACGACGCAAATAAACGGCCGGAGCGATTACCGATCGCCACCATGTTACCGTTGGCCGAAAAAATAGAGGCATCATTAGCGGAAATCCCTGCAATTAAATCCTTTTCACGTGCTGGGAGCTTACGGCGAATGCGTGAAACAATCAAAGATTTGGACTTTATTATCGCAACGGAAGCCCCCGTTGAAGTTCGGGATGCGCTTTTACAACTGGAGCATATTAAAGAAGTGATTGCCAGCGGAGAAACAAAAGTATCGGTGACTCTGGATGATATTTTCGCTATCAATGTCGATTTCCGGATTGTCAAACCAGAGGAGTTTGCTGTAGCCTTACATCATTTCACAGGGTCAAAGGAACATAATGTTGCGATGAGGCAGCTTGCCAAAACCCAGGGTGAGAAGATTAATGAATACGGAATTGAAATCGACGAAACAGGTGAAACACTAACGTTTGATAATGAGGAGAAGTTTTTTAAGCATTTCGGTTTAACTTACATTCCCCCGGAAGTAAGGGAAAATACCGGTGAAGTAGAGGCATTTAAAAGTGCAACCGAGCTTGTGCAATTACAGGATATCCGTGGCGATTTGCACATGCATACAACATGGAGTGATGGGGCACAGTCCATTGAAGAGATGATAAAACAGGCTCGGGGTAAAGGGTATGAGTATATTGCCATTACCGATCATTCCAAATTTTTACGTGTTGCCAACGGGTTAAATGAAACAAGACTGAGGAAGCAGCGTGAAGAAATTGCCAGATTGAATGAAAAGTATTCGGATATTCATATTTTTGCTGGTGTGGAAATGGATATTTTACCAGATGCAACACTTGATTTTAATCATGAATTTTTACAGGAGATGGATTTTGTAATTGGCGCGATTCATTCCAGTTTCAGCCAGTCAAAAGATAAAATAATGAAACGATTGTACACTGCATTGGAGTGTCCATACGTAACGCTTATTGCCCATCCAACAGGCAGGTTGATCGGACGGCGCGATGGTTATGCAATCGATGTTGATCAATTAATTGAGCGAGCTGGTGAAACGGGAACAGCTTTAGAAATAAATGCGAATCCCAACCGGCTGGATTTATCAGCAGAATGGGTTCGAAAAGCACAAGATGCAGGAGTCGCCATTGTCATCAATACAGATGCCCACAGCTTCCAAATGCTTGAACATATGGTTTATGGAGTAGGTACCGCTAGAAGAGGCTGGCTAAGGAAAGAAACGATTTTAAATACATGGGAAAAAGCGAAACTTATTGAGTTTATCAACCGTAAAAGGTAGTAATACGGGTTTACTGCCATCTATATCCCCGGAACTTCGTAAATCATTGCAGCAAATAAGAGAAGTTCCATTTAATGATAAAGGAGCAAGAAGGTATGAATGAACGGATTCTTCGTGTACTGGAATACAATAAAATAGTGGAACAATTAACGAAACAGGCAGCAACATCCTTGGGTAAGGAGCTTGCCTCTTTCTTAAATCCAGCTACTGATTTAGCGACGGTAAAGGTACTTCAACAGGAGACTGACGAAGCGGGACTGGTAGAACGGCTAAATTTATCCATCCCGCTCGGCGGCATTTCCGATATTAGGGCAAGTGTAAAGCGAAGTGTAATTGGCGGAGTTTTAAACACCAGTGAATGCCTTGATATTGCCAATACTATATATGGCGGCAGACAAGTAAAAGATTTTATTGAGAAGCTGGAAGAAGATGTTCCGATACTAAGAGCACTTGTGCAGCGGATTACACCACTCCGTGAATTGGAACGCCGAGTTAAAAGCTGTATCGATGATCACGGACATGTGATGGACAGTGCATCTGAAAAATTGCGGGGGATCAGGTCCCGGATCCGTACATGTGAATCAAGAGTCCGTGATAAACTGGACGATTACCTTAAAACAAAAAGTAATATGCTTTCCGATGCACTTATTACGATCCGGAATGACCGGTACGTTCTGCCAGTAAAGCAGGAGTATCGCGGATCAGTTGGCGGAATTGTTCATGACCAATCTGCTTCAGGGCAAACATTATTCATGGAACCGAAAGCAGTAGTTGACGTCAACAATCAGCTACAGGAAGCAAGAGCAAGTGAAACCCAGGAAATCGAACGTATTTTACGGGATTTAAGTGCACAAATAGCCGGTGCTGAAACCTTTTTACTTGAAAATACGACCGTTTTAGCAAAAATCGATTTTATGTTTGCCCGTGCCAAATTAGGCAAACAAATGAAAGCAGCGATGCCAAAAATGAATGATCAAGGTCTGATCAAAATGAAGCAGGCACGCCATCCACTAATACCGGAAGATGAAGTTGTTGCGAATGATATCGAAATTGGGGAATCATTTACATCCATCGTCATCACCGGACCGAATACCGGGGGCAAAACTGTGACATTGAAGATGGTTGGTTTATGCACCTTAATGGCACAATCCGGTCTGCAAATACCAGCATTTGATGGCTGTGAACTGGCTGTTTTTGAACAGGTTTTTGCCGATATTGGTGATGAACAATCGATCGAACAAAATTTAAGTACCTTTTCATCACATATGACAAATATCGTCAACATTATGAAACACGTCGATGATAAAACATTAGTACTATTTGACGAGCTTGGGGCAGGAACCGATCCACAAGAGGGTGCAGCACTGGCCATGGCGATTTTGGATGAGGTTGTTTCCCGAAATGCACGGGTTATTGCAACAACACACTATCCGGAATTAAAGGCATATGGCTATAACCGGAAAAATGTGATCAACGCCTCTGTCGAATTTAATGTTGAAACATTACAGCCGACATACAGATTATTGATTGGTGTGCCAGGGCGGAGCAATGCCTTTGAGATTTCAAAACGGCTAGGGTTGAACGAGTCCATCATCGAACATGCGAAAGACCACATTGGGGTAGATTCTAAAAGTGTTGAGAACATGATCGCCTCCTTGGAGCAATCACAAGTTCAGGCAGAAAAGGATTATGAAGAAGCGCATCAGATTTTACTTGCAAGTGAAAAGTTGCGCGATGACCTGCAAAAAGAATGGCGGCAGTTTGCAGAGAAACGGGAAACATTATACAAAAAGGCTGAAGAAAAGGCGGAAAAGGCATTAGAAAGAGCGCGCGATGAAGCAGAAAAAATCATTGATGAAATCCGTTCAATGAAATCTGCCGACAATCTGAAAGAACATGAGTGGATTAAGGCAAAGAAAATGCTGGAGGAGGCGAAGCCGAATCTGTCTTCCAAAAAAAATAAGGAATATCCACATGAAGCGAAACAAGCGAAAAAAGAACTTCATCCGGGTGATGAAATAAAATTATTAACTGTAAACCAGCAAGGAACTGTTTTAGAAAAAATAAGCGAAGAGGAATACCTTGTCCAGGTTGGCATAATGAAAGTGAAAGTAAAGCGTGGTGACCTAATGGCACTTAAAAAGCAAAAACAAGTAACAGACAAGCCATTAGCAATGGTCAAAGGATCAAGCTATCATGTCAGTCCTGAGCTTGATTTGCGCGGGGAGCGTTATGAGGATGCGTTACTTTGCTTGGAAAAATATATTGACGATGCATTACTGGCTGGTTATCCGAAAGTATCGATCATTCATGGGAAAGGAACCGGAGCGTTAAGATCAGGTGTAAAAGAATTTGTCAAGAAACATCCGCGGATTAAAGACAGTCATCAAGGTGCAATGGGTGAAGGTGGAAGAGGCGTAACAATAATTGAGCTGCAGTAAGGAAATGCAAACGTGTATTTCCAAAAGAGCGGTTAGCGGTTGGACGAAAGAGCCGGTTTTCTGTATTAGATCCATAAGAACTGAAAGCTTGGGAGATGGGGTGTCATGAAAATGGGAGCTTTTTGGGAAAATATCTTTGTCGAAACAGCCGCACATTATAGTGTAGTTATCTTATGTACGATCGTATTCTTAGCCATTTTTGAGCTAGTCACATCGTATAAAAACTGGGAGGAGATTAAAAAGGGAAATTTTGCAGTGGCAATGGCTACAGGAGGGAAAATCTTTGGAATTGCTACGATTTTCCGCTATTCCATCGAACACAATGATACATTGCTGCAGAGTATCGGCTGGGGCGTGTTTGGTTTTGTTTTGCTATTAGCAGGCTATTTTATTTTCGAGTTTTTAACACCAACAATAAAAATTGATAAAGAAATCGGTAGTGGAAATAAAGCGGTTGGATTTATTTCCATGCTGATATCAGTAGGATTATCTTTTGTAATTGGGGCAAGTATAAGATAAGGGGAGAACAAGAGTGGAAACGCTAGCGAAAGTACTAATTGTTGTCGCAATCATTTTTGTCATTGTTGGCATTGTTTATCTAATTTAATTATCAATTTCTCCCCTGATTTAATCATAAATATTTCAAAAAATAAAAATAAACCTTATAATGGGAAGTAACAAGGTAGTGAGGAGGAGATTAGATGGGGGAAGAAAAACGGTGGCATGCTCATTATCCAAAAGAAATACCTGCAAGCATAGCCTATGATGAAAAGCCATTACATGCTTTTTTGATGGAGGGTGCCAAACGTTACAAGGAAAAGAAAGCGCTTCACTTCATGGGGAAGGAACTGTCATTTGAAGAAGTATGTGTGCAGGCAAAAAAAATGGCCTGCTACATGCAAGCATTAGGGCTGAAAAAAGGGGATCGTGTTGCTGTTATGTTACCCAACAGTCCACAATCCGTTATCAGCTATTATGGTGCCCTAATGGCAGGTGCGACAGTTGTACAAACAAATCCCTTGTACAAAGAGCGTGAATTGGAATATCAGCTGAATGATTCCGGTGCAACGTTCATCGTCTGTCTGGATATTCTTTTGCCAACAGTAACAAATGTACGGGAATCGACAGCTGTCAGACACACTATTGTTACCGGTATTAAAGATTACTTGCCATTTCCCAAAAACCTTATTTACCCGTTTATTCAAAAGAAACAATATAAAATGGTTGTTAAACCTGAACAAACGGATGATACCCATATATGGTCCCGGATTATGGCAAATACGTCAGATAACTACACCGAAATTGACGTTAATCCCAAGGAAGATCTGGCATTATTACAATACACCGGCGGCACTACAGGATTTCCAAAAGGCGTAATGCTGACCCATTACAATCTTGTCGCCAATGTACAAATGTCTCAGGCCTGGCTGTATAAAGCAGAACGAGGCAAAGAGGTTGTCTTAGGTGTATTGCCGTTTTTCCACGTTTACGGGATGACAACCGTCATGAATATGTCCATTATGTTTGGAGCAAAAATGGTGCTGCTGCCAAAATTTGATGCAGAAGAGGTATTAAAAACGATTCAAAAACAAAAAGCAACGTTATTTCCGGGAGCACCAACAATCTATGTTGGTCTATTAAACCATCCCAACTTAAAAAAATATGATCTAGCTTCAATTGAGGCATGTATCAGCGGCTCTGCTCCTTTGCCAGTTGAGGTACAAGAGCAGTTTGAAAAAGTAACAAATGGCCGTTTGGTGGAAGGATACGGTTTAACCGAATCATCTCCGGTAACCCATGCCAATTTCGTTTGGGAAAAACGGGTGAATGGAAGTATTGGAGTTCCGTGGCCGGATACAGATGCTAAAATTCTCTCGCCCGATTCCTTAGAGGAAGCAGATATAGGTGAGGTTGGCGAACTTGCAGTTAAAGGGCCGCAAGTGATGAAGGGCTACTGGAATAAGCCGGATGAGACGGAGAGTGTACTGAAGGATGGCTGGTTACTAACAGGTGATCTGGGGTATATGGATGAACAAGGCTATTTTTATATTGTTGACCGGAAAAAGGATATGATCATTGCCGGAGGATATAACATTTATCCTCGTGAGGTTGAAGAAGTCCTTTATGAACATGAAGGCGTGCAAGAAGCTGTTGTTGCCGGCATACCGGATGCATATCGCGGGGAAACGGTAAAGGCTTATATTGTATTAAAATCCGGCTATCAGCCAGATGAAAAAGAATTAAACAAATATTGCCGGAAACATCTGGCGGCATATAAGGTACCACGCATATATGAATTCCGTGATGAATTGCCAAAGACAGCAGTTGGGAAAATCTTAAGAAGAAAATTAGTTGAAGAAGAAAAAGAGAAAAACACGGATAACAGCAAAACCGTTTGAGCAGCTCGCTCTCTTTTACCTGCTTAGTGGACAAGTACAATATTGACAGAATCCATTTGTCCCGGTACAATAAATATGAATGATTATTCATTCATTTTATTAATGGGTAGCACTAAGGGGATAGACATGAACAAAAATAAACCGAAATTCAAACAAATTATTGAAGCAGCTGTTGAAGTGATTGCAGAAAACGGCTATCATGCTTCACAGGTCTCTAAAATTGCCAAAAAAGCTGGTGTCGCTGACGGAACAATCTACTTATATTTTACCAATAAGGAAGATATTCTTGTCTCGTTATTCGAGGAGAAAATGGGACAGTTTATCGATCAAATTGCAAATAGCATTCACAAGAAACAAAATGCCAGTGAAAAATTGTTTACATTAATTGAAATGCACTTTCGTCAACTGGCAGATGATCATCATTTGGCAATTGTGACTCAACTCGAATTGCGCCAGTCAAACAAGGATTTGCGTTTAAAGATTAATAATGTCCTTAAGCCTTACTTAGCTGTTATTGATCACCTCATTTTAGAGGGGATTGAGGAAAAACTCTTCCGTGAGGACTTAAATCTTCCGCTGGTGCGGCAAATGATTTTCGGAACTTTGGATGAAATTGTGACAAATTGGGTAATGAAAGATCAGAAGTATGATTTATTGGATCAGGCTTCACAAGTACACACATTACTAGTTAATGGATTAAGTATGAAATAGGAAAAGCGCTTACACGTTTTTCTAGTTACCTGTTCCATTTTCTGCTATTATATTGATATAGAGGGGGTAATAAATTGTGGGAACGTTATCGTATGAGGCGGCAAATCATGTTGCGACTCTGACTATTCAAAGTCCGCCGGCAAATGCTCTATCCAGTGCGTTATTACAAGATTTATCCGAAAAATTGGATGAGATTGAAAAGAATGAAACAATCAAAGCTGTCATTTTAAAAGGAGAGGGAAGGTTCTTCTCAGCTGGTGCTGACATCAAAGAGTTTACATCCTTGCAAAAGGCTTCCGATTATCAATCGCTTTCGGAAAAAGGACAGCAATTATTTGCGCGTGTTGAACATTTTCCTATACCGGTAATTGCTGCAATCCATGGTGCTGCACTGGGCGGCGGATTGGAACTGGCAATGTCATGCCATATCCGTATCGTCGCTGAAAACGCTAAACTGGGTTTGCCGGAATTAACACTGGGAATTATTCCAGGATTTGCAGGAACCCAGCGCCTGCCACGTTATGTCGGTACTGCAAAGGCTTACGAGATGATACTAAGTGGTGAACCGATCAGTGGAAAAGAGGCAAGCGGTTTAGGGCTTGCTAATCAGGCGGTCGCGGAGGCTGACGTTTTATCAGAAGCTACTAAACTAGCAGAAAAAATTGCTGCTAAAAGTAAACCATCGATTACCCGTGTAATGAATTTAGTTCCATATGCCATTACAGATCAGTTTACAGCCGGAGTGAAAGCAGAAGCAGCTGCATTTGGCGAAGTTTTTGGCTCAGAGGATGCAAAGGAAGGCGTACAGGCGTTTATTGAGAAGCGTAAGCCTGATTTTCAAGATAAATAGACGAGGAGGATTTTACATGAATATCTATGTATTACTAAAAAAGACGTTTGATACCGAAGAAAAAATTGCTGTCTCAAACGGACAAATTGAAGATGATGGTGCAGAATATATCATTAATCCCTATGATGAATATGCAGTTGAAGAAGCGATCAACCAGCGCGATGCCCATGGTGGAGAAGTAACAGTAGTGACGATTGGGGATGAAGATTCAGAGAAACAGCTGCGCACAGCACTTGCAATGGGGGCTGACAAGGCAGTTTTGATTAATACAGAAGATGATTTGGAAGATGGTGACCAGTTTACTACTGCAAAAATACTGGAAGCATTTTTTGATGAAAAGGATGTTGATTTAATTTTAGCTGGAAATGTTGCGATTGATGAAGCAAGTGGTCAGGTCGGCCCGCGACTGGCAGAGCGTCTGGACATTCCGTACGTCACGACCATTACCGGTCTGAAAATCGATGGTAATACCGTCTACATTGATAAAGACGTAGAAGGTGACCTTGAAAAAGTGGAAACAACCTTACCAGTGCTTGTCACTTGTCAGCAAGGATTAAATGAGCCGCGTTACCCTTCACTTCCGGGTATTATGAAAGCAAAGAAAAAACCGCTGGAAGAATTAGAGATTGATGATCTTGACTTGGATGAAGACGAATTAGAACCAAAAACAAAAACAATTGAGATATTCTTACCACCGGAAAAGGAAGCGGGAAGGGTGCTTGAAGGTGAACTGGATGCCCAAGTGAAGGAACTAGTTTCTTTGCTTAGAAATGAAGCAAAAGTACTGTAAACGTTTATGTGCGTGTTTAAAGAGCCGCTTATCATTTGGTGACTTTTTGAACATCATCTTAATGAAAGAAAGGGGAAATACTGATGAGTGATAAACTATTAGTTATTGGTGAAACAAGAGATGGTTCATTACGTAATGTGACATTTGAAGCAATCGCTGCGGCGAAAAAAATAAATGCTGATGGAGAAATTGTTGGTGTAATCTGTGGTGACGATGACCTGGAATCACAAGCGAACGAAATGATTCACTTTGGTGCTGACCGGGTTGTTACTGTTAAACACGACAATTTAAAAACGTATACATCTGAAGGCTATGGCCAGGCTGTACTGGCGGTGATGAATGAAGAATCCCCAGACGGAATTGTGATGGGCCATACGGCAATTGGAAAGGATTTAACACCGAAGCTTGCCAGCAAATTGGAAATTGGTCTGATTTCGGACGCGACAGAAATTGAAGCTGACGGTGATAAAGTCGTATTCACAAGACCAATTTATTCCGGGAAGGCGTTTGAAAAGAAAATCGTAACGGATGATGTTACGTTTGCTACGATTCGTCCAAATAATATTCCAGCGCTTGACCGTGATGAATCCAGGACTGGAGATATTACCGCAATGGACGTTGATGTAACAGATATTCGTACGGTTATTAAAGAAGTAATCCGAAAAGCATCTGAGGGTGTTGATTTATCTGAAGCGAAAGTCATCGTCTCTGGTGGTCGTGGCGTGAAAAGTGCGGATGGTTTTAAACCACTGCATGAGCTTGCAGACCTATTAGGCGGAGCAGTCGGTGCTTCACGTGGTGCGTGTGATGCAGAGTATTGTGATTACTCCTTGCAGATAGGTCAAACCGGTAAAGTTGTAACGCCGGATTTATATATTGCTTGTGGCATTTCTGGTGCAATCCAGCATCTGGCAGGAATGTCCAACTCAAAAGTAATTGTGGCAATTAACAAGGATCCTGAAGCAAATATATTTAATGTAGCCGATTATGGAGTTGTTGGTGATATATTTGAAGTTATTCCGCTATTAATTGAAGAGATTAAAAAAATGAAAGAAGAAGTTAAAGCGTAAAGTGTTTTCTGGTTGTTGCCAAACTAAAGCATAATTGTCTGAGGGCAGCCTGATCAATAAAAAGATCAGGCTGTTCCCAATATGTAATGAATAGGCTTCATGTTTTGTAAGCAGACTATTGGCTAGGAAAACGTAACGATGGTATACTCATTAAAAGCAGGATATGAGGAGGGAATAGAATGGCGATTGCACATGTAACAGATCAAAACTTTGCAAAAGAGACTGCTGAAGGTTTAGTTTTAGCTGATTTTTGGGCACCATGGTGTGGACCTTGCAAAATGATTGCTCCAGTTTTAGAAGAAATTGATGGAGAAATGAGCGATAAAGTACAAATCGTTAAACTGGATGTGGATGAAAACCAGGAAACAGCAGGTAAATTTGGTGTTATGAGTATTCCGACATTGTTATTGTTTAAAGATGGCAATGTTGTTGATCAAGTTATAGGTTTTCAGCCTAAAGAAGCTTTGGTTGAATTAATTAATAAACACGCTTAATTAGCGAATAGCGAGGTTACACTTATAATCAAAGATTATCCCTTGTTACTATTGTGACAAGGGATTATTTCTGGTTTATAATTAGTGTGGGGGAATGAATATGAATCAGACAATTAAAGAGAAATTAGCTGTACTCCCTGCGCTGCCAGGCTGCTATTTAATGAAAGATAAACATAATACGGTTATTTATGTTGGTAAATCGAAATTGTTAAAAAACAGGGTCAGATCCTATTTTACAGGTGCCAATGATCGTAAGACACAGCGTTTGGTTCAAGAAATTGAAAACTTTGAGTACATTGTTACATCTTCAGAAATCGAAGCACTTATTTTGGAAATGAATTTAATAAAAAAATATGACCCAAAATACAATGTATTGTTAAAAGATGATAAATCCTATCCGTATTTAAAAATAACGAATGAACGACATCCGCGTTTACTTATTACAAGACAAGTTAAAAAGGATAAGGGTAAATATTTTGGTCCATATCCGAACGTATTAGCGGCGAGAGAAACAAAAAAACTGCTTGATCGTTTATATCCACTAAGAAAATGTAATAATCCGCCAGGCCGCTTTTGTCTGTATTATCATATGGATCAATGCCTGGCATGCTCGGAAACACCCCCGTCAGAAGAAACGTATAAAGAAATTGTGCAGAGTATTACTTCGTTTTTAAATGGGGGACATAAAGAAATTAAAGCCGATCTCAAACGCAAAATGGCCGATGCCAGTGCAGAGCTGAATTTTGAACGGGCGAAAGAAATGCGTGACCAGATTCAGCATATTGAAGCGGTGATGGAGCAGCAGAAGATCACCTTAAATGATCAAGTGAACCGTGATATATTCGGGTACAGCTATGACAAGGGCTGGATGTGTATTCAAGTCTTTTTTGTCAGGCAGGGAAAACTTATTGAACGGGATGTAGCTATCTTTCCGTTTTTCGATGAGCCTGAGGAAACATTTGTTAGCTATATTGGCAGGTTTTATTTGCATCAACATCACCCGAAGCCAAAACAAATTCTTGTTCCGGTCGGCAGTAATGCAGAGCTATTACATCAGCTTTTGGAAATTGATGTCCATGTGCCACTAAGAGGACGGAAAAAGGAATTGGTTGAATTGGCAATGAAAAATGCTTCTATTTCACTGAAAGAGAAGTTCTCACTTATCGAGCAGGACGAGTCACGGACAATTAAGGCTGTTGAACAATTAGGGGAAGTATTGAACGTAGAAACGCCGCATCGCATTGAAGCATTTGATAATTCGAATATTCAAGGAACGGATCCAGTTTCAGCAATGGTTGTTTTTATTGATGGGCGTGCAAATAAAAAAGAATATCGAAAGTACAAAATAAAAGATGTCCAAGGTCCGGATGATTATGAGACAATGCGTGAAGTTATCCGCCGCCGCTATTCACGGGTATTGAAGGATCAGCTGCCACTTCCGGACTTAATTATCGTTGATGGTGGAAAGGGGCAAATGAGCGCTGCATTGGATGTGCTGGAAAATGAATTGGGTCTGGATATTCCCTTATGCGGATTAGCAAAGGATGACAAGCATAAAACAAGCGAACTGCTTTATGGATTCCCGCCAGCTATCATTCCTTTATCACGTAAATCCCAGGAATTTTACCTTGTTCAGCGCATTCAGGATGAGGTGCATCGGTTTGCAATATCGTTCCACAGACAACTACGCGGGAAAAATCTATTTCAATCTGAATTGGATAAAATACCTGGCGTCGGTCAAAAAAGGAGAAGGTTGTTATTGACTCATTTTAAATCGGTCGGAGAAATTAAACAGGCATCGATTGAGGATATAACGAAACTGGGCATTCCTAAAAATATCGCAGAACAGGTAATTACTTATTTAAACGAGGACAAAGATGAAGAAATTGGGGAATCTCCCGATTGAGCGTATTTAAAAAAAGGTACTGTCACTCTTCTTGAACAGTACCTTTTTATGCTGGTTATGTATAAATGACCGAAAATTCAACTTGGAAGATTTTTTTATGAATTTCTTCCAGACATTCGCAGGACACGCCCTTTACCAGCTGGAGGGATTCGGCCAGAAACCCTGCTTCAATCCGGAATTCTGCTGGAAACGGGGCATTTATTCGATTGGCTACGGGATCAGCCATCAGGTGAAAAATGAGTTCCTTTCTTTTTTCCTTTACCAATTCCAGTCGTCCCCATCCAAGCTTTTCAAAGGTATGATATACATCGTCAAGTGATGCAATATCCAGTTTTCTCGCAAGATTTCTCCCGATAAAATATAATAATGTGTCCGCCTCTGTTCCTAGTAATTCAGGTAAACTTATGTATCTGAGAACATCATAACCGGCACCAGTAGACTTTAGTTCGTCCAGCTTGGAAATGGATAATAATTTCGGCTCTTTTGCCATTGTATTCACACCCTTTCTATTAGAAAACAAAACAATCTACTACATTTGGATGTTAATAGACAGGTTAAGTCGGTTAGTTTTATTATCCATTTTCTTAAGCGGTTGTGCAATACCCATTTACGGTTTTTTTATTTCATTTCAAATTAAATACCATGCCTTTCTGCTTTTAACATAATGGAAATAAAAACGGAGGGGTGTCACTATGTAAAAATTTCTAGCTTGTTTTCTTGACGCTAATTGTAGATAGAAGTACAATGAATGTGTCACAAATTGTACATTTTTAGGCAGTAAAGGGAACAACTAATGGATAATGGATTACTGTTTAGAAACCCGTGCAACTCACAAAATAATACAACATAAGTTAAGGGGGGTAATACATAGTGGAACATCGCGAATTTGGGTATCGCAGACTGCACTCGCTGTTAGGGGTAATTCCAATTGGTCTCTTTTTAATTGTACACTTGGTAGTGAATCATTTTGCTGTGTATGGGGAGGAGAACTTTAATAAAGCGTCAGAGTTCATGGAAAGCTTGCCGTTTTTGATTGTTTTGGAAGTATTGATCATCTATCTTCCCATTTTATTTCATGCGATTCTAGGCGTGTATATTGTCTTTGTTTCCAAAAATAACTATACAAAATATGGTTATTTCCGTAATTGGATGTATTTTTTTCAGCGTGTATCCGGAATCATCACGCTCGTTTTTATTGCTTGGCATGTATGGGAAACTCGTATTCAAATCTGGTTAGGCAATGCATCGCTGGATTTTGGACTAATGGAAGGTATCCTGACTAATCCTTTTATGTTCTGGTTCTATATTGTAGGACTGATTTCAACTACATTCCATTTTGCCAATGGCCTGTGGAGTTTCTTAGTGTCCTGGGGATTCACACAATCACCAAGATCACAGAAAATAGCTACATATGCTACATTAATCGTGTTCCTGGCAATCAGCTATATCGGAGTTCGAGCAATCATTACATTTGCTTATGGAGTTTAAGATAATTATTTAGGGAGTGAGCATTAATCATGAGTAATCGCAAAGTTATTGTTGTCGGCGGCGGTCTTGCCGGTTTGATGGCAACAATCAAAGCAGCTGAAGCAGGTGTCCATGTAGACCTGTTTTCAATTGTGCCAGTAAAACGTTCTCACTCTGTATGTGCCCAAGGTGGTATTAATGGTGCAGTAAATACGAAAGGTGAAGGAGATTCACCTTGGAAACACTTTGACGATACAGTATACGGCGGTGACTTCTTGGCTAATCAGCCGCCGGTAAAAGCGATGTGTGAAGCAGCACCAGGTATTATAAATTTGATGGATCGTATGGGGGTTATGTTCAACCGTACTCCAGAAGGTTTACTTGACTTCCGCCGCTTTGGCGGTACCGATGTTCACCGTACAGCATATGCTGGGGCAACTACAGGACAACAATTGTTATATGCACTTGATGAACAGGTTCGGCGTTTTGAAGTAAATGGATTAGTAACAAAATATGAAGGCTGGGAATTTGTTGGTGCAATTATCGATGAGGAAGGCGCAGGCAAAGGTATTGTTGCACAAAATATCAAAACACACGAGATCAAATCGTTCCCATCTGATGCAACCATATTCTCAACCGGTGGACCCGGGATCATTTTTGGTAAATCAACTAACTCCATGATTAACACCGGTTCCGCAGCAAGTATCCTTTATCAGCAAGGTGTAAAATATGCGAACGGGGAGTTTATCCAAATTCATCCAACCGCAATTCCAGGGGATGATAAACTGCGTCTCATGAGTGAGTCCGCTCGTGGTGAAGGGGGCCGTATTTGGACTTACAAAGATGGTGAGCCTTGGTACTTCCTTGAGGAGAAATATCCTGCCTATGGAAACCTGGTTACCCGAGATATCGCAACTCGTGAAATTTTTGACGTGTGTGTGAACCAAAAACTTGGTATCAACGGTGAAAATATGGTTTACCTTGATTTGTCTCATAAAGATCCGAAAGAATTGGATGTTAAGCTTGGCGGTATCATTGAAATCTATGAAAAATTTGTCGGCGACGATCCGCGTAAAGTACCAATGAAAATTTTCCCTGCAGTACATTATTCCATGGGCGGTATGTGGGTTGATTACGATCAAATGACCAATATACCGGGAATATTCGCATGTGGTGAATGTGATTATACACAGCATGGCGGAAACCGTCTAGGTGCGAACTCGCTATTGTCAGCGATTTATGGTGGCTCTGTAGCAGGTCCAAACGCAATTAAATATATTGATGGTCTCGATAAACATGTTGCCGATTTATCCTCGAAAATGTTTGATGACAGAGAAAAAGAAGAACAAGAAAAATTTGAGAACATGATGAAGATGGATGGCGATGAAAATGCCTATCAGCTCCATCAGGAATTGGGTGAATGGATGACGGATAATGTCACCGTCGTGCGCTACAATGACAAGTTGCAGAAAACGGATGAGAAACTTCAGGAGCTTCAGGAACGCTGGGAAAATATTAATGTGGAAGATACATCACGCTGGAGTAACCAGGGGATTATGTTCACGAGGCAATTAAAGAATATGCTGCATTTAGCCCGTGTCATTACATTGGGTGCATACAACCGTAATGAAAGCCGCGGCGCCCACTATAAACCGGATTATCCGGATCGTAATGATGAGGAATGGCTAAAAACAACGATTGCTACGTTTGATGCAGAGAAAGATGCACCGGATATATCATATGAAGAGGTAGATACTTCTTTAATTAAACCAAGATTACGTGACTACACGAAAAAACACTGAGGAGAAGGGGATAACAATGGCTGAACAAAAAACAGTTACGTTTATTATAACACGTCAAGACAGCCCGGATTCTGCTCCTTATGAGGAAACATTTACTATTCCTTATAGACCAAATATGAACGTTATATCCGGGTTGATGGAAATACGGAAAAACCCAGTTAATGCAAAAGGCGAGAAAACAACACCGGTGCAATGGGATATGAACTGTCTGGAAGAGGTTTGCGGGGCTTGCTCGATGGTGATTAACGGTACAGCTCGGCAATCTTGTGCTGCACTGGTCGATAAGCTGGAACAGCCGATTCGTCTGGCACCAATGAGTACCTTTCCAGTAGTTCGCGACCTTATTGTTGATCGTGAGCAAATGTTTGATGCGTTGAAACGGATTAAAGCTTGGATTCCAATTGACGGTACGTATGACCTGGGGCCTGGGCCACGCATGCCGGAGAAAAAACGGCAATGGGCATATGAATTGTCAAAATGCATGACTTGTGGCGTGTGTGTAGAAGCATGTCCAAATGTAAACGATAAGTCAAACTTCATTGGACCATTCGCTCTTTCTCTGCCCCGGTTGTATAATGCGCACCCAACAGGTGAAATGAATAAAAGTGAACGTCTGGAAGCATTAATGGAGGATGGAGGAATCTCCGGATGCAGCAATGCGCAAAACTGTGTTCAGGTTTGTCCAAAAGGAATCCCGTTAACTACTTCAATTGCAGCAATGAATCGCGATACAAATATACAGGCATTTAAAAGTTTCTTTGGCAGTGACCACATATAGATTTTTACATTTGTATATAACGATAAATGGTCCTTACCCGTTTGTGGCAAGGACTATTTTTCACTTTAAGTGCGTGTTCAAAAAGTCGCCGAATGAGAAGCAAGAAGGTCGAGGCGGCGTAGCTTTGAGCACCGGAGTGTACATAAAAAAGGTACATGAGGAGCGGAAAAGCAAGCGGGCGACTCGATTCGCCGCTTATCATTTGGTGACATTTTGAACATCCTCTTTAAGAAGTTTACTCTGTTAAGTTATTCTAATCAAGGAGGTTATTTCATTTTCATGAAGAAAATAACGTATATCGATAATATGGAGAAATGGCAGAAGGAATTTTCCTTTTTCATCCCGATTAAAATCCGTTTTTCGGAAACGGATATGTATGGCCATGTAAACAATGTTTCACCATTTATTTACTTTGAGGAAGCACGTATCGAGTTTTTGAAGTCGGTCGGTCTATTCACCGATGCCAAGCGTGAAGATGGGATGCCAATCGTTGCGGATTTGCAATGTGATTACCATAAGCAAATGTTTTTTAATGATACATTAAAATTATATGTAAAGGCGAATCATGTTGGTAATACTTCAGTAGACATTCATTATATGGCTTTGAATGAAGCTGGGGACATAACGCTAACAGGGCGTGGCAGATTAGTACATATCAATCCATCAACTGGCAAACCAATTCTCCTTACGGATACAATGAAGGAGAAATTGTCCAGAAATGGATAAAGTGAAACTTCATCAGTGGGGGTTTCCGACACATAGGAAGTTCTAGTGCAGGTGTTATCACAGGACGTGGCATTTTAGTCTTTGTTCTCGTCTAGGAAATTATAAAATTTTGCGGCTGTGGATAACTTAATAACCGGATAAGCCACGTCCGGCTCCAGCGCCCAGCGGCTAGTGTGCTTCCTTCACCTCCGTACGATAAGTCAACATCGACTCGGGTAAGAAGGAAGGCCGACTAAAAGCGGACTTTGCGTCCAACTCACGTCTACCCCTTTTGCAGGGGCATGTTTCCTTTATCTCCTACGGTAGGAATGTTCGGTTAAAACCGCTGCTTTGCGCAGCAACACCGAACCACCCTGCTTGGCAGGGCGCAGCACATACGCCGCTAAACGGGCGCTTGCGCCTTTGTTCCTAAAATCAGGAATTTATGGTTGTTTATTCCCGGCCTTCACGTTTTTTTACTCGCGCTCAGAGGTGAGGTATTACAGCCCGTTAATGTCTGACAAAGCAGAAAACCGACTTTCAAGGAATGAAAGTCGGTTTTCGTTAGAGCTTTAATTCCCCCATACGAAGGAGCTCTACTACTGCTTGTGATCGCCCCTTGACTCCTAATTTTTGCATAGCATTTGAAATATGGTTACGGACAGTCTTCTCAGATATAAACAATTCCTGGGCAATTTCTTTTGTTGTTTTGTCTTGTACTAAGAGTTCAAATACTTCTTTTTCCCTTTTTGTTAATAATTGCTTCGGTTTATACTCGTTGTCCTTCAAATGTTAACCCCTCCTTACTGTCATAGAGATGCAGAACGAAGGGAAATTATTTAGTCACTATAGCTTATGAAAGTAGAGTAAATCGGTGAGTACAAAATCAGTAGAGGAGATCAATTTGAATAATGCATACAAAAGTAATGATCAGCCAATAACCAATAAAGCTTAAATGAAATATCCATTTTACTTTGGTATTGTATTTACAAAAAAATACATTTATCAGAGATTCACTTTGTAATGTCATTTTTATGTTCGCTATTAGTACCATAGCATTTAAAAATATGGTTACGGACAGCCGGTTCAGAAATAAACCATTTCTAAACCGCAAAGGCAAATAAAGAAACACCTGAATATACTATGAAAAGGAAACTATATAGGAGCAAAATGTGACAAAAAGGTTACAATCAGACAAGGATTGACAGTAAAGGTGAGATATCTCGACTGATTCTGTGTTAAAATAAGCTGAGGGAATAGAGGATATCATGGGAGGTTGCCCACTTGGAAAACGAAATCTCAGCAGAATCAATAGCCGATTTAGAAAAAAGACTACGTTATATATCGGGAATAATCAAACAAAACGGGCGTAAAATATTGGAAAATTATCCAATTACCGCACCACAATTTATTGCACTGCAGTGGTTAGTTGAAGAAGGTGATTTGACGATCGGAGAGCTTTCCAAAAAAAATGGTTTAGCATTCAGTACAACTACTGATTTGGTCGATCGGATGGAAAAAAATAAACTTGTGGAACGGGTACGTGATGTAAACGATCGCCGTGTTGTTCGCATCCATGTATTAAAAAAAGGCCGAAGTATTATTGAAGAAGTAATAACAAAACGGCAGGAGTATTTAGGTGAGATATTGCAAAGCTTCTCACTGGAGCAGACAGGTACGTTAAATGAATTATTGTCTTTACTTCACAAGCAAATGAAGAGCTTTCATGATAAATAACAGCAAAGAAGAGGCGATTTTTTTGGATTCAGCAATTGGGGTCATTGATTCAGGGGTTGGCGGTCTGACAGTAGCACATGAACTTATTAGACAACTGCCAAAGGAGCACTTGATTTACCTTGGGGATACACTAAGATGCCCATACGGACCACGGTCAAAAGAAGAGGTAAGGAAATTCACCTGGGAAATGGTGGAATACCTACTACGAAAAAAGATAAAAATGCTTGTTGTGGCGTGCAACACAGCTACCGCCTTTACGCTAACAGAACTACAGGAAGAATTGACGATTCCGGTTATCGGTGTTATTCAGCCAGGAGCACGGGCAGCAATAAAGAATACGAATAATGGCCATATCGGTGTAATTGGAACAGAGGGAACGATCAGCAGTAATGCCTACCCTGAAGCTTTAAAAGATATCAGATCGGATATTCATGTTAATGCCCAAGCCTGTCCAATGTTTGTACCAATGGTGGAGCAGGGGATATTATCCGGGGACGAGGCGAAACAGGTAGTGGAAGAAACCCTAAGGCCAATGAAAGAAAAAAATCATCTTGACACATTAATTCTGGGATGCACCCATTATCCATTAATTAAAGATACCATACAAGAGGTCATAGGCAGCCATGTCACCGTGATTTCTTCAAGCGAAGAGACTGCCCGCGAAACGAGTACTATTCTCGAATTTCATAATGCTTTATATAAAGGAAAACGGATACCTAACCATCAATTTTATGCGACTGGCGAGCTGGCAACATTTAGTAAAATTACCGAAGAGATTTTTAAGACTTCTACAGCCAATTTTCAAACGGTATCAATTGAAAAGGCAGTCATTTGCTAATAAGGTGTTCATAAATCGCCACTTGTCTTTTGCTCATTTTTTAAACATCCTCTTAGATCAGAATGACAGCATCCTGATATTTTTTTCTGCATTGGTTGGTCTAATTTTATGATGGGCTCGTATATATAGTAGTACAAACCATCGTAGGAGGGAATAACATGCAGAAGCGCGGTATATTACTTGTGACTGGGATCATGAGCATTTCCATTATATTGACAGGGTGTTTTGAGGGGGAGCAATCGTTAGAGGACAAAATGGATCCACCACAGGGGGCGGAAGAGGTAGACAACCTCGATAATTCAAAGTCCGGGGATAAAGCTGCTAATGAAAAAGCGAAGACTGATGAGGAAGAGGGTACGGCCGAGGAAACGGTGAAGCGGCAATTATTTTTAATTGATGCCAATGGAATGGTAGCACCGCAAACATTAGAAATACCAAAGGATGACTCGATGGAAGTAGCAGCCCAGGCTTTACAATATTTAGTAAAGGATGGACCGGTTCAGGATATTCTGCCAAATGGATTTCAGGCGGTACTCCCCGCTGGAACAGAAGTTTTAGGGCTTGATTTAGAAGATAATGGTACACTGGTCGTGGACGTTTCAAAGGAATTTGAAAATTACAAAGCAGAAAATGAATTGAAAATCTTGCAGGCAATGACATACACACTAACACAATTTGATAGTGTCAACAAAATAAAATTACAAATAAATGGGTATCCACAAGATGAAATGCCGGTTAATGGCACTCCGATCGGGAACGGCTATTCAAGGACGAATGGGATTAATCTAACTGAAACAGATACGGTAGATCTGATTGACAGCAAAGCAGTGACAATGTATTATCCAACCGAATACAATGACACAAACTATTTTGTACCAGTTACCCAGCACATAAAAGCCGACGGCGAAGAAGTTTATGACTCGATTATCCAAGCGCTAGTCAATGGGCCGGGATATGATGTTAATGCAAAACAAGTTTTTAATTCCGATGTAGCGTTAGCAGCGGAACCAACGTTAAATAGTGGTGTGCTGGAATTAGTTTTCAATAAAGAGATATTAAAAGACGCGGATAAAACCACAATTTCCGACGATGTAATGGAAACGCTGGTTCGAACATTAACAGAACAAAAAGATGTGAAAGCTGTTAACGTCAAAGTAGAAAATGTGGAGAAATTGTTCAATGAGAATGGGAAAGAATATACAGAACCGGTAACTAGGGAAATGGTTACGAACACGGAAAAATTATAAACAGAGCGGCTGGATTGTACAGCCCCTCTTTTTGTTTGAAGGACTTTTTAGAATGATTTATACAGAGCTCAATGTATGAACGTGTTGCAATAGCGAAAAATATGTTACGATTAGGTTTGACATAAGGAGGAATTTAGAATGAGAAATGATCAACGTTCAACAAATAGTTTACGCCCCATTACGATTACCCCCAATTTTGTTAAACACCCTGAAGGATCTGTGTTAATTCAAGTTGGGGATACCAAAGTGATTTGTAATGCCAGCATTGAAGATAGAGTTCCTCCATTTATGCGTGGACAGGGAAAAGGATGGATAACAGCTGAGTATGCGATGTTGCCGCGTGCGACCGAGCAGCGAAATATTCGTGAATCGTCCAAAGGGAAAGTAAGCGGAAGAACGATGGAAATTCAGCGTTTGATCGGACGAGCATTACGAGCCGTAGTTGATTTGGACAAAATAGGCGAGCGTACCGTTTGGGTAGATTGTGATGTCATTCAAGCTGACGGCGGGACAAGAACAGCATCAATAACTGGAGCTTTTGTAGCGGTTGTACACGCTTTTGGGAAACTTTTGGAAAAAAAGGTATTATCGAAAATGCCAGTTACCGACTTTTTAGCTGCCACATCTGTTGGTGTCCTGCCAAATGGAACAGAGATATTGGATTTGAACTATGAGGAAGATTCCAAAGCACATGTTGATATGAATATTGTGATGACAGGTTCCGGTGAATTTGTTGAACTTCAGGGAACCGGTGAAGAGGCAACTTTTACAGCAAATCAGCTACAGACAATGCTTCAGCTTGCCAATGAAGGTATCGTAACTATAATTGACAAGCAAAAAGAATCGCTTGGTGATTTAGTGAACCGGATTGGAGAAACAATTCCCAGAAAGTCTGTGGAGGAAAAAGGATGAAGCAACTGATCATTGCAACAAAGAACCAAGGAAAAGCAAAAGAATTCAACGTTTTTTTCGGGCAGTTTCATATCAATACCATTTCTTTACTGGATTTATCCGAAACGATACCAGATATTGAAGAAACAGGGACAACCTTTGAAGAAAATGCCGCGATAAAGGCTGAAACAATCGCAAACAGAATGAGAATACCTGTTTTAGCGGATGATTCCGGTTTAATGATTGATGCATTGGACGGAAGACCAGGCGTCTATTCCGCACGATATGCAGGGGAACCCAAAAGTGACGAGGCCAATATAATGAAAGTGCTGGGCGAGCTGGAGGGTATTCCGGCTGAACAGCGACATGCGCGTTTTGTCTGCGTGCTCGCAATCGCTATACCGGAGCAGGAAACAACTTATTACAAGGGTTTCTGTGAAGGCAGTATTGTCGTTCAGCCCCGAGGAACACACGGTTTTGGTTATGATCCAGTCTTTATTCCTGATGGTTATACGAAAACAATGGCCGAACTTGCTCCAGCTGAAAAGAATAACATAAGCCATCGAAAAAACGCCATTTCCCGATTGGAAAAAGATTTACCTTATGTAATGGAACAGCTTGCAGATTAAACTATCATGTCAAGTTGTCTAATTTTTTGAGATCCCTTTTGCGGATGATATAATGAATGAATAAACATCAAAAGAGGGGATTCCATTGCCTAAAGTATTAATTGTAAGTGATAGCCATGGTTTAACAGCTGAATTGGACCAAATTAAAGAAAAGCACCAGACAGACTACATGTTCCATTGTGGCGACGCTGAGCTGGATATGGATGCAGCCGAACTTGAGGGATTTATCAAGGTAGCCGGGAATTGTGATTTTGATACCCGATTCCCTGATGAGCAGCTGGCAGAAATGGAAGGGGTAAAATTCTTTATTACGCATGGTCATCTATACAACGTGAAGGCGAATCTGATGACTTTATCCTATCGGGCACAGGAGAACAATGCCCAGGTTGTCTGCTTTGGCCATACACACATTGCGGGTGCGAAGAAGATTGGCGATCTATTGTTTATTAATCCTGGCAGTATCCGTCTGCCAAGGAACAGGCCGGAAAGCACTTATGCAATTATGGACTGGAAAACGAAAGATGATGTTCATGTATTTTTCTATACGATGAATGGTGAGCAGGTAGACGAACTTACATACGATACATCATTATAAAGTGAAAGTTCATTTAGTGGGATGGCCCTTTCTCCTCTCCCTAATGTTAGTTGAGGCCCTACGATGTGTCACAAAGACGATGACATAAGGATGTGGCGTTTTTAGTCTTTGTTCCTAAAATCGGACATTACGGCTGTTTATCCCCCACCTTCTGAGTTTTTGGTTTACTCACACATAGAGGTGGGGGTATTACAGCCCGTTTGAGTGATCAAAGTTGTACAGACCTTATCCATCAAGAACAGGCTTTGTACAATAATTTTTATTCTGGTATTGACAAAAAAATTCCTAATGACTATAATAATTGTTGTCTGTTAAAAAATGCATATTCGAATTACATAATGGCGACTTGCTCTCGCGGGTGTAGTTTAGTGGTAAAACCTCAGCCTTCCAAGCTGATGATGAGGGTTCGATTCCCTTCACCCGCTCCATATATATGTGCATGTCCCAGTAGCTCAGCTGGATAGAGCAACAGCCTTCTAAGCTGTGGGTCGCAGGTTCGAATCCTGCCTGGGACGCTAGATTCTGATAAGAAACCTATACCGAATGAAATAGGTTTCTTTTTTTACATACATGTTTGATTATTTTACATTGGGGGTATGTATTTCTTATGACAGATTACCATAGTAAATAATGAAAGGAGTTAAGAGATGAAGGATAATCATAATATTATTCTTTTTCCTAAATGGAAAACAGTACTCGAAGAAGAGAGTCTCGCAGCTCTCAAAGAAAAACGGTACGAAGAAGCATTGAAGAAATTAAACAAATTAATTAGCTATCACGTTCATAATCATGAAATAATGATCGGGAAGCTAATATGCTTAATGGAATTGGGCTATCATGACGAGGCACAGGATTTGTGTGAAACGTTACTTGTTGATAAAGATCAGAACTATTATCAATATCTACATATTTATTTAACGCTACTATTCCAGACAAGCCAATACGAATTATTAATGGAACAGGTAGATTATGAACTGCAAACGGGAAAAATACCGAGTCCATACAAGAAGCAGTTTGAACAGTTGTATAATATGAGCCGAAACATGCACGACCAACTGCAGGAAGAGAAGACGACAAAGTACATAAATGAATTACTCAAAGCAGTTGAAACCGAGGATCATACGAAGCAATGGTTTTTGATAGAAAAAATAAGAAAGATTAAAGCCAAGCCGCCATTGAAATTTGCGGATCCGCTTTTACACAATGAGCTGATCCATCCAGTTATAAAAACAGCAATTTTTCAATGGCTGCAGGAGATGAATGTTTCGGAACAGGTAGCTATACATAAATTAGATTTACGGTTAACCACTGATCCAACAAAAATAACGAAAATAACGGAACATGGGGTTGTTAAACAAACAAAACTATTAATTGGTGATCTGGAACAGGAAAATCCGACCTTATACCTGCTGTTGGAAAAAGTGTTTTATCGATATGCATATGTCCGTTATCCAATCATGCCACCAAGTGAGGATGTTACGGCAATTGCTGAAGCTTTAACTTCTGTTGGAAAAGAGTATTTAAATTTGTCCGCTGAAAATGAAATGGAAAGTGAAAAGGTCTTACATTATAAGAAAGAAATTAAAATGTGTGAAGCATTATATTTGTCCGTCATAGATGAGTAAAGCCCGGAAATGCTTGAAAGGGCTGTTAATTATGTTATAATAAGATGGTTGTAAATTTGCAGTACATCGTGCAGCATTCTGATAAATGAATGATTGTGAACAATTAATTTTAATGGAATTAATAGATTTTGGAGGGAATAGCATGACAGCAAAATGGGAAAAACAAGAAGGTAACGAAGGAGTTCTGACATTTAACGTCAGCTCAGATGATTTTGATCGTGCATTGGATCAAGCGTTTAAAAAAGTAGTAAAAAAGGTACAAATTCCTGGTTTTCGTAAAGGAAAGGTACCGCGTAAAATCTTTGAAAAACGTTTTGGTGTAGAATCTTTGTATCAGGATGCAGTTGACATTGTGCTGCCGGATGCATACATGAAAGCTGTCGAAGAAACGGGTATTGAGCCTGTTGATCAGCCGGCAATTGATATTGAAGAGATTGAACAAGGGAAAGATCTTGTTTTCACTGCAAACGTAACGGTTAAACCGGAAGTAACCCTCGGAGAATATAAGGGGCTTGAAGTAGAAGAACAGGATACGACAGTTACCGACGAAGATGTCGACCATGAAATCGAGCATCAAAGGGAGCACCATGCCGAGCTTATCGTTAAAGAGGATGGAAAAGTCGAGCAAGGTGACACCGTAGTGATGGATTTTGAAGGTTTTATTGATGGTGAGGCATTTGCTGGTGGAAAAGGTGAAAATCATTCATTGGAAATCGGTTCCGGACAATTTATTCCGGGATTTGAGGATGAACTGATCGGTAAAGAGTCCGGCGAGGAAACCGAAATTAAGGTAACTTTCCCGGAAGATTATCATGCCGAGGAATTAGCTGGCAAGGATGCGACATTTAAAGTAACAATCCATGAAATTAAAACAAAAGAATTACCAGAACTTGATGATGAATTTGCCAAAGATGTCGATGAAGAAGTCGAAACACTGGATGAACTAAAGGCAAAGAAAAAAGAACAATTGGCAGCACAAAAGAAACAAGATGCTGAGAATCAAAAACGTGAAACATTAGTTGAAAAAGCATCGGAAAATGCGGAAGTTGATATTCCATCTGCAATGGTTGAGACGGAATTGGATCGCATGGTAAAAGAATTTGAGCAGCGTCTGCAAATGCAAGGCATGACAATGGAAATGTACTCTCAATTTTCTGGACAGGATGAAGCAGCGTTGCGCGAACAAATGAAAGAGGATGCGGAAAAGCGTGTCAAAACAAATCTTGTTTTAGAAGCAATTTTCCATGAAGAGGATTTGGAAGTAACTGATGAGGATGCAGATGCAGAACTGGAAAACATGGCGTCCATGTACGGCAGCGACGTTGACCAGATTAAGCAAATGCTTGGTGGAAATACGGATGCTATCAAAGAAGATCTCAAATTTAGAAAAGCAATCGATTTTCTGGTTGAGCAGAGTAAAACTGCATAATCTGGGGTTTGGGGTTTATTTATAACCGAATATGGTAACGACTAACAAGGTGCGATGTGTTCGCGCCTTGTTTTGCTAACGTAACTTTCTGCTTTAATAGCGATTTTTCAGGTGGGTTTGATCATACACTAATAATGGCCATTCAAATACATGAGCTAATAGTTATGATTTGACTTTTTTATTAATTTCTCCATAATAAAAAAATAAGCTAAAATGAAGGTGGAAACACATGAAAAGAGATATTGTTTTGTTTTCCATTTATGTTTTGATATGATGGGCATGAAAGTTGAAAACAAAGTATGTCTATCATAGATGTAAAGTGAAGTGAATTTTTTAGGGGTGAAAATATAATGTTTAAATTTAACGAAGAAAAAGGGCAATTAAAATGTTCATTTTGTGGAAAGAGTCAGGATCAAGTTCGAAAGCTTGTGGCTGGGCCTGGTGTTTATATATGTGATGAATGTATTGATCTTTGTACAGAAATAGTCGAAGAGGAACTTGGTACAGAAGAAGAAACAGAGTTTAAAGAAGTGCCAAAGCCGAAAGAAATCTGTGAAATTCTTGATGATTATGTAATTGGGCAGGAAAAGGCAAAAAAGAACTTGTCAGTCGCTGTTTACAACCATTATAAACGTATTAATGCACCAAAGAATGCGGATGATGTTGAATTATCCAAAAGTAACATTGCGATGATTGGTCCTACAGGGAGTGGTAAAACATTACTCGCACAAACATTAGCGAGAATCCTTAATGTACCATTTGCTATTGCAGATGCTACATCGTTAACCGAAGCTGGATATGTTGGTGAAGATGTGGAAAATATTTTACTTAAGCTGATTCAGGCGGCTGACTATGATGTAGAGAAAGCGGAGAAGGGGATTATTTATATCGATGAAATAGATAAAGTTGCCCGCAAATCCGAAAACCCGTCCATTACCCGTGATGTTTCCGGTGAAGGGGTGCAACAAGCTTTGCTGAAAATTCTTGAGGGCACGGTCGCAAGTGTGCCTCCTCAAGGTGGCCGTAAACATCCACATCAGGAGTTTATCCAAATTGATACAACTAATGTGTTATTTATTTGTGGTGGTGCTTTTGACGGGATTGATCAAATTATCAAACGGCGCCTCGGCAAAAAGGTTATCGGCTTTGGAGCTAATGAGAAACAAGAAGATTTGGAGATGGGTCAATTATTGTCCAAAGTATTGCCTGAGGATCTATTGCGCTATGGTCTCATTCCTGAGTTTATCGGAAGACTGCCGGTTATCGGGGCATTGGAACCATTAGATGAAGATGCATTAGTAGAAATTTTGACAAAACCGAAAAATGCCCTAGTTAAACAATATGAAAAACTGTTCCGCATGGATAACGTTGAACTGGAGTTTGAGGAAGATGCATTAGTTGAAATTGCCAAAAATGCGATTGAACGAAAAACAGGTGCACGTGGCTTACGATCCATTATCGAAACGATCATGCTTGATGTTCAGTTTGAATTACCATCACGCGAAGATATTGAAAAATGTGTCATCACAAAAGATACAGTAGAACAGGAAAATGCCAGTCCTAAACTTGTATTCAGAGATGGGACTGTTACAGAGGGGAATGAAAAATTCCCAAAAGAGAGTGCATAACGGATAAAGGGAACTTTGATTCAACCGGGGTTCATCATCCCTGTGTTTTCCACCTGTATAGAGTACGGGAAATTAATTTGAGACTAGCTTAAAAGCCCATCCCCCTTTATGATGAAAACGAACTTGCGGGAGTATGGAGCTTTTTTGCTGGTCTCTTTTTAACAATTAATGTGGTGTCGAAAGCACAGGGAAGCCTCCTCTTTGATTTGCATGATTGTAAATCGAAAGGCCATACTAAATTACAGCAAATATCGTAATTCGTTTACAAATGGGTAAGTTTTCTATAAAATTTAAGGATATAAAAAGCATTACATAGCAGGAACATTTAAGAAAATATGGAGGTACATATTAATGACAAACGAAACAAAACAGCTCCCCCTCCTACCGTTACGTGGATTACTGGTTTTTCCATCAATGGTGCTCCACCTTGATGTTGGCAGAGATAAATCGGTTGCAGCGCTGGAAAAAGCAATGATGGGTGACCAGACTATTTTTCTTGCTGCCCAGAAAAAGGTAAGTATCGATGACCCGGATCCCGCCGATATTTATCGGGTCGGAACACTGGCAAAAGTAAATCAGATGCTGAAGCTTCCGAATGGAACAATCCGTGTTCTGGTTGAGGGATTATATCGTGGTGAAATAATCCGTTTTGTTGAGGAAGAAGATGATTTTTTAGTTGAAATAAGTAAGCTGGAAGAGATAAGTGGAAAAACGACCGAAGAAGAAGCATTAATGCGGTCGCTGTTAGCGCAATTTGAACAATACACAAAGGTTTCAAGAAAGATAACAAAAGAAACGTTTGCGACTGTCTCGGATATTGATGAACCCGGTCGGCTGGCTGACATTATTGCCTCACATCTTTCCTTAAAGCTGAAGGACAAGCAGGAATTACTGGAAATGGAAAACGTTAAAAGCCGTTTGCAGCATTTAATAAAGCTGATTTCCAACGAGAAAAAAGTCCTTGATTTAGAAAAGAAAATTGGGCAGCGTGTAAAAACATCGATGGAAAAGACACAAAAAGAGTATTATTTACGGGAACAATTAAAAGCAATACAAAACGAACTTGGTGAAAAAGATGGAAAAACAGGTGAGGTAAGTGAATTAAGGGAGAAGATTGATAATGCTAATATGCCGGAGCGAATTAACGAAGTTGCATTAAAGGAATTGGACCGGTATGAAAAAGTACCGCAAAGTTCTGCTGAAAGCTCTGTTATCCGCAATTATTTGGAGTGGCTGCTTGCTTTGCCATGGACAAACAAAACAAAGGATACAATTGAAATTGCCAAAGCACAACATGTGTTGGATAATGATCATTATGGTCTAGATAAAGTAAAGGAACGGATTCTGGAATATTTGGCCGTGCAAAAGCTGACACAATCCATTAAGGGACCAATCCTATGTCTTGTTGGACCACCAGGTGTTGGGAAAACATCATTGGCGAAGTCTATTGCCAAATCGGTTAATCGTAATTTTGTCCGGATATCACTTGGGGGTATCCGGGATGAGGCGGAAATAAGGGGACATCGCAGGACATATATTGGTGCTATGCCGGGGAGAATTATTCAAGGTATGAAAAAGGCCGGAACCATTAACCCGGTATTTCTTTTGGATGAAATTGATAAAATGTCGAATGATTTTCGCGGGGATCCTTCTTCCGCGATGCTTGAAGTACTTGATCCGGAACAAAACAGTAATTTCAGCGATCATTTTATTGAAGAGACATATGATTTATCAAATGTTTTGTTTATCGCGACAGCAAATTATATTAATAACATACCCGGTCCGTTATTGGATCGTATGGAACTAATTTCAATTGCAGGTTATACCGAAATCGAAAAGCTGCATATTGCGAAGGAACATTTATTGCCGAAACAATTGAAAGAGAACGGACTAAAAAAAGGAAATCTGCAAATCCGTGATGAGGCCCTCCTTAAATTAATCCGCCGGTATACGCGTGAAGCCGGTGTACGGGGACTGGAAAGGCAAATTGCCAAATTATGCAGAAAGGCCGCTAAAGTTATCATTTCCGAGAATAAAAAACGGGTTGTTATCACCGTGAAGAACATAGAGGATATGCTTGGCAAACCGGTATTTCGTTACGGGCAAATGGAAGCAAATGATTTGGTTGGTGCTGCTACAGGTCTTGCTTATACAACAGCAGGTGGGGATACACTATCCATTGAGGTTTCCCATTATCCAGGAAAAGGAAAGCTGACACTTACCGGAAAGTTGGGAGATGTTATGCAGGAATCAGCCCAAGCAGCTTTCAGTTATATTCGGTCAAGAGCAGAAGAACTTGATATTGATCCGGATTTTTACGAAAAATATGATATTCATATCCATGTGCCAGAAGGAGCAACACCTAAGGATGGTCCATCTGCCGGGATTACGATGGCAACAGCACTTGTATCGGCATTGTCAGGCAAGGCGGTAAAAAGGGAAGTAGCGATGACTGGAGAAATAACATTGCGTGGCCGTGTCTTGCCGATTGGCGGGTTAAAAGAAAAATCATTAAGCGCTCATCGGGCTGGAATTACAACGATCATAATCCCGGAAGAAAACAAAAAGGACATTGACGATATTCCGGAAAGTGTCAGGGAGGATTTAACATTTATTCCAGTAAATCACTTAGATCAGGTATTAAAGCATGCACTTGTAGGGGAGAAACATAATGAAGGTAACAAACGCTGAGATTGTCATTAGCGCGGTAAGTAAAAAACAGTATCCAAACGACCGACTTCCTGAAATAGCTCTGGCTGGTCGTTCCAATGTCGGGAAATCATCGTTTATTAACAAACTAATCAACCGTAAAAATTTAGCCAGAACTTCATCAAAACCGGGAAAAACACAAACGTTAAACTTTTACAAAATTAACAATGCGTTTTATTTTGTTGATGTGCCCGGGTATGGTTATGCCAAAGTTTCCAAAAAGGAACGGGAAAAATGGGGCGGCATGATGGAAGAATATCTTCAATATCGGGATACATTGAAGGCAGTTCTGCTTATTACCGATCTTCGGCATGAGCCAACCAGGGATGATGTACAAATGTACGAGTTTTTAAAGTACTTCGAGCTCCCCGTAATCGTTATTGCTACAAAGCTTGATAAAATCCCGAAAAGTAAACGGGCAAACCATCTGAAACGGACGATTCAGACGCTTCACATCGAATCTAATGATCTTGTCCTGCCATTTTCTGCAGAAACAGGAGAAGGAAAAGAGGAAGCATGGGGCGTTTTGCAATCGTTTCTATGATGTTGAACACTATTAAGAGGAAAGCCTCCTGCCGAATGTGCAGGAGGCTTATTTTTTTCTTTTCAACAAAAAAATACCGATGATAATAATAGCAATTGGCCAGTAGCTTTCCAAATAATCAACTATAATATAAATCCAGTTAAACCAGGCAGGCAATTGGATGGAAAAGATCAACAGCAGTGAACCGCCAATTAGAATCACACCTGGTAATAATCCTTTCTTTGTTTTAAGAGAACGTACGATAAAAGCAATTCCGACAATAAGCGGATAAACAGCCCAATGATCAATCCAAAAAGCATAATGATTCATACCATGAAAGTGAATACCCAGGCCTAAAATAATCGTTCCGACGAATAAGTTTTGATAATCTTTGGAACTATAGCTATGAATAAGTAAAGCTAAACCGATAATAATTAAAAGTGTTGTCCAGGAATAAAAATCAGTAATGATCGGTACCTTCAGTTCACGCAGCAGGAAATATCCTCCAATACCGATCAATAGATACCCGGCGAAAGAGTTTTGTTTCTTCATAAATGGCTTCCTTTCAAAAGGTTATTCTGATAGTGTCTAAACAGGTTGATTTCTTGCTTCCTATGTATCGTTGTGATAAAGTACTAACGAGTTCAATTCAAGTAAGGTGTTATTTTTACTTAAACATCCTATACGTCTTATCGTATCATATTGTTTCATAATCTGTTCACAATTTGAAAAAATAAGCGGGATTGTTCATGTTATAATGGGTGTTAGTATTAAGAAGTGTGGATAGTATATAGATAAGAACTAAGCGTATTGTTGGGTATCGTGGTTTGGCCACGTCCAGCTCCAGCGCCCAGCGGCTAGTGTGCTTCCCTCACCTCCGTACGATAAGTCAACATCGGTTCTGGGAAGGAGGAAGGCCGACTAAGAACGGGCTTTGCGCCCAACGTCGGCATACCCCTTTTGCAGGGGCATGTTTCCTTTATCTCCTGCGGTTGTTTGTTCGGTTAAAACCGCCGCTTTGGGCGGCAACACCGAACCACCCTGCTTGGCAGGGCGAGAGCACTCTAGCCGCTAACCGGGCACTTCCGCTTTTGAATTTTGGGGGTAAATACAGTGCATATTATAAAGGTTGGCTTCAATTATAAATCAGCCCCGGTGGAAATTAGGGAAAAACTGACATTTTCGGAACAGACGATTGATCATGCGATGGAACTTCTAAAGGAACGCAAGAGTATTCTCGAAAATGTCATTGTTTCGACTTGTAACCGCACGGAGATTTATGCGGTAGTTGATCAGATTCATACAGGTCGTTACTATATTAAACAATTTTTGGCAGATTGGTTTCAAGTGGGTAAAGATGAATTTACCTCCTACTTGCGAATTGTTGAAGGGGATGCCGCAATTGAACATCTTTTTCGTGTAGCATCAGGTCTGGATTCCATGATCCTTGGAGAAACACAAATACTTGGTCAGGTAAAACAAGCATTTCAAACGGCCCAAAGGAAGAAAACGACTGGAACTATTTTTAATGAGCTGTTTAAACAAGCGATTACCTTTGCTAAACGTGTGCATAAGGAAACAACAATTGGTGAACAGGCCGTATCGGTCAGTTATGCTGCTGTAGAGCTGGCAAAGAAAATATTCGGCGATTTGGAAAACAAACATGTGGCAATTCTTGGTGCTGGTAAAATGGGTACGTTAGCGGCCAAAAATCTTCATGGTTCAGGCGCAACACATATAACGGTAATGAACCGGACAATCGAAAAAGCCGAATTGCTTGCGGAAAAATTTCAGGCGAAAGCGGAACAGTCAGCTAATTTATTAGATGTCATGCACCATGCAGACATTCTGATCAGCTCAACCGGCTCGGATTCGGTTGTTTTGACAAAAGAAGAACTGGAACCGATCCAGAAAAAACGGAAAGGCAGTCCACTTTTTCTGGTGGATATTGCCGTACCAAGGGATTTAGATCCAAAAATTAGCGAGTTAGACAGTGTGTTTCTGTACGATATTGATGACTTGCAGCATATTGTGGATGAAAATTTAGCTACCCGAAAAAAAGCTGCCGAATCGATTGAAATCATGCTGGAAGCGGAAATTGTGGCATTCAATGAATGGCTGCAAACATTGGGTGTCGTCCCGGTTATCACGGCACTAAGAAAAAAGGCATTGGCAATTCAAGCCGAAACGATGAAAAGTATTGAACGAAAGATACCGGACTTAACGGTACGCGAGAAAAAAGTTTTAAATAAACATACGAAAAGTATTATCAATCAATTGTTAAAAGAGCCTGTTACCCAAGCGAAGGAATTGGCAGCGAGCGAGAAAGCTGATGAATTCTTGTCACTATTTATCGACATTTTCGGGATTGAAGATGAAGTGAAAACCGAATTGCAGGAACAGCAAAAGAAAAATATCAAAACCAACCAAATTAATAATGTATCCTTTCCCAAACTGGAAAACGTAAATTCAGTAAGATGAAAGGAACTTTCGTATGACAGAATCAAAATGGCTTTACGAAATTATTCTTATTATTTATGGTCTTAGTTTAGTCGGATACTTTATTGATTTTATTCAGCATAACCGGAGGGTAAATAAAATTGCCTTCTGGTTACTTAGTATGGTTTGGGTTATACAAACCGTATCTCTGTTAAGCGAAATACTTTTTAAAGCGACGTTTCCTGTATTTACAATCTATGACAGTCTTTTCTTTTATTCATGGGTGCTCGTCACTTTCTCGCTAGTAATTAATAAATTATTTTCCATACATTTCATTGTGTTTTTTACAAATGTATTCGGATTTTTTATCTTATTATTATACATTTCAACAAAAGCACAGGAATCAATCGGGCAGCGCGGAATTGAATTGGTTAACGAGCTTTTGATCGCCCACATTACGTTGGCAATCATATCGTACGGATTTTTTACAATTTCTTTTTTGTTATCGATCATGTATATTGTTCAATATCGGTTTTTAAAACAAAAGAAAGGGTTAAAGTGGATGTGGCGTTTTGGCGATTTAAAACGGCTTGACATCTATTCCTTTATGGCTGTCACATTGGGTGTACCGCTTCTCTTAATTGCAATAATATTAGGTTTTGTCTGGGCAAAGGTGGCAGGCGCCGAGTTTTACTGGTTTGATTTAAAAACGATCGGTTCGCTGTTTGTCCTTTTTATTTATATTCTCTATTTGCTTTTGCGGCTGATAAAAGGGTATCAAGGTAAAGCAATATCAGTTTATAATACCGCGGCCTTTTTGATATTATTAGTTAATTTCTTTCTGTCGAGTATCTTATCGAATTTTCATTTTGGATCATAGGAGGATATGATAATGCGTAAAATTGTTGTTGGGTCCAGAAAAAGTAATCTGGCGCTAACGCAGACGGAGTGGGTTATCGAGCAATTAAAAAAATCAGGTGTGCAAAATGAATTTGAAATCAGGAAAATCGTTACGCGAGGAGACCGTATTCTGGAGGTCACATTGTCAAAGGTTGGCGGCAAGGGCTTATTTGTAAAAGAAATTGAGCAAGCCATGTATGATAAGGAAATTGATTTTGCTGTTCATAGTATGAAGGACATGCCGGCTAAGCTTCCCGAGGGACTGATAATAGGTTCCATCCCGGTTCGTGAGGATCATCGGGATGCTTATATCGCAAAAAATCATCTCCCACTAACCGATTTACCAGAAGGTGCAATTGTTGGGACAAGCAGTTTACGCCGGGCCGCACAGGTTTTGGCAGTAAGACCGGATGTTACAATCAAATCGATACGAGGTAATATTGAAACACGCCTGCGTAAATTGGAAGAGGAAGATTACGATGCTATTATTCTGGCAGCAGCCGGACTGAAACGGATGGGCTGGAGCGAGGATTTGATCACCGAATATTTGGATCCCGATATGTGTGTACCGGCAGTAGGACAGGGTGCGCTGGCGATTGAGTGTCGGGAGGAGGATCAGGAAGTAAGAGATTTATTGCAAAAATTAAACGATGAATATACGACAAAAACAGTAACAGCAGAACGAACCTTTTTACATTTACTCGAGGGCGGCTGCCAAATACCAATTGCCGGTTATGCACATTTGGCAGGAGAGGAAGTAGTCTTAATTGCTTTAGTCGCTACAGCAAATGGCAAAACGGTTTTAAAAGAAGTTGTCCGTGGTACCGACCCAGTCGCAGTGGGCAAGGAAGCATCCGAAAGATTGATCAAACGGGGAGCAAAGGATATCGTTGAAGATGTAAAAGAGGAGCTTGACGAGTAATGCCTTTTTCATTGCATGGAAAACGTATTTTAATTACCCGGGAGAAAAATCAGGCGAAGGAGCTATCTGAAAAGGTTAGCCAATTCGGCGGGCAGCCGATTGAAGCCCCACTTTTAAAAATTACATGTAAAAAAGAAGCAGGACATATGGAAATGCTGGAAAATTTACCTATGTATCGCTGGATATTTTTCACCAGTGCAAATGGTGTGCGCTGCTTTTTTCAAATCATGAGCGAAAATAACGTTTCGTACAATCTGTTAGAAAAAACGAAGCTTGCAGTGGTCGGTCATAAAACAGAGGATGCACTGAAAAAGTACGGTTATGCGGCTGAATTCATTCCCTCCACCTATAATGCGGCTGTGATGGCGGAAGAGATCTTGACTCGTTTTCCTTCCATTAGTCCAGTTCTGCTTATCAGGGGGAACCGGTCACGTCAGGTGCTGCCAGAGCAATTGGCTGAAAACAATATTTCCTTTGATATAATAGAAGTGTATGAAACCATTTTTAATCAGACGATTAAAGATAGATTAAATGAATTGATCAGCAATCATCAATTTGACATGATTACATTCACAAGTCCCTCAACAGTGGAAGCATTTATCGAAATGAATGAGGCCCATAAAGAAGAAGTAAAAAAAGTTCCGTGTGCCTGCATTGGAACAACGACCGAACAGAAAGCGAAGTGGTACGGATTCACGAATACGATCGTACCGGAGCAATTCACGATTGAAGGTATGGTAGAAAAAATGTGTACGTATATTTCCCAGAAAGGATAGATTGACATGACTGAAACATTACAGTTTAAACGCCATCGCCGGCTGCGTTCGTCAAAAGCGATGCGTGATTTAGTAAGAGAAAACCAAGTAAATAAAGATGATTTAATATACCCGTTATTTGTTGTCGAAGGGGAGCATGTTAAAAACGAGGTACCGTCCATGCCCGGCGTTTTTCAGCTTTCCTTGGATTATCTGGCTGCTGAAATGGCTGAATTACAAGCGCTTGGCATTAAAGCCGTTATCCTCTTTGGTGTGCCAAATGAAAAAGATGAATTAGGTACAGGTGCATTCGTTGATCAAGGGATTGTCCAAAAGGCAATTCGCGAAATTAAAGATAAGGCACCGGAAATGCTTGTCATTGCGGATACATGTTTATGTGAATTCACTTCACATGGGCATTGTGGTGTTATCCATCATGAAGATGTTGCAAATGATGAATCACTTGAGTTATTGGCGAAAACAGCATTATCACAGGCAAAGGCAGGAGCGGATATTATTGCACCGTCTAATATGATGGATGGTTTTGTTGCGGCGATCCGGCGTGCATTGGATGAAGCAGGGTTCAAGAATATTCCGATCATGTCCTATGCAGTAAAATATGCCTCTGCATTTTATGGACCATTCCGTGATGCTGCAGACAGTGCCCCACAATTCGGTGACCGCAAAACTTATCAAATGGACCCGGCAAATCGACTGGAGGCATTAAGGGAAGCGGAATCGGATATGGAAGAGGGAGCAGACTTTCTTATCGTAAAACCGGCAATGTCCTACCTTGATATTGTCCGTGATGTCCGAAATCAATTTAATGCGCCAATTGTTGCATACAATGTCAGCGGGGAATATTCCATGGTTAAAGCGGCGGCACAAAATGGCTGGATTAATGAACGAGAATTAGTCATGGAAAAATTAACGGCGATGAAACGTGCTGGTGCGGATTTAATCATTACGTATTTTTCTAAAGATGTAGCGAAGTGGCTGGCTGAATAATACTATTTAGATGGGGTGATAAAATGAATTTTGATACGTCAATTGATGCCTACAAAGAAGCGGTTGACCTGATGCCTGGCGGAGTCAATTCCCCTGTTCGGGCCTTCAAGTCGGTTGGGATGTCCCCGATTTTTATGGATCGTGGCAAAGGATCGAAAATAATCGATATCGACGGTAATGAGTATATTGATTACGTCTTAAGCTGGGGCCCGCTCATTTTAGGACATGCAGATGATCGTGTTGTGGAAAAATTGAAGGAAACAGCTGAAAAAGGGACTAGTTTTGGTGCACCAACAGTGCTGGAAAATAAATTGGCCCAGCTGGTGATTGATCGTGTACCATCGATTGAAATGGTACGAATGGTGAACTCCGGTACTGAAGCAACGATGAGTGCATTACGACTTGCCAGAGGTTATACTGGCCGCGATAAAATTCTCAAATTTGAGGGTTGTTACCATGGGCATGGCGATTCTTTATTGATTAAAGCTGGGTCTGGTGTCGCTACGCTAGGATTACCTGATTCTCCCGGTGTTCCGGAGTCAATTGCGCAAAACACGATTACTGTTCCCTATAATGATGTAGAAAGTTTACGGTTGGCTTTTGCGAACTACGGTGATGAAATTGCCGCGGTAATCGTTGAACCTGTTTCCGGAAACATGGGTGTTGTGCCACCACAGGAAAACTTTTTACAAGAATTGAGAAAAATCACGGACGCCAATAGTACACTGCTAATCTTTGATGAAGTCATGACCGGCTTCCGGGTCGGCTACCATTGTGCACAAGGTTATTTTGGTGTTACTCCCGATTTAACCTGTCTAGGAAAAGTAATTGGCGGTGGCTTGCCAGTCGGTGCTTTCGGAGGAAAAAGAGAAATAATGGAAAGTATTGCACCTACAGGAACCATTTATCAAGCGGGAACGTTATCGGGTAACCCGTTAGCAATGACTGCTGGTTACGAGACATTAAATGCCATGAACGAGAATGAATACGAAAAACTGAATCAGAAAATAGATCGTTTAGTCGAAGGATATAAACAAGCTGCGATTGACTTTTCGATTCCATTGCATATTAATCGTGCAGGATCAATGGTTGGCGTCTTCTTCACGAACGAACCAGTTATTAATTATGAAACTGCGAGGCTCTCCAATCTGGATTACTTTGCGCAATATTATCGTGCCATGGCTGAGGAAGGAATCTTTTTACCACCATCACAATTTGAAGGATTATTCCTTTCAACAGCACATACGGATCAAGATATTGAAAAAACGATCCTAGCAGTAAGGAATGCATTTGCAAAAATAAAAAAATGAGTTAAAGAGCTGCTCTTGAATGGGTAGCTCTTTTCTTTATGGCTCCCGTGCAGATTATCTCCGCTTTGCTTTTTCCCTCTTAACATCGCGCCAATGTTTTTCTTAGCATATCTTTATATCCTTTTTCATATAGTGAAGTAAGACATATTAGTAGATTGGATATATATGTTGAAGGGAGGAAGTCATTTGTCAAATGATCATGTTTTTAGTTTTGAGTTAAATGAGTCCCTTTATTTTGAAAGGGGACAGGAAGTCGCGGAGATGCGGGGGATTGCGTTAGATCCGGAAATTTCCATTCAAGCATTTAATGAGTATATTTCGATCAGGGGAGTTATCGAACTTCGTGGAGAATATGTCAAGACAGATAGTGTAACCCAGGATGATACAGTTGAATTTGAGGATGATTATCATGCGAGGCGTTTCGTAGAGCGGGTTGTTGATACAGAAGAGGGGGGGACTGAATTTTCCCATCGGTTTCCGGTAGAAATTTCCGTGCCGACTTATCGGGTAGATGATTTAGATGATGTAACGGTTAGTATTGATTCGTTTGATTATGAATTACCAAGCGAAAATCAGCTTAAATTTGTTTCAACCATTGCAATCCACGGTATTAGTGAGCAAGATGAGAGGCCAAGTGATAATTCGACGGAGACAGACTACCAATTTGTAGACTCGAACGATCATACATTTAATTTCGACATAAAAGAGAGTCCTGATTTGGAGCTTCCGGAGGAGTCAGAATCAATTGGTTATACCGACACGCCGATACTATCTGCCGGTCAGGATGAAACCGCATCACCCGATCGATGGAAAAGTAAAAAGTCGCAAAGCTTTACGGAATTTTTTAAAAAGGAGCCAGATCCCGAGCCGGATCCGTCGGTTGAGGAAAGCTCACATATGGAATCCAGTCATTATGCTTCAGTGGAATCTGCTAATTTTGTGGAGTCCAATGATGTTTATGAAAGTAGTCGGGAAAGCTCTCAAAGCTACGAAAGTCATGCAAGCTACGAAAGCCCTGAAAGTACAGTGATTGAAGAAAGCAGTAAAAGTACCGAAAGGCCGGAAATTCATGAGAGTGGGGAAAGCCGTGAAGATGAGGTAGCAGATGTTCGGTATTTATCTGACATGTTCCGTGATGACGAAGAGCATTTTTCCAGGATGCGGGTATGCATTGTTCAGGAAAAGGATACATTGGAAACAATTGCCGACCGGTACAAAATTACAACATTGCAATTAATAAAACAAAACCGGCTGCAGGATGAAACGCTATCAGAAGGGCAGGTATTATATATTCCAGTTAAGAAAAAGTAATGCGTGACATACCCCTTGCATATGGTGCCAAGGGGTCTAATTTTTTAATAGTGGAGCTGTTTTCAATGGATAGAGTTAAGAAGGTATTGGCGTCTTATCGAATTCATCCGGTTACGGTTGAACAAAAAACAGAAAATCTTTACCGGATATGGGATGGAAAACATTATTTTGCCCTTAAGGAAAGCAGGATGACAGACGAAACGATATCCGGCTGGGAAAATGTTTACCACCAGGCGTACAGACAAAATTTATCAGCGATTCTTCCGGTGTACGTAACCGAACAAGGAAGCCTATATAGTAAAGACGACCAATCGTTTTATTATATGACACCATGGCTTCCGATTAAAAATATAACGGAGCAGAAACAACAGATAGAGCGATTGTATCAAACTTCAGGAACCATTCATGCTATAACAAAACAGTCATTACCCATGGAGCAGGAGAAGGTCATGAACAACTTTAAGCGATACAGGACAAACCTTGCAAAAAACAGATCCGAATTATTGTCAACTGTGGAGAGGTTTGAAAAAAACCGTTATATGTCGCCTGTTGAATTGCTGGTTTGTACCCAATTCCGTGATCTTGATTTCGTGTTGCGGGTATTACAAGATCAGGTTGATCGATTTATCGATGACATAAAGCAAGAGTCCGATTGGCAATACAGTTTATGTCATGGCCAGCTTGACTTTTCCCATGTTATTTTTGCTCATCAAACCTATTTGCTAAACTGGGAAAGGGCGCACCACGATAATGCAACAAGTGATTTGGCAAACTTGTTTACTAATGTGGTGACCGATTATGATGATCCGATGGATGATCTTATTGAATTGTTTCCTGTCTATCTCAAAGAAAATAAGCTGACGGAGACCGAATTATCTTTGCTTGCCATTTATTTATTAGACCCAACGGAGTACATAACACGATTAGGGCAATATCGCAAAAACCCATCGGAATATCCACAGGTTGATCAGGTAGTGCAATTACAGCGTTGTCACCGGAAATTATCATTTGCAGTAAAATGGACGGAAAATGTTGATATATGGCTGGAATCAGATGATGAGCAGGAAAGCTAAATCCATTCTAAATAAAATGCGATAAATAACCCCACAATAATACCCAGCAGGAAAACATCGAACGTTGTCGGGAAGAACAGTGTACGACATAATTGAAAAATCAGGATAGGCAAGGTACATTTTTCAATCACAAACAAACAGTTTCGTGCCCATGGTGGAAGTCTGTAACGATAATAGCGAGCCATAGCAATCACCTCTTTTGAACACTTTTTCGATAGATAAGAAAGTATAAAAATCAGCTCTATTCTGTTCATACCAGAGTAGGCCACGTCCGGCTCCAGCGCCCAGCGGCTAGTATGCAACACCCGCCTCCGTACGATAAGTCAACATCGGTTTGGGTAGGAAGGTAGGCCGACTAAGAACGGGCTTTGCGCCCAACGTCGGCATACCCCTATGAAGGGGCATGTTTCCTTTATCTCCTACGGTTGTTTGTTCGGTTAAAACCGCTGCTTTGCGCAGCAACACCGAACCACCCTGCTTGGCAGGGCGCAGCATATACGCGGGCCTGCAGGATGCAGGTCATGCCGACGTTGGCACAGGACGTGCCGGTTTTAGTCGGCCTTCCCTAACCGGGCGCTTGCGCCTTTGTTCTCAACTTTAATATAATATATGTATAATCCAAGCTGTTTTGTGCAATAGGTATAATTAATATTGCTTTTTTCGCCTTTTACCAGTAAAATAATGAATAACAAAATGAAATGCGATGATAGGGAAGAGTACAGGATAATCGCCTAAAAAGAGAGGGAAATAGTTAGCTGAGAATTTCCCAGGAAAGATTACCTGGAAGGTCGCCCTTGATGCAGCTTTTTTGAATTTGGGAACAAACGTGCACTAGCTTGATGCTGGATATGCCTTATAATCCAGGTGCATATATTTGTTTATTCCCCAAAATTAGAGAAAGCCGGATCTTGTCCGTTATCAAGGCCGAGTGTACAAGAGTTTGCTTGTAAACAAAGGTGGTACCACGGAAATCTATCCTTTTCGTCCTTTACTGGATGAAAGGGATTTTTTGTTTTCTGAAAAGGTCAGTTCAAAAGGAGGAGTAATTTATGAGTAAAGATCAAGGGTCATCATTACCACCGAAGTATAACCCGCAGGAAATTGAGAAGGGGCGTTACCAATTTTGGATTGATGGCAAGTTTTTTGAAGCAACCGGAGATGAAACGAAAGAACCGTATACGATCGTCATTCCGCCGCCTAACGTAACAGGAAAATTGCATTTGGGGCATGCGTGGGATACAACCATGCAGGACACGGTTTCGCGGATGAAACGGATGCAAGGCTATGATGTGTTATGGTTACCTGGGATGGACCATGCAGGAATTGCTACGCAGGCTAAGGTAGAGGCAAAGCTTAAGGAACAAGGGAAAAGCCGTTATGATTGTGGCCGTGAGAAATTCATCGAGACGGTATGGGAATGGAAGGAAGAATATGCTGATTTCATCCGAAAACAATGGGAAAAGCTTGGCCTTGGCCTTGATTATTCAAGGGAACGGTTCACAATGGATGATGGGTTATCAGATGCGGTTCGCGAAGTTTTCGTTACCCTTTATGAAAAAGGATTGATTTACCGGGGAGAATATATTATTAACTGGGACCCGCAAACGAAAACAGCACTTTCCGATATCGAGGTTATTTATCAGGAATTACAGGGACATTTTTATCATTTTCGTTACCCGTTGAAGGATAGCGACGAATCTATTGAGATTGCCACGACACGTCCGGAAACCATGCTTGGGGATACGGCTATTGCCGTTCATCCAGATGATGAACGTTATCAGCATTTGATCGGTCGGAAAGTAATTTTGCCTATTGTCGGTCGAGAAATCGAGATTGTAGCGGATGATTATGTAGATATGGAATTTGGTTCGGGAGCGGTAAAAATTACCCCGGCACATGACCCAAATGACTTTGAAGTAGGAAATCGCCATAACCTGGAACGCATTCTCGTGATGAACGAAGACGGAACAATGAATGAAAATGCAGGTAAATATGAAGGAATGGACCGTTTTGCATGCCGGAAGCAAATTGTAAAAGATCTGCAGGATTCTGGCGTTTTATTTAAGATTGAAGATCATACCCACCAGGTTGGCCATTCTGAGCGAAGTGGTGCTGTGGTTGAACCGTATTTGTCAACGCAATGGTTTGTCGATATGCAGCCACTAGCTGATGCAGCAGTTGCATTACAAAACAGTGAAGAAAAGGTCAATTTTGTACCAGAACGTTTTGAACGAACTTATTTGCATTGGATGGACAATATTCGTGATTGGTGTATCTCTCGTCAGCTATGGTGGGGCCACCGTATTCCAGCATGGTATCATAAAGAGACAGGGGAAGTATATGTTGGAAGAGAGGCACCTGAAGATGTAGAAAACTGGGATCAGGATGAGGATGTTCTAGATACTTGGTTTTCATCCGGGCTCTGGCCATTTTCAACCATGGGCTGGCCAGATACAGATTCGGAGGATTTTAAGCGTTATTTTCCTACCGATGTACTTGTAACTGGTTATGATATTATTTTCTTCTGGGTTGCACGCATGATTTTCCAATCAAAGGAGTTTACCGGGCATCGCCCATTTAAAGATGTGCTGATTCATGGCTTGATTCGTGATGCAGAAGGACGCAAGATGAGTAAATCGCTTGGTAATGGTGTCGATCCAATGGATGTTATCGACAAATACGGTGCCGACTCATTACGCTACTTTTTACTAACAGGCTCATCCCCAGGGCAGGATTTACGTTTTTATTGGGATAAAGTAGAGGCAACGTGGAACTTTGCCAATAAGGTATGGAATGCATCCCGTTTTTCGTTGATGAACATGGCGGACTTTTCGTATGAGGATATTGATTTAACTGGTGAATTGTCACTGGCTGATAAATGGATTCTAACCAGGCTGAATGAAACAATTGAACAGGTTACGAAAAACACCAACAAATATGAATTTGGTGAAGCCGGCCGTCATTTGTATAATTTTATATGGGATGAATTATGTGACTGGTATATTGAAATGGCAAAGATTCCACTATATGGTGATGATGAAGCGAAAAAGCAAACAACGAGATCGGTTCTTGCCTACGTTCTCGATAATACGATGCGGATGCTGCACCCGTATATGCCGTTTATAACAGAGGAAATCTGGCAGGCTCTGCCACATCAGGGTCCATCGATTACCGTAGCGAAATGGCCAGAATTCCGGGGTGATTTTCATGATGAAAAAGCATCGCAAGAGATGAAGCGGCTCGTATCGATTATTAAAGCAGTGCGAAATATTAGGGCAGAGGTGAATACACCGATGTCCAAACCAATCAGCTTGTACATTCAAACGGAGGATGAAGCTGTGTTAAAGGAATTGGAAAATGAACGTGAATACTTGCAGCGTTTCTGTAATCCAAGTGAACTTCTGATCGCTGGCAAAATAGATGTTCCGGAAAAAGCCATGTCGGCCGTTGTTACTGGTGCTGAACTGTTTTTGCCATTAGAAGGGTTAATCGACTTCGATAAGGAAATCAAGCGGCTGGAAAGTGAGTTGGACAAATGGAACAAAGAAGTGGAACGTGTCCAGAAAAAACTGGCTAACGAAGGTTTTGTAAAAAAAGCACCACAAATAGTTGTAGATGAAGAGAAGCAAAAAGAGCAGGATTATCTGGAAAAGCAGGCTAAGGTAAAAGCACGATTAAGTGAATTAAAAGGATAACGAAAAAGCGGAATTCCATCATAAAATGGAGTTCCGCTTATATTTGTTTCGTGCTAATCTGTTGTTTTATATGTTCCGTGTATTTTTCTAATATATTTATATCACTGACAGCACTTAGTGTACGTGAGCCGACGACATCCTCGATTTCATTAAAAAGCAGTTTTCCATTCTTATCTAGTAAAAAGTCAATCCCAACCATATCAAATTCAAAATGTTGCACGATCTTATTGATTATTGCTGTTTCCTCAGGCTTTAAGGAATACCATTTCGCTGAGCCACCAAGTTTATAGTTCGCCCGAAAATCGGTATTGCTTTCTCTAATTACGGCGCCAACAATTTCTTTGCCGACCACGAATACCCGAACATCTTTTCCGAGTGAAACATTACAGGCCTGAATAACGATGTCGGTTGCCGCAATGGCTGATTTTCGCTTGCCCCACTCCGCTTGATTACGAATGAGATAAACCTGCTTACCTCCTCTGCCAAGAGCCTCCTTTACCACAAGGGGATAGGTAATTGGCGGCTGTGATGGCAGATTATCGGTTTTTAGAAAAAAGGTATCTACCATCGGAATTCCAAGGGAATTGATATGATGATGGGTTAATGCTTTATTATTGCATATCACCGCAATCCTGGATGAATTAAACACGGGTACGCCGAGTGCTTCCAGATGCAGACTTAATAATGGCTCTATTGTCCGAATAACAGCGAAGTCCGGCAATTTTACTTGTTTCTTGTTGTACAGGACAGTTCGCTGATTGCTGGCAATACCGATTGTCAGATCTTCCCGGAAAATAAGCCTGAGTGACATATCTTTTTGCCCAGCTTCTTCGATAAACCACTGAATATATGCTTCATTCTGGACAGCATCTTTTTTACTGTATAGCAGCCAACCGCTATATTTCATCACGATCGCCCCTCATTCGTCAACGTTTCGCTAATATAGCGGATGATAAAATCGGCAGCATTAATGTGCGTACAGTCGTACATATTGCGGATATGAGCGTTCGAGTTAATTTCACAGATGATTGGTGTATGGTCCGGTCCGAATAATAGATCCACCCCGGCAAAATCGGCACCAATCGCTTTCGTTGCTGCTACGGCGATTTTCCGTTCGATCGCTGATGGCTGGTATGCCTCCATCGTACCGCCAGCTGTTACATTCGCCCGGAAATCATTCGAGGCATACCGGGTCATTGCTGCAACGACGTGATCACCAACAACTTGCAGCCGCATGTCTTTTCCTGAACTTGCTGCAATAAATTCCTGAAATACAAATGGTCGCTCCTGAATTTCCCTTACCTTATCCATCATCTCCTTTTCGGTATGAACCAAATAGACTTGTTCACCAAAAGATCCAAAGGCTTCCTTTATTATCATGGGAAATCCTAATTGATCAATGATAGAGCGAATATTTTCCAATTCAACGGTCGCTGATCCTGGGAAAATCTTGGGAGCAGCTATGGTCTTCGGGATTGGCAGATGATGCTGGGCTAAAACCTGATAAGTGGCAATTTTATCATCACTAATGGCAATCGCGTTTGCCGGATTAAATACACGAATCCCCAGCAATTCCAATTGTCTTGCCAAATAAATATCCTTGTCGGTAAAAATGACGAAATCGGGTAAACTATTTCCGCCTATTAGTGAAAGCCGCCGATCGTCAAGATATGTAAGTAAATCATTATTTTTGTACAAATTCGTTTCGATTCCTTGTTTTTGCGCAGCCTCATGGAACCATTCCGCAAAATCAAGGAACTTATTTCCAGATAAATGGCCATTATAAATAATCCATCCGTTTACGTTCACAAGTATGTTCCTTTCTATGTACCAGTTTAGTATTTTTCGGTCAATATTCCTGCTATAATAAGGGTATATTTTTTGCACTTTAAGAACTATAGATTTTTTAGGGTTATAGTATCAGAAAAACTTCAGCATCCGCTATTATGGACGAGGCGAATGCCAAGTTTTTTCAAGAAAAGCGGTGTACATATGTTTGACAATTTTCAGCAAGCGACAGTATTTTTTGCAAACAGGAAAATGTTCGGGATCAAACCGGGACTTGATCGAATGCACCGATTGTTGCAGTTGCTTGATTGCCCGCAACATAAGTTAAAAGCAGTCCATGTTGCCGGTACAAACGGAAAAGGATCAACTATTCATTATTTAAAAGCTGCATTACAAGCAAATGGCAATCGCGTTGGTGTCTTTACCTCTCCAAGCCCTATTGGGTTAACCGGTCATATATTATTCGATGACCAGCCGATCTCTGAGACAGCCTTTGTACATTTATTAAATGAGATGTATCCTGTCATCCAAAAACTCGATAGCATGAATAATCATCCTACTGAATTTGAAATTATTACAGCAATGGCCTTTGTTTATTTTGCTGATCAGGTCGATATAGCACTAATTGAAACGGGAATGGGTGGCAGGGAAGATACGACAAATTGCTTTACCCCCATTATTTCTATTATAACAAATGTAACACGGGATCATATGGCTTTTTTAGGAAATACCGTAAAAGAAATCGCCTTTCATAAAGCGGGAATTATTAAACAAGACAGACCTGTTGTCATTGGTGATATGAACCCGGAAGCATTTGCAGTTATCGAACAAGAGGCATATAGAAATAACGCCCGTATTTATCAATTCGCGCAAGATTTTACAACTACGAGTATGGGACAGGTAGAAAACAACCAACATTTTATGTGGTCCTGTAGCGGTAAAAAAATGACCGTTTCTTTAAAAATGAGGGGGAAACATCAGGAAATCAATGCATCGGTTGCAATAATGGCGTTATCGTTACTTAAGATGCATGGTTACCCCGTTTCCTGGGACAAAGCAATAGCCGCGATTGGCAGGTCACAGCTGGCAGGGCGGTTCGAGCTCATTTCTGACAATCCGTCCGTTATTATTGATGGAGCACATAATGTAGCTGGTATTCAGTCGTTCATTCGAACAGTTTTGCGTCATTATCCAGATCGGGAAAGACATCTGATTTTTGCGGGCTTTAAAGATAAAGAATTAACAATGATGCTGAATCTGTTATGTGACCACTTTGCATCGATCACAATTACAACATTCGATCATCCGAGAGCAATAAATGCGGAATCGTTATACCGGGCAGTCTCATGCAGGAATAAATTGCTAGAACCAGACTGGCATCATGCGGTTAAGCAAATTTGCAACGAAACGGCTCGGCGGGATAAAGTTTTTTTTATTACAGGGTCGTTGCATTTTATTCTGCAAGTCAGGAAATATTTTAGGGGAAAATAGGTATTATGGTCAGAGAGGAAATAAAGTCGCTGTTCATGAGGATTTACACACTATAACAATAGAAGATGGGTCCTTATTCTTTTTTCCATGTTATAGTACTTGTTCAAACTCTCGCCGCTTATCATTTGGTGACTTTTTGAACATCCTTGTACAGCCTTCACTTTTGACATTTCTTGAAAAATTATGTTGAACGTTTTTTTTACAAGAGTGACAAAACTCGTCTTACTTTGCAGTTTAGCTGTGCTAGAGTTAAAAAAAGAAGCAGCAAAGTGAGGGGAGAACGTGAGCAAAAAGAAACCAATAGTCATATGGATGAACGGAAAAAAAACAAAGATTGGACAAGATATGACCAATGAAAAAAGACCATTTCATGATGAACAGGCTTCAGCATTGGAGGATTCAGAAAAAAATGAACAGGTTCCAACTTTTGATCGTTATCACTCCCTGGATGACAAGTATGATCACTACGGAAAGGCTAAAAAAAGAACCGGAAACTATAAAACAATTATTATTTCTGCAGTATCGGCTGTACTGATCGGTATATGTCTAGGTATTATTATGTTGCATATGTTTGATGGAGTTGGTCACGAAGCAAACAGCGGAATGGATAACAGCGGACTGGCCGATACAAGCTCCGTGAGTAATAATACGGACGACAAGTCTGATCAGAATGGTTCCAGTTATTCGGTGGAACAATTAAACGCCTTTGTGTTGCAGGCTGGTATTTTTTCATCTAAGGAAAATGCCGCAGAATGGTCCGGGAAATTTAAAAATGCCGGGTTTCCAACGGTAATTTGGAAACGGGACGGTCAGTTTTTTCTTCTGGCAGGTATTGCCGATACAAAAGAACAAGCAGATCTGTTTTCTGCTGAATTCACCGATTTCGAAATTTACGCAAAGGAATGGAATACCAAAAAAACGGAAATAAAGGTAACTGCCAAAGAACATGAATGGCTCCAGTCCTTTACTGACCTGTGGCGTGATTCTGTTAAAAAAGTTGGTGCAGGTGAGGCGTTATCGGCCGACGCATGGCAAAAATTAGTCAATGGTTTTCCAAAAAAGGGAGAAGGCATAGCACCATTTCATAAGCAGTTAACGAAGTCGCTTCAGCAGATGGAAGAAGGAAATGCTGTGAGCGGTCAAGTATTCCTTTTGGAGCAATGGTCGCAATATGAAGAACTGATCCTGAGTAAATAAATACGGACGGTAGACGATAGCGTCAATAAGCCGTTTTGCTGCTATTATCGTAGATCAGAAAACAGGTATTTTGCAAATACCTGTTTTTACATTTTAACGATTAAATGAGGCCGCAAAATCCATTTTTCCTCTAAGAGAAAATTGGATTTTAGTAGAGAAAAAGCAGCTGAAAATACTATTTTACCAGTTTGTCGAAAAAGGCCATAACCGCTACTATGGAAATTACGAAAACAAGGAGGGGAAAATAATGGCAACATCATCCATCATGATTAAGGACGTGCCGAAAGCAGATCGGCCGCGCGAACGCTTATTAACGTTTGGAGCGGGCCATTTATCAAATCAAGAGCTGTTTGCAATTTTACTTGGAAGCGGCACGAAAGAGGAATCGGTTATGGCATTGTCACAACGTTTATTAACACATTTTGAAGGATTGAAGTTATTGAAGGATGCTACAATAGAGGAGCTTACAGCGATCAAGGGAATTGGCACCGCAAAGGGAGTTTTACTGCTATCGGCAATTGAACTGGGAAAGCGGATGAATCAGTATAAGCCGGACGATCGTTACATTATCCGTTCACCAGAAGATGGAGCGGATTACATTATGGAAGAGATGCGAGGGCTTAGCCAGGAGCACTTCGTTGTATTATTCCTCAACACCAAAAATCAGATTGTTCATCGGCAAACGATTTTTGTTGGCAGTTTGAATGCTTCCATTGTCCACCCTCGTGAAATCTACCGGGAAGCAGTAAAACGGTCAGCTGCATCAATCATCTGTGCCCATAATCATCCTTCAGGCGATCCTTCCCCATCACAGGAAGATATTCATGTAACAAGACGGTTAGTCGAGTCCGGGAAAATGATTGGCATTGAACTGTTGGATCATCTCGTTATCGGCGATCGTAAATTTGTATCACTGAAAGAAAAAGGTTATTTATAAGTGAAATCTCATTATAACACTATCTATTTTTTTATTTTTTTCGTATAATATGATAGACAACCGACAAATTGGCGCCATTTTTCAATCTGATTATTGAAATTGGCGCTTATTATAATTTGTAATAAGAAAAGCGCAAGCGCCCGTTTAGCAACGTACAAACTGGAGCGCTCCGCAATGAGATAAAGGAAACATGCCCCTGCAAAAGGGGTAGACGTGAGTTGGGCGCAAAGCCCGTTCTTAGTCGGCCTTCCTTCCTACCCGAACCGATGTTGACTTATCGTAGTGAAGGAGTGTGAAGTTTGCTAGTTGCTGGGCGCTGGAGCTGGACGTGGCCCCTTTCGACTATCCAGTTATCCACGGCGTATAAATTTTATAGTTTCCTAGTAGACAATAAAAAAAGCTACTTATGAAGGATAATAAATGTTAAAATATAAGGGTTGGATTACATTGCAATATGTAGAATAAATCGATATAGTTAAGCTACATACAACTTACGAGTGGTTATTTTGGAAAGGAAGATTTTTTTGGGAAGATTTAGCTTGTCACAAGATTTGGGAATAGACTTAGGCACTGCGAACACACTTGTTTTTGTTAAAGGTAAAGGCGTTGTTCTAAGGGAACCATCGGTCGTTGCGAAAAATGTTATTACCGGGGATGTTGAGGCGGTTGGGAGTTCAGCTCGAAATATGATTGGCAGAACGCCGGGGAATATTTCAGTTATTCGGCCAATGAAAGATGGCGTCATTGCTGATTATGATACGACGGCTGTAATGATGAAATATTATATCAAAAAGGCAATGCGTAAACGATCTGCATTTGCCAAGAAACCAAATGTGATGATCTGCGTTCCATCAGGGATTACAATGGTTGAGGAGCGGGCAGTGATCGATGCTACAAAGCAAGCGGGTGCAAAGGATGCATTTCCGATTGCAGAACCATTTGCAGCTGCAATCGGCTCAGGGCTGCCTGTTTGGGAACCGACGGGAAGCATGATTGTTGATATTGGCGGTGGTACCACAGAAGTAGCAGTCATTTCGTTAGGAGGCATCGTTACCAGCCAGTCTATTCGGATTGCTGGTGATAATATGGATGAGTCTATTACACAATATGTCCGAAAAACATATAATTTGATGATCGGTGAGCGATCAGCTGAATCGATTAAGTTGGATATTGGAACAGCTGGTGAGGTTGCAGAAAATGAAGAACTGGATATTCGTGGACGGGATATGCTGACAGGACTGCCCAAGACCATCACGATAACAGCGCAGGAGATTGCCGAATCACTGGCTGACACGGTGGAAGAAATAATCAATGCCGTGAAATACACGCTGGAAAAAACACCTCCAGAACTTGCAGCGGATATTATGGATCGTGGCATCGTCCTTACAGGTGGCGGTTCCCTTTTACGGAATATAGATCAAGTGATAAGTGATGAGACGAAGATGCCTGTATTTGTAGCTGAAGATGCGTTGGACAGTGTCGCAATCGGAACAGGTAAATCATTAGAATACATTCAGCATTTCCGCAACCATCCGAATGTATCGACTCGTCCTACTGTAGAATAAGGTTGTGTTTTTATGCAGTTTCGAAAAAAAAGGTTATTTATTATTCTAATTGGGTTTATCATCCTTGTTGCCTTGATTGGCTATTCACTCAGGGATAGGGAAAATTTATCTACCCCTGAACAATTTATTAAGGACTCTGTTGGATGGGTGCAGAGTGTGATACATGCCCCGGTTAAATTTATGACTGATATATTTACAAACATTGATGATTTAAAAAATACGTACGAGGAAAATCAACTGTTAAAAGAAAAGTTATCGGAATATAAAGGCTTGATTTATGAGGTTCAGGAAATTAAAGAAGAAAATGAGGAGCTTCGAAAAACATTAAAAAAGACAGAATCATTGCGGGATTTTAATCCTATACAAGCAACGGTTATGTCGCGTACACCGGAACGCTGGGTTGACCAGGTAACGATTAATAAAGGAATGCAAGCCGGTGTTAAACAAAATATGGCTGTAATAACCGGTGATGGAATGATTGGGAAAGTACAGTCTGTATCCCAGTTTTCATCAACCGTTCAACTGCTTACCGGGTTTGATCAGTTCAATCGTATTTCAGCAACCATTTCACGCAAGGACGGGAAAGATATTTTTGGATTAATTGAAGAATTTGATGAAGAAAGCAATTCACTATTGTTTAAAATTATCGAGGAATCGGATAAAGACCTAAAAAAAGGAGAATTGGTTGTTTCATCCGGGATGGGCGGCGTCTTTCCTGAAGGTCTGCCAATTGGAACGGTTAAGGAAGTAGTTCCGGATCAGTATGGGCTAACCCGTACAGCACTAATTAAACCGGCAGCCAATATGTATGAAATAAATCATGTAATAGTGGTGGATCGTGATCTTACTGACAGTGATGAAGCCAAAAGTGATCTGGAGGGTAAAGAATAATGAAGCGATTATTTTTGCCTCTGATTCTTTTTCTGATTGTGATTCTGGAAGGTGTATCACTGGAATTATTGCCGACCCGCCTAGTAACCGGAGAATTACTAATTATTCCGCACTGGCCCCTTGTCTTTTTAGTGTGTATCTCGATTTTTTATGATAAAGAGAATACATATACATCTGTCTTCTATGCGATTATATTTGGAATGCTGATTGACGTTGTGTATACAGGAATTCTCGGCGTCTACATGTTCACATATGCATTGGTTATTTACATTGTACGCGGATTGAAAAAACTATTGCATGCCAATTTTTATGTAACACTTTTATTGGGATTTCTTGGAATTGCGATGGCAGACTTTATCATTTATATCATTTTTTCAGTAATTGACCTGGCGGATATGACACTTGTTCATTACTTGGTTTACCGGTTACTACCAAGCATTTTGGCAAATCTGCTATTTTTACTGGTGTTGTATCCATTGGTAAGAAAACCACTTATAAAATGGGGCGATGAGCAATTGCACAGCTGATCAAATTGTCTTGTAAATGGGATTAATGAGGTGAACATATCGTGCGTGAGAATAAGCAATTGATAACGATTAAAGGGACAAGGGACGGTCTTACACTGTTTATCGACGACTCGTGCTCATTTGAAGATGCGTTCATCGAGTTAAACGAAAAACTTATTGAGCATCATGCAAGTAGGGAGGAGCCAAGGGTACCTGTGACGATAAAACTCGGCAACCGCTATTTGGATTTGGAACAGACAACACGCTTACAGGAATTAATTGAGCGAGATAGTCATTTTTATGCTCAGGAATTTGAATCAAATGTCATACAAAAGCAAGAAGCTCTTTTGTGGAAAGAAGAAAGTGAAGTAAAGGCTTTAACTAGAATAATAAGATCTGGACAAGTCCTGGAAGTAAAAGGTGATCTGCTTTTGGTTGGTGATGTAAACCCGGGAGGCAAGGTTGTCTCAACAGGCAATATTTACATTATGGGCAATCTGCGAGGTATTGCCCATGCCGGGTCAGATGGTGATCGAAATGCTATTATTGCGGCATCCTACATGAAGCCCAGCCAACTCCGAATAGCAGATTATATCAGCCGTGCCCCAGACTATGAATCTGATGGTGTGTACATGGAATGTGGTCTCATTGATGAAGAGAAGGATAAAATTGTTATTGATCGACTACAAGTTCTTTCACATAGACGAAAAGATTTAAGCGGGTTTGAAAGGAGAATGCTAAATGGGTGAGGCAATCGTCATTACTTCCGGTAAAGGCGGGGTTGGAAAAACGACTTCGACCGCCAATATTGGTACAGCCCTGGCTTTAATGGAGAAGAAGGTTTGTTTGATTGATACAGACATAGGCTTACGTAACCTTGACGTTGTGATGGGACTGGAAAATCGGATTATCTATGACATTGTCGATGTTATCGAAGGACGCTGTAAGTTAAAGCAGGCACTGATAAAGGATAAACGCTTTGATTGCTTAGCCTTGCTGCCAGCGTCACAGACAAGCGATAAGTCTGTAGGTACGACGGAACATATGAAAAAAATTATCACGGAATTAAAACAAGAATATGATTACATCATTATTGATTGTCCTGCAGGTATTGAACAAGGGTTTCAAAATGCTGTGGCAGGAGCTGATAAAGCAATCGTTATTACCACACCAGAAAAATCAAGTGTAAGAGATGCTGACCGGATTATCGGACTGCTGGAAAACAAAGAAATAGAAGATCCGAAATTAGTAATTAACCGCATTCGCAACCATATGATGAAAAGTGGTGACATGTATGACGTTGATGAAATTCTGCAAATTTTATCAATTGATTTAATCGGAATTGTGATTGACGATGATGAGGTAATTAAAGCTTCGCATAAAGGTGAACCTGTAGCATTTCATCCAAATTCAAAAGCCTCCATCAGCTACCGCAATATTGCTAGAAGAATTTTGGGTGAAACCGTTCCTTTACAATCGTTAGAGAATGAAAAAGGAGTGTTTCAAAAAGTTAAGAAATTCTTTGGCATCCGATCATAAACATCTGAAAAAATGCAATGGGATGATTATCTCCCGTTGCATTTTTAACATAACTTGTCCTTCCTTCACATACAATTGTAAAAAAGTCTGATGAAGGAATGAGGATCATGGATAAAGGTGTTAAACAAGTTCGGAAATCGATCGCACAACGTAAAAATCAGCGTTTCCTGAACACCAAAGAGCTCCCCCGACAAAATCTGCACCCCAACTTACCACAAGAAGAGGAAAAGCACGGGTACTTCCCGGCCTTTCCAGATGATACCGGACAGAGTAATGATCCGAATCGGGGCAGGTTAATTTCCGGAATGATGTTGAAGGGTGTATTATCGGTCATATTATTTTTTGGTGCAGCATTTTTATTCCAGACTAATGCGGAAATTTTCCGTAAACCAGCAGAACTGGCAACCACTGCTTTAACCAAGGAGTTTCCCTTTGCGCGGGTTAACCAATGGTATCAGGAAACATTTGGATCTCCTTTGGCATTTGCACCAAAAGATAAGCAGAAAACAAGACATGATCAAGCATTGGCGCTTCCGGTTAACGGAAAACTTGCTGAGTCCTTTCAGGCGAATGGCTCAGGAATCATGATTGCACCACAGGACACGGCTGATGTATTTGTATTACGTGACGGGGTGGTTATTTTTGCCGGTAATGACCGGGAAACAGATAAAACAGTTGTGGTACAGCATGCTGACGGCAGCACATCAACATACGGCTACTTGGACTCCATTAATGTTCATTTATACCAATATGTTGAAGGCAATCAGCGACTTGGAGAATTTGTTCCGGATGAAGCTAATAAAACGGTATTTTTTGCTATTGAAAAGGATAACAAATACGTTGATCCCGTACAGGTAATTAAAGTCGATGACGGTCCATAAGTATTTGCCAGCCGTTCATATTCACCCAATTCTCCTGGTATTTATCGCAATTTCCTTCTTTACAGGTACATTTGTGGAATTATTTGTTATTTTATCGATTGTGTTATTACATGAGTTTGGCCATTATACGATGGCGCTGCTCTATAAATGGCGGATTAGAAGCATTATGTTATGGATATTTGGTGGCGTGATGGATACGGACGAGCATGGTAACAGGCCGTTACGGGAGGAAATGCTCGTTACAATTGCCGGGCCGTTTCAGAATATCATCCTCTATGGGATCATATTTGTCGTTTCTGCGGGTGAGGTACTCCCCCCGTCCATCATAACCATGCTATTACATTATAATACTTTGATTTTACTTTTTAATTTGTTGCCAATATGGCCGCTTGATGGCGGGAAATTTTTATTTCTATTGCTCTCATCCTTATTGCCATATCAGAAAGCATATCATTCCGTAATTATCGTATCCTTGCTTGCGTGTACAAGCCTTTTGCTGTTGCAGCTGTTCGTGTTTCCTTTTACCTTAAGTTCCTTCTTGCTCATTCTCTTTTTGCTAAAAGAAAATAGAATGGATTGGAAGCAGCGGTATTATGTGTTTATGCGTTTTTTATTAAATCGATATCAGGGGAGCCCGCCAGTAAAGGGGATACGTTCCATCGTTGTACCGTATGACTGTACATTAATGGATGTGTTTGCACATTTCCATCGGGAAAAGAGGCATTCCATCTATATTCAATTTCCGGAAAATCAACGAAAACTAATCGAAGAAAACGATTGTTTGCAGCGTTTTTTTTACGATAAGCAATATAATAAACCTATCGGTGAAATTGCCCGTTATAGTTGAAATACTTGATTTGGACACTTGACAACTAATAGGTAAACATGCTAACATCAATACGTTATTCATCGTAGCACCATTTGCTACAACCGCACAGAACAGGTTTTAAACTCCTATTATAATTGCCCGTATCCTTCTTAACGATTGGTAGTTGGACGTGGCTTAAAAGAGTACCTGAATGGCGAGTCTGAGTCTATTAAGGAGGTGCAGGAAATGTACGCAATTATTGAAACAGGTGGTAAACAAATCAAGGTTACGGAAGGTCAGGAAATTTACGTAGAGAAAATAGCTGCAGAAGCAAATGATTCGGTGACATTTGATAAAGTACTTTTCGTTGGTGGCGACGATGTGAAAGTTGGCGCACCATATGTTGATGGTGCTAGTGTAACTGCAAAAGTTGAAAAACAAGGCCGTCAAAAGAAAATAACTGTTATTAAATTTAAGCCTAAGAAAAACTACCATCGTAAACAAGGTCATCGTCAACCGTATACGAAACTTGTAGTTGAGAAAATTAATGCATAAGGGTATATGCTATGATTGATGTAACGATATTCAGGTTAGGTGAGCAAATTGCGGCATTTGAAATTTCCGGACATGCTGGCAGTGGTCCATATGGATTTGATCTGGTATGTGCAGGTGTTTCAGCTGTATCCTTTGGTGCAGTTAATGCGGTACTTGAATTATGCCAAATTAACCTCGAAATTGAACAGGGAAATGAAGGTGGTTACCTTCATGTTGCACTTCCTGCCGATCTGGATGACAGATTAACGGCAAAAGTACAGCTCTTGTTTGCGGGCATGATCGTTTCATTAAAAACGATTGCAAGTGAATATAGTCAGTTTATTACAATAGTAAATAAGGAGGTGTAGTGACATGCTACGTCTGGATTTACAGTTTTTCTCACAGAAAAAAGGTGTTGGTAGTACCAAGAACGGTCGTGATTCTGAAGCAAAACGTCTTGGTGCAAAACGTGCAGACGGCCAGTTTGTGACAGGTGGATCAATTCTTTTCCGTCAACGCGGAACAAAAATTTATCCAGGTGAAAATGTCGGCCGCGGCGGAGACGACACACTTTTTGCCAAGACGGATGGTGTTGTGAAATTTGAACGCTACGGCCGTGATCGCAAAAAGGTAAGTGTTTACCCGGTGGCTCAAGAAGCGTAACACAAATTTCGGATGCAATAGAAGCAGGATTGAATTAACGGGAAATTTGATTTGTGCTTCAGCTTTTCATCTGGTTCAAAACCCTAGCCTGATTTATCGGCTGGGGTTTTTTATTTAGAATGAAATGAAGTTTTTCCTTATTTCTGCTATAATCTTGTTAATAATAGGGGGGCTTAAAGTTGGGCGAGAAAGAAATGGTGGATTTGCTTAGGCTATATCGGCATGACCTGATGAATGACTTGCAGATAGTCCAGGGATACGCATCTATGGGGAAATTGGATAAAGTCAAAACAAAAATTGCGGAATGTATGGATCGGTTTTATGAAGAAAGAAAACTAATGAGTCTTGGTGCTCCAAAATTTGCTCTCTGGCTGATTCAAGTTAATTCCATACATGCGAACATTAGATTGACATATTATATAAATATGGAAAATATTCATCTGCAGGCGATTGATGATACATTGGTAAAATATTGTCAATCGGCTATTGATCTGCTGGGGGAGCTGCTTGACAATATGGAATTATATAATGGGGAGCTTCACTTGGAAGCTACGCCATCAACTATCGATGCCCGCTTTTTGTTAGCTGGAAATTTTCCGAAAGAGCCAGTTTCCAAACTAAACAAAAAACATCCTAATAAAATGAGTTGCAGCAAAACGGATAACGGTGTAAGTTGTATCGTATCTATTCCGTTTTCCAGAATGAGGTGAGCAAGTAATGTTTGTAGATCAGGTTCGTGTATACATAAAAGCCGGTGACGGGGGTAATGGGCTTGTTGCCTACCGGCGCGAAAAGTATGTACCAAAAGGAGGTCCCGCCGGCGGAGATGGTGGAGATGGTGGAGATGTCGTTTTTGAAGTGGATGAAGGACTGAATACATTAATGGATTTTCGCTACAATCGCCATTTTAAAGCAAAACGCGGAGAAAACGGCATGAGTAAAAATCAGCATGGTAAAAATGCTGCACCGCTGATTGTGCCGGTTCCACCTGGGACAACTGTGATGGATGAGGATACGCAGGAAATAATCGCTGATTTAACATACCACGAACAGCGCGCAATCATCGCACACGGTGGGCGGGGCGGCCGTGGTAATTCCCGTTTTGCCACACCTCGCAATCCTGCACCAGAGTTTGCTGAAAATGGTGAACCAGGTCAGGAACGTAATGTCAAGGTGGAATTAAAACTGATTGCGGATGTCGGTCTTGTTGGTTTTCCAAGTGTAGGTAAATCTACATTTATTTCCGTAGTAAGTGCAGCAAAGCCAAAGATTGCTGATTATCATTTCACCACATTATCACCAAACCTGGGTGTAGTCGACACAAGTGATCATCGCAGCTTTGTTATGGCTGATTTACCTGGTTTAATTGAGGGTGCCCATTCAGGTGTCGGATTGGGGCATCAGTTTTTGCGGCATGTGGAGCGAACGAGAGTAATTGTCCATGTCATTGATATGGCGGGGACAGAGGGACGCGATCCATACGACGATTATGTAAAAATCAATCAAGAATTAAAAGAGTATGACCAAAAGCTTATGGACCGCCCGCAAATCATTGCGGCCAATAAAATGGACATGCCTGGTGCAGAGGAAAATTTACGATTGTTTAAGGGGAAACTGGAAGATGATTTCCCGGTTTTCCCAATTTCCACGTTGACAAAAGAAGGACTTCGCGATATTTTATTCGCAATTGCTGATGCATTGGATAGCATACCAAAGGCTGCGCCGAAAATGGAAGAAACGGAAGAAGCGGTTGTTTATCGTTATCAACGGCCACAAGCATCCTTTGCGATTTCCCGCGATGATGACGGTGCATTTGTGCTGTCAGGTGTTAAAATTGAAAAATTGTTTAAAATGACCGATTTTAATCGCGATGAGGCGGTACAACGGTTTGCCCGCCAGCTAAGAGGAATGGGTGTTGATGAGGCATTGCGCAAGCGTGGCGCCAAAGATGGCGATACGATAAGATTACTGGATTATGAGTTTGAATTTATTGAGTAATGATGCAAAGTTAAATTGATAAGGGAGTAGGTTTGATTGACGGTAAAGATAGGTTACTTGGGGCCAAAAGGAACATTTACCAAATTGGCCGTTGATGCTGCATTTAATGGGGAAGATAAACAAGCTTTTGACACGATACCAGCATGTATTGATGCCATTGATGGGGATGAAATTGATATTGGTGTTGTACCGCTGGAAAATTCTATTGAAGGGACCGTACATTTGACTGTCGATTATCTTGTCCATCAGGTGCGGCTGCCGATTGTTGCTGAAATCGTTGTGCCGATTCAGCAGCATCTGCTAGTTCGACCAGATTTTTCTGGTGATTTAGAAGAAATTAAGGAGATTCATTCACATAGACAAGCTATTGCACAGTGCCATCAATATATTCATGAATACATGCCAAAAGCATCGATTCACTATACTTCGTCTACAGGTAAGGCTGCCGAAATTGTCAGCACCCGTAATACAAGCATAGCAGCCATTGGTAATAAACTGGCAGCAGCAGAATTTGGTCTTTCGATCTATAGAGACAATATCCATGATTACCCGAATAACCATACACGGTTTGCAGTGTTAACGAAGGATAAACATAACATCCATATTCATCATGAGGTGAATGCAGAGAAAACAAGTCTTTTAATCACATTGCCGAGTGATTATGCTGGTGCCCTTCATCAGGTACTTTCAGCGTTTGCCTGGAGAAAAATGAATTTATCAAAAATTGAATCCAGACCAATGAAAACAGGACTTGGGAATTACTTCTTTATTGTGGACGTCAACCAGCCCTATGATGATGTACTATTCCCAAGTGTAAAGGCTGAATTAGAAGCATTGGGATGTAGTGTAACAATTTTAGGTACATATCCGGTCTACCAGTTGAATATATAAGAAAAATGGCGTTAGGAAATGGAGTGATGATTTTATTACGCATTAAACGTGTAATATGAAGTTTCACTATTTTACTATTGGTTTGCCATCAAACCGTCTATTATGATAGGCGGTTTTTAATTTAGTTTTCAACTTTTCCAAACTTCGTGCATATGTTGTAAATGAGTGATTAGCCCAATTGTAACTTTAAATGAAGGGAGTTTGGTTAAACTTGAAAATTCACGTTGTGCAAAAGGGTGATACATTGTGGGAATTAGCCAAAAAATATGGCGCTGATTTTGAAGAGTTAAAACAGCTTAATCCACAATTATCAAGCCCTGATATGATTATGCCGGGTATGAAAATAAAAATACCTGGTTCAACGAAGGCTGTACAAAAAGAAAGCATGAAACCGAAAGAGACACAAAAACCACTGGTCAATCAGCCATATAAAGAAATGTCACCAAAGCCAATGCCGGTTATTAAGGAAGATGTAAAGGAGAAACAGAAACCGATGCAGCCACAAATGCCGATGCAACCGCATATGCCAATGCAGCCGGAAGCATCCGTAAATCAAATACAACCGATCATCCAAATGCCAATTATGGAACAGGAAATGCAGAATTACACATCGATTAATTTTCCGGAAATGCCACATTATCCGGAGCCAAAGGAAAAGCCGGTAAAACATGAAAAGCCAATGCCACAGCCGCAACCAATGCCGCAGCCAGTAGCAATGGTGCCAATGTGCTGTCACGTTGTTCATCCGTGCCATCCGCCAATGCCGCATGATTATTTTCCAGTCATGGGAACTTTTGCTGGGGGACATATGCCATATCACCAGCCAATGAATTATGATCCAGCGGCGTATCCATCCTATCATCATCACGATCATCATGATCATGGCCATATGATGGAGTCACCAAGTATGGAGATGCCAGTTAAACCAGTTCAGACAAAAGGGGAAAAAGATTGTGGCTGCAAGGATAAAAAACCATTTCCGAAGCATTATCCAGGATATCAGATGAATCAGCCACCTGCATATGGCGGGTACCCAAACGATTTTCAGCCGTATCACGGATTTAACCCTAACCCACAACAAGCTTATGGAGAAAATCCAGCTTACGGGCAAATGTATCCACCACATATGACTCCAACCAATCAACCATTTCCTGCACCACCAGGGTACCCCGATTTTTCCGAATTTGATTACCGGTCCGACGAGGATGAATCTTCAGGTGAATAAGCTTAACCAAGGAGACGAGATGCGAATTGATCGCTTCTCTTCTTTTTTATATCAAAAGGGCAGGTTGGATTGTACGGAGATGAAGCCGGTCAAATCACATGTTTTCCGGATAAAAACCCCTAAAGAAGAGGAATATATTTTAAAAAAGCATGCTAAGCCAAAGATCCTGGAACAGCAATGGGATTTTTTTGAGCAATTGCCTGCGTCAGTCGTTGTTCCTTTCGTACGTTTTCCAAACGGCAGAAAGTATATAAAACATAACCAGTACTTCTGGACGCTTGCTCCATTTATTGATGGTGATAAGCTGAATTATGCGACAGCAGACGATCGCCAGGCAGCTTTGGTTACATTGCGCCAGTTTCATCAGGATGCGAAATCAATTACGGTGCAAAATCCGATTAAGCAGCAGCTTTTTTATATTCGCTGGTCCCGCAGGCTTTCAACATTTAAAAAAACGGAACATCATTTTCTGAAATATGGTTTTGAAACATTATTTCGCGATATTGTCCGAACAACAAAGCTGCATTTAGAACTCGTTAGTCAGTTGCCCTGGAGAGAAATAGAACAAAGGGCAGAAGAAAAAATGGAATGGGTACATGGTGATGTTGCCAGTCATAATTTTATTCGTAATTCAAGTGTCTATATGATCGATTTCGATTTGCTTTCACGCTCGCCTGTGCTTTATGATTATATTCAATTAGGTCAACGCTTTTTACCTTATTTGAATTGGGATTTTGACAAATTGCTGGCATATCAGATGGTGAGTGAGCGGCAATTGAAATTATGGATCAACGCTATCCTTGTTCCAACTGATGTATTGCGGGAATGGCTCCATTTTCTAAAACGGGGATCTGCTAATTCCGTTTATCATTACCTGTCCAGGATGGAAAGAGAATGGCTTATGCGGCATAGCTTTTTTAAAAAAGCGAAATTAATGCTAAAATCAATTTAGAAATGAATGCATATTAAATGGAGGAGCGATCATGATGCAGGAAACAGTAGACAAAATTGTACAGTGGTTACAACAACAGGTGAAAGAAACAGGTGTAAACGGGCTGCTGGTTGGAGTAAGCGGGGGAGTTGATTCAGCGGTTGTTGCCCATTTAATAAAGCGGGCCGTTCCACATCAATCGTTGGGAGTAATCATGCCTTGTAAAAGCAGTTCTGCTGATATAGAGCATGCCAAAGATGTAATTGAGAGCTGTGGTATTAATGCCCTGACGGTTGATCTGACGGAAACACACAATGTACTTTTTCAAACCATTCAACAACAAGTAACACATAAAAAAGAATGGCAGGAAAAAAATCATTCAATGGCGGATGCGAATTTGCGGGCCAGGTTACGGATGAGCACATTATATACCTTGGCGACGAATTATAACTATTTGGTTGTTGGGACAGATAACGCTGCCGAGTGGTATACAGGTTATTTTACAAAATATGGAGATGGTGGAGTGGACATCCTGCCAATAGTTGAATTTACGAAGCAGGAGGTCAGGGAAATGGCACGTTTTCTTGGTGTACCTGAACAAGTTGTTAATAAGAAGCCAAGTGCGGGCTTGTGGGAAGGGCAAACCGATGAAGCGGAAATGGGTATAAGCTATGCGGTCATCGATGCTTATTTGAGAGGTCAGGAAATCCCGGAGAAAGATAAGGAAACGATTGAAAGGCTTCATAAACGGACAGAACATAAACGGATCGGTGCAGAGCATTTCCAGGTTGATAAAGAAAGTATCTAATTGGAAATGGCCGTGCTACAGGCTTAAGAGAATGCATGCTTTTCCTGCTAAGGGATAATTTAACTGATTAAAAACACCTCTTTCATCCAAGCTAATTGGTAAGGAGGTGTTCTTTTATGAAACTTCGTGCAATCAGTAGTGCAGGTATTGGCTTCATGATGTTAGTTGGATGTTCGAATGTAAATACAAATAATGATGAAAACGCGCAAAATAATGCACCAAACCCCCAATCAATCCACTATGAGACCGACAATGAACATGCTGATCGATTAGGTGAGCGGGATAAATCGATTGGCGAACGTGGCGGTTATCCTCAAAGTGATCAAAGTGGTACGAATGCTTCAAATGGTCAGCAAGGTAATTTTACCGACAATTTTGTAAATGAAGAATCGGATAAGATCTACCAGCAGCTGATTAATTATCGGGAAATTAAACAGGCGCAAATCGCCATCACGGATGATAAAGTTATTGTAGCTTTAATGCTAAACGATTACCATGACCAAAATGTTCGTGATCTGGTTGTTAAGGAAGTTAAAAAAGTTGAACCGAATAAAGAAATTGTCATTTATACCGATGATATTCATTGGAATCGTGTAAAAAATATGAACTCGCGAGGATCAACCAATGGACATGCAAACCAACCGGGGGGAGAAAATGATTAACCTTTGCTTTACAGGCAGAGGTTTTTTTGATCACTTTGCGTATATTAACTTCTAGTAAACATCCACCAGCTAAAGCCAGCTATTACAATACTAACCATCAGTGGAAGCCCGCCACTGAATGAAGTTTTACTTTATATATAAGGAATTTTTTGTTATAGTAAGGAAGGAAATTTCTAGAGAGGAGAATGTCCTATGGCTGGTCATTCTAAGTGGAAAAATATACAACGCAGAAAAAATGCACAGGATGCAAAAAAAGGAAAAATTTTCATGCGCCATGCAAAGGATATTTATATGGCTGCTAAAGCAGGTGGTGGGGATCCGTCGACAAATGCAACACTCCGCTTGACTATAGATAAAGCAAAAGCTGACAATATGCCGAATGATAATATCGATCGTGCGATTAAAAAGGCAACAGGTTCACTTGATGGAGCGAACTATGAAGAATTCACATATGAAGGTTACGGCCCTGGGGGTGTAGCTGTTATCGTAAATATTTTAACAGACAACAAAAACCGTACTGCTGCTGAAGTCCGCCACGCTTTTAAAAAGAATGGCGGCAATTTAGGTGAAAATGGCAGTGTCTCGTTCATGTTTGATCGTAAGGGTTATATTGTTATTGAAAATGAAGATGGTTCTATTAGCGAAGATGAAATCACTTTGGAAGCGATAGAAGCAGGGGCAGATGATATCGTAGTTGAAGAAGGTGCCTATGAAATATATACTTCACCTGAAAACTTTACTGCCGTTTGTGAGCATTTGCGTAAAAATGATTACGAATTAGCGGACGCTGAAATCACCTTGATTCCCCAAACATACAGCAAGTTAGCTGCTGATGACGAACAGAAAATGCTGAATTTGATAGATGTGCTGGAGGATAATGAGGACGTTCAGGACATCTACCATAATTTAGAGGAATCAGAGTAATGTTTACTGATTCCAAGTAAAAACACCAATTGGGAACTCCCCTCTGTTGGTGTTTTTTTGTTTACGGGTATGAATGTGGTAAAATAGTGTCAGGACTTGCAGGAGGGGAAGATTCGAATGATCGCATACATAAAGGGGATTGTTGCATCTATTCATGAAGATTCTGTTATAATGGATGTTCAGGGGGTTGGGTACGAAATAATCTGTGCCAATCCTTTTGTGTTTCAGACATTGCTAAACAAGGAAGCATTTGTTTATACATATCATTATGTTCGGGAGGATACACAAGTATTGTATGGGTTTAAAAATCAGGACGAAAAATCGCTTTTCCAAAAGCTGCTTCAAGTGTCAGGTATCGGGCCTAAAGGGGCGCTTGCCATATTAAGTTCGGTAAATGTTGGGGACTTTGTCGCAGCAGTTGAGCGTGAAGATGATAAATTTTTAACAAGTTTTCCGGGAATAGGTAAAAAAACCGCAAGACAGGTTATATTAGATTTAAAAGGAAAATTGACAACGATGCTTTCATTGGAAGTACAACCAACCACGTTGGAAGTTATAGAAGCAACGGGAAAGGGATTAACGGATGCACAGGAAGCATTGAAAGCACTTGGCTATTCCGATCGGGAAATTAGAGCAATCATGCCAAAACTGCGAAATGAAGACACAGAAAATACAGATGAACTCATTCGTAAAGCATTAGGATTATTAGTGAAAAGTTAAGGGGGGCTAAAGAATGGATGAGCGAATGGTAACAGGTGAGTTACAAGCGGAGGATTCGACTGTTGAGCTTAGTCTTCGCCCCACAACATTAAATCAATATATTGGTCAGCAGAAGGTAAAAGAAAATTTGCGTATTTTTATTCAGGCAGCAAAAATGCGTGAAGAACCACTTGATCATGTACTGCTGTATGGACCACCTGGTTTAGGAAAAACAACCCTCGCGGCAATTATTGCCAATGAAATGGGAGTACAATTTCGCTCAACATCAGGACCGGCAATTGAACGGGCGGGTGACCTTGCTGCTATTCTTTCGTCACTTGAACCTGGGGATGTGCTGTTTATTGATGAGGTTCATCGTTTGCCACGTTCGGTTGAGGAAGTATTGTACCCGGCAATGGAGGACTTTTTCCTTGATATCGTGATTGGTTCAGGACCAAGTGCAAGATCCGTTCGCATTGATTTGCCGCCCTTTACGTTGGTTGGGGCTACAACCCGTTCTGGCCTCCTGTCAGCACCGTTGCGTGACCGGTTTGGGGTACTCAGCAGATTGGAATACTATGAAACCAAGGATTTATGTGCGATTGTCGAACGGACGGCTGATATTTTTGAAACAATGATTACCAAAGATGCAGCTAATGAGGTGGCAAGAAGATCGCGGGGGACACCACGTATTGCCAACAGGCTGCTAAAACGAATTCGCGATATTTCCCAGGTAAAAGGGGAAGAAGCAATTCGTTTAGAAACAACGGATCTCGCTTTACAGATGCTGCAAGTTGATGATGTTGGGCTCGATCATATCGACCATAAACTGTTAAAAGGCATTATTGATGGCTTCCAGGGTGGTCCGGTCGGGCTGGATACGATTGCTGCAACAATCGGCGAAGAGGCACAAACAATTGAAGATGTCTATGAACCGTATTTATTACAAATTGGTTTTATTCAGCGTACACCAAGAGGAAGAGTAGTAACCCCGAAGGCCTACCAGCATTTCGGATTAAAAGGAAACGATAGCGAATGAATATGGGAAAACTATTTATTATTTTAGGGATTGCGTTTATTCTAATTGGTATTATTTGGACATTTATTGGAAAACTTCCCGGTGACATTAGTTTTAAAAGGGGAAATTTCTCCTTCCATTTCCCAATCATGACATCGATTGTCGTTAGTATTATTTTGTCGCTTATTTTTTATCTGTTGGGCAAATTTCGTTAAGAGAACAAAGGCGTAAGCGCCCGGTTAGCGGCGTATATGCTGGACTGAGCCGTAGGAGATAAAGGAAACACGACGACCGGAGGAAGTCGATGTTGACTTATCGTACGGAGGTGAAGGAAGTATACTAGCCGCTGGGCGCTGGAGCCGGACGTGGCCTACTCTGGTATGAGCAGAATAGAGCCTGGATTTATATACTTTCTTATCTATCAAGTAAGGAGCTTCATACACCATGAACATTGAAGATTTTGATTTTGATTTACCAGAAGAACTAATCGCGCAAACACCGTTGAAAGATCGGGCGGCTTCAAGGATGCTGGTGTTAAATCGTGACGCTAAAACTATTGAACACAAGCATTTTACCGATATTAAAGACTACCTGAGAAAAGGCGACTGTCTCGTTTTAAATGATACACGTGTCCTGCCTGCCAGATTGTATGGCATTAAAGAAGATACCGGGGCTAAAATTGAAATCCTGCTTTTGCACCAACAGGAGGGGGACAGCTGGGAAGTGCTCGCTAAACCAGCTAAAAAGGTAAAAGCAGGAACAAAGCTCATTTTCGGTGATGGAAAACTAACGGCGACGTGTTTGGATACGTTAGAGCATGGCGGCCGGATTTTACAATTTGCATACGATGGAATCTTTTATGAAGTTTTGGATGAACTTGGTGAAATGCCACTGCCACCCTATATAAAAGAACAATTGCCGGAAAAGGAACGGTATCAAACGGTATATGCAAAAGAGGAAGGTTCCGCGGCGGCACCGACGGCAGGTCTGCATTTTACCAATGAGCTTTTGGACGAGATCAGGGAAATGGGTGTTACTATTGCCTTTATTACATTACATGTTGGATTAGGTACATTTCGGCCCGTGAGTGTTGAAAAAATCGATGAGCATAAAATGCATTCCGAGTTTTATCACATGACAAAAGAAACAGCTGCAACATTGACAAACGTAAAAGAAAATAATGGCCGGATTATCTCGGTTGGTACCACATCAACGAGAACACTGGAAACGATTGTCCGTGACCACGGTAAATTCCAGGAGGCGAGCGGCTGGACCGATATTTTTATTTATCCACCATATCAGTTTCGGGCAATTGATGGACTCATTACCAACTTTCATTTGCCAAAGTCGACGCTAATTATGATGGTAAGTGCTTTAGCAGATCGGGTAACAATTATGCAGGCGTATCATGAGGCTGTAAAGGAACGATATCGTTTTTTTAGTTTTGGCGATGCGATGTTAATTATTTAGGAGGATGTTCAAAAAGTCACCAAAAGCGAACTCGGGCGCTTACTTGTTTCCCATTTGGCAACTTTTTGAACATAAACTATTTGTGAAGGACGAATATAATGACAGCAATAACATATGAATTAATAAAAACATGTAAACAGACCGGTGCTAGGCTTGGTAAGGTGCATACCCCGCACGGTTCATTTGATACACCAATGTTTATGCCGGTTGGGACACTGGCGACGGTAAAAACCATGAGCCCCGAAGAATTAACGGAAATGAATGCGAAAATTATTCTTTCCAATACGTATCATTTGTGGCTAAGACCAGGTGAGGATATTATTCGGGACGCTGGCGGGCTTCATGCGTTTATGAACTGGGATAAGGCCATTCTTACTGATTCAGGCGGGTTCCAGGTTTTCAGTTTAAGTGACATGCGTGAGATAAAGGAAGAGGGTGTTCATTTCCGCAACTATTTAAATGGCGAAAAGCTATTTCTTTCTCCGGAAAAATCAATGCAGATTCAAAACGCGCTTGGTTCCGATATTATGATGGCTTTTGATGAGTGCCCGCCATATCCGGCAACACATGACTACATGAAGGCATCTGTCGAGCGGACATCACGCTGGGCTGAACGCTGCTTGGAAGCACATAACCGAAAAAATGATCAAGGGCTATTTGGCATCATTCAAGGCGGTGAGTTTGAAGATTTACGTAAACAAAGTGCTGAGGATTTGGCGTCATTGGATTTTCCAGGATATGCGATCGGCGGTCTTTCGGTTGGTGAACCGAAAGAAGTGATGAATCGGATGCTTGAATATACAACACCGCTCATGCCGAGTACGAAGCCAAGGTACTTAATGGGAGTAGGGTCACCAGATTCATTAATCGATGGTGCAATACGTGGGATTGATATGTTTGATTGTGTATTGCCAACAAGAATTGCCCGGAATGGGACATGCATGACATCAGCCGGCAGACTTGTCGTTCGAAATGCTGCATATGCCCGTGATTTTGGGCCGATTGATGACCAGTGCGACTGTTATGTGTGTCAAAATTACACACGAAGCTATATCCGTCACTTAATAAAATGCAATGAAACATTTGGATTTAGACTTACTACTTACCATAATTTATATTTTCTGTTAGAATTAATGGAGAAAGTACGAAAAGCGATACGTGAAGATCGACTTGGCGACTTTAAGGAAGCATTCTTTGATCAATATGGTTTTAATCAACCGAATGCAAAAAACTTTTAAGGAAGGGAGGAATCCATAAATGGACATGCTTATACAATTGTCACCAATTATTTTAATGTTTGTTATCTTCTATTTCTTGCTTATCCGTCCACAGCAAAAGCGGCAAAAACAAGTAAGACAAATGCAGTCTGATTTGAAAAAGGGAGATAGTATTGTAACAATTGGCGGTTTCCACGGTTCGATTCACCAGATTGATGAAAACATCGTTGTGATTGAAGCGGGTGATGGTACAAAACTGTCATTTGACCGTTCAGCAATTCGTGAAGTTAAAAGTTAGACATTTTTTCAGTTGGATGAGCAATGGACTATTGTTGAATAGGTATACCTGCCGAGTCTATTGCTTAGGCCACCAATCTTTATACATAGCAGTATAAAAAAGAAAAAGCGCTGCGAAATCCGTCAGCGCTTTTTCTTTTTGCCAGAAATAAGTAAACTGTTTAATGATTGCAGAATCGCATCCGCACCAAACATAAATGGGAGCATTCGCCTATTTTTCATCTGCAACAACCATGTTCACCCCGATTACCCCACCAAAAAGGGCTGCTGCAATAAATCCTAAATGGTGAAGTGACTGCTCTAGCGAAAATGTTTGTTCGTACCCCAAGTATTGAACCAGAAACGTGAAAAGTGTAAAACCGAGTCCGGTCACAGAGCCGATTACCCAGCCTTTTTGTTTTCCCTTTGCCCCGGCAACAATTCCACCAGTAAATAATGCTAGTAAACCGACTACTAATGTTACCCAGGATAATGTGTTTTCATTCATACCGGTAAATCTTAGCAGTAGTCCCAAAATAAAACTTGTGACCAGAATAAGTCCGAGTATTACAATCCAGCCATACAGTAAAGCAATAAATTGTTGTTTTTTCACGACGTTTACCCCCTTGTCCAGTTACTGTCATTCTATTCATGGAATAAAAAAATAGACTGAAAATATTTTTCTTTTCTCTGGCATATATTTTTAGGAGAAATGAATCGTGTATGGGGGAAGTGTCAAATGAATGTCATACTCGCATCACTTATTTTTATTGTCAGTTATATTTTAATAATGACGGAGAAATTGAATCGTGCTATCGTTGCCTTATTTGGCGGTGTCTTATTATTGTTATCGGGTATTTATACAGCGGACGATGTTTTTATGAATTATATCGATTGGAATACGATTGCACTGTTGTTTTCGATGATGGTGCTGATCTCGATAACGGAGAAGACTGGACTATTTTCCTTTATTGCGATTCGTTTCGCCCAGCGGGTAAAAGGTGCACCGATTCCATTACTGATTGGGGCAAGTGTGTTAACCGCTGTCGGATCTGCGCTATTGGACAATGTTACGACTGTCCTAATTTTTGTACCGATTATCTTAAAGATAACCAGGTTGTTAAACCTCCCTTCGTTTCCATATCTACTGGCAATCATTTTTAGTTCCAATATAGGTGGTACAGCTACTATGATCGGTGACCCTCCTAATATAATGATCGGACAGGCAGTAGATCATTTGACATTTTTATCGTTTTTACAGCATTTGGCACCGGTAGCTTTGATTGTTTTTTTAGTCATGTTACTCGCCATTGTGCTTCTCTTCCGCCGCACATTACAACATGACAAAGCAAATGAAAAAAAACTAATGGAAATTGATGCTGCGGAACAATTGATCAAAACACCAATGCTGTATAAATCGATTGTTGTATTAGGTCTAACCATTACAGGTTTTTTGTTTCAGTCTCTTTTGCATATTGAGTTAACAGCGGTTGCTTTATCTGGTGCCATTTTATTGCTGCTGTTAACCGAAAACGAAATTTCTGCAGAACATGTTTTCAAAAAAGTGGAATGGGTAACATTACTTTTCTTTATTGGGTTGTTTACACTTGTTGGCGGATTGCAGGAGGTTGGAATTATTGACGAGCTAGCTAAAGCGATCATCGTGACGACGGAGGGGGACTTTTCCAAAACGGCACTTTTAATATTGTGGGTTTCCGGCCTGTTCTCTGGTATTGTGGATAATATTCCGTTTGTTGCCGCAATGATTCCGGTTATACGTGAGTTTGAGAGTTATGGGTTGGTGTATCTTGACCCGATTTGGTGGTCACTGGCTTTAGGAGCCTGCTTAGGGGGGAATGCCACACTTGTTGGTGCTTCTGCTAATGTGGTCGTAGCGGGACTCGCGGAGGGGGCAAAGGAAAAAATTCCATTTATCCGCTTTCTGCTTTACGGAATCCCGTTCGTATTATTCTCGTTGGTTATTTCATCTATCTACATTTATATCCGTTATTTAATTCCATATATGGGACAAGCATTTTAAGAAACCGGCTATTTCAGATGTCAGAGGTCAGAAGTCAGAAATCAAATCTGATCCCAGACCTCTGACTTTTGACCCTCTGAAGTGGCAGGTTTTTTATTATCTCTTCACCGGAACACTGAGGGGTGATTTAAACCCATTTCTGAAGGAACGGAATCTGTTTCAGTTCCTCCTTGGTAATAAACCTTAAAACAAATAACAGGACAATATAGATACATGTTAAGATAATGAAGATAGAAAGCAAACCAAAAATATTTGACTCCATTAAACCATATATGTTCTTAAAAAAGTCACCAATAACCCATGTGATGACAAGCAATAAGATCATTTTAACAAGGTCTTTCAGTGGGATTGTAAAACGTATTGCCTTTCTTAGTGAGGCTAAGTGCAGCAGTGTAACTAAAACTACACTGACAACCATTGCCAAGGCAACACCCATGATTCCAAAGTTTGGATTTGATGCCAATAAAATGAGTACAGTAAATTTGCAGATGGCGCCAATTAAACTGTTCCACATTGCAGGTCTCGCTAAATCCAATGCTTGTAATGCCGCCTGAAGCGGGGCTTGAATGTAAAGCAATAAGTAAAATGGCGCCATGAGTACTAAAAATTTACTTGCATTCCCTGTCCCATACATATATGTTAAAATCGGTACGGAAAAAAGGGTCAGGACAATTGTTGCAAGGGCTCCGGAGGCAAATGATATGCGAATGGATTGATGAATCCGATAATGAATTAACCGGTTATGTTTATTCGCTTCTGCCTCTGATATTGACGGGACCAAGGCGATAGATAAGGAATTTGTAATAAATGTTGGCAAAAATAATAATGGAAGGGCAAAGCCGGTCAGTTCTCCATATTGTTTTGTTGCCAAATTGCTTGAAATTCCGGCAATCGCCAAGCTTTGCGCAACCAAAATTGGTTCTAAAAAATTGGAAAATGAACCAATTAAACGACTGCCTGTACTAGGCAAGGCAATTGAAAACAATTCTTTAAGTGTATCTTTGCTTGCTTTTAAATACTTGAAAAACCGATAGCGAATTTTCACCGTTTTTTTTCGCTTGAAAATTTGAATTAACACGAGTAACGAGATAAATTCACCAAGAATAACACTGAACATTGCACCAGCTGCGGCATATTCGATACCATAAGGGAGAAGCAATTTGACAAAGAAGGCAACACTTGTGATCCGTACAACTTGTTCGATTACCAGTGTAAAGCTTTGCGGTTTCATGTTTTGTTTTCCTTGAAAATATCCTTTGAGCACTGCTGAAATTGCCGTAATCGGGATAATCGGACTGATTGCCAATAAAGGATAAAGTGTCCGTTTATCCGTTAATGATGAAATAAAGGGAGCGGAAATAATCATAGCAGTTGTAAAGATAACGCTTGATATCGCGGTAACAATTAACGATACAGTGAGAATTTTTTTGACTTTAACCCGATCATTTCGCGCTTCCGCTTCCGCAACACGTTTTGATATAGCGACTGGCAAACCTAATTGTGTCAATGTCATAACCAGAAAAAGTGTCGGCAATGCCATCATATACAGACCAACACCTTCTTCGCCCATGAATCGTGCGAGCACCATGCGATTTATAAAGCCGAGAAAACGGGTTATCATGCCGGCGATAATCAATATTAATGTCCCTTGCAGAAATGATTGTTTGGTCATTTCGTACGACCTGCCTTCTCAAAAAATAAAATTTCGTATACAATGATATATATGCTATCGAGTTGGCCAAGCATGACAAGAAAGCGAATTTAACATTTTACGAGGAAACCAGGGAGATGGGGAGTCATACATAGTGTTTGATACGGTAATGGTGTAGAATAATAATAAATCCTGAAGGGTAAACAGGAGGTTGGGGCTTGGAAACTTTACGAAATGTTGAAGAATGGAAGCCTATGATGAAACCGGCTTTGGACAGTAAAACAAGTGAATTTAAGCTGTTGGGGTATGCACAGGCGACAAACGATGATATTTGGAATTGCTTAGTCCAGAAAGTCTGGAAAGGGAATCCCTCAAAACGATTATACGAGGTAGCACAGGATATTTTTCATCTTGCAGCAAATATGTATATGAGTTATTTAACGCTTCACGCTTATCAGGATGATGATTTGATGGCATCAATTGCCGCGTTAACCGGAGGCAGTGAAGCGGAAAGAACGGATCAATAACAAGGTTTGAAAGAACGTTTTACCGCTATAAAAGGGAGGCAATTTGGTAGATGAAAAGTAGAGGCAGGATCGTTGCCTTTTTTCTAATCGTATTACTATTCGCAGGATTGATTGGGACAACGATTACCGGAATCACAAAAAATATTAATTTAGGCCTGGATCTGCAAGGCGGTTTCGAAGTTTTATATGACGTTAAACCGGTGGATAAGAGCCAGAAGATTGACCGGGATGCACTGGAAGCAACGGTACGTACATTAACTGAACGTGTTGACCGGCTAGGTATTAGTGAAGCGAACATTGATATTGAAGAGCCGAATCGCATCAGAGTTCAGCTTGCAGGTGTACAAAATCAGACAGAAGCGAGAGAAATGCTGTCTACATCCGCACGTCTATCATTTCGTGATGTTAACGATAATGAATTGTTAAACGGGGCAGATGTAAAGGAAGGAAGTGCCAAACAAGACTTCCATCCGGATACGAAACAGCCAATTGTAACGTTATCTTTGAAGGATGCGTCCAAATTCGGCAAAGTAACAAGTGAAATTAAACAAATGAATGACCCGGATACACCATATGATGATAATTTGCTTGTTATTTGGATGGACTATCAGGAAGGGGATTCATTTGCCGAGGAGACAAAAAAGGATGAGCCAAAATATATCTCCGCACCACAGGTATCAGAAACACTTAATACATCCAATGTAATGATCACAGGCAACTTTACAGCTGAATCAGCGCAGCGGTTAGCGGATATTATTAATTCCGGGTCACTCCCCGTTAATTTAACGGAAAAATACTCAACGTCTGTAGGCGCTCAATTCGGGGAACAAGCGCTGAATAAAACTATTCTTGCCGGCATCATCGGTATTGGCATTATCTTTTTGTTTATGATCGTTGTCTATCGTTTTCCAGGCTTAATTGCAGCGATCAATTTAAGTATTTACATTTACCTGATTTTATTATGCTTTGAACTGATGCATGGTGTTCTGACATTACCGGGTATTGCCGCATTAATCCTTGGTGTCGGGATGGCGGTCGATGCGAACGTCATTACATTTGAACGATTCAAGGAAGAGCTGCGTGAGGGCAAGTCGCTTCAAGCGGCATTTAAGGCAGGGACAAGTAATTCCTTACGGGCGATTATCGATGCCAATATAACAACGATATTAGCGGCTGCTGTTTTATTCGTATTTGGTACAAGTTCGATTAAAGGTTTTGCGACGATGCTGATTCTAAGTATCGTAATCAGCTTCCTTACGGCTGTTTACGGTTCGAGACTGTTATTACAATTATGGATCAAGGCGAAATTACTGAAAAACCGACCAGGCTGGTTTGGTGTGAAAAAGCAGGACATTCGCGATATCAGGGATAAAACAGAAGTGGAACCGACACTGTTTCATCATGAGGTCGACATTGTAAAACATCGGAAAAAGTTTTTTACTGCATCCATCATTATGGTCATTCTTGGTGCCATCTCACTTGCGATTTTTCAATTGAATCCGGGAATTGATTTCACCAGTGGATCAAGGATACAAATTATGGCCGACGATAGTTTGAATGCAGATGAAATCGTTCAGGATTTAGATGAATTAGGGATAAAGCCAAACGCTGAACCTGTTCTTTCAGGTGATAATAAAAATGTTGCGGTGATTCGCTATGATTCAGTAATAAATGAAGATAAAATCGCGGACCTGAAAGCATTCTTTAATGAGAAATATGGAGTTGAACCTAGTGTAAGTGTTGTGTCACCAATTGTTGGGCAGGAGCTTGTTAAAAATGCCTTGTACGCACTTGGAATTGCCTCTATTGGCATGATCATTTATGTCGCATTCCGGTTTGAGTTTTTCTTTGCGATCACAGCGATTATTGCGTTGATTCATGATGCGTTCTTTATATTGGCTGTCTTCAGTTTTACGAGGATTGAGTTTGATGTTACGATTGTTGCTGCTGTTCTGACCGTTATTGGGTATTCCATTAACGATACAATTGTAACGTTTGACCGGATCAGGGAGAACTTGCAGAGGAGAAGAAAACCAGTCAAATCAGTTAAGGAACTCGCTAAAATTGTCAATCGGAGTTTGGTGCAAACACTAACTCGCAGTATTAATACTTCCTTAACGACGATGATTGCCGTTCTGGCCTTCCTGTTTTTAGGTGCTGAATCGATAAGAGGATTTGCAATTGCTTTAGCGGTCGGTCTGACTATGGGAACCTATTCATCCATCTTCCTGGCGTCCCAGCTTTGGTTAGTCTGGCGCGGCAAAATGATCAAGAAAAAACCTGTAGTATTTGCGAAGAAGAAACGTACAGAAGGACCACAAGTTTAAGAAATGCCGTTTCAGGGAAGATTAGTGATAAAAAGACCCCCTTGTTACACAAACTGGTAACAAGGGGGTCTTTATGACAGGATTAGGGGAATGATATTGGAAGGAGGGGTTGTAATGCGTAGTCAAACGTATGTTATTTTTGCTATTATTTTTGTTATTATTGTTGCTGTATTTGCGGTAACAAATGTTGATGTGGTTGAAGTGAATTACTTGTTCTGGTCAGGTGAATCACCACTTATTTTAGTGATTTTGTTTTCTGTCCTGATGGGTGGAATCATCACCGCTGCTGCTGGAGTTGTCCGAATGTTTCGTTTGCAGCGGGAAATCCGTCTGCTAAAAACGGAAAACGAAGAAATGAGCAACTTACTAAAAAAACATGGGTTGGCAGATCAATTTCCTCTACATACGAATGGCAATGGTAAACGTAACGAAGCAGACGGAAAAAATCAATCGACAAAATAATTCTAATTGCGACCCCTGCCGCTATTTGTGTATAATAGGTGAGTCAGGGGTGAATTTATGTTACAAAGTAAGGCAAAATGGAAGTTTGCAACAAATAACGAATCTTTACAATGGATGGACGATACCATACAATTATCTCCTGTTACGAAAGAACTGCTATTACAACGAGGAATAACAACGGCAAATCAGGCAAGGGAATTTTTATCGCCCAGCCTGACAAATTTACATAGTCCGCATCACCTGGCATCAATTGAAAAGGCTTCTTTACGTGTACATAAGGCAATTGAACAAAATGAAAAGATTCTTATTTATGGGGATTATGATGCGGATGGCGTGAGCTCTACTACTGTTCTATTAATAGCATTACGGAAGCTTGGTGCTGCTTGTGATTATTATATTCCGAACCGGTTTACGGAAGGGTATGGACCGAATGAAGCTGCTTTCAGGAAAGCATATGAAGATGGATTCCGGTTGATCATTACCGTTGATAACGGAATAGCAGCTGTACATGAAGCGAACATAGCAAAAGAGCTTGGACTTGATTTGATTATCACTGATCACCATGAACCGCAGGAGCAATTACCGGATGCTTTTGCTATTATTCATCCAAAATGTTCACCTGATTATCTGTTCCAGGAGCTTGCAGGAGTTGGGGTCGCTTTTAAATTTGCTGAACAATTACTAGGTTATTTTCCCGAGCAGTTATTGGATTTGGTCGCGATTGGCACCATTGCCGATCTCGTACCGTTAGTTAACGAAAATCGTATCCTTGCCTATTATGGGCTTAGAAAACTCACGACAACAAATCGTCAAGGGCTAAAAGCATTGAAAAAATGGTGTAAAATAGAAGGAACCGTTACTGAAGAAGATATCGGGTTTCTGATTGGCCCTCGCTTAAACGCGGTTGGCCGGCTTCAGGATGCTGATTTAGCGGTCCAGCTTTTACTGACGGATGACCAGGAGGAAGCCGAAGAATTAGCCGAAATGGTAGAGCAGTTAAATCGGCAGCGCCAGCAAATTGTCGCCGATATTGTAAAAGAAGCAGAAGGCATGGTACAACCAGCAGATCAAAGTGGTGTGATTGTCGTTGCAAGGGAAGGTTGGAATGAAGGAGTCCTGGGGATTGTTGCATCAAGACTTGTACAAAAATATGACCGGCCTGCAATCGTGCTTGCTATTCATCCGGAGGAAGAAAGGATCAAAGGTTCCGCACGAAGTATTCCAGCTTTTGACCTGTTTAAAAATTGCATGCGGATCAGGGAACTATTTACGCATTTCGGTGGACATGCGCAAGCAGCGGGTATGACATTGCCACTGCACAATCTTCACGACCTTAAAAAGCATTTAAATGAATTAATCCACCAGCAGTTAACCGCTGAGGATTTTAAACAGGAAATTGTCATCAGCAAAACACTGAAAATATCGGAAGCGACCGAGTCCTTAGTGAATGAACTGGAGCAATTGGCGCCATTTGGCATGGCAAATCCAAAGCCAATTTTTCATATCAAACAAGTCCCTGCAGAAATACGCCAGCTTGGTAATAACAAGAAGCATTTAAAATTGCACTTTAGGGAGGACACGTGTCAGCTTGATGGCATTGGCTTTGGGTTAGGTGATTTGTATCCGAAGATTTCCCAGCAGGCAAATGTATCTCTTGTGGGGGAAATCGGAATTAATGAATGGAACGGGATGAGAAAACCGCAAATGGTTATCCGGGACTTAAGAATTGATGAATGGCAATTGTTTGATCATCGTGGGAAGAAGCAGCTGGATTTAACGCTATATGATTCAAATCCGGAAGTTGATTATGCAGTTTGCCGGCAGATTACCGAACGAATTCCAAAAGATCTCGGGATAGTTACGTATGACATGGATTTTGCAGCATTGGACAAAGTATCATCCTTGTTTATTTTTGATTTGCCACCCGATTTAGGAAAGCTGGAAGACCTGATCAAAAAAACAAAACCGGCAACAATACATGCATGTTTCAACGTAGAAAACAGCATGTATATGCAGGTGTTCCCCTCAAGGGACGATTTTAAATGGTTTTATGCACAAATTTTAAAACGGAAGACTATTGATTTGAACGGGGAACTGGAAATGCTTATGCGCGCAAGAGGGTGGACGAAAGATCGGATCGTTTTTATGTCAAAGGTGTTTTTTGAATTGGGATTTGTTAAAATAGATAATGGTGTTATCGATTATAATCCAACCCCAGTAAAAAGTGATTTACGGGATTCCAAGGTTTACCAGAAGCGATTAAGACAAGCTGATATTGAAAAGACATTATATTACTCCAATTATAAAGTGTTAAAAAAATGGTTTTCATTTTGTATGGCAGATGTGGAAGTACCCAAGGAGGAAAAAGTAACCCATGGAATATAAAAACTATATTAAAATAGTTGAGGACTGGCCAAAAGAGGGAGTACAATTTAAAGATATTACCCCACTGATGGATAATGGCAAAGCATTTAAATCTGCAGTTGACGAGATTGTTGATTACGCCAGAGCAAAGGATATCGATATTATTGTTGGGCCGGAAGCGCGGGGGTTCATCATTGGCTGTCCTGTTTCATATGCACTGGAAATCGGGTTTGCACCCGTACGTAAAGAAGGCAAACTTCCAAGGGAAGTGATCAAAGTTGATTACGGACTGGAATACGGCAAAAATGTTCTGACGATTCATAAGGATGCGATTAAACCTGGACAGCGTGTATTAATTACCGATGATTTACTTGCCACAGGTGGTACAATAGAGGCAACGATAAAATTGGTAGAAGAGCTTGGCGGAATTGTTGCCGGGTGTGCATTTTTAATCGAACTTTCTTATTTAAACGGCCGGGAAAAATTAAACGGTTATGATGTATTGACATTGATGCAATATTGATTGGCGAGTACTCAGGGAAAATATGATCAAGGGTCTGACGATGGAGGAAATGCTCGTCAGGCCTATTATTTATAATATAATTAGGAATTGGATAGCAGTCGAAATAAACTGGCGGTTTAGAGGTTTTTTCTTTACAATTGTACTAAAATTTTCGATACTAGTACAAAGGTAAAAGCGAACCGATTTGACTTATCCTACGGGCGGGCGTTGTCCACTGGTAACTTGGTGCTAGAGCTGGGCGCAGCCTGTTCTGGTATAGTGTTATACGATGTTTCAGTTTTATGTGTGTTTACTATAAAAAAGCTTATCTACTGAATTCTAAAGCAGCGAATAAAGGTGATTACATGGCAAAGGAAGCGATTATGACAGTTGAAGATGTGATAGACAAGGCAGAACAGTATCTGACTGAAGACGATACTGCGTTTATTCGCCGCGCATATGAATTTGCATATGAGGCACACCGTGATCAGTACCGGAAATCTGGTGAGCCTTATATTATTCATCCGGTTCAGGTTGCCGGGATATTGGTGGATCTTGAAATGGACCCGGAAACAATCGCCGGTGGATTTTTGCATGATGTCGTGGAGGATACAGATGTTACGCTAGAGCAAATCGAGGAACAATTTAATCATGAAGTAGCAATGCTCGTTGATGGTGTAACGAAGCTGGGTAAAATCAAATATAAGTCACAAGAGGCTATACAAGCAGAAAATCACCGTAAAATGTTCGTAGCGATGGCGAAGGATATACGTGTTATTTTAATAAAGCTTGCTGACCGTCTGCACAATATGCGGACATTAAAGCATTTAAGACCGGAAAAACAGCGGCGGATTTCAAATGAGACATTGGAGATTTTTGCGCCGCTCGCACACCGTTTAGGGATTTCAACCATTAAGTGGGAATTAGAGGATACAGCATTACGGTACTTAAATCCACAGCAGTATTACCGGATTGTTCAATTAATGAAGCAGAAAAGAGAACAGCGTGAAACCTATATTAAAGAGGTCATGGACGAGGTAAATGGACAGCTGGAGGAAGTAAACATCAAAGCAGACATCTCCGGAAGACCGAAGCATTTGTACAGTATTTACCGAAAAATGGTAAAGCAAAACAAACAATTTAATGAGATATACGATTTACTTGCTGTTCGGATTATTGTGCACAGCATTAAGGATTGCTATGCAGTACTCGGAATCATTCACACGTGCTGGAAGCCGATGCCGGGCAGGTTTAAAGACTATATCGCCATGCCCAAGCCAAACCTTTATCAATCCCTGCATACAACAGTAATTGGCCCAAAAGGTGATCCGCTTGAAGTGCAAATCCGGACAAAAGAGATGCATGACATTGCTGAATATGGAATCGCTGCCCATTGGGCTTATAAAGAAGGTAAGCAAGTAAATAAGGATAAGCGGTCGTTTGAGGAAAAATTGACATGGTTCAGGGAAATTCTGGAGTGGCAAAATGAAACGCATGACGCCGAAGAATTTATGGAATCCTTAAAGGTCGATTTGTTCTCCGATATGGTGTATGTTTTTACCCCGAAAGGTGATGTAATCGAATTGCCGTCCGGGTCTGTTCCACTTGATTTTGCGTATAAAATTCATACAGAAATCGGTAATCAGACGATTGGTGCAAAAATTAACGGAAAAATGGAACCACTTGATTATAAGCTCAAAAATGGTGACATTATTGAAATGATGACCTCGAAACATTCGTATGGTCCATCACCAGATTGGCTGAACGTTACACAAACATCACAAGCAAAAAATAAAATTAAACAGTTTTTTAAAAAACAGCGTCGTGAAGAAAATATTGCCAAAGGGAAGGAATTGGTTGATAAAGAGATTAGGGCATTGTCGTTTGCACCTAAGGACGTGTTAACACAGGAAAATTTACAGCGTGTTTTCGAAAAATTTAATTTTACAAACGAAGATGATATGTACGCTGCAGTTGGTTATCAAGGGATAACAGCAGCCTTAATAGCAACACGTCTAACAGATAAAATCAGAAAAACGCAACAAAAAGAACAGGAACTTGCGCAAACGCTTGAAGAAGTAAAGACGGAAGTGAATGAGAAAAAGTCACATAAGCGTGATTCCGGCGTAAAGGTAGAAGGGGTTGACAATCTGTTAGTTCGTTTATCCAAATGCTGCAACCCTGTTCCAGGTGATCGAATCGTTGGCTATATTACCAAGGGGCGTGGTGTCTCGGTTCATCGTGCTGACTGCCCAAATGTACAAACAGAAGAAGCGAAGCAGCGTTATTTGGAAGTGGAATGGGAAAATAACCAGACAGAAAGAAAACAATACCATGTTGATCTTGAAATATCCGGTTATGACAGAAGAGGACTATTAAATGAGGTATTACAGGCGGTAAATGAAACAAAGACGAATATTACCCAGGTGAACGGAAGATCGGATCGAAATAAAATGGCAATCATTAATATAACAATACTCATTCACAATACGAGTCATTTACGAAAAATCGTGGAACGAATTAAACAAATTAAAGATGTTTATACCGTAACGCGAACTTTGCAGTAAAGGGGTTTTATCATGAAAGCTGTTGTTCAGCGGGCACGTGATGCAAATGTAACTGTAAATGGAGAAATAATCGGTGAAATTGACCATGGTTTGGTTGTACTGCTTGGGGTCACCCATGAGGATACAGAAGCTGATGCAGCATATTTGGTTAACAAAATTGTCAATTTGCGTATTTTTGAGGATGAAGATGAAAAAATGAATTTTTCATTGAAGGACGTTGGCGGCAGTTTGTTGTCCATATCGCAATTTACCTTGTATGGTGATACAAGAAAAGGAAGAAGGCCGAATTTTCTCCAGGCAGCAAAACCTGATGCAGCAGATAATTTATATCAATATTTTAATGAACTGGTAACACAGCAAGGCATTACAGTCGCTTCAGGAAAATTCGGTGCAATGATGGATATAACGTTAACCAATGTTGGCCCGGTTACAATTATAGTGGATAGTAAGGATAAATAAGCGTAAAGGAAGAAGTTCCCGTCCTGGTTTCTTCCCCTTTTACTCTTATTATTGTTCATGCGAAAAATATTTCGTTAATCCCGCAACAATGCCATTAACAAGCTGTTTTTGGTACCAATCAGTCCGGAGCAGTTGTTCTTTTTCATGGTTTGAAATGAACCCTAATTCTACCAGTACTGCCGGCTTAAAATTTTGTCTGATTACTTGAAAATCCTCAAACGCTGCCCCCCTATCGTTGGCTTGTGTTTCTTTGATCACCTCTTTTTGAATGTAGTTCGCTAAGCTTTTATTTCGATCATCATAATAATAGGTTCCAATCCCGGTAACATCAGGCAATTCCGGCACACTATTATAATGGATGCTGACAAAAGCATCTGTATTGGCAATGTTGGCTAGGCTTGTCCGGCTGGCTAAGGAAATATAGTCATCTTTTTCCCTGGTTAATATAACATTTGCTCCAAGTGTCGAAAGCTCCTGCTGTAATTCCAATGCCGTTTTATAGGTAAGATTTTTTTCATGTATCCCTGTAGCGCCGATTGCTCCTGTATCTTTTCCACCATGCCCAGCATCGATGACAATTGTTTTGTTGTTCAGATTGTCATTTATCCCGGAATTATGTCTATCGATTAGTTGTTTAAAAACAAATCCTTTGATATCTTTACCCGAGATTTCATACCATTCGGTGTTTTCTGAGACCACTTTAAATACTGTACCTTTTTTAGCAAAATGAATGATTTCGTAATCAGTCGAAGGCCCATTGCGGATTTGCGTGTTGTCGTATGAAATGGTGATGGTTTTGACCGTTTCTTTACTTGAATCATTCGTATTTGTTTTCTTATCCTGTTTAAGTGTAACAAATTCAGTCGTGATCCAGCCTGTTCCGTCAGTTAATTGTATTTCTACCCACTCACCTTGTTGTTGGATAACCGGATATGCTTCACCTGTGTTGACAGAACCGATTTTTTGGTAATCTGTTCCGGGACCAGTTCGTACGTTTAGCTGATTTCCATTGATGATCGCTTCGTCAGCATGGACAGTTGTTAATAGAGTAAGCAATATGCTACAGCTAAGCAGAATCATTTTTAGAATATGCAACTATATTGTCCCTCCTTATTAGATACGTTTTATTTAGTTTAATAAAATTTTCCCAATAAGGCAAAACTAGGCTTATGGGAGGAATGATCAAATGCGATTTTCGGAAAAGCATTGGAATACGGCGCAAAATAAAGATATCTTTGGTGTCAATCTTCACCGTTTTATCGAACTGGAAAACGAAGCAACCCACATGGAAATAGCGCAGGAATTTGGAATTTCGTTAGGTGAAGTGAAAAAGTTGAAGAAAAAGATTACTCGCACTTGACTTTCCATTTTAGACCGATTATGATTATAATCATTCAATAATTTCGTAATTATACGTAAAACCGTTGAGGGAAAAAGTAGTTAGAACTCAGGTGGAAAGAGAGAAAATGTCATCGGCTGAGAACATTTTCACATTGTGACCTAATGAAAGACATTCCTGAGGGTTGAGACTGAACATAACAGAAGTTAGATGTCAGAGGTAAGAAGACGTTGGAGTTTGCCGATTTCTGTTATCCGGCATCCGATGCAAATTTCTGCTAAAAGTAGGTCTTGACGTTTTGCAGGCGTTAACTGTGAAAGAGCGGATGTATTTATACATCAATCAGGGTGGCAACGCGGGTTAACTCTCGTCCCTTTTTAACAGAAGGGACGGGAGTTTTTTATATTGAAAAAGGTATGGAGGGTTGACAATGAATATGAAGGCGCCACGGGGGACAAATGATGTTTTACCGGGAGAAGTAAAAAAATGGCAATATATTGAAAGTGTCATCAAAAACATTTGCGATCGATTTCATTATGAAGAAATCCGTACACCATTGTTTGAACATACCGAAGTGTTTCAACGTGGTGTAGGGGATTCGACCGATATCGTACAAAAAGAAATGTATACGTTTCAGGACCGGGGTGGAAGAAGCATTACGCTGCGCCCGGAAGGAACTGCTGCAGTTGTACGCGCTTTTGTGGAAAATAAGCTGTACGGTTCTCCAATCCAGCCGGTTAAATTATTTTATTTCATGCAAATGTTTCGTTATGAACGGCCGCAGCAGGGCCGGATGCGTCAACTAAATCAGTTTGGCGTCGAGGTATTGGGAAGTGCTGATCCCGCTGTGGATGCTGAAGCTATTGCACTAGCCATGACTGTTTATCAGGAGCTTGGACTGAAATCCTTGAAACTTGTTATCAACAGTTTAGGGGATAAGGAAAGCAGGAAAAGCTATCGACAGGCGTTGGTAGAGCATTTTTCACCACATAAAGACGAATTATGTACCGACTGTCAAACACGGCTTACGCAAAATCCGTTACGCATTCTTGATTGCAAAAAGGATCGTGATCACCCTGCAATGCAAACAGCTCCATCGATACTGGATTATTTGAACGAGGCGTCAGCACAATACTTTGAACAGGTGAAGGAATATTTAACGCTGATGGACATTCCATTTACGGTTGATAAAAATCTTGTCCGTGGTTTGGATTATTACAACCATACTTCATTTGAAATTATGAGTGATGCTGAGGGCTTTGGTGCCATAACGACATTGACTGGTGGTGGACGGTATAACGGTCTTACAGAAGAATTAGGCGGCCCGGATACCCCTGGAATTGGCTTTGGAATGGGGATAGAACGATTACTATTGGCATTGGAAGCGGAAAACATCGAAATTCCTGTGGATAACAATTTGGAATGTTATTTCGTTTCAGTTGGCGATGAGGCAGATAAACAAGCTGTTCGACTCGTTCATGATTTAAGGAAGCATGGGATCCAGGTGGATAAAGATTATCAGGGCAGGAAAATGAAAGCCCAATTTAAATCTGCTGACCGATTGCATGCCAAATTTGTTATCATTTTAGGTGAAGAAGAATTGGCAAAGCAAGTCGCGACGATTAAATCAATGGAAACCGGTGACCAACATGAAACACCGCTTTCCCGATTGGTCGAACAAATGAAAGAATTGCTTCAGGGAGGAAATGCTTGATGGACAAACGAACACATGCTGGAACACTAACAGAAGAACATATTAATCAAGACGTTTTACTGAATGGATGGGTGCAAAAACGTCGTGATTTAGGCGGGTTAATTTTTATCGATTTACGGGATCGATCAGGTGTTGTTCAGGTTGTATTTAACCCGGCTATTTCGGCCGAGGCACTGGCCATTGCAGAGAGCGTCCGAAGTGAATATGTTGTAAAAATAAAGGGTAAGGTTGTCCGCCGTGATGATGCAACAGTTAACGAAGCAATGTCAACAGGCCATATCGAGGTTTTGGCTGAGGAACTTATTATTTTGAATAAGGCGAAAAATCCGCCGTTTATGATTCAGGATGTGACAGATGTCAGTGAGGATTTGCGGTTAAAATACCGGTATTTGGATCTCCGTCGCAGGACATTGCAGGAAACGTTTAAGCTTCGCCATCAAACTGTACAGGCAATAAGGAATTTCTTGAATGATGAGGGTTTTTTGGAAATGGAAACACCTATTTTGACAAAAAGTACACCAGAGGGTGCACGTGACTATCTTGTTCCCAGCCGAGTACATCCAGGTGAATTTTACGCGCTGCCACAGTCGCCGCAGCTGTTCAAACAGCTGATTATGATGTCAGGCTTTGAAAAGTATTACCAAATTGCCCGCTGTTTTCGTGATGAGGACTTGCGTGCAGACCGGCAGCCGGAATTCACGCAAATTGATATAGAAACATCATTTATGACAAGTAATGAAATTATGGAAATGACGGAAAATATGATGAAGCAGGTGATGAAGGAAGTCAAGGGTATTGATATTTCCTTGCCATTACCACGACTTACGTACGATGAAGCAATGAAACGGTATGGTTCAGATAAACCAGATACGCGATTTGCAATGGAACTGGTTCATGTATCGGATATTGTTGAAAATTCTTCCTTCAAAGTGTTTCAGGGAGCAATAGCAAACGGTGGTACGGTTTGCCTGTTAAATGTAAAACATCAGGCAGCAAGTTTTTCCAGAAAAGATATTGATAAGCTGACTGATTTTGTCAAAGTATATGGTGCGAAAGGTTTGGCATGGCTGAAACTGGAAAATGGAGAATTAAAGGGACCAATCGCCAAATTTTTGACAGATGATGAAAAGGCTGGGCTTATTCGGCGTACAGACGCTGCTGATGGGGATTTATTACTGTTTTGTGCAGATCAGACTTCGGTTGTTTACGATAGTCTTGGTGCGTTAAGATTAAAGCTTGGTAAGGAATTAAACTTGATTGACGAATCACAATTTCATTTTCTTTGGGTTACCGATTGGCCGTTATTGGAATATGACGAGGATGAGGACAGATATGTTGCTGCTCATCATCCATTTACAATGCCACGAGAGGAGGACTTGGATAAGTTGTCTACGGATCCTGCCAGTGTGCATGCAATTGCCTATGACCTTGTATTAAATGGTTATGAACTTGGGGGTGGATCGTTGCGTAATTATAAGCGAGATCAGCAGGATAAAATGTTTGAAGTATTAGGATTTACAAAAGAAAATGCCGAAGAACAATTTGGCTTTCTGCTTGATGCTTTGGAATATGGTGCGCCACCGCATGGAGGAATCGCATTTGGGCTGGATCGGATTATTATGCTGTTAGCTGGCCGTTCCAATTTACGCGATACCATTTTGTTCCCGAAAACCGCCTCTGCGTCTGACCTGTTAACCGATGCACCAAGTGAAGTGAGCTTAAATCAATTGGATGAGCTAGCTATTCAGCTCCAGGAAAAATATGAAGAAAAACGTGAATTGTAGTAAATCTGTAACAGATGTAACGTATTTTTCACATTGTTAAATATTGAAAAAATTAACTGCCTGTGATACGATTATTTTACAGTAAAAAAACGATTAGAGAATATGAATCACTTTTGCTTAACTATTCTGTTAACAATCCTGATGTGTACGTTTAGTATATTCGTTTTGACCGAACATTATATACTTGGGAGCTTGAAATGTTTCTATGTTGCGTGCATGCCTCTACTTACTTTTACCGGGGACGTACAAAGTTTAGAACAGGGCACCCACCTGCCAGGAGCGGGATCAAAACTGGAAATTAAACGGCACAATTGGGATTGTATGATACATAGCAAAATAAAAAAACTCTTCCATAATGGAAGAGTTTTTTTATTTTAGTATAATATTTTATTTATAAATATACGACTGGTAAGACAAGAAAAGCCACGTCCAGCTCCAGCGCCCAACGGCTAGTGGCCAACACCCGCCTTCGTACGATAAGTCTACATCGGTTCGCTTCCAGCTCACCGTGTTTCCTTTATCTCCTACGGTAGGAATGTTCGGTTAAGACCGCTGCTTTGCGCAGCAACACCGAACCACCCTGCTTGGCAGGGCGCATTCCATACGCTGCTACTCGGGCGCTTCCGCTTTTGCTTATTGATTCGAACTCTGGGCGATTTGCTGGAGGTTTCCGTTCTTATCCATTCGGAATGCTGGTGGCTTCATGTTGCCTTGATCTTCAAACACGGTCATTTTTCTGGCACGATCCATTATTTGCATAAATACTTGATAATCCTCCTGAATGCTAGCCAGTTGTTCCTCGGTTTTAGCTAATTTTTTTTCCAGTTCACTAACCTGATCCCTAAGTATCGTATTCTCTTTTTGTGTTTCTTCCAAGCTTTGTTTTGATTGATTGGAAGCATAATAGTCTTTTTTAACTTCCTTTAAATAGCGGATAACCATATCCATTGTAAGGGATGGTTCATCAGCATGTGCTTCTGCTGGAACAGTTTCTATAATCGTTTGCGTTTCCTCGTAGTTCTGTGGCAAAGATACCACAGTCTTCCTCTGTTGTTGCGGGTTTTTGGCCATAGCCCGTTTCTTTTCTTTCCGTTGTCTTTTTGCAAGATCGATTGCATGGTCATATTTTCTTCTTACCTCAGCGTTCCAGCGAAACCCGCATGCAGCTGACGTACGATTTAATTTATCACCAACTTCTTCAAATGCGTTCAGTTGGGTACTACCTTCGCGGATATGACGTAATACTGTTTCTGCCAATAGTAGATCATCTTCATGGGACCATGCATCCTGTCTAACTTTAACCAAATTGTTCATCTCCTTTTTCGATAACGCGGTTTACATTATTCCATAGATTCATTATCTAGTACCTATTGTGACCGCTCGAAAAAGGAATTATACCTGTCTGATTCGTTTAATTGCGTTCATTCCGGATTTTTTCATATACTTGCTTTAACGATTGTTCAAATTTACCCGAACTTTTCGGCTGGTAATAGTGTTTGTTTTTTATAGAATCAGGCAAGTACTGCTGGTTGACCCAGCCGTTATCATAGTTGTGCGGGTATTTGTATGCTACACCCCGGCCGAGTTTTTTGGCACCCTGGTAATGGGAATCCTTTAAATGTATTGGTATTTCGCCGCCTTTTCCACTGCGAATATCTGCTAAAGCTGCGTCCATTGCTTGATAAGCAGTGTTTGATTTCGGCGATAAAGCGAGCTCCACAATTGCAACCGAAAGCGGAATACGTGCTTCCGGAAAACCTACCCGTTCCGCAGCCTCCACCGCCGCAACCGCTCTGGGTCCTGCCTGTGGATTGGCAAGGCCAATATCCTCATAGGCACAGACAATCATTCTTCGTGCTATACTATCCAGATCGCCTGCTTCAATTAATCGGCCTAAATAATGCAGGGCCGCATCGACGTCACTTCCTCTGATGGATTTTTGAAAGGCAGACAGGACATCATAATGCGCATCTCCATCCTTATCGTGGGAGAAGCTTTTCTTTTGCATACATTCTTCGGCAATCGCAAGTGTGATGATAATTTTGTTTTCGTTATTTTTCGGGGTTGATGATACGGCTAATTCTAACCCGTTTAACGCGGAACGCATATCCCCATTAGCCGAAAAAGCGAAATGTTCTAATGCCTCATCAGTTATCTCAATGTCTTGTTCACCCAACCCATTTATTTTATCGGCAGCAGCCCGGGTTAAGGCCGTCTTGATGTTTTTTGCTGTCAAACCATGCAATTCAAAAAGGTGACATCTGCTGCGGATCGCTGGATTAATAGAGTGGTATGGATTACTTGTTGTACAGCCAATTAAGGTTAGCAGATTGCTTTCCACATGAGGCAATAAAAAATCCTGCTTCGCTTTATCTAATCGATGAACCTCGTCAAGAATCAGGACAATTTGTCCCGTCATTTTTGCCTCTTCTACAACGATTTCCATATCTTTCTTTTTATCTACCACTGCATTAAGCATTTTGACGGGGATGCCTAGAGTTTTGGCTATTGCTACAGCCAATGATGTTTTCCCTGTGCCTGGGGGACCGAACAGGATCATTGAAGCAAGCTGCTCGGCATCTACCATCCGGCGTAAAATTTTACCCTCTCCAACGAGATGCTCCTGCCCAATGATGTCCTGAATATGTGTAGGGCGCATTCGGTATGCAAGTGGTTTCTGTTTCATTTTAATCTCCCTTTATATATAATAATGGTTTGTACTATAAGACTAATCATGAAGTTGCTAAAATGCAAGGATCAGCTTATTCGTGCTATAATAGCATGTGGTAACTAATAGAGGATGTTCAAAAAGTCACCAAACGATAAGCGGCGAACCAAGTCGCTGGCTGCAGGTGATCTTCTGCTAAAACCGCCCACCACGTCAATTGCCAACAGGAGTCAGTACGTCCTGTGCAAGTCCGGCGGCAGGAGCTACAAAGCCGCGACTTCCAAGCCCCTATTCGGCAACTTTTTGAACACGTACTAGTTAAAATTATTTGAGGAAGTTCAAAGGTCAGCAAATAATAAACTCAAGCTCTGCGCTTGCTTGTTTCTAATTTGGCCGTCTTTTGAGCATACTATTTTTTAGATGAATTGATTTGAGGTGTCCAAAATGAAAATTTCTACAAAAGGCCGCTATGGCTTAACAATTATGATTGAGCTCGCTAAAAATTTCGGGGAAGGGCCAATATCATTGAAGCAAATTGCTCGTGAAAAAAACCTGTCAGAACATTACTTGGAACAGCTGGCATCACCACTTCGCAACGCCGGGTTAGTAAAAAGCGTCCGGGGAGCATACGGTGGTTATATTTTAGCTAGACTGCCGAAAGAAATTACTGCTGGTGATGTTATTCGTGTCTTAGAGGGACCGATTACTCTTGTTGAAGGTATTGAGGATGAGGAACCTGCGAAACAGGCATTATGGCTAAGGGTCAGAGACGCTGTCAAGGACGTATTGGACACAACAACATTAGACGACTTAAAAAACCATGATAATGATCAGCAGCAGGAGTCCTATATGTTTTATATTTAAATAACTAACCCATTGCGCACAGGAAGGAAAGGTAAAAATGGAAAACATTTATTTGGACCATGCTGCCACAACCCCGGTTGCAAAAAGCGTTATGGAAGCAATGTATCCAATTTATGAGGAAGTGTTTGGCAACCCGTCCAGTGTCCATTCATTTGGCCGCAAAGCAAGGCACTATCTGGATGAAGCAAGACATGTTTTAGCAAAAAGTATCGGTGCAAATGAAAAAGAAATTGTTTTAACAAGTGGTGGGACAGAAGCAGATAACCTGGCTATCATTGGAACAGCGATGGCTAATCAGGATAAAGGAAATCATATCATTACAACTGCCCAGGAACACCATGCCACATTGCATACAGCAGAATATTTAGAAGGTAAGGGGTTTCGTGTAACGTATTTACCAGTCTATCAGGATGGAAAAATTGCCATAAACGATTTTAAAAATGCGCTGACGGATGACACGATTCTGGTGACAATGATGACGGTTAACAATGAAACAGGGATCATTCAGCCGATAGAAGAAGTTGGCAAGCTGCTTGATGGACATCAAGCCTATTTTCATACCGATGCAGTACAAGCTTTTGGATTATTGGAACTGTCGGTAAAAGAGCTTGGTGTTGATTTGCTGTCCGTTTCCGCCCATAAGATTAATGGTCCAAAAGGAATCGGTTTTTTATATGTACGAAATGGCGTTAACCTGAACCGGCTGCAATTTGGCGGTGAACAGGAAAGGAAACGGCGGGCAGGAACAGAAAATGTTATCAGTGCGGTTGGATTTCAGGCTGCGGTAAAACTGGCAATGGAAAACCGGGAAAACCGTCTTCAACAGTATCAGCATTTTAAACAGTTGTTTCTTGATACACTTCTTGATGAGGGAATTTCTTTTCAATTGAATGGTGACCAGGAATCGGCGATTGCATCGATTGTAAATATTAGTTTTCCCGGCACGAATGTTGAAGCACTACTAACCAATTTTGATCTGGCTGGAATCGCAGCATCAAGTGGCAGCGCATGTACCGCCGGGTCGATTGAGCCATCCCATGTGCTTTCTGCGATGTTCGGGAGTGAAAATGAGCGTACGAAAAATTCGATCCGATTCAGTTTTGGAGCGTTCAATACAACGGAAAATGTATCGGAAGCAGCCCAGCGTGTTGCAGCAATTGTTAAACGGTTAACGACTTGAACAAAGTCCACTAGCCGGTAGGCACTGGAGCCGGACGTGGCTCTTTCTGCCAAGGGCTCTAAATAGCACAAAATTTATACTTTCTTTACTGATAAAAAGGTGGTGAACAGCATGAAAAGAAAAGAGGATACCCGAGTAGTTGTCGGGATGAGTGGAGGCGTTGATTCATCTGTTGCTGCGCTGCTTTTAAAAGAGCAAGGCTATGATGTTGTCGGTATTTTTATGAAAAACTGGGACGACACAGATGAATTTGGTGTATGTACGGCAACAGAGGATTTTGATGATGTTGTCCGGGTGTGCAATCAAATTGGCATACCTTATTATGCGGTTAACTTTGAAAAACAATATTGGGATAAAGTGTTCACGTATTTCCTTGACGAATATAAAGCTGGGAGAACACCAAACCCTGATGTGATGTGTAACAAAGAAATAAAATTCAAAGCATTTCTTGACCACGCGATGTCACTCGGTGCTGATTATTTGGCAACAGGGCATTATGCACGGGTCCAATATCGGAATGGCCACTATGAAATGCTGCGTGGTGTTGATGACAATAAAGATCAAACGTATTTTCTTAATCAATTAACAGAAGACGTATTGGCTAAAGTTATGTTCCCGCTTGGGGACTTGCCAAAAGCGAAAGTCCGGGAAATTGCCAAACAACATGACTTAGCAACGGCAACGAAAAAAGATAGTACGGGTATATGCTTTATCGGCGAACGTAATTTCAAGGAATTTTTGAGTGAATATTTGCCTGCGCAGCCCGGGGAGATGCGGACGTTATCCGGTGTTGTCAAAGGGAAACATGATGGGTTGATGTATTATACAATCGGACAGCGGCAAGGCCTTGGAATAGGCGGTTCCGGTGATCCATGGTTTGTTGTTGGAAAGAATCTTGAAGACAATGTGCTCTATGTTGAGCAAGGCTTTGCGCATGATGCACTGTACTCAGACGGTCTGATCGCTTCAGGAGTTAATTGGATAAGCAAGGTTGATTTATCGGAGCCATTAACCTGTACAGCAAAGTTCCGTTATCGCCAAAAAGACAGTGGTGTAACGGTTAGATCGATCGGAAATGGCAAAGTCCGGGTTGAATTTGCTGAAGAGGAACGTGCGATAACTCCTGGACAATCGGTCGTTTTTTATCAAGGAGATGTTTGCCTTGGCGGTGGTACGATTGATGAAATTATAAAAGACGACCAATATCTTGATTACGTCGGCTAAATGGCAGATCAGAGCCAAATTTTGCAAAAGGGTGTTTGGAAATGGATAAAAATCAGCAAGCAATCGCATACATGAAAGAAGGAAAATACGAGGAGTCTGCGAAGCTTTTCAATAAACTGATTGAAGAAAACCCTCGGGATCCGGTCGGCTATATTAATTTCGGAAATGTACTGCTGCATATCAATGAACTAGCCCGGGCGAAGGTATTTTTTGAAAAAGCAATTGCGTTGGATGAATATGCTGCGACAGCATATTATGGGCTGGGGAATTTATATTTCGAACAATCTGTGTACGGAAAAGCACAGGAAAACTTTCAAAAAGCGATTGAATTAGGATTGGAAGAAGCAGATGTATACTATATGCTTGGGTTAACATTGCAAAAACAGGAACAATTCAAGCTGGCATTGCCCTATCTGCTCAGGGCGACAGAGCTAGATCAGGGGGATGACGAGCTGCTGTTTCAATACGGACTGTCCCTGGCACAAAGCAATCATATTACGGAAGCGGAAGCCATTTTTAAAAATGTATTAAAGCTTAACGCGAAACATAGTGATGCCCATTACAATTTAGGTGTGATCGATTTATACTATGATAAACCGGAAAAGGCTTTAACTCATTTTGATGATGCATTACAGATACAGCCGGAACATGTATTGGCGGCAAACGGCAAGAAAAAAGCAGAGGAGCTCATCAATCATAACGAAACGTAAGATAGTGAGGTAGTTGTGATGGCAAACGAAATGAAACCTGATCAAAACGGTGACCAAGGGTATATAACGGGTGAACTTTTATATACCATTTTTCATAATGAAGCAGAGCATTTTTCGATTGCAAAAATAAAAGTTCGGGATACAAATGAAGATTTTCGCGAAAAGGATGTCGTTGCTAAAGGATATTTTTCCAATCTAATGACCGGGAAAGACTATTGTTTTTATGGTCAATTTGAACGGCATGCCAAATTTGGTTTACAATATCGAGTTACCTCCTATCAAACGATTCTTCCCAATACGAAGGACGGTTTGATCACCTATTTGTCCAGTAATTTGTTTCATGGAATTGGTAAAAAGACCGCAAAAAAGATCATTCATCACTTAGGCGAAAATGCGATATCTTCCATTTTAAACAAGCCATCTGTGCTAGAGTCCATTCCCGGACTAAAAAAGGAAAATCGGGAAGCACTTGTAAAAAGCTTGCAGGAAAATGAGGGGTTTGAACATGTCGTCGTCCATTTGGCAAAATACGGTATTGGGTTGAAAATGGCCCAGAACATTTATCAGGTATATCAAGAAAATGCTGTCACACAGCTTCAGAAAGATCCTTATCAATATGTTTTTGATGTGGAAGGGTTTGGTTTTCAAAAAGCCGATGAAATCGCCCGGCAAAATGGGTTGTCTTTAACCCATCCGAATCGGATCGGTGCCGGGTGTATTTATGTCCTGCAAAAAAGCGTACAGGATGGTCATGTTTATTTGCCGCTGACTACTTGTGTACGACAGGTTATTCAGTTGCTGCATCATGCCAGCACCCCTTTATCAGAGGCTGATATTATAAACCGACTAGAAGGGCTGAACAAGGAAAAGAAACTCATTTTGTATAATGGAAATGTTTACTTGCCATCACTATATTATGCAGAGGATGGATTTGTTTCCCAGTTGAAACGGCTGATGGAAAAACCAATCGAGCATAAAACAACGCTGGCAGAGTTAATGAAAATTATTGGGGAGATTGAAGAAGAGGAAGTATTGAGCTATGGTAAAGAGCAATTTAATGCCATTAACCAGTCACTTGATGCAAAAATAACGATTGTCACCGGGGGGCCTGGTACAGGGAAGACAACAGTTATTAAAGGTATTTTGAAAGCATACGCAGCCATTTATGATGTTTCACTTCATCCGAAAGATTATGATAAAAAAGCGGATTTTCCATTTGTTTTAACCGCACCAACCGGGAGGGCAGCAAAACGTTTGAACGAGTCAACCGGCCTGCCAGCGGTAACGATTCATCGATTATTAGGATGGGATGGCAACAATGGATTTGAAAAAGGTCAGCACGACCCATTAACGGGCAAATTTATTATTATTGATGAGTTTTCCATGGTGGACATCTGGCTTGCCAATAGTCTGTTTAAGGCGATTCCGGACGATATGCAAGTATTGCTGGTTGGGGATGAGGATCAGCTTCCGTCGGTAGGGCCAGGCCAGGTGCTAAGTGATTTACTGGGAAGTACACTAATCCCTTTTGTTAGCTTAAACGAAGTATATCGCCAAAAAGAAGGCTCCAAGATTATTCAGCTTGCTCATCAAATTAAACGTGACACATGTACGAAAGCATCACTGGAAAAGGATAAAGATTTCAGTTTTATCCCTTGTAATGAACAGCAAATGATTGATTGTGTGGAGAAGATTTACAAAAAAGCAAGGGACAAAGGAATCGATTTGAAAAATATGCAAGTACTTGCACCAATGTATCGTTCACAGGCAGGAATAACGATAATTAACAAGCATTTGCAGCAATTGATCAATCCAAAAACAAAGCAGAAACGGGAAATAAAGGTTCAGGATGGTTTGTTTCGGACCGGCGATAAAGTCATTCAACTGGTGAATCAGCCGGAGGATCATGTGTTTAACGGCGATATCGGTGAAGTTGTAGCCATATTTGAGGAAGACGAAAATACGGAACATGTGGAACAGTTAGTTGTTTCCTATGATGGAAGAGAGGTTGTCTATGAACGAAAAGATTGCGTGAATATTATGCTAGCCTATTGTATTTCGATTCATAAGTCACAGGGGAGTGAATTTCCTGTCGTTATTTTACCTGTTGTGTCTGGATATCATCGCATGTTGCGGAAAAATCTGCTGTATACCGCAATAACACGAAGTAAGCAATCCCTCATTATCTGTGGCGAAGTCAACGCTTTTCTCCGCGGGATCCGTACATTGGATACAAATATCAGGTATACGTCACTAAAGGAACAAATGCAGGAAAGGCTAGCAAACCTTTCGGACAAGCAAATAGCGGAGGATGAGGCGAAAGAAATCACACCATACGATTTCATGTAGTATTTATGTATATTTTTGATTATTCGGGGTCATTCTAACGTAATAATGTTATTTTTGCCAGAGAGGTGCATTAGCTATGTTACAATGCCCGAATTGTAGAGGAAAAGATATTGGGAAAATTGGTTCACAGCAGTATTATTGCTGGAATTGTTTTATAGAACTATCGATCTCGGACAACAATGAATTGGCAGTACACCAGATTGAAGCGGATGGTTCATTGAGTTCCTTGAATGATTTATTTACCGATGATGAAAGAAGAATACAGTGGTAGTGCTTCGTTACAAATCCATTTTCATGCGAAGGAGCACAAACGATGTTTAAGGAAAAATCTCCACTGCCTTTTCTTTATTGGATCATCACCGGTATCTTTGTATTTTTATTCATCTATTTGCTTGTTAAACTGTTTCCGATCTATGGAGCCGTTTTCTCTTTTCTTTGGCATCTTCTTGCTCCTTTTATCATTTCCTGTTTCATCGCCTATCTTTTATATCCTGTTGTTAAAAAAATACACACTTATCGTGTCCCAAAGGGTATTGCCATTTTATTGATTTATCTATTATTTTTTGGCGGCGCAGGCTATTTGATTTATCGGGTATACCCTGCAGTCATTCATCAACTTAATGATTTGACCGAACAGCTGCCAGAATTAACAAATATGTATCAGGATTTAATTTACCGGTTATACGAATATACATCTTTTTTGCCTGAAGTGGTACACGATAAGATGGATCAGTTAATCGCCGGTATCGAAGCATCAATGGAGAATTTGCTTGGGAGACTGGTTGCCGGGTTCACAAAGATCTTTGATATGATCATATTTCTTACGGTGATCCCTGTTTTAGTGTTTTACTTTTTAAAGGATTTCACGAAAATAAAAGCCTATGTGAAAAGATGGGTACCAGTAAAATATCATAAAGATACAAGTGTTGTATGCCATGCGATTGATAAAAGTCTGGGAAACTACATCCGCGGACAATTGATTGTTTGCTTATTTGTAAGTCTGGCGACGTTTGTCATTTTTCAGCTTTTACACATTAAATACGCCTTATTACTTGCCATTATTATGGGATTAACGAATATTATTCCATATTTTGGACCAATCATAGGGGCGATACCAGCAGTTGCCATCACCTTTACGATGTCTGCAAAATTAATTATTTTTGTATTACTGGCTATATTTGTGATCCAGCTGATTGAAAGCAATTTATTATCGCCTTACATTGTTGGAAAAAGTATTGCTATCCATCCAATCGCGATTATTTTTGCCCTGCTTTTAGGCGGCGAATTGGGTGGGGTAATCGGTATGATAGTAGCTGTACCGAGTCTAACGATTTTAAAGGTTATTGTAACCCATATTATCAGGGTAAAAGCACATCGTTGACATTTGCCTGGAATTTTTATATTATATGGTGACTACTTGTATAATAATGAACACGCTGAAAGTTCCAAGTACATGAAACCCGAATCTACAAGAGATGGATTCCATTAGCTGCGAGGAATCCTTGGAAGAGGCTCATGGAAGCTAAACTGGAGTGCGGGTAACCCCCGCCGGTACCCACGCCGTTATCGTGAAAAGTGATAAGCGAATAAATTCGTGTATTATAATCGTTTATAATTAGGGTGGTACCGCGAGCATCTCGTCCCTGCATCTGCAGAGATGGGATTTTTTGTTTTAATAAAAAATTGGATACGGAGGAAAGTAAGATGAAACAATTAAAATCAGAGCAGGTACGTAAGCTTTTCCTGGATTTCTTTAAAGAAAAAGGGCATCGTATTGAACCAAGTGCTTCATTAGTTCCAAAAAATGATCCAACATTACTTTGGATCAATAGTGGAGTCGCAACATTAAAAAAATATTTTGATGGAAGTGTTATCCCGGATAATCCAAGAATTGTCAATGCACAAAAAGCAATCCGGACAAATGATATTGAAAACGTAGGGTTTACCGCAAGACATCATACGTTTTTTGAGATGCTTGGCAATTTCTCCATTGGGGATTACTTTAAAAAAGAAGCAATCGAGTGGGCATGGGAATTTTTAACCGCTGAAAAATGGATTGGGTTTGACCCGGAATTACTATCGGTAACCGTCCATCCGGAAGATGATGAAGCTTACGATATTTGGCTTCATGACATTAAACTTCCGAAAGAACGCATCATCCGTCTTGAGGAAAATTTTTGGGACATCGGCGAAGGACCGAGTGGACCGAATACCGAGATTTTCTATGATCGCGGAGAAAAGTACGGGAACGATCCAAGCGATCCTGAATTATATCCAGGCGGGGAAAATGACCGTTATTTGGAGGTTTGGAACTTGGTATTTTCCCAGTTTAATCATAATCCTGATGATACGTACACACCGCTTCCTAAAAAGAATATCGATACTGGAATGGGTCTGGAGCGGATGGTTTCCGTTATCCAGGACGCACCAACAAACTTTGAAACGGATTTGTTTATGCCGATTATAAACAAGATTGAAGAGCTGGCCAACATTCCATATGGCAAAGCCGAAGCAAGTGATACGGCTTATAAAGTTATTGCCGATCACATTCGGACAGTTGCTTTTGCAATCGGGGATAATGCTTTGCCATCCAATGAAGGAAGAGGATATGTTTTACGTCGATTGTTAAGAAGAGCAGTCCGGTTTGCCAAACAAATTGGCATTGATAAACCATTTATGTACAAGCTAGTAGCGACGGTCGGAAAAATTATGAAGGACTTCTATCCGGAGGTTTTACAACAAAAGGACTATATTGAGACAGTCATTAAAACGGAGGAAGAACGTTTTCACGAAACATTGCACGATGGCTTGGAAATCTTGACTGCCATTATACAAAATGAAAAGGAAAATGGCAGTACCGTATTTCCAGGTAAAGAAGTGTTCCGATTGTATGACACGTACGGCTTTCCTAAGGAACTAACCGAAGAGTACGTGGAAGAAGAAGGATTCACGATTGATGAAGCCGGTTTTCAGGAGGAAATGGACGGACAACGGGAACGGGCACGAAACGCCAGGCAAAAGGCAGATTCGATGCAAGTGCAGGATGAGATGTTAAGTAAAATAGATGCGGAAAGTGAATTTGTCGGATATGATCGATTAGCAACAGAAACGACGATCGAAACGATGATAAATGGAAATGCATTGATTGATACCGCAAAATCCGGCGAGAAAATCATGCTGTTTTTAAGAGAAACCCCTTTTTATGCGGAAAGTGGCGGACAGATAGCTGATAAGGGTTGGATTTATTCGGATCACGGCACGGCCTTTGTTGAGAATGTACAAAAAGCACCAAAAGGACAGCACCTTCATCGCGTTACGATAAAGGATGGAGAATTCTGCACAGGGGATAAGGTAAAGGCTGTAGTCGATACCGAGTTCCGCAACATGATTGTCAAAAATCATACCGCGACACATTTGCTGCACCAAGCCTTGAAAGATGTACTTGGTGGTCATGTGAATCAAGCTGGATCACTTGTAACACCGGAGCGGCTAAGATTTGATTTTTCCCATTTTGGCGCAATCAGTGAGGATGAACTGCAGAAGATTGAGCAAATCGTCAATGAGAAGGTATGGGAAGAGCTACAGGTCGTCGTCGATATTATGAAAATTTCTGAAGCAAAAGAAATGGGAGCAATGGCATTATTCGGTGAAAAATACGGTGATATCGTCCGCGTCGTCCAGGCGGGTGACTATAGCATCGAACTTTGTGGTGGCTGTCATGTTCGCAATACGGCAGAAATCGGGATGTTTAAAATTATTTCCGAAACAGGAATAGGTGCAGGGACACGGCGAATCGAGGCGGTAACAAGCAAGTATGCCTATTACTTTACAAAACAAAAGCTAACACTGCTGGATCATGCTGCACAGCTGTTAAAAACGACGGATGAAAAGATTCCTGAACGGATCGACGGATTGTATAAGGATATAAAAGCAATACAAAAAGAAAATGAATCATTAAGCTCGAAATTATCAAACATGGAAGCTTCGTCAATACTGGATAAGGTAGAAGAAGTGGAAGGAATTTCGCTACTAGCACAAAAGGTCAGTGTGAAGGACATGAATCAGCTGCGCAATATGGTTGACGATTTGAAGCAAAAGCTTGGCTCAGGAGTTATTTTACTTGCAGCTGAAAATAAACAAAAGGTACAATTGGCAGCAGGTGTTTCCAAAGATTTAATCGAAAGCGGGTTACATGCAGGAAACTTGATTAAACAGGCAGCAAAGGCTTGCGGCGGTGGTGGTGGCGGACGCCCCGACATGGCCCAGGCTGGCGGAAAAGATCCGCAAAAAATCGCTGATGCATTACAAACTGCAGCACGATATATTAGCGAAAATGTACAATAGGTAAACATCCCGTCTTCAATCTGTTAAAAAAGATATATTATTAACCGCAAACATGTTAGAATAATGATTAAGGTAAAACATGGAACGAGGTGTCACTATGAGCTCTATTGATAAAACGATGAAGTTTAATTTTTCGGAAGAACCATTTGATCAGGATATTAAAGAGATTTTGCTGACGGTTCATGGAGCACTGAAAGAAAAAGGGTATAATCCGATTAATCAAATTGTTGGTTATTTATTGTCCGGTGACCCTGCGTATATACCAAGGTATAACGATGCGCGAAATTTGATCCGAAAAGTCGAGCGCGATGAAGTAATTGAAGAATTGGTTAAATTTTATTTGGAACAGCATCAAGAGGCTGAATAGATGAAAATGATCGGCTTGGATGTCGGCTCCAAAACAATTGGTGTTGCTGTTAGCGATGCTTTCGGCTGGACAGCACAGGGATTGACTACGATTAGATGGAATGAAGAGGACATTGATTCAGCAGACGAGGAACTGGGCGCTATCATCCGTGAACATGAGGTTAATAAGGCAGTTATCGGATTGCCGAAAAATATGAATGGTACAATTGGTGAACGCGGAAAAGCATCTGAACTGTATGCAAAGCATGTTGAGAAGGTTCACCAAATACCTGCTGTGCTTTGGGACGAACGATTAACAACGATTGCTGCTGAGCGTGTGCTGCTGGAAGCAGATGTAAGCCGGAAAAAACGTAAGAAAGTAATCGATAAAATGGCTGCAGTAATGATTTTACAAGGGTATCTTGATCAAAGTAAATAAGGAGGGAAGACATGGCGCTGGAAGAAAAGGAACGAATTATTATTCCTGATGAAAACGGGGAAGAACACTTATTTGAAGTATTGTTCACTTTTGACGTTGATCAAACGAATCAATCCTATATTGCTGTTGTACCCGTTGAACAAAAAGATGATGATGAAGTGGAAGTATATGCATTTCGCTACGAAGAAAAGGATACTGACGAAAATGACCTGTCACTTTTTCCTATCGATTCTGATGAAGAATGGGATATGGTCGAGGAAATGCTGAATACATTGGCGGACGAAGAGGATGATCAATAGTAATTACAAGAGCTGATGTTTTAGAAAAAGACATCAGCTTTTCTATGCTTTCCCTTTTACTTTTGCCATTTTTTATCGAATCATGGCATATTTATATTTTTTTTAGTATAATATACCGGATGGGAAAGGGGGATACTGTATGTTCAGGAAAAAGAATAATGGTAAATATTCGGACAAGCTGATGGAACGCAGTGAAGAAGCGAGGACAGTCCGAAAAATCGTCGCCATAATTATTATCGCGATTGTTCTTATCCTTCTAGTCGGTGGTATCTCAGGGTATATGTATGTTAAATCAGCATTGAAACCGGTTAATCCAGATAGTGAAAAAGAAGTTAAGGTGCAAATTCCAATGGGTTCTTCCACTTCCGATATTGCATCGATACTTGAGGATAAAGGAATAATTAAAGATGCACGTGTATTCCGCTTTTACATAAAGTTTCAAAATGAATCAGATTTTCAGGCAGGGGATTATACTTTTTCGCCATCCATGACATTGGATGGTATTATAGAGTCATTAAAAAAAGGAAAAGTATTGAAAGAGGCAATTTATACAGTTACGATTCCAGAGGGGAAAACAATTGATCAAATTGCCGACATTTATGCTAAAAAACTGCCGATTTCTAAGAAAGATTTTCTAAAAAAAGTAAATGATCCCGACTATGTCAATCAATTAATCGATTTATATCCAGAGGTACTATCAGAGAAAATTTTGGACCCGGATATTCGAACACCTTTGGAAGGCTATTTATTTGCAGCAACCTATAATTTTTATGATGAGGAGCCAACTATCGACTCCGTTGTGCAAAAAATGCTGAAAACAACTGTCAAAGCTGTTTCACCTTATTTAAATGAAATTTCCGAGCAAGATTTTACCGTTCATCAAGCAATTACGATGGCGTCATTGGTGGAAAACGAGGCCCGAACAGAGGAGCAGCGAAAAAAAATTGCCGGGGTTTTCTATAACCGGTTAGATGCTGGAATGCCTCTGCAAACAGATCCGACTGTTTTATATGCACTTGGTAAACATAAGGATAAAGTATTACTGAAGGATCTGGAAGTTGAATCACCATATAACACGTATTATGTTGACACATTACCGATTGGTCCGATATCGAATTTTGCTGAAAGTTCATTAAAGGCTGCACTGGAACCAGAAAAATCGGATTATAAATATTTTTTGCATGATGGTAACGGACATATTTATTACGCTAAGACGCATGAAGAACATTTACAATTAAAAGAGAAATATATTAAGTAAAACTTCATTAGAGCGGGCCAATCGGGGCAGAGAGAAAGATACCAAGGAAATACCATACAGCGGAAGTGTGAACCCGGATTTCACATTTCCTGTTTTTTTACTGATAGAGGATGTTCAAAAAGTCACCAAATGATAAGCGGCGAATCGTGTCGTTGGCAGTGAAGGATCTTCTGCTAAAACCGCCCACGACAATCGCCAACAGCAGAAGTCAGCACTTCCTGTGCAAGCCCGCTCCTCATGTACCTTTTTATGTACACTCCGGTGCCGGGAGCTACGCCGCCTCGACCTTCAAGACTCAGGTTCGGCGACTTTTTGAACACGCACTGATAGTAATTTATTAACAGGAATGGCGATGCCAGCTCCAGCGCTCAGCGGCTAGTGTGCTTTTCCTGCTTGGAAACGAGGGTTTGGAATGATAAATGAGAACCTGACCAACTATTTAATACAATTATTACCTGCTCAAGAAAATTGGGTGGTCGAATTGGAACGGCAGGCAACAGAGGAGCATGTTCCGATCATGGATCCGGTTAGCATGCACTTATTAACACAAATTATCCGGATACAAAAGCCAGAACGGATTCTGGAAATTGGAACCGCTATTGGCTATTCCGCATTACGGATGCTCCAAGCTAATTCTAAGGCAACGGTTGTTACAATCGAACGGGATTGGTCCCGTTATCAAAAGGCAATTGCCAATATAAAAAAATTGGAAAAACAGGATAAAATAGACGTTATTTTTGGAGATGCACTTGAAACAGCAGAGAATATAACAGCGAAAGGTCCATTTGATTTGTTGTTTATTGATGCTGCTAAAGGACAATACGAACGCTTTTTTACGTTATACAGTCAAACAGTTGCAAAAGGTGGCCTAATTATTACTGATAATGTATTATTTAAAGGGTATGTCGAAGAACCAAGCAAAGAACATCCCAGGTTTACAAAGCTTGGCCAGAAAATACGGCATTACAATGATTGGCTAATCAAAAATCCCGATTATATGACATCCATTGTTCCGATTGGTGATGGAGTTGCCATTAGCATTAAAAAATAGGAAGGGAGCATGTTAATCCATGCGTGAAAGACCAGTTGTTATCGGGGTTGCCGGGGGGAGCGGCAGCGGGAAAACCACTGTAACCCGTTCCATTTGCCAGCGCTTTTCCGATAAAACAATACTTGTTATTGAGCAGGATTATTATTATAAAGATCAAAGCCATCTGCCGTTCGAGGAACGTTTAAACACAAATTATGATCATCCGCTCGCATTTGATAATGACCTGCTTATTCAGCATATACACGATTTAATGAAGCAAAAGCCGATTGAAAAGCCTGTATATGATTACAAGCTCCATACCCGGTCCAATAAGGTAATACCGGTAGAACCGAAAGAAGTTATTATTTTAGAAGGTATTTTGATACTGGAAGATCCACGGTTGATTGACTTGATGGATATCAAAGTATTTGTTGATACAGATGCCGATGTCCGGATTATTCGTCGTCTCCTAAGGGATATTAAGGAACGGGGGCGAACACTGGATTCCGTTATTGATCAATATATTAACAACGTAAGACCGATGCATTTGCAATTTGTTGAGCCAACAAAGCGCTATGCTGACATTATTATTCCAGAGGGTGGCCAAAATCACGTTGCAATCGATATTATGGCTACCAAAATAGAAACGATTTTGTCGAGGAATCGTTTAAACAAACAAGGGAAAAGTATTGAAAATTTACATTAAATCTGCCATAGTAATGGTTAGCATATTATTTTAGATCAACTGGTAACTGCCAATAAGGCGTTAATACTTGTCCATTTCCAAACAGACAGGTAAACGGATGCGCATTATTCTGAAGCTTTACCCATATGGGTACACCAAACATATCTGTGTTACCGATTTTTCCATTGCAGAATAAAAAGGAGTGTTTTCAATGGCTATAGAGAAAAGTTATTACATGACACAAGAGGGGAAAGAGAAGTTAGAAGAGGAATTACATTATTTAAAAACGGAAAGAAGACAAGAGGTTGTCGAAAGGATCAAAGTAGCACGAGGTTTTGGCGATCTGTCGGAGAACTCTGAATATGACGCCGCGAAGGATGAGCAAGCATTTGTTGAATCCCGGATTACCCAGGTGGAAAAAATGATCCGTAATGCTGTAATTATTGAAAATGATAATGACAATCCGAATATCGTTTCATTAGGGAAATCTGTTACGTTTGTTGAATTGCCGAATGGCGAAGAAGAAACATACCAAATTGTTGGAAGTGCTGAAGCAGACCCGTTTGAAGGAAAAATTTCCAATGATTCGCCAATGGCAAAAAGCCTGCTTGGACACGAAATTGGCACAGAAGTTACCGTCTCAACCCCTGGAGGCGACATTCAGGTTAAGATTACTAAAGTTGAATAGGTGGAATATACAAAAGCGGGACAGCCCCGCTTTTCTTAAATTATCATATAAATTTCTCATACAAAATATGATATGATAGTAGGGATAAGTGTGGGAGGTTGAGTTTTTGGTTAACAGTAATAAATATTCACGGGTTAATAAATTTGAAAAACGGCGAAAAAATACGAAGCTGCTGTCCATTATGCTGGTCATTGGGGCATTATTAGTAATTGTGCTGATCGGCACGTTTATTTTTGGTGGCAACGATGAAGCGGAAGAGCCAAATGACAAGACTAATCCAACAAATGAGGAACAAGCGGACAAGCCTGGTGATAGCAGTGCAGATGATGAATCGAATACCGAGGAACAAAATCAGTCTGACGATGAGGAATCGGCTGCAGATGATTCAAATGAAAACGACTCGGATAATCAAAATGTTGAAACAGAACAAGTTGAAACGGATGATGAAAACGTAGTAAAAGCTTATACAGGTAATTGGCAGCCAATTGGCACGGAACAACAGGGTCCACATACAACAAATTATAATGAAGGAACTCAGGATCGAGCGGAGATGGAAGAAGCGGCCAGAGTAGCAACAGGTCTGGAAGAAGGAAATATGACGACATGGTGGCTGGAACGCGGTGGTGAACAGCAAGTCATTGCTACCGTTTCTGATAACGACGAAACGAAAACGTACCGTGTATATTTAACATGGGTTGATAATGAGGGCTGGCAGCCGACAAAGGTTGAAGAGTTAAAAGAAAATGATCAAAAACACCGATTTCAGTAAGCAGGAATCACCATTTTAAGCTTTGTTAAGTGGACATAATTAAAAAAACAGCCGACGATTAATAGGAGGTGTCCTGGTGACAATTGGTATCATCGGAGCAATGGAGGAAGAAATTGCGATTTTGCTGGGAAATATGGAGGATCAGAAAGAAATAACAGTTGCCAATTGCTTATTTATCGAAGGAAAATTATGTGGCAAAGACGTTGTTTTATTGAAGTCAGGAATTGGTAAGGTTAACGCTGCAATGGCGACTACCATTATGCATGAGCGCTTTCAGCCATCACATGTGATTAATACCGGATCGGCTGGTGGGTTTGCCAGTGATTTGGAAGTTGGTAACGTTGTTATTTCAACTCAGGTAGTACATCATGATGTTGATGTAACGGCATTTGACTATGCATATGGACAGGTTCCGGGGATGCCAGCGATGTTTGCTGCAGATACTGGATTGATCACATTAGCTGTAAAAGCAATGAATGACTTGGATATAAAAGCAAAAACGGGGATTATCGCGACTGGAGATTCATTCATGGACGATCCTGAGCGTGTTGCATTTGTAAATAAAAAAATTCCAACTATGATTGCTGCTGAAATGGAAGCCGCTGCAGTAGCACAGGTTTGTCATCAATATAAAAAACCATTTGTTATTATCCGGGCGTTATCAGATATTGCCGGAAAACAATCATCCATTTCTTTTGATGCTTTTTTGGAACAAGCTGCAAAGCATGCATCTAAATTAGTCATGATGATGGTTAGCCAGTTATAACGCAATCCATGATTTACCTCCCTTGTTCCCTATTAATCTATGTTATGATGCATAATAGAGGATGTTCAAGAATGCACCAATTGATAAGCGGTGACTTTTGAAAGGATAGGGTATAAAAATCGGCAGGTAGTAAATATTTAAATCGGCTACCTCGCCGATTTCTTTCAATCCGACCTCTGGCTTCTGACATCCAGAAAGACGCGTCAGTGTTTTTCTTACACGTACTAATAGGGAAGGGGAATATATGATGGATCCTAAAATGATAGAACTTGAAATAAAACTAAAAGACTATCGACGGTTTATTATGACACTGCTGATCGTAAGTATTTATTTATATATGGGTTCGGTAATGGATACGTATATTCAATCAAAAGGTGATGGTGCGATTTTAACCGGACTTTCCTTTGCAATGACAGCAGCCGCAACATTATTTGTTTTAAAATATCGAAAGCTGAAATTACAATTAGAGGATAATAAGCGCGTATGATTTTATGATCAACGCGCTTATATTATCGTCTTGAAGTTACAGCCAGGTGAGCTGTGGTACAAGCTCTGGCGAGAAGGAGATAGTCTGCGCAAAGTGGATGTGGAAGACTCTTTTATCCACGTCGTTCATTGCGGAAATATTCATGAAAGACTTTCATTAAGGCCCTCTTTTCAATCCGTGATACATAACTCCTCGATATATTTAATTTTTTTGCTATTTCCCTTTGCGTTAGTTCCTTATAGTCGTTAAGCCCATACCGATAAATGATCACTTCTTTTTCTCGGCCGGTGAGGATAGACAAGTAATCTTTCATTTTGTCAATCTCCATATTTAATTGAATATATTCAATAACGTCAGTATTTTCAGCTTCTAAAATGTCGATTAAGCTTATTTCATTTCCTTCTTTATCCTGGCCAATAGGATCGTGTAATGACACATCTTTTTTCACCTTTTTCAAAGCACGTAAATGCATCAAGATTTCATTCTCAATGCATCTCGCGGCATAGGTAGCAAGCTTTGTTCCCTTTTCTACAGAAAAACTTTCAATCCCTTTAATTAATCCAATTGTTCCGATTGAAATCAGATCCTCCATATCCTCGCCGGTATTTTCAAATTTCTTGACAATATGAGCAACCAGCCGTAAATTATGTTCAATTAATTTGTTTCTCGCATTTTCATCTCCATCTTGCATTTGTTTAATGTACTTCGCTTCGTCCTCTGGCGGAAGCGGTTGTGGAAAGGCATGATTTTTCACATAGGATACAAAAAATAGTGCCTCTTTAACAAGTAAAGCTAGCACACTCAGAATTCCTGACAAACACATGCACCTCCTAAAATGATGGCTGGGCTTTTGCCTATATAACATCCATATGAGGATTGCAGTTAAATAGTGTCTGTCCTTAAAGGAGAAAATTAAAAAGCGGCTTTCCAAAAAGCCGCTTACGATGTCCAGCTCCAGCGCTCAGCGGCTAGTGCAATATGGCCCAATTCACCAAACTACCTGCTTGGCAGGGCGAGAGTCCTCAAGCCGCTAAACGGACGCTTCCGCATTTCTTCACGAATGCTCCTTCTTAATTTGCTGGATAATTTCTTCATATGCATCATTTCGATTATGTGTAACTGGTTTTACCCCGTTATGGTGCGCAGCTCTTGATATCATATGTCCGGAAACCGGCGCCGTAATCAAGGTGAAAACAATCGCTAACAGCAGCTTGCCGCTGACAAGGGAATGGCTAACATACAGGAATATAAATGCTCCGATCAATATTCCGGCTATTCCGAGCGTTGATGCTTTTGTCGCTGCATGCAGGCGCGTATATACATCCGGAAACCGAATGACACCAATTGACCCTGACAGCATAAAAAAGGTGCCACTTAATAAAAGAAAAACGATAATAATATTTAAAATGATGTTAATCCACGTCTCGATCAATAATAACACCCTTCTCCAGATATTTGGCAATAGCCAGTGTTCCGATGAACAGCAGGATTCCAATTAACAATACAACATCATTCAATTTCGTTGTCACGATGATAACAGAAAGTAGTGCTGCAATCCCCATTAAATTAATTCCAATACCATCAAGAGCAACTGCCCGATCCGCATTGGACGGGCCAACCATAACCCGAATCAACAGCAAAAGCAGGGAAATAGATATGCCAATAGTACAGATAATTGCCGAGATGTTAACAAGCTTTTCGGTTATGTCCAGAAGGTTGTTCATCGTGTCACCTCCTTAATCGCCGTTTCAAATGTATCCTTAATGGACTTGATCGAGTCGTCAATTGTATCGATATCCATCGCATGTATATAAATATGGGAATGATCATTTGCAACCGCAACAGATAAGGTTCCTGGTGTTAACGTAATTAAATTTGCCAGGAGCGTAATTTCCCAATTGCTGTTTAGATCAATTGGCAATGCAAAAATGCCTGGTTCAAATTCGGGCTTTCGTTTATAGACCAATTTTACGATATCGATATTGGATGAAATCAGTTCCCTGATAAATAAAAGAACGAGCTTGCCGATTTTGTATAGCCGGTTCAAATAAAATGTATCGGGAACAAAACGGTTCAGCAACAGTAATAAAAGAATTCCCAGAATATAGCCTGCAATAAAACTTGTCGTGGAATAGGACTCACTTAGAAACATCCACATGAACGCGATAATAAAATTAATGACAATTTGAAAGGCCATCATCCACTACTCCTTTAAAACAGATTTTATATAAACTTCCGGATCAAGTAAATAGGTTGAAATCGATTCAATTGACGGATATATAAATTCAGCGCCTAAACCCAGAATAACAGAAAAGGCTAATAGGAATACAATTGGCCCAATTAATCCTTTTACAGGTTTTCTTTCAACAATAATAGACTCATCCTTTTTGCCCCAAAACCCGTTAATAAAGATTTTCATGATGGAATAAAGGATAAGTAGGCTTGAAAGCAAGGCCAAAATAACAATAGCTACTTCATTAGCCGACAATGCTCCTTTTAGTAACAGCAACTTGCCAATAAAACCACTGAATGGCGGTATTCCGGCGAGCACAAATGCGGAAACAAATACAAGCCAGCCAAGTAATGGATAATAGTGAATTAATCCGCTGAACTTGCGCAGATCCGATGTGCCTGCAACGTATGCAACTGTACCAACCAATAAGAACAGGGCACATTTTATTATCATATCGTGAACCAAATAATAAATAGAACCACTAATGCCATCTTGATTGAACACACCGATCCCCATCATAATAAACCCGATAGCTGGAATAATATTGTAGGCAACAATTAATTTTATATTCGAAGTTGACAAGGCGCCAATTATTCCGAATATCATGGATAAACCGGCTATCCAAATAAATGCCTGGTGGGTTAAATCCAGTTTATAGATGAAAATGAGCGAAAACACGCGCAGAATCGAATAGACTCCCACTTTTGTCAAGAGTGCACCAAACAGGGCAGAAATAACCGGGTTTGGCACAATATATGATTTTGGCATCCAATAATATAATGGAAACAGTGCTGCCTTCGTTGCAAAAACAAAGAAAAACAGAACCGCAATGGTTGTTAAAATACCTTTCTGATCAACATCCTGAACCCGCTCAGCAATATGAGCCATGTTTACTGTTCCAACGACCGAATAAAGAAAGGCAACAGATGTAACAAACAATACGGAAGAAAACAGATTAATCAATACATATTTAAGTGATTCACGCAATTGAACCTTTCCGCCCCCTAAAACGATCAGTGCATAGGAAGCCATTAATAATACTTCATAAAAGACAAATAAGTTAAATAAATCTCCTGTGATAAAGGCTCCGGATACCCCTGCAATTAACAAGAAGAAAAACGTATAAAAATAATGTGTTTCTTGCTTTAAATCCATGGAATGTGGAGTATAGAAAGCACATGCTGCAGCAATAATGTTTGTTGTTAACACAAGGGTTATTGCGAGCGGATCGGCAACTAGAACAATACCATATGGTGCTTTCCAGCCACCGGTTTCCAGGACAATCGTTCCATTGTGAAATACAAACCATGTAATGTAAGAGACAACACCAAGGTTAACCAGAATGAATACTCGGGTCAGCCAGCGTGCTGTGTTTACTTTATTATGGAAAAAAGCCAGAATTATCCCGGATATCAATGGGATGATGATTGGCAATACCGCTAAATTACTCATGTTCGTCACCCCTTAATTGTGCCATATCATCACTATTATTTTCATTAGCTGTCCGGTAAGCAAGAACTAATAGTAGACTTGTAACACCAAAGCTAATAACGATTGATGTCAAAATTAATGCTTGTGGTAAGGGATCAACATAATCCGAAATACCCTCCATTATGATTGGCGGCTGCCCGCGCTTTAATTTTCCCATGGTTAAAATAAATAAATGGGCGCCATGGGACAAGAGAGCAGTTCCAATAATTATGCGAAGTAACTGTTTTTGTAATAGGTTGTAAATTGCTGTTGCAAACAATATACCTGCCAAAATTAAGATGATAATTTCCACTTATTTTGCCCCCTTTTTCAGTTTGATGAGGCTATAGATAGCAAGTGCTGCTAAACCTAGTACGGTGATTTCAAATAGTGTATCAAAGCCACGCATATCGACCAGTATGACATTAACAATGTTGTGCCCACCGCCGAGTGGCTTAGATGTTTCGATAAAATAATCCGCAATCGAATCAAACCATTTGCTGCTGTGGGCGGAAATTCCAACTAATGTCAATAAAGCTCCAAAGCCGATCGAAATAATTAAATTAATCGTTTTCGTTCCAGCCGATTCATTACGTTTCCGTAATTTAGGCATATGATAGAAGCAAAGTAAAAACAAAACAACGGTAACAGTTTCGATTACGAGTTGCGTTAAAGCCAGGTCTGGTGCACGGTACAGGACAAAAAGAATGGCTACTCCATATCCGACAACGCCTAGAATTAATATCGCTGAAACATTGTTTTTTGCAACTATCGTTCCGAGTGCAGCAATCACCATAATCACCACTACAGAAACCTCAATCGCGGTCACATCGGCCAAATCATTAAATTGGATGTTGAAGCCGCCAGTTACAAGCATAACAATTGCCGTTACTACAAGCGTCGCCCCAATGATGATTGCGACGTACAGCCGTAATGATCCAGTCATATAAGATTGTGTTACATCTTTTGTCCAATCGTCCAGTTTATCCAATATGGCATTATACAATCTGTTTAAGCTTAATTTGCCAGGCAGGATATGATAAGCACCTGCCCATTTTTTTCGGGTCAAAACAAGTACAAGACCAAGTCCAACAACAATCAATGTCATTTGCAGTGGGGTGTAATTAAATCCATGCCAAAATGTAATATGTTTCTCAATCGATACACCTTTGATTGCTTCCGCAGCATGTGCCAGGAATGTTCCGTTTACGACATTTGGAAACAGACCGATTAAGATGACACCCAGTACAAGTATAATCGGAGAAACGAGCATGCCGAATGGTGCTTCATGTGGTTTTTTCGGCAGCTTGGCAAGGTCGGCTTTTCCTGCAAATGTTCCGAATAAGAAGTATAAGGAATAAACAAAAGTGAAAATACTTCCGAACACAGCAAGGTATGGAATTGCCTGTGCCAAAAGATCGGCAAATGTGCTGGCGCCTGCCAAATCAAGACTGGATTCAAAAAATAACTCTTTACTGTAAAAACCGTTTAAGAATGGCAATGGTATTCCTGCCATTGAGAACGTCCCAAACAAGGCGAGCGTGCCCGTGATTGGTAGAAATGTAATAAGTCCGCCAAGCTTACGAATGTCACGGGTTCCTGTTTCATGGTCAACGATACCCGCAACCATAAAAAGACTTCCTTTAAATGTTGCATGGTTTAAAATATGAAATACGGCAGCAAATACAGCGATTTCGGTACCAAATCCGAGCATTGCCATAATCATCCCCAACTGGCTGATCGTGGAAAATGCCAGGATTGCTTTCAAATCAGTTTGTCTTACAGCCATGTAGGAGCCCCAGCATAATGTCACAATCCCTACAAGACTAACAATAATGAAGAACCATTCATAGGTAGAGAAAACCGGTGAAAAACGCGCCACCAAAAATAGCCCTGCTTTTACCATCGTTGCTGAATGGAGATATGCACTAACTGGAGTCGGAGCTTCCATTGCATCCGGGAGCCAGATATGGAAAGGAAACTGTGCTGACTTTGTAAATGCGCCAAGCAAAATGAATCCTAAAATTAGTGGTAAATAAGTACTATTTAAGATTACATCTTTCTGTTCTATCATTGCTTGGATACTTGTTGTATCTGTAACGACTGTAAGCAGCACAAAACCACCAAACATGCTTAACCCGCCAAAAATAGTAATTAGCATCGATTTTAATGCCCCATAGCGGGACCGTTCGTTGAAGTGCCAGTAACCGATAAGCAAGAAGGAGGAAATTGATGTCAGCTCCCAAAATGTATACAGAACAAAAACATTATCGGATAAAACAACACCAAGCATGGCCGCCATAAACATTAACAAGTATACATAAAAATGCCCCAACCGCTCCGTTTTATTTAAATAATAAATCGAATATAAAACAACCAGAGCACCGATACCGCTTATTAACAAAGCAAATAAAAGGCTTAGCCCATCCAAATAAAAATCCAGGTTGATTCCAAGTGATGGTATCCATCTAAATGTTTGCCGGACTGGAGAAAAGTCATTGCCGACAAATTGGATAAAATAAAGAAAAATAATAAAAGGAATGAAAAACACAAAAACACCAGTATGTATTTTTTCTTTGATTTTGCTAAGTAATGGGATAAAACATGCAAGTATAAGTGGTATTAAAACTGTGAAAATCATCTAGTGGAAGTCCTCCTTTTCTAATTTAGCCTACCATCTAATTCTACACCGAAAGATACATTTGAGGATAGAAAAACCGTTGCGCGGGTGCGGCTAGTGGTTCCTGAATCAAGTCAAGCAGTAAGTAATCAGTAAGAAAATAGAACTGGGTCCTGTTTATGTATGGTATTCCAACGTTAGTTTATCATACTATCAGGTTCAGAAAAATAAAAAACCCCTATCATTCATAAAAATGACAAGAGTTAGCAAAAAGTTGCATATTATTCATGTTTTCATACTATTTATTAACTTGGACATTTTACTTTGTGCAGTAATGATCTTCTATGAATTTCCTGTTCAATTAAATGGATAAAATCAGGGCTTAAATTTAATTCATTTGCTTTGCGATAGGATTCCAGCAATAGCTCATCTGACAAATGCTCCATAAATACAGCCCTCCTGGTAAATTAGTAATACTTCCATTTTGAAGTTAATAATAATTTACCACGAATAATAGAGTTGGGCAAGGCGATAGTTATCTACAATCACCTGTAGATAACTTGTGCATAAAAGCAAAAAAGTATGCCTAAAATACCATTCTATAAATGTGGATAATGTTAGTAATGTTATCCACAAGGCGAAAAATGGAGGAATTTGTCGAACGGTTTTTGCAAGAAACTGTCTGAAATCAAGCATATCTTTAATAAATTGACATAAACATACAAAAATATTCAGAGAAGATGGAAAGAAGAACCCTTTTCGTTCCCCATTACACTTTCATATAACATAAACTAAGTGTATAATTTTTCTTTATTAATTCATTACCGAAAACGGCCATGTCCAGCTCCAGCGCCCAGCGGCTAGTGGACTTCCTTCACCTCCGTACGATAAGTCAACATCGGCTCGGGAGACGAAGGAAGGCCGACTAAGAACGGCCTTTGCGGCCAACGTCGGCATACCCCTTTTGCAGGGGCATGTTTCCTTTATCTCCTGCGGTTCAGTCCAGTCCATACGCCGCTAACCGGACGCTTCCGCTTTTCTTCTCTGGAAAGTTATTATAGGATTAAGGTATAATATAAACTTGCAGTAAGGGAATAGAGTAATGAGGTGTGACAGTTGCTGAAGAAGTTTTTACCGAATGAGCACGTGAAGAGTATATTTGATATTCATCCTGGCGTACTAAAGCAAAAAGGGATAAAAGGAATCATTACCGATTTGGATAATACGCTTGTCGCCTGGGATGTGAAAGACGCAACACCCGAAATTGTTCAATGGTTCAAATTGATGAAGGAACACGACATCAAGGTGACGATTATTTCGAATAATAACGAAGAACGAGTGAAAATTTTTTCAGAACCACTCGCTACACCATTCGTATATAGTGCCAGAAAACCGCTTGGACATGCATTTAAAACAGCTGCAAAGCAAATGAATTTAAAAAAAAATGAAATTGTTGTAGTCGGTGACCAGCTAATGACAGATGTTCTTGGTGGTAATTTTGCCGGATTTTATACGATATTAGTTGTGCCGATCGTCCAAACCGATGGAAAAATGACAAGGATAAACCGGAAAATTGAGCGACGTATCTTACATTATATGCGGAAAAAAGGAAAAATTACCTGGGAGGAATAGTAGTGGAAAAAATACGTTGTCAGGGCTGCGGCATTTCAATCCAAACGACAAGCCCGAAGAAACTAGGTTATACGCCGGAAACAGCATTACAAAAAGATACCACTTTATGCCAGCGTTGCTTTCGTTTAAAACATTATAATGAGGTACAACCGGTTTCGATTCGCGATGAGGACTTTTTAAATTTGGTTAGTCGAATCGGGGAAACAAGCGGACTTGTCGTTCACATTGTTGATATATTTGATGTTAGTGGAAGTCTTATTAAAAGCCTCCCACGGATTACTGGTAATAACCCGATCATTTTAGTTGGAAATAAAATGGATTTATTACCAAAGTCAACGAATCAAAGAAAACTTATCAAGTGGCTTCGGGCATCTGCAAAGGAAATGGGTATCATCGTAAAAGACGTTTTTCTGATTTCATCGGCAAAAGGACATGGAATTGCCGAACTAACAGAGGCTATTGAGCATCATCGAGACGGGAAGGACGTTTATATTGTCGGAACAACGAATGTCGGGAAATCCACTTTTATCAACCGGTTAATCAATCGATCAACAGGTACGAATGATGTCATAACGACTTCCTACTTTCCTGGAACTACGCTTGGGTTTATTGAAATTCCGTTGGATGATACGGCTGTATTAATTGACACGCCAGGAATTGTCAACAAACAACAGATTGCCCATTACGTATCCAAGCATGATTTAAAGATCATTACGCCGAATAAGGAAATAAAACCGAGAATTTACCAGTTGAACAGTGGTCAGACCCTATTTTTCGGTGGCCTTGCCCGCTTAGACTATGTAAAAGGGGAAAAGCAATCATTTGTCTGTTATTTTGCCAATGGGTTACCGATTCACCGAACAAAAATGGACAACGCCGATACATTATACGTTGAGCATAAAGGTGAACTTCTATCACCACCAGATCAAGAGACGATGGAGAAACTGCCAGCACTTACGGAAACAACCTATCGTGTACAAGGTGACAAAACTGACATCGTCTTCCCGGGTCTAGGCTGGGTGAGTGTCGCGGGTCAGAAAACGACAGTAACGGCCCATAGTCCTAAAGGCGTTTCCGTTTCCATACGAAAATCATTGATTTAAAGGGGAAATCTAAATGAGTTTTCAATTTGCATTGATTGGTTATCCAATTCAGCATTCGTTATCACCATGGATTCATGAACAATTTTTAAAGAAAGCAGGATTAAGCGGCAGCTATTCCATTGTAGAAATAACACCCGACGAATCATTTGAACAAAGGTTAACTGACTTAAAAAGGGAACATATCAATGGCTTTAATGTAACAGTTCCTTATAAACAGAAAATTATTCCTTATTTAGATGACCTAGACGTTGAAGCAAGACGTATTGGTGCAGTTAATACGGTCGTTAGCCGAAACGGAAGATGGATCGGCTATAATACAGATGGAAAAGGATATACACGGTCATTAAAACAACATTATCCAGCTGTGTTTGCTGATAAAGATATAAAAATAGCGATCATTGGTGCTGGCGGGGCAGCGAGAGGGATTTATGATGCACTTGTAACAGCAGGGTTCCATTATGTTGATATTGCCAACCGTACGGTATCAAGTGCTGAAGCGATCACGGAATTGCAGCAGGATCAAACCAATACGGCGGTCTTATCATTAGCTGGCTTGGGGAACAAACTGGATCATTATGACGTGATTATTCAAACGACTTCAGTCGGAATGAAACCAAATCAGGATAAATCCATTATCCAGCTTGCTCCTTCTTTAAAAAAGGACAGTGTTGTGAGTGATATTATCTATCAGCCAATCACAACTGAATTCCTGAAACAAGCAAAAAACAGGGGAGCATACACCCATTATGGTCATACCATGCTCCTTTACCAGGCGCAATATGCATTTGAATTATGGACAATGAAGCATGTTCCAATCGATGATATGGAAAATCAATTACAGCAAATTCTGGAGGGAAGATAATATGTTGACCGGAAAGCAAAAACGCTATTTACGTTCAGAAGCGCATCATCTGAAACCGATTTTTCAGGTTGGCAAAGATGGTGTAAACGAAAATATGATTGAACAAATGAAAGAAGCATTGGAAAAAAGAGAATTAATAAAGGTAAGCGTTCTACAAAATTGTTTAGAAGACAAAGATGATGTCGCAGTAAAATTAGCAGAAGGTACGGAAGCAGAAATCGTTCAAATCATTGGGAACAACATTGTTTTGTACAAAGAGTCAGAAGAAAATAAACATATTCAACTACCTTAAAAAGACTGTTCAAAAAAGCCAAAACGATTAGCTGCCATTCCGGGCGCCTTATTTAAATTAATGCTTCCTGCGTATAACGTAAAGGAGTTTGTCATGAAACGTGTTGGAATTTTAGGAGGAACCTTTGACCCACCGCATTTGGGACATTTACTGATTGCGGAAGAAGTAAAAAATAAGCTTGCACTAGAGGAAGTCTGGTTTATTCCATCCAATGAACCACCACATAAGCATAAAGCCAGAACAAGTGCAAACAATCGGATTGCCATGCTTGAAAGAGCGATTGCATCGAATGATACATTTAAAATCGATACAATTGAAGTAGAGCGTTTAGGGAAATCATATACGTTTGATACAATGAAAGTATTGATTGATACCTATCCTGATACAACCTTTTATTTTATTATCGGTGCCGATATGGTCGAATATTTACCGAAGTGGGATCGGATCAATGAATTAATAAATATCGTGAAATTTGTCGGTGTGAGACGCACAGGATACCACTTGCAATCAGATTTTCCAATTATTGCATTAGATATTCCGATGATCGATGTATCCTCAACCCTAATCCGAGAGCGGATTAGCAGAAACCAGTCAACACGATATTTACTTCCGGAAGATGTGGAAAGTTATATTAAAGGGAAGCGATTATATGAACAGGAATGAATGGATTGCAGCCGTTAAACCTCATTTAACGGAACAGCGGTTCGAACATACATTGCGGGTTGCCCGAACAGCGGTTCAACTAGCAAAACGATTTCATGTCTCAGAAGAAAAAGCAGAACTCGCTGCTATTTTTCATGATTATGCAAAATTTCGTTCATTAGATGAAATGCGTCAGCTGATTTTGTCAAGTTCACTTCCGAATGATTTATTGCTTTATCATCATGAACTATGGCATGCGCCTGTTGGGGCGATTTTGGTACGTCAGGAGCAAGCCATTCACGATACGCAGGTGCTTGGTGCTATCCACTATCATACAACAGGGAAAGCACATATGAATAAACTGGAAATGATCGTACTGTTAGCCGATTATATCGAGCCAGGCAGATCGTTCCCTGGCTTAGAAGAAGTAAGGGAAGCGGCACAGGACGATTTAATCCGCAGCTGCTGGCTAACACTGCGAAATACCATTCAATTTTTAATGGGAAAAGGTTCACGTATTTATCCGGATACTTTTCATGCTTATAATGATTTGACGAAACAAATAAATGGAGGTTACTAATTTGAAAGACACCCTGGAAATTGTGCAAAATGTAGCAGAGGCTTGTGATGATAAACGAGCTGAAGATATTATAGCTTTAGATATGAAGAATGTTTCATTGGTGGCAGATTACTTTCTTATATGTCATGGGACGAACGAACGGCAAGTACAAGCGATTGCCCGGTCGATTAAAGATACGGTTGAGGAGGCCGGAATTACTGTCAAACGATTAGAAGGTTTTGAACAGGCACGTTGGATACTGGTCGATATCGGCGACATTGTATGCCATATTTTTCATAAAGATGAACGTAGTTATTATAATTTGGAACGTTTGTGGGGCGATGCTTCCCGTGTGAACCTTAGCTACGGACAGGAAGGGTAAACAATGGCATACAGACAAATGGCAAATTTTTACGACCAGTTGATGGATGATGCACCATACGATAAATGGCTTGAATTAACAATAGATGTTTTCCAGCAATCCGGTAAAACGATTCGGTATGTAGCGGATTTAGGCTGTGGTACAGGTCGAATCACAACAGGACTAGCCAAGCTGGGGTACAACATGACCGGAGTAGATTCTTCTGAAGAGATGTTAAGCTATGCCCAGCAGCATGCAATCAGTGAAGGTACTGAGATTCTCTGGATTCATCAGGACTTGCGGGAATTGGAAGGCATTAACGGTATGGATGCGGTTATCAGTTATTGCGATGTAATAAATTATATTACAACGGAAAAAGAGCTAAGGACGGTTTTTCGCCATACAGCAAAAGTGCTTCAAGCTGGAGGATTATTTCTTTTTGATGTGCACTCCCTATACCATGTGCAAAACGATTTAGCAAATATGACATTTTCAGAAGTTGATGAGGATGTTTCTTATATTTGGTTCTGTACGCCGGGTGAAGTAGAAGGAGAAATGCATCATGACTTAACCTTTTTCGTTGCAGATGCGAACGACAAGTATATTCGATTTGATGAATATCACCATCAGCGGACATTTCCGATTGATGTTTATAAAAAATTATTACACGAAGCCGGGTTTGAAATTCGCAATATATACGGTGATTTTTCCGTAAAACAGGATAGTATAGAGGAAAACACCGAGAGAATCTTCTTTATTGCTGAAAAAAGGGCAGGAAAATAGAATTTTTCTGCTTTTTATTTTGGTAGCAGGATTTTCAAGACTTTTGTCGAATAGAAAGAGTAAGAAGCTAGACCCTCATTTTTCTCCACACTACGCCGGGTTCGTAATACCAGTACCTTGATGTTCGCCGTTTCCGGTTATCGGAAACGGCGAACATCAACAATAAACCAGCGAACATCAACAATAAACCAGCGAACATCAACAATAAACCAGCGAACATCAACAATAAACCAGCGAACATCAACAATAAACCAGCGAACATCAACAA
>BMJD01000001.1:265715-361401 GCA_014642895.1 Lentibacillus populi
ATAAACCAGCGAACATCAAGGAAGGGAGATGTGATTTCATGCTGATTGAGGTCCTGAAAAAGGGCGCATTTTTTATTATAGTCGGGCTTGCACTGATTATTTTCTTTGTGATGAACAATGATGATCATAAAGCTGAATCCCCCGAAGATTTCACCCCTGTTACTGACTCCGAAAATAAAAAGAGCCAAACGAAAGAAACGGAAAATCAGCTAGTCATGGTTGATATAAAAGGAGAAGTTCTTCGTCCCGGTGTCTATGAAATTTCGGGTGATGCCAGGGTGAATGAAGTGATTGAACTGGCAGGAGGTTTTTCTAAAGAGGCTGATCAGACAATGGTAAATCTGGCACAAAAAGTACAAGATGAAATGGTTATTGCCATTCCAAAACTCGGTGAAGCACCTTCCAATACAACCGCCGCTTCAGGGCAAGCGGATGGAAACGGTAAGGTTAACCTGAACTATGCTACACAAGAAGAAATGGAAACACTAAATGGCATTGGTCCTTCCAAGGCACAGGCAATTATCCAATATCGTGAGGAAAATGGCTTTTTTCAGACTGTTGAAGATTTACTTAACGTTTCCGGAATTGGTGAGAAGACAGTTGAAAACCTCCGGGATGATATTCAAGTACCATAGTGGATTGACGAATCAGAACAGATGCATGTAAACTTAATTACAAGAGGATGTTCAAAAAGTCACCAAATGATAAGCGGCGAACTCTAGAGTTGGCAGTGAAGAATCTTCTGCTAAAACCGCCCACGTCAATCGCCAACAGCAGAAGTCAGCACTTCCTGTGCAAGCTCGGTGCCCGGGGCTCCGCCGCCTCGACCTTCAATGCCCAATTCGGCGACTTTTTGAACACGCACTACAAAAGAGATAAAAAAGGAGAATATTTTTATGGAGAGGATTTCCTGGGATCAATATTTTATGGCACAAAGTCATTTACTTGCGTTAAGAAGTACATGTACCCGATTGATGGTCGGTGCAACGATTGTCCGAGATAAACGAATTATAGCGGGCGGATATAATGGGAGTGTTTCGGGAAGTGTACATTGCATTGATGAAGGCTGTTACGTGATTGACGGACATTGTGTCAGAACGGTTCATGCAGAAGCGAACGCATTACTGCAGTGTGCGAAGTTTGGTGTGCCAACGGATGGTGCCGAATTATATGTCACACATTTTCCGTGCCTGCAATGCTGCAAGCAAATTATTCAAAGTGGAATCAAGTTCGTTTATTATGCTGCCGACTATAAAAATCATCCATATGCAGTTGAGCTGTTTAAAGAAGCAGGTGTACAAACCAAAAAAGTGGAATTAGCTTCTTTAACAATAGATGAAAATACGAATGAAAAGATAAATCTGGTGAAATCATTGCTCGATAATTTGGAACAGTCAGAGGCTGCTGGTCAGCTCAAAAAAGAAGCCAAGCGATTGTTTCACATTTAGATGACGTTTTGGTCTCCGGTTAGCATATGGGAAGCCATTTGCTAACTTTTTGAACACGTATGAAAGGCAGGTGATGAATATACGTGAAGGGGTATTGGCATTTTCCGGCTATTTCAGTCGCAATTTGTGTTGTCGTAATTATTTTTCAAGACAAAAGCTTGATTACTGGTTTTATTTTATGGTTGCTAATGCTATATGTATTTAAACGGTTAGGGAAGATACCGATTATGGTTTCTTTAGTTCTGTTCTTTTTCTTTTATACCTTTATACCAGTTTTAACTCCTATTGAATCGCCCCCGGCGAGTGAAACTGCTACTTACTCCGGGACGATCGCCGGATCTATCAATAAAACACCAAAAAAAGTCGATTTCGTTCTCCATGATGATTCCTCTAAAGCAAAACTTCTTGTTGTTTACTTTCCCGATAAAACAGATAATTTAATCGATAAGCATGTAAAAGATTGGAGGCACGGTGCAACATGTCAATTACATGGAAAACTTGAATTGCCTGATTCAAGTACAAACCCCGGTCAATTCGATTATCAGCGGTATTTACTGACGAAAGGGATAACGTATCAGGTAGTCCTTCATTCACCTGATGATATTTCCTGTACCGGCGCGACTAAAATGGCTCTGTTTTATGATATGCGTACGAAGCTAATCCAGTATATCCGGCACGAGGTAAGTCCGGAGACTGCCGCCTGGTTAACTGCATTAGTACTTGGGGATGATTCGTCCATTAATGAAGATACAATTACGTTATTTCAGCGCTGGGGATTGTCGCACATCTTGGCTATTTCCGGGCTGCATGTAGGGCTGATTGTGGCATTAGTATATTTTATGCTAATCAAATTGAATATCCTAACAAAGGAAAAAGCCCAATGGGTTATGCTTTTCTTCTTGCCGTTATATGCAATCATCGCTGGTGGAGAACCATCTGTATGGCGTGCATGTGTGATGGTTATGTTGTTTATCATCCTGCAGAAATTAAAACTTCGGTACAGTATAACAGATGCATTGAGTATTGTGTTTCTTTTATTAATTCTTTCAGATAAATACATTGTATATCACATCGGGTTTCAATTATCATTTTTGGTGACATTTGGTTTACTGTTATCAAGACGCTTGCTGCTTCAGACCGAATCTTCTCTTTATCAGCTCCTGTACATAAGTTTTGTTTCCCAAATGATGATTTTTCCACTACAGATTGCTTATTTTTATACTTTTCACCCATTATCGATTTTGCTGAATCTGATGGTGGTACCTTATTTTTCATTTTTTGTGATTCCATTTATGTTTTTAATGTTGGTGTTATTACCGATCTCAGGATTTTTTACAACGGTACTGGATACACTATTTAGCAAAATTCAGACGATTTTCATCTTTGTTATGCAAGCAATTGATCACCATTTTTATTATCCGCTGACAGTAGGTTCGATATCCATTACAGGTGCGATACTGTACTTAGTCCTGTTTTTCGTATTCATGAAACAACTGCAGAAAAAGCGGTTATGGAGATCTTTTTCATATGGCTGTTTAATTACACTTTTTATCATTGGTACTACATTGAAGCCATATTTCAATTCTGCCGGTTCGGTAACGATGCTTGATATTGGCCAAGGGGATGCGTTTGTCATTGAACTGCCATACAGAAAAGGAGTTGTAATGGTAGATGCAGGTGCAAAGGTAAATTTCGGAGACGAAAAATTATCCGATAAAAATTATCGGCAAATCATTAAACCCTATTTATTATCCCGAGGAATCAGCAAAATTGATGCCATCTTCCTGTCACATGAAGATATTGACCATGTTGGCAGTGTCCCATTTATGATCGAGGATATAGATGTTGGAAAAGTAATTATTAGTGAGTATTTTCCATTACCCGATAACCTGAGGATAGATTGGAAAAGAAACGGAACTGAAATAAAGCAACTTGAACAAGGTCAGACGATTACCATTGGCAATCAGGTATTTTCCGTTGTTTCCCCTGTCGTGAATCGTAATTCAGCAAACGCCAATTCACTTGTACTGTATACGGAACTGGGTGGATTATCGTGGCTTTTTACCGGCGACATTGATGCGGATGTAGAACGGGAACTGATTGCTGAAAACGCTGATTTGACAGTTGATGTTTTAAAAGTAGCCCATCATGGTAGCAAAACATCAACCGAGCAAAGCTTTCTGAAAAGTATTGATCCAACGTATGGGCTGATATCTGTAGGGCGCAACAATTCATATGGCCATCCCGCTGAAGAAGTTTTGCAGCGAATGGAAACAGCAGGTGTTTTTCTGTTTAGAACTGACTCGGATGGTGCGGTTACGTTTCGTTTTAAGGATAATCGAGGCACATTTTTTAAGTACCTGCCATAAGTTATTGTAAAAACATAACGGGATTTTTCAAACAAAAATAAAGGCGCTGGAGCCGGACGTGACCTACTCTGGAATAAGCAGAATAGAGCCTAGACTTTTATACTTTCTTATCCAAAAACAAAGAGACGGTTACGACCAGCCTCTTTGCTTTTGGAACATATTCTAAGTATACAGAAAGCTTTACGATCCGGCGACACTAATTACTACACCAATTACAAAAATTAGGACAAAGAATACAAACGAGAATCCAAATCCCTTTATAGAGTCGACTACATCATTATTTTTTGACTGGACGTCATTTTCGAATTCGTTCACATCTACCCCTCCTGTATTATTTTTAGTATAAAGGAATTACAGAAAAAAATCCACTTTTGGTTGGAACAAGCACAAAAATTTGCGTCTCCATTTCTAGAAAGAGTTAACATCTATACTTTTGTGTTGAATGGTCATTCTATAGGTAAGAGCAAACATCGTTTAAAGCACAGTTTTCCCGGGGCTGTGATTTAAGCGTTTATATAGATCCTGACAGGGAATTGCCTTGATGAGCAATTCCCTTTATTTTTACAAAATTTACGTATGTGAATAATTTGATTATCATAATGGGCCACGCTCAGGGTCGTCACGGCTAGTGTGCTTGCTTTCGTGGCTTGAATTGCGATAATATATACATAATTGGAGTGAACTACATGGGATATATGGACGTTTTAAAACAGGTGAAGGACAAGCAAATTTCACCAATATATTTATTATATGGATCTGATTCTTATTTTATACAAAATTTTAAAAAGCATATTACAAAGGCTGTCCTGCCAGATGATGATGTTGAAAATCTGGTTTCATATGATCTGGAAGAGACACCGATACAGGAGGTTATAACGGACGCCGAAACATATCCTTTTTTTGGAGAAAAGAAGTTAATTATTGTTAACAATCCAGTATTCCTAAAAGCGAAACCGGATAAATTGCCGTTCGAACATGATTTAGTGGTATTACAGCAATATCTGGAAACACCAGCAGACTATTCAGTAGTTGTCTTTATTGCCCAGTATGAAAAAATTGATGAACGTAAGAAAATAAGTAAATTATTAAAAAAGAATGGGGCAGTAGCTAATTGCAGCCCAATAAAAGAACAGGATGTCAGCAAATGGATTAACGATCAAGCAAATCAGTTAAAGATCGTAATTGAGCAGGATGCATACGAAATTCTGGAAGGAGAAATTTCCACGAATCTTTATTTGCTTAAAAATGAGCTGGCGAAATTAGCTTTATATGTTGGAGAAGGCGGAACAATCACAAGGGAAATAGCTGAAAGATTAATTTCCCATACATCGAACAGTTCATCATTGCGACTTGTGGACGCTGTGATGGAACGTGATATCTATAAAGCGATGACCATTTATAAGGATCTGGAAAAAATGAAGGAAGAACCAATTGCACTCGTTGCACTTTTAGCTTTTCAATTTCGCACCATTTATCGGGTTAAACTGTTGAAACAAAAAGGGTATACTCAATTTCAAATGCAGAAACAGCTGGGAGTTCATCCGTATGTGATAAAGATTGCTTCCAGTCGTGAAGACAAGTTCAGCCATGGTGCATTGCAGTCTATAATAAATCAACTAACAGAGGCCGACACTGCGATGAAACAAGGGAAGATGGAGAAAGAGCTTGCGTTTGAATTATTATTATTCGAACTAATCCAAACAAGATAATAAAGAACAAAGGCGGAAGCGGCCGTTATATACTTTTTTTGGCTGGGAAAGAACAAAGGCGCAAGCGCCCGTTTAGCGGCGTATGTGCTGCGCCCTGCCAAGCAGGGTGGTTCGGTGTTGCCGCGCAAAGCGGCGGTTTTAACCGAACATTCCTACCGTAGGAGATAAAGGAAACATGCCCCTGCAAAAGGGGTAGACGTGAGTTGGACGCAAAGTCCGCTTTTAGTCGGCCTTCCTTCTTACCCGAGTCGATGTTGACTTATCGTACGGAGGCGGGTGTTGCACACTAGCCGCTGGGCGCTGGAGCCGGACGTGGCTTATCCGGTTATTAAGTTATCCACAGCCGCAAAATTTTATAATTTCCTAGACGATAAAAAAAACGATCCATAAAGGGTCGCTTTTTTGTTTTGGCTTACTATTGGGAAAACGAAATCGGCATTCGCGCCGATTTCTTCCAAGCTGAACGCTTACATCTTACTACCGTTTAAGCACTTAGTCCGTTTACTTTTTTCGCTAAACGAGATTTTTGGCGATTACCATTATTTTGATGGATAATCCCTTTTTGGACTGCTTTATCGATTGATTTAGTAGCAGAAATAAGTGCAGTTTTTGCACTTTCAGCATCATTTGCAGCAACTAAACTTTCTACATGTTTGATTTGCGAACGCATTTCCGATTTCTGAGCTTGATTTTGCACACGTTTTTTATTGTTTATGTTAACACGTTTGATTGCAGATTTAATATTAGCCAATGTTGTTTCACCTCCTAAATAGCCAACTGTACACTAGTTGTGACAAAGGATATTTTACCAAACAGGGGTGTTGTTTTCAATAGCTTTATCAGATACACGCCTAATTTTGTATGAATTCTTGCCAATTTGTATAGTCTATGGTTAATGAATATGTGCAAAACTTGTTGAAGGAGGGTGTTTCATAATGGAAGAAAATAATGCTGATTTTCAGGTGCGAACCGATTTAGCCGTTGAAGCAAAAGACATGTATGTTGAAAAACAAGAAAACAAACAGGACGGTCAAATAAAAGGGGTCACCATCAAAGAACATGAACAAGATAATATTAAGATTTCCTATGTCGAAATTGATGATGAAGGTGCGGCGTTAATCGATAAAAAGAAAGGCACCTATATTACGATATATGCTGATGGGGTAAAAAAACAGGACACGGATAAACAAGAAGCTGCGGCAAAAATCCTGGCAAAGGAATTGGAACAATTAATGGCGAAAAATAATATTCCGAAAGATGCAACTGGGTTGATTGTTGGGTTAGGTAACTGGAATGTAACACCAGATGCACTCGGGCCAATGACCATTGAAAAAGTACTTGTTACCAGTCATTTATTTAAATTGCAGCATGAAACGGTTGCTGAAGGGTATCGTTCGGTGGCAGCGGTAACGCCTGGCGTGATGGGGGTAACAGGTATCGAAACAAGTGACATTATTTTTGGGGTTATTGAAAAGTTCCAGCCCGAATTCGTGATTGCGGTTGATGCGCTTGCTTCCAGATCAATAGAACGAATTAATGAAACAATTCAGCTTTCTGACTCAGGAATTCACCCGGGATCTGGTGTAGGAAATAAGCGGAAAGAATTAAGTCAGGACACATTAGGTATTCCGGTTCTGGCAATTGGTGTGCCGACAGTGGTTGACGCGGTAACGATTACTAGTGACACGATTGATTTCATTTTAAAACATTTTGGCAGAGAATGGAATGAAAAGGATAAACCATCGAAATCACTAGCACCGGCGGGGTTGAATTTTGGTGCGAAAAAATTTACGGAAGCGGATTTGCCTGACGACGAAAAACGAAAGACATTTCTTGGAATAGTTGGAACCTTGTCTGAGGAAGAAAAAAAGACTTTGATTAAAGAGGTTCTCACGCCGATTGGGTATAATTTCATGGTTACTCCAAAAGAGGTTGATGGCTTCATGATTGACATGTCCCATGTGATCGCAAATGGCGTTAACGCTGCTCTCCACGAAAAAGTTGATGTAGATAATTTCGCATCTTATTCCAGATAAATTCACTTTTCTCATCCGCTCTATTTTTTTAGATAGATAAGAAAGTTTTTAAAACAGGCTCTATCATGCTCACACCAGGACAGGACCCGTCTGTTGGCGCCTTTGTTAATAGAATTAAAAGATTTTGTTCTAGTTTCCGAAGTTACGACATAGATTTTACCAATGGCGTATACTTTGGAAGGAATGGAACAATGAATCAAAAAAAGACAAAACAATTTAATCAACTATATAAGAGAAGCGGATTATATGTATTATGTGTTTTAATCCTGTTTGTTTCTATCGGGATAATGACAAGTCTTGCTCCGGCCTACCGTTTTTCCTCCCATGTTATTGCAGAATGGACGAGTGAAATTGAAAGCACGCTCTTTTTGCATTTATTAGGGATGGAAAATCGGGCTTTTCAACAGGCATATCCGGAAGATAAGAAATTGCCAAAGCTGTCGACAACCCTTTTTCATATGGCAACAAGCATAAAACCAAATGATCCCAGGAGCTTGTTAGGGAATGAACTACCCGGTTTTTCTACTTTTGATACAAAGATAATTGTGGCGGGTGAGGGAACCGATTACACCACATTACCGATTGAATCATCACCGCCGTTAGAAGAAATTTTAAAAGATCGTGAGGCAGTACTCGATGAGCCTGAGGAGTCCGATGATGCAGCTGAGAAAGACAAAAAAGACAAGCCTACTACTGGCGATCGGGAAGTCGTTTTTCTCTACAACACGCACAATCGGGAATCCTTTTTACCGCATTTACCAGGTGTAACAGACGGGAATCTGGCCCAGCATGATACAGTCAACATAACAAAAGTGAGTGACAGGCTGGCGAAGACATTGAAAGCCAATGGTATCGGAACAAGTGTTGATCATACGGATATTATGACGATATTAAACGAAAAAGGCTGGGAATATCCGAAATCCTATGACGCTTCACGGGGTGTCGTAAAAGAAGCTTTTCAGAATAACAAAGATATCAAATATGCATTTGATATTCATCGGGACTCCCTTTCCGGTGATAAAACTACAGCAGAGATCGACGGTAAGAAATATGCCAAAATCATGATCGTTATTGGTAACGACAATTCCGATAAGCAGACGAATTTGGCGCTTGCTACTGAACTCCATAAGCGCCTTGAGAAGAAGTATCCGGGCTTGAGCAGAGGGGTTATCAAGCGTGGAGGTGCAGGAGCAAATGGCGTATACAATCAGGATTTAATGGAAAATGCCCTGTTATTTGAATTTGGTGGTGTAGATAACACTTTTGAAGAATTGTATCGTTCAGCAGATGCCATGGCAGAAATCTTTAGTGATTTTTATTGGGATGCCGAAAAAGTAAATGCGGAATCGAAGGAGGAATAACGGATGGTGCGCTCCTTTATCACATTATTGTTGTTAGCCGTCTTCTTTTTATCGGGAATGCTTTTAGGAATTGATCGCGGACAGAATACGGATATTGTTCAGGATGAAGAGGAAATCAAAGATGTGGTAATAACAGATGCAAATGATTCTGCAGAAAATATCCAGGTAGTGCATGAAACCGGGATGGATATGGAAGATGCGCCGGTTCATTTCACACAGAAAATGGCATCGTTTTTGGGAGAGGTCATCAAAGGCTTCTATGAAACAGTTGTCATGATTTTTTATCAAATTGCCCAAATATTTTTTCATTGAATGATGCTTGTGAGATCCCTTTATTTTTCGTATCAGGTTTGCGAAGAGTAAAGGGACCTTTCTTTTACCAAGGGAAAGGATAGGAAAGTATACAATCGGCAGGTAATAAGGAGATTGAAATTGGCTGTCACGCCGATTTCTTCCAATCCGTTACCTGGCTTCTAACATCCAGGAAGTCCGTCAGCGTTTTTCTTATTGATTGTCCAACCCGCTATTGCTATAATCAATCCTAGCATTAACGTCATGGATTAAACGGTAAAAAACATGTAGGAGTGAACATCACTAATGGCGAAAAAACAAAAAAATGTCCGTAACTTTTCGATCATTGCTCATATCGACCACGGAAAGTCAACGCTTGCGGATCGAATTTTAGAAAATACCAAAGCTTTAACCCAACGTGAAATGAAAGAGCAATTTCTTGATGCGATGGATTTGGAACGGGAACGTGGCATTACGATTAAGTTAAATGCCGTACAACTGCACTATCAAAGTAAAAGCGGTGAAGAATTTACCTTTCATCTGATTGATACACCCGGCCATGTCGATTTTACATATGAAGTATCAAGAAGCCTTGCAGCGTGCGAAGGGGCAATACTTGTCGTCGATGCAGCGCAGGGGATTGAAGCACAGACGCTTGCCAATGTCTATCTCGCACTTGACAATGAACTGGAAATTATCCCGGTCATTAATAAAATAGATTTGCCTAGCGCAGATCCTGAACGTGTCACGAAGGAACTGGAGGATGTCATCGGGATTGATGGTGATGATGTGATTTTAGCATCGGCAAAGGCTGGTATAGGCATAGATGAAATTCTTGAACGAGTTGTTGAGGCTATCCCAGCTCCTGGGGGAGATATTGATGCACCATTAAAAGCTTTGATATTTGACTCATTATATGATCCGTATCGTGGTGTAATTGCTTATGTTTGCGTAAAAGAGGGAACAGTTAAAGTTGGCGATAAAATTAAGATGATGGCAACCGGAAAGGAATTTGAAGTAAACGAGGTTGGTGTATTTACCCCAAAACCGGATGCAAAAGAAGCATTAACGGTCGGTGATGTTGGGTATTTAACAGCATCCATTAAGCAGGTTGGCGATTCAAGAGTGGGGGATACGATCACACTTGCTAATAATCCGGCTGATACGCCGTTGCCTGGTTACCGTAAATTAAATCCGATGGTCTTCTGTGGACTGTATCCGGTTGATTCGAATAACTATAACGATTTACGAGAGGCACTTGAGCGATTGGAATTAAATGATTCGTCATTGCAGTACGAATCGGAAACATCGCAGGCGCTGGGATTCGGGTTTCGCTGCGGATTTTTAGGGATGTTGCATATGGAAATCATCCAGGAAAGAATTGAACGGGAATTTAACATTGACCTTATTACAACTGCGCCAAGTGTTATCTATGAAGTGGAACAAACAAATGATGAAACAATTAAAATTGACAATCCATCGCTTATGCCGGATCCACAGCAAATTACGGAAATTCGTGAACCGTTTGTCAAAGCAACTATCATGGTGCCAAATGATTATGTCGGAACTGTAATGGAAATATGCCAGAAGAAACGCGGCCAATTTGTTGATATGGAATATTTGGATCAATCCCGAGTAAATGTTGTTTACCATATTCCGTTATCGGAGATTGTTTATGATTTCTTTGATCAATTAAAATCCCAGACAAAGGGCTATGCGTCGTTTGATTATGAGCTGATCGGCTATCAGAATTCAAACCTTGTAAAAATGGATATTTTATTGAATGGTGAGACAATTGATGCGCTTTCGTTCATTGTGCATCGTGATTTCGCTTATGACCGGGGAAAACAAATTGTTGAAAAGCTGAAGGAACTAATTCCAAGACAGCAATTTGAAGTTCCGGTACAGGCCGCTATCGGGAATAAAATTATTGCCCGCTCCACTATCAAGGCGATGCGGAAAAACGTATTGTCAAAATGCTATGGTGGCGATATTTCCCGAAAACGGAAACTTTTGGAGAAGCAAAAAGAAGGAAAGAAACGGATGAAAATGGTAGGATCGGTCGAGGTTCCGCAAGAGGCATTTATGGCTGTATTGCAAATGGATGACGATTAACAATTGAAAAATAGAGAGGGAAAACTCCGACTTTGCCGGAAGTTTCACCCTTTTCTTTTGGGGAAGGAGTGAATAAACGTGATACAATCCGTCTATATCCATATCCCGTTCTGTCAGCAAATCTGTCATTACTGCGATTTTACGAAGTTTTTTTATAATGAGAAACAAGCAGACCAATATATCGAGGCGCTGATCAATGAAATAAATACCCATGTTCAGGGAAAACATAATCAGGTAAAAACCATTTTTATTGGCGGGGGTACACCGACTGCATTAAACCTGAAACAGCTACAAGCACTGCTTGCATTCATAAATGAAAAGTTTGACGTCCCGAGTTGTGAAGAATTTACGATTGAGGCGAACCCTGGAGATTTTGAGACAGAAAAGATCAAACTGTTGAAGAATTTCGGGGTCAATCGGATGTCCCTTGGAGTCCAGGTTTTTGATGACCACATGCTTCAGGAAATCGGCCGTTTGCATCAAGTAAAAGATGTTTATCAAACCATTGATCAGCTTCATCAGCAGGGGTATACAAACATTAGTATTGATTTAATTTATGCCTTACCAAATCAAACACTGGAGGATTTCCGTAACACGCTGGATGAGGCAGTCCAGTTCCAGCTGCCGCATTACTCAACATACGCCCTGCAAATAGAGCCGAAAACAGTCTTTTATCAACGGTACCATAAAGGGAAATTACACCGTCCTCCCCAGGAAACGGAAGTCCAGATGTATGAATTGCTGCGCGAAACAATGCGAACGAATGGTGTTATTCAATATGAAATTAGTAATTTTGCCAAGCCTGGCTATGAAAGTAAACATAATTTAACGTATTGGAACAATGATTACTATTATGGGTTTGGAGCTGGTGCGCATGGCTATTTACCGGGAAAAAGGACAGGCAATATCAGACCGCTTCCCCACTATGTAAAACAAGCAAAGAAGGACGGGAACCCTGTTTTAAATACGGAACAAATCGGTCTCCAAGAACAGATTGAAGAAGAAATGTTCCTTGGATTACGGAAGCTTGCCGGAGTTTCGAAAACTGCCTTTGCTAATAAGTTCGGCTTTCCCATGGATGCATTATACCAGTCTGAAATTGCTTTGCTGCAGCAAAAGGGCTGGCTTCAAGATAATGGCGATGTAATCCATTTAACCGAACAAGGATTGCTATTTGGGAACGAGGTTTTTGCGCAATTTTTATTAGAAGATGATGAATTAAGTCATCTTCGTTGACAAAAAAAAGGGGATTTGATAATTTATTAATAGAATTAGCACTCGCAAGTGGAGAGTGCTAACAGAGGTGATCATCATGTTAACAGAAAGACAGATATTGATTCTGCAAGTCATTATTGATGATTTCATCCAGACAGCGCAGCCAGTTGGATCACGTGCAATTTCCAAAAAAGCAGATATCCCCTACAGTTCGGCTACAATTCGCAATGTAATGGCCGATCTTGAGGAGATGGGGTTTTTGGAAAAAACACATTCATCTTCTGGTCGGGTACCTTCCGAAAAAGGGTATCGTTTTTATGTCGATCATTTGTTATCACCACAAATAACACAGGAAGATGTGAATTTGATCAGGCATGTTATTCATGACGGCTTCTTCGAGTTTGAACAAATTGTCCAAAAGTCTGCAGAAGTACTTTCTGATTTGACGAATTATACGTCAATTATTTTAGGTCCCGAAATATTTGAAACTAAACTAAAGCAAATTCAAATTGTAACCTTGACACCGCAAACAGCCGTGGCCATTTTGATCACGAACACCGGTCATGTAGAACATCGGTCGTTTTCTATACCGAAAGAAATTGATCCGGCCGATTTAGAGAAAATGGTCAATATCTTAAATGACCGGCTTTATGGTGTACCCATCGTCCGTCTGTCCGAAAAATTGAATAGCGAAGTAATGGAACTTCTCAAGGTGTATGTAAATGACTTTGAGAAATCGTATGATTATGTGAAAGCTGCTTTTTTTAATGAACACCCAGTGAAGTTGTATATTGGCGGCAAGACAAATATGTTATTGCAGCCCGAATTTAAGGACATAGAAAAAGTGCGCTCGTTTTATACGATGATAGAAAAAGAAGAAGAAATCGCGAATCTCTTGAAAGCAAAAACAGACGGGATTAAAGTTTCAATTGGCCATGAAAACAAGGTGGAGGCAATTAAAGATCTAAGTTTAATTACCGCAACGTACCATCTAAGTGACGAACAAATGGGTACCATTGCGCTTATTGGACCTACAAGAATGGAATACAAAAAAGTAATTACCTTATTAAATGCTTTATCAAATGAAATGACAGAAGCATTATATCTATGGTATAAAAACAATGATTAAAACGTTAGCGTTAACCTTGTTTAATTGTCTTTTTTATTTTAATTACGATTCTTTTCATGGTATAGTCTTACGTGGTTATTGAAGGAGGAGGTGGCTATGGTGGCTGAACAAAACAAAGAAACGGCTAATACAGAAAAAATGGAAGAAACTGAATCTGAAATTGAAGTATTGGATGAAGAAAAAGACGAAGAAGAACAACTGTTGGACTCTGATGAAAGCATCATGGAATCCTTGAAAGAGGAAATTGAACGTTTGAAACAGGAAAAAGAAGACATGTATCAAAAGTTGTTGCGCAATCAAGCAGAGTTTGAGAATTTTAAAAAACGTTCCCAAAAAGAAAAAGAGAAGGAACGCAAATATAAGTCACAGGACTTGGTGAATGAATTATTACCTGCGCTGGATAACTTTGAGCGTGCCCTGAGTCAGGAAGTCACTGAAGCAAATAAAAGCTTTGTTGAAGGGATTACAATGGTGTATAACCAGTTAAAGGATGCACTGAAAAGTCAAGGGGTAGAAGAAATAGAAGCAACAGGAAAACCGTTCGATCCCAACCTTCATCATGCAGTAATGCAAATAGAAGATTCAGAACTGGACTCAAATAGTGTTACAGAAGAATTGCAAAAAGGATATATGCTGAAAGATCGGGTTATTCGACCTGCAATGGTTAAAGTAAATAAATAATTGGATAGGCAGTAAAGGAGGAAATCGATTATGGGTAAAATAATCGGAATTGACTTGGGAACAACAAATTCATGTGTGTCAGTAATGGAAGGCGGGGAAGCAGTCGTTATCCCGAACCCAGAAGGAAATCGTACGACACCATCTGTCGTTGCCTTTAAAAATGGTGAGCGTCAGGTCGGGGAGGTAGCCAAGCGGCAAGCAATTACGAACCCGAATACCATTCAGTCCATTAAACGTCATATGGGTACAGACTATAAAGTGAAAATTGATGAAAAAGAGTATACACCACAAGAAGTTTCGGCAATCATTTTACAGCATATTAAATCATATGCGGAAGATTACCTTGGCGAAACAGTTGATAAAGCGGTTATCACGGTTCCTGCGTACTTTAATGACGCTGAACGTCAAGCGACAAAAGATGCCGGGAAAATTGCCGGGCTTGAAGTAGAGCGTATTATTAATGAGCCTACTGCAGCTGCTTTAGCTTATGGTATTGATAAAGATGACCAGGATCAAACCATTCTTGTCTATGACTTGGGTGGTGGAACATTTGACGTATCAATCCTGGATATCGGTGAGGGTACATTCGAAGTTGTCTCAACTGCAGGTGACAATCGGTTAGGTGGGGATGACTTTGACGAAGTAATTATCGACCACTTAGTACAGGAATTCAAAAAAGAAAATGGCATTGATCTTTCCAAGGATAAAATGGCAATGCAGCGGTTGAAGGATGCAGCTGAAAAAGCGAAGAAGGATCTTTCTGGTGTTACGCAAACGCAAATTTCGCTGCCATTTATTACTGCTGGTGAAGCTGGTCCATTGCATTTGGAAATGAACTTGACACGAGCTAAATTTGACGAATTATCTTCTGACTTAGTTGAACGTACCATGGTTCCAACGCGTAAGGCTCTTAACGATGCAGACCTTTCAGCAAATGAAATTCACAAAGTAATTTTAGTTGGCGGATCAACCCGCATTCCTGCTGTACAGGAAGCCATTAAACGCGAAATCGGGAAAGAACCTTCAAAGGGTGTCAATCCTGATGAAGTTGTTGCATTAGGAGCAGCTATTCAAGGCGGTGTCCTGCAAGGCGATGTAAAAGACGTTGTATTACTGGACGTTACACCTTTATCACTAGGGATAGAAACAATGGGAAGCGTATTTACGAAATTAATTGAACGGAATACTACCATTCCAACAAGTCATTCACAAATATTCTCAACTGCTGCTGACAATCAAACAGCTGTTGACATTCATGTATTGCAAGGTGAACGTGAAATGGCGGCAGATAACAAGACACTTGGCCGTTTCCAATTAACAGATATCCCGCCTGCTCCGCGGGGGGTACCGCAAATCGAAGTATCATTTGATATCGATGCGAACGGTATTGTTAATGTTCGTGCGAAAGATAAGGGTACGAACAAAGAACAATCGATTACCATTAAATCTTCTTCCGGCTTATCAGACGAAGAGGTAGAGCGTATGGTTCATGAAGCGGAAGAAAACGCGGAAGCAGATAAAAAACGCCGTGAAGAAGTTGAACTTCGCAACGAAGCAGATCAACTAATCTTTACGACGGACAAAACAATCAAAGATCTTGGTGACAAAGTATCCGATGACGAAAAACAAAAAGCAGAGGATGCAAAAGAAGCTTTGAAAAAAGCCATTGAATCGAATGATATCGATCAAATTAAGGAAAAGAAAGATGCTTTACAAGAGCAAGTGCAACAATTATCTGTTAAGATGTATGAACAAATGCAACAGGAACAACAAGCCGGGCAAGGTCAAGAAGGTCAAAAAGCCGACGATGATGTCGTTGATGCTGACTATAAAGAGGTAGATGACGAAGAAGATAAAAAATAACGGTAATAGCGATGTGGAAGTTTGATTTACCAGGTTATGGTTCAATGTTGAACAACCAGCATCCTTTAGGCTCAAGTCAAAGTCAGGATCCCCTTGGCTTTGGCTTTTTCCATTTGCTATTGATGTGTTTTTGATGGTAAGATAAAAGTTATGCAAGTAGTGTATCGGGAGAGTGATTATCAAGTGAGCAAGCGTGATTATTATGATGTACTCGGCGTAGGAAAAGATGCTTCAAAAGAAGAAATTAAAAAATCCTATCGAAAATTAGCTAGAAAATATCACCCTGATGTGAACAAAGAAGAGGGTGCTGCTGATAAATTTAAGGAAGCAAAGGAAGCGTACGAAGTTTTAAGCGACGATCAAAAGCGTGCCCAATATGATCAATTTGGTCATGCCGGTGCGCAAGGACAAGGTTTCGGCGGTTTCGGCGGCGGTGCACAGGATTTTGGCGGATTTGGCGATATTTTCGATATGTTCTTTGGTGGCGGCGGACGCAGGCGTGACCCGAATGCACCACAACAAGGAGCAGATTTACAATATACGATCGTTCTTGATTTCGAGGAAGCAATTTTTGGGAAAGAAACAGACATTAGTATTCCTAAAGAGGAAACCTGTGGTACGTGTCACGGATCGGGTGCAAAACCAGGTACAAAAGCAAAGACATGTTCACATTGTAATGGATCAGGGCAATTAAACACGGAACAAAATACACCGTTTGGTAAAGTTGTTAACCGCCGGGTCTGCCATTACTGTAATGGGACGGGGAAAATTATACCTGAGAAATGCAATACTTGCGGCGGTACTGGTAAGGTTAAAAAACATAAAAAGATTCATATCTCCATTCCGGCCGGCATTGATGAAGGGCAGCAGATTCGGGTTTCCGGCAAGGGTGAACCAGGTGTAAATGGTGGACCGGCGGGGGATCTGTACGTTGTTGTTCAAGTGAAGCCTCATGAATTTTTTGAACGCGAAGGCGATCATATCTATTGCGAAATGCCGATCACATTTACGCAGGCTGCATTGGGGGATGAAATCGAAGTTCCCACTGTCCACGGTAATGTAATGCTAAAAATACCTGCTGGGACACAAACAGGTAAAACCTTCCGTCTAAAAGGGAAAGGTGCTCCAAACGTTCGTGGATATGGACATGGCGATCAACATGTAAAAGTGCGCATTGTAACGCCTGCCAAACTGACAGAACGACAAAAAGAACTACTTCGTGAATTTAATGAAATTGGTGGTAATGAAGCAACGGATGAACAGGAAGGATCTTTTTTTCAGCGCTTTAAAAAAGCTTTTAAAGGTGATTAAAGGAAGTCTGCGGTTTCATGTACGGTGCTGTGCAACAGCACCGCTTACATAGTTTTTATATTTGTCTACAGAATAATTCAAATTGGTACAAAGGTGTATAGAAGCTAGGATGGCAGGATATGCCACGTCCAGCTCCAGCGCCCAGCGACTAGTGGACTTCCCTCACCTCCGTACGATAAGTCAACATCGGTTCGCTTTCCAGCTCACCGTGTTTCCTTTATCTCCTACGGTAGGAATGTTCGGTTAAAACCGCCGCTTTGCGCGGCAACACCGAACCACCCTGCTTGGCAGGGCGCAGTCCATACGTCGCTAACCGGGCGCTTCCGCTTTTGTAGCAGGGAAATGGGTGAATTCCATTGAAATGGTCTGAAATATGTATTCATACTACCAACGAAGCTGTTGAGCCAATTTCCAACATCCTCCATGAAAGTGGTGCTAGTGGCGTCGTTATTGAAGATCCATTAGATTTAGTGAGGATAAGGGAAGGTGAATTTGGCGAAATCTATGAGCTGGACCCGAATGAATACCCTGACGAAGGGGTATATATTAAAGCCTATCTGCCAGTGAATAGTTTCCTGGGGGAAACAGTTGAAGAAATTAAACAGGCAATTAATAATTTAATGATTTATGATGTGGATTTAGGAAGAAATAACGTTACCTTAAGCGAAGTAAATGAGGAAGAATGGGAAACGGCCTGGAAAAAATATTATAAGCCTGTCAAAATATCAAAAAAGATTACGATTAAACCGACATGGGAAGACTATCAACCAGTGTCGAGTGATGAAATAATTATTGAGCTGGATCCTGGTATGGCTTTTGGAACCGGCACACACCCTACTACAGTGCTTGGCATTCAGGCATTGGAACATTATATTAAACAGGGTAATATCGTCCTGGATGTTGGCTGTGGCTCAGGTGTCTTAAGCATTGCTTCTATTTTGCTCGGAGCTGAAAAGGTATTCGCGTATGATTTGGATGAAATTGCCGTTAAAAGCACAACCCTCAATGCAAGGCAAAACAAACTTGACCAGCAAATTGAGACGAAGCAAAATAATCTGCTGGATCATGTTGACAAACAAGCGGATATTATTGTCGCCAATATTTTGGCAGAAATTATTGTCCGGTTTATTCGTGATGCCTGGAACAATCTGAAGCCGGGCGGGATATTTATAACATCAGGTATCATTCAGCCAAAAAAACAAATGGTTAAAGATCAATTGCAGGAAAATGGTTTTACTATTTTAGAAATAAATGAAATGGAAGATTGGGTTTCGATTATAGCGCAAAAATAGGTTGTTATAGTTGATCATAACGTAATATTTAGACTGGAAGCAGGTGTTACATGTGCAGCGCTATTTTATTCCTGCAGAAAATTGGGCAGCGGATACAGTATCTATTTTTGGTGATGATGTTCATCATATGACGAGAGTGATGCGCTTCAAAGAGGGAGACAAAGTAATATGTAATCGTCCCGATGGCAAGGCCGCCATTTGTGTGATTCGTACACTTGATCCTGACCATATCTCAGCAGCTATTGTGGAATGGCTTAACGAGACAGTTGAGCTTCCTGTTAACGTTACGATTGCCCAGGGGCTGCCAAAAGGTGATAAAATTGATTTCGTTTTGCAAAAAGGGACCGAGTTAGGTGCGGCAGGTTTTATTCCTTTTCAATCGGAGCGTTCCATTGTTGTCTGGGATAAAAAGAAGACGGAAAAGAAGCTGAATCGTTTTGCTAAGCTTGTTAAAGAGGCAAGCGAACAAAGTCACCGAAATAAAATTCCTGTGATCCATCCACTAGTGAATATGGATGGACTGATTCGCGAGAGCAATAATTACAATATGCTGCTCTTTGCCTATGAGGAAGAAGCGAAAGTAACAGCTTATCAGTCCTTTGCGAAGGCAGTAAAAAGTCTAGGAAGGAATCAGAATGTACTCGTCTGTATTGGTCCGGAAGGCGGTTTTTCAGCGAATGAGGCGGAAACATTAAAAGCAAATGGTTTTTCTCCGGTTCGCTTAGGTCCGCGCATCTTACGGACAGAAACAGCTTCGTTATATGTTTTAGCAAGTATTTCCTATCATTTAGAAGAATTGGGGTGTGAATAATGCCAACAGTAGCTTTTCATACTTTAGGCTGTAAAGTGAACCATTATGAAACAGAAGGCATTTGGAATATGTTTAAGGAAAATGGCTACGAACGGGTTGATTTTGACCATCAATCTGATGTGTATGTCATTAATACGTGTACAGTTACCAACACAGGGGACAAAAAAAGCAGACAAGTGATCCGGCGTGCAGTCCGAAAGAACCCTGATGCTGTCGTTTGTGTAACAGGATGCTATGCCCAAACATCTCCCGGGGAAATTATGGAAATTCCTGGTGTTGATGTCATTGTAGGCACACAAAACCGTAAAAAAATGATCGGGTACATTGAAGAACACCAGAAATCCCGGGAACCGATAAACGGTGTGACTAATATTATGAAAAATCGTGTGTTTGAAGAAATGGACGTTCCGCAATTCACTGACAGGACACGTGCATCATTAAAAATTCAGGAAGGATGCAATAATTTCTGTACATTTTGTATTATTCCCTGGTCACGTGGTTTGTTGCGCTCAAGAAAACCGGAGGATGTACTCGTGCAGGCACAGCGCTTGGTTGATGCTGGATATAAAGAAATTGTTTTAACTGGTATTCATACAGCAGGATATGGGGAAGACATGAGTGATTACAACTTTGCAAAACTTCTTCAGGAATTGGAAACAAAGGTTGCTGGGTTAAAACGAATCCGGATTTCATCCATTGAGGCCAGTCAAATTACGGATGAGGTTATTGATGTACTGGATAAATCAGCGAAAATTGTCCGTCATCTGCACATTCCATTGCAATCCGGTTCCGATACCGTTTTAAAACGGATGCGTAGGAAGTATTCCAGTTCGTATTACAAGGAAAAAGTCGATAAGATACGAAAAGCATTGCCTGGCCTGGCGATCACATCTGATGTAATTGTTGGCTTTCCAGGGGAAACAGAGGAAGAGTTTATGGAAACGTACAACTTTATAAAAGAGGTTGGGTATTCAGAGCTGCACGTTTTTCCTTTTTCAAGAAGAACTGGAACCCCAGCCGCCCGAATGCAGGATCAAGTAGATGACGATGTTAAAAACGATCGTGTCCACCGCATGATTGAGTTGTCCGACCAATTGGCAAAACAATATGCATCCGACTATGAAGATGAAGTGCTTGAAGTTATTCCGGAGGAGCGTATGCCCGATCAAGACAACCCGGATTTACTTGTCGGCTACACAGATAATTATTTAAAAGTTGTTTTTTCCGGCAGTCATGATATGATCGGCAAGATTGTCCGGGTGAAAATAACGAAATCAGGCTATCCATATAATGAAGGCACCTTTGTCAGGATTATGGACAATGCAACAAATCACCCGGTTAAAGCATCTTCCTAAAACCGGTACAAACCGGGTTTTATTTATCCTATAGCTAAAACTAGTTTCAGTTAGATTTTTTTTACGGACCATGCTATGATACTAAAGAGGTACGTACAACGTAAGCAGAGAGGAAGTTTTTAAGTGGGTAAAGAACTAGCCAAATATATTGACCATACACAATTAAAACCGGAGACTACGAAGGATAAGGTTAAGCAAATAGTTCAAGAAGCACGTGAAAATCACTTTGCATCTGTCTGTGTCAACCCGTACTGGGTATCATATTGTTATGATCAGTTAAAAAACACGGATGTAAAGGTATGTACAGTTATCGGGTTCCCGTTAGGTGCAACCACAACAGAAACGAAAGTCTTTGAAACGAAACAAGCAATTCGGGATGGTGCCACAGAAGTTGATATGGTGATTAATGTTGGAGAACTAAAATTGAACGATGATACTGCTGTAAAACGCGATATAGAGGCAGTTGTTTCCGCTGCTAAGGGCCAAGCACTTGTAAAAGTAATTATTGAAACATCGTTATTAACCGATGAGGAAAAAGTTCGTGCTTGTAAACTTGCTAAAGAAGCGGGGGCTGACTTTGTGAAGACTTCGACCGGATTTTCAGGTGGAGGTGCCAGCGTCGAGGATATCAAATTAATGCGGAAAACGGTTGGTAATGATATGGGAGTAAAAGCTTCCGGCGGGGTACGTGATTTAACAGCAACAAAGGAAATGATAGCTGCCGGTGCAACACGGATTGGCGCAAGCGCAGGGGTTGATATCATCGCAGGTAATGAAGGTTCTTCTGATTACTAAATGGATCATTTTCCTTTTAGAGAATGTTCAAAAGTCACCAAATGATAAGCGGGAATCGAGTCGCCCGCTTGTTTCTCATTCGGCGACTTTTTGAACACGCACTTTTAGTTAGTACAGAAAGGATTCTTCAGGAATTTTTAGTTCGGGTGGGAAAATGAGTTGACCTTGGTGTTTCGTTATATTATAATTACAAAAGGCATGTTAAAGGGATATATGCCTGTACAAACTGTTTTATGCTTCGGAGGGAGGGGAAATTAGCATGTCAAATACAACTCGCGTTCGTAAAAACGAGTCTCTTGAGGATGCTCTTCGTCGCTTTAAACGTAGTGTGTCAAAAAGTGGTACACTATCAGAATATCGCAAGCGTGAATTCTATGAAAAACCGAGTGTTAAGCGCAAAAAGAAATCTGAAGCCGCTAGAAAGCGTAAATTCTAAAGAGGGTGCCAAGCATGTCATTATTAGAACAGCTGAATCAAGATATGAAGCAAGCCATGAAGCAAAAGGATAAAGAGAAGCTAAGTGTTATCCGAATGGTAAAAGCTTCATTGCAAAATGAAACAATAAAACTCGGTAAAGATCAACTTTCAGAAGATGAAGAGTTAACCATTTTGTCGAGAGAGTTAAAACAAAGAAATGATTCCCTCCAAGAATTTAAATCAGCTGGACGCGATGATCTTGTTGAAAAAAATCAAACTGAAATCAATATTTTACAGCAATATATGCCAACACAGCTTTCCGATGACGAGCTTGAGGCAATCGTTCAGTCAACAATTCAAGAAGTAAATGCCACATCAAAGAGTGAGATGGGCAAGGTAATGAGCGCAATTATGCCTAAGGTAAAAGGAAAGGCAGACGGCTCTAAAGTGAATAAGCTTGTGCAAAAACATTTAAGTTGATGACCCATCAAATATGGAATGTAACAGAAGGTCTTTGTCCACTTCGGCAAGGGCCTTTTTTGCTAATTAAATCTAGTGAATGTATCAACTGTCCATTATTTTGAGTATTTTTCCTCTGCTTGCGCCAAATATGGTACAATTTAGATAATATTTTCTGTTAAATGGGATAACGTAAAACTTCATTCAGTGCGGGTTTCCGGCGCACAGGACGTGACGGTTTTAGCCTGCCCTTCCGCCCCACTGCATGTTAGCCTGAGACCCCGGTGTAGGTCACAAAGATGAAGGCAAAGGATGTGACGTGTCTTAGTCTTTGTTCCGATAATCGGACCTTTACTGGCTTTTTGTCCCCCACCTTCTGAGTTTTTGATTTACTCATGCATAGAGGTGGAGGACGACAGCCCGTTAATACCGTAATAAAATTATGAAACCAATTTGTAAACTATTTCGTATTACAATGTACAGAAAGTTAAGGGGGGTGATGACAGTGATACTAAGAAAATTCATGTCATACATAGCATTAGGCCTGATAGTAGTGTTATTTTCCATACCACGATTTGATATGGTTCATGCTGAAGAAGGAAATGATAATGGAAAGCTTGTCTATGTAATCCCAATTGAAAAAGAGGTAGAGAAGGGATTGGAATCCTTTTTAAAACGGGCTACCAAGGAAGCAGAGGAAGCAGGTGCCGATCAAATCATTTTCGAAATTGATACGCCGGGAGGGAGGGTTGATGCTGCTGGAAAAATTGCTACAATACTGCAGGATCTGAAAACACCAACAACGGCCTTTGTTGTAAATCAGGCGTTATCTGCCGGCTCGTATATTGCCTTAAATATGGATGCCATTTATATGAAACCGCACGCAACCATGGGGGCGAGTGGCGTGATTAATCAGGATGGTACTGCAGCAGATAAAAAAGCCCAGTCTGCCTGGTTATCGGCGATGAAAAGTGCAGCTGAATCGAAAGGGCGTGATCCAATCTATGCAGCAGCAATGGCAGATCCTAGCATAGATCTACCTGATTATGGGGCGCCTAAAGGTAAATTTCTAACTTTGGATCCAACTACAGCCCTTGATGTTGGCTATGCACAGGGAGTTGTAAAAGACAGGGCTGAATTGTTGAATAAGCTTGGTTTAAATAAGGCGACAATAGTAGAAATGGAGCCAACATTTTCCGAAGAACTGGCAAGATTTTTGACGAATCCTGTCGTCGTGCCGATATTATTATCGCTTGCTAGTCTGGGACTTATTGTAGAGCTTTATTCCCCAGGATTTGGTGTTCCAGGAATAATGGGGTTGTTATCGCTTATACTGTTTTTTTACGGTCATATCGTAGCAGGTTTAGCAGGATATGAAGCGATTATTTTGCTTGTACTGGGTATTATTTTAATCATTACAGAGTTCTTTGTGCCTGGGGGAATTGTAGGGCTCTTGGGGATCGGTTCTATCCTTGGATCATTATTTTTATCAGGACAGGATATCGGACATATGGCTATGAGTGTTAGTATCGCGTTTATCATTGCCATCGTTGCTTCTGTTATTCTGTTTAAAACAATTGGGCTGGAGAAAGGGTTCTTCCGGCATATCATTTTACGGGATCAGACCTCAACTGAATTGGGGTATGTATCATCGGTAAACAGGCTTGAATTAATTGGGTTGGAAGGAAAAGCAGTGACTCCGCTAAGGCCATCGGGAACAGCCATATTTGATGATGAACGAATCGATGTCATCTCAGAAGGGAGTTATATCGAAAAGGATAAGGCCGTCAAAATTGTTAAGGTTGAAGGAGTTCGTATTGTTGTGAAAGAAATATAAAATATATTGCTAGAGAAACGAATGGAGGAATTAGGAATGGAATTTCAGCAACTAATGCCGATTATCATTATCGGAATCATTTTGATTGTTCTTGCAGTTCTTTTTACATTTATTCCGGTTATGCTCTGGATAAGTGCGCTGGCTGCAGGTGTAAAGGTAGGTATTTTTACGTTAGTTGGTATGCGCCTTAGAAGAGTTGTGCCATCGAGAGTCATCAATCCACTCATCAAGGCATATAAAGCAGGCATAAATGTGAATACCAATCAGCTTGAAAGTCACTATTTGGCTGGTGGTAATGTAGACAGGGTTGTAAATGCACTGATTGCAGCACATCGGGCAAATATTGAGTTAAGCTTTGAAAGATGTGCGGCAATTGACCTGGCAGGACGTGATGTACTTGAGGCTGTACAAATGAGCGTAAATCCAAAAGTAATTGAAACACCATTTATTGCTGGTATTGCAATGGACGGGATTGAAGTAAAAGCAAAAGCGCGAATTACCGTTCGTGCAAATATTGATCGCCTTGTCGGTGGTGCTGGCGAGGAAACGGTTATCGCCCGTGTCGGGGAAGGTGTTGTTAGTACAATTGGTAGTTCAGAGGCTCATACAAAAGTGCTGGAAAACCCAGATTCTATTTCCCATAATGTGTTAAGCAAAGGGCTTGATGCAGGTACTGCTTTTGAAATTTTGTCGATTGATATTGCTGATGTTGATGTCGGCAAAAATATCGGAGCCATTTTACAAACTGACCAGGCAGAGGCAGATAAAAATATTGCCCAGGCGAAAGCAGAAGAAAGACGTGCGATGGCTGTTGCCCAAGAACAGGAAATGGTTGCGAAAGTGGAAGAAATGCGTGCGAAAGTTGTGGAAGCAGAAGCCGATGTACCACGTGCACTTGCAGAAGCATTGCGTTCCGGTAATTTAGGGGTAATGGATTATATGAATTACAAAAATATTGATGCCGATACAGATATGCGTGATTCCATTGGCAAACTCTCCAAAGATGACAGTGAAGATAATAATGAACAATAATGGTTTCGTCATTCACAGTAGAGGAGGGAAATCATGGAAGGACTTCTCGTCATTCTAGCCATCATTGGTGGCGTTATCGGTTTGTTCAAGGATAAATCAACTGATAAAACAAACAAGAAGCCTTATCAGGTTCCAAAGCCAACCGCAACACCTTCTGGCAGAAATTATCAAGCAGAACGTTCTGAACCGGCCGTTCATGATAACTCAAGAACAAGCACTATTATCGAAGAGCAGCGTGACAATCAAATAGAACAATTGGCAGAGCAAATAAATACGAGTACAAGAGAAATGCAAAAAAAGCTCTCCCATGATGCGATTATTGGAAATACACTAAGACAACCAAAGAATATCGATTACCAAAAAGCAGCAATGAAAAAACAGGTCAGAAAAAATTTGACCCGTAAAGGATTGGTTGACGGTATTATTATGGCGGAGGTGCTGGGGCCACCCAGATCGCGTAAACCTTATCGCAGTGTGATATCCGAACGGACAAAATAAGAACAAAGGCGGAAGCGCCCGGTTAGCGGTGTATGGACTGGACTGAGCCGTAGGAGATAAAGGAAACACGGTGAGCTGGAAGCGAACCGATGTTGACTTATCGTACGAAGGTGAAGGAAGTCCACTAGCCGCTGGGCGCTGGAGCCGGACGTGGCCTTTCTTGGAAATGAATTAATATAACTATAACTTGTATACTTTTTTACTAATCATAAACCTTTAGCCTTCATGAAAAGCAAATATGCTTATCATGAAGGCTTTTTTTGTTCTTATCTACCGCTGATTTTCATAAATATGATTGTGAGAGGAGGGGCTCTGTAAGTGAAATGGCATAAACGATTTACACCGTGGTTAACAAAGCATCTTGCACTTCCTTCAGATGTCATTCTTGAACTGCCCAGAATTACCATGATTGGTCAAATACATGTATATATCGAAAACCACCAGGGGCTCGTCGTATATTCAGAAACCGAATTAAAATTAAAAACAAATAAAGGATACATCCAAATATTGGGGTCTTCTTTTGTTTTAAAAATGATGCTTCCGGAAGAAATTTTAGTGGAAGGAACAATTGATGAAGTGAAATTTATTCCAGCATAATTTAAGGACCATGCTGCTATAAAGGAGGAAGACATGAAACAAGTTCAAGGATCATTTCTAACCGGATACGTAACCATTTTGGTGAAAGGACAAATGCCGGAGCTTTTTTTTCAAAAATGTGTTAAACGCGGCATTCTTGTCTGGAATGTAAAGAAAGAGTCACAAACAGCTTGCCGAGGGAATGTAAAACTGCAGGATATCAAATTAATCAAAGAAATAAAGCGAGGAACGGATTATAAATTATCCTTTGTCAGCAAAAAAGGTTCTCCCTTTCTTTTAAAAAGATTTCTCCAAAAAAGAGAGCTCGTTACAGGTCTTTTATTAAGTATCCTGTTAATTTTCTGCTTATCAAACATCATCTGGGACGTGAAGATAACCGGTGTGCCAAAGGATATTGAAAAGAAAATTGTAAAACAGCTTGACGCGTATGGTATTCATCCTGGATCCTGGAGTTTAACACTGGAACCGCCAAGTGTTATCCAGCAAAAATTGGTGAATGACATTCCGGAATTGTTGTGGGTTGGTGTAAACAAAAAAGGGACAACCTTTTTTCTCGAGGGTGTAGAAAAAGCTATCGTCAAAGAAAAAGAAGTGAAAGGACCTCGTAACCTCATCGCAACAAAAAAAGGTGTTATCCAAAATATGTTTGTTTCAAAGGGGCTTTCAAAGGTACAGGTGAACGACTACGTTGAGCCAGGTGATATCCTTGTTTCAGGGAAGCTGAATTTTGCCGAAAACGAAAATGAAGAAGATAGCAAAAAAGAAAAGGCAAAGTTGGTGGCAGCGGAAGGAGAAGTTATCGCGAAAACGTGGTATGAAGTTAAGGTCACTGTCCCACTTAAGGCAAATTTTGAAATGCTGACCGGAAACAAAGAGAAGAAATATTATTTGCGATTTGGCGATTTTAAGCTGCCAATATGGGGATTTGGCGAACCAGACTATAAGCGAATTCAGCAAGAAGAAAATGACAACGCGATCCATTTTTTAAAATGGAAGCTGCCAGTTCATTTTGTTGAATCAATATTAAGTGAAAAGCAGTATGAAAAGCTTGAACGTACGAAGGAGGAAGCAATCCAAATCGGTCTTAAACAAGCAGAAAAAGAATTACAGCTAAGGTTGGGTCCTGAGGCAAAAATTATCTCACAAAAAGTTTTGCATGAAACTACGGAGAGTGGTAAAGTTAAGTTAATCTTATATAATACGGTAGAAGAGAATATTGCCAAAGCAGAACCTATAAATCAAGGAGATTGAATATGTCAGAGAACCTTAGCACAATTGATCTACAAATAACAAGTCCAAATGAAGCCATGGCTTTGTTCGGTACTAATGATAAATTTTTAAAACAGATGGAAGAGCTATTGTCTGTATCGATTGTTACAAGAGGTGAGAAGATCCAGGTTTCTGGAACAAGCGAAGCTATTGGATTAGCGGAGGAAATACTGTTAACGTTTTTATCGATTATCCGAAAGGGTTTAACCATTTCTGAACGAGATGTTGTTTATGCCGTCGAGTTAGCGAAAAGTGGTAAGATAAACCAGCTTGAAACACTATTTGAAGATGAAATAACCAAAAATGTTAAAGGTAAGTCAATCCGTGTTAAAACATTAGGACAAAAAAGTTATATTTCGGCAATTAAAGCAAATGATCTGGTTTTTGGTATTGGCCCTGCTGGGACGGGAAAAACGTATTTAGCTGTTGTTATGGCTGTTCATGCGTTAAAAAATGGAATGGTAAAACGGATTATCTTGACCAGGCCAGCAGTTGAGGCGGGGGAAAGCTTGGGATTTTTGCCTGGTGATTTAAAGGAGAAGGTGGATCCATATTTACGTCCTTTATACGATGCCTTGCACGATGTATTAGGTGCAGAACATACAGCAAGGCTAATCGAGCGGGAAACAATCGAAATTGCCCCGCTTGCTTACATGCGGGGGAGGACACTGGATGACGCATTCGTTATCCTGGATGAGGCACAGAATACGACGCCCGAACAAATGAAGATGTTTCTGACGCGTCTCGGCTTTGGTTCCAAAATGGTTATTACTGGGGATATTACACAAATCGACTTGCCTAAAGGGGTTAAATCCGGTTTGCACGTCGCGAGCCAGTTGCTTGAAAATGTGAAAGGAATAGCGTTCGTATATTTAAATCAGACTGATGTTGTTCGACACCCATTAGTACAGCGGATTATCGATGCATATGAAAAAGTAAATTAATTTCTGTTACGTAAGGCCCGATTTAGCGGGTCTTATTTTCTATAGTAGCTATGTTCAATAATGAGGTGAAACCGTGAAGAAAAAAATAGGGGAATTTTTGACTTCATTACTAAATTTTAATTCAAGATGGATTACAATCGTTATACCTGTCATTTTACTAGGTATCTTCTTCTTCCTTGTGACCGTAAACAATGTATTTACGGAAACATTTAATATCGAGCGGTTTAGCAATGCGAGAGAAACAATTCGTTCGCCAATAACGATCGAAAACGAACTGGAAACGGAGCGAAAGACACGGGAAACCGTTCAATCGGTTGAGGATCGCTATGATATATCCAAGGAAATTACCGATGAACAGCTTGGATATGTAAATGAAATATTTGATGCGATTACTAAATTGGAAGAGGAAAATGCAGACACCGAAAATTCTGCTGATACAGATAAAAACGACAAAGCTGTTCAGCTAACAACACCGGAAAAAGTGCAAAAGCTGGAAAATATTTTATCACCGGAAATAACCGAACATGTTGATGAACTTATTTTAGCTCAGCTTATTGAAACCGCACCTGAAAAACGTGAAAATGGGAAAAAGACCATGCTGGAAGCTTTAACAACAGTTTTAAATAACGGGGTACGCACCGAGAATGTGCAAAGTGCAACAGCAGAAGTAAAACAACAAATAAAATACACGAATCTTGATAATGATCTCAAACAGGCGTTAATGTCGTTAAGCAGTTTTGCTGTTGTAGAGAATTCATTTTTTGATGTTGAGAAAACGATGGATGCCAGGAAGGAAGCAGCAGCGAGTGTTGAACCGGTCATTATTCGCGCAGGTGAAATCATTGTCAGAGAAGGGCAAACCATTACAAATGAAATATATGAGGAATTAAAATTAGTTGGTTTATTAAATAAAGAACGAAATTTATTCCCGGTAATTGGTCTGGCTCTACTTATTATCCTGATTATCGGTGTCATCGGGTACGAAATGTATTTGTCAGGAAAACGAAAGCAGCTGGATAAGGGAAAAATCGCAGCAGTTTTGCTTATTAGTGTTATCGTTATTTCACTGATGAAGGGGGTCAGTTTTTTTACAACACAAGTCAACCAGTTGTATTTTCTTGTTCCTGTTGCTACTGGAGCACTGTTATTAAAACAATTGATTCATGAGCGATTTGCAATTGTTTTGGCAGGTTTATATGCCATTTTGGGATGTATTATATTTAATGGCGAAATACCGGGCTCATTGAATGTGGAAGCTGGCATCTATTTCTTCTTCTCACAGCTTGCTGGTATTATCTTTTTACGGAACATTAAAGATAGATTGGCGATTGTCAGAGCCGGAATTGGAATGACTGTCGTAAATGTCATTACTGTATTATTATTTTTATTTCTATCGTTTGAAAAATATTCCTTAAAGGATCTTTTTATTCAGTCAGGTTTCGGGTTTGGGGCTGCTTTTCTATCAGCAGTATTAACAATCGGACTGCTGCCGTTTTTTGAAACTGGATTGGGGATATTATCGGACATCAAATTACTTTCATTATCAAGTCCCAATCAGCCATTAATTAAAAAGATCCTGACAGAAGCACCAGGAACCTATCATCATTCCATTATGGTTGCCAATTTAAGCGAAACGGCTTGTGAGGCAATTGGTGCCAATGGCTTATTGGCAAGGGTTGGTGCCTATTATCATGATATTGGCAAAACGGTCAGACCTCAGTATTTTATTGAAAATCAGCTAGGTATCGAGAACCCGCATGATAAACTGGATCCGAAGCAAAGTGCTGAAATCATTATCAGTCATCCGTATGATGGAGTGGCAATGTTGAAGCAGCACAAGCTCCCAAAGGAAATTATTGATATTGCCATGCAGCATCATGGTACAACATTATTAAAATATTTTTATTACAAGGAGAAGGAAAACAACGACCAGGTCAAGGAAGAAGATTTCCGGTATCCAGGGCCAAAACCGCAAACAAGAGAGATTGGCATCGTCAATATATGCGACTCGGTGGAGGCGGCCGTTCGTTCGTTAAAAGAACCGACAGAGGAAAAAATTGAAGAGATCGTCTCATCCATTATTAAGGACCGGTTAATGGACGGACAATTAGATGAATGTCCGTTAACCATGAAAGAATTAAACACGGTTCATAAGACTGTTTGTGAGGCGTTAAAAGGGATTTTTCATTCAAGAATTCAATATCCTGCCAAGGAGGCGAAATAAATGCATATTGACTTTCATGATCAAACAAATTCGGTACCTAGTGATTTCATCGATATGCTTCATCGTTTACTGGACTTTGCGGCCGAGAAAGAAGGTATCACAAACGAAGCGGAAGTGTCGGTAAACTTTGTTGACAATAAGAAAATTCAGGAGTTAAATCGAAATTATCGTCAGCAGAATCGACCGACAGATGTTATTTCCTTTGCATTACAGGAAACGGTTGATGGGGAATTACAAGTTATCGGGGAGGATATACCACTCGTACTTGGTGATATTGTCATCTCCGTTGATCGCGCAAAAGAACAGGCAGCAGATTATAATCATTCGCTTGAACGGGAAATAGGCTTTCTATCCGTTCATGGCTTCCTTCATCTGCTTGGCTATGATCATGTGGAAAAGGAAGAGGAAGAGGAAATGTTTCAGCGACAAGAGGACATCTTAGATGCGTTCGGACTCAAACGATAAACGAAAAAAACGGGGAATTGGTCTTAAATTTGCATGGAATGGTTTTTGGGAAGTACTGAAGCATGAACGAAACTTTCAAATCCACCTTATCGTTGGTATCATCATCATCTGCGCTGGTTTTTTTCTTCAACTAACAGCCGGTGAGTGGGTAATGATTGTGCTCGTTATCGGGTTCGTACTAACGGCAGAGATGATAAATACGACGATTGAAAAATTAATCAACTACCTGAAACCGGAAATTCATCCGGAAGCAAAGACGATTAAAGATATTGCAGCTGCCACTGTTTTAATAGCCGCAGTGATTGCCGTGATTATTGGTTTCATTGTCTTTTTGCCAAAACTATATAGCCTGTTATAATTACAAAACCCCATCAGAACAATGATGGGGTTTGTTTTAATGAATCAGGCTTGTCCATTTTGTACTTGTCCAGGAAATTATAAACTTAATCCGCTGTAGATTACTGAATATCATGAGGGCCACGGTGAGCTTTAACACCCAGGATTGGTGCTTACTTATGTCATAAATTGAGAAAAAAGAAAAACTTTTTAAAGCTTTTGTCGATAACATGAAAGTGGACTGTTTTTGTAGTATTATAGTATTTACACAACGAAATAAATATAGAGGGCACCGGAGGATATACAATGGAAAATAACTTTAAATCGGGTTTTATTGCGATAATAGGCAGGCCAAATGTTGGGAAATCGACATTCTTAAATCGGGTGATTGGCCAGAAAATAGCCATTATGAGTGATAAAGCACAAACAACACGCAATAAAATTCAGGGTGTTCTGACACAAGATGATGCACAAATTGTATTTATTGACACCCCTGGAATTCACAAGCCTAAACATCGGCTTGGCGACTTTATGGTGCAAATTGCCGAAAATACCTTAAATGAAGTGGATGCAATATTGTTTATGATTAATGCCAAAGAGGGCTATGGCAAGGGTGATCAATATATTATTGACCGCTTGCAGCAAGTTAAAAAACCGGTTTTTCTCATTATCAACAAAATTGATTTAATCCATCCGGATGACTTATTTCCACTCATCGAATTATATAAAGGGAAATATGACTTTGAGGAGATCATTCCAATCTCGGCGTTACAAGGAAATAATGTGGACCATATGCTTGATGTTTTAAAGGCGCATTTGCCATCAGGACCCAAGTATTATCCCGACGATCAGGTAACGGACCATCCGGAGCGTTTTATTATTAGTGAATTAATTCGGGAAAAGGTTCTGCAGTTAACCAGGGAAGAAGTACCGCATTCTATCGCAGTTGTAATTGAGAATATTGAAAAACGGGACTCAAACGCTATATTTATTCAGGCAACGGTTATCACAGAAAGAAAATCACAAAAAGGAATTTTAATTGGGAAACATGGGAGTATGCTGAAGGAAATTGGTAAAAAGGCTCGTGCCGATATTGAAGCTTTACTTGGAACAAAGGTGTACTTAGAGCTTTGGATAAAGGTGCAAAAGGATTGGCGAAACAGACAGAGCCAACTGCGAGAGTTGGGTTTTCGCAGTGATGAATATTAAACATGGTAAATTTTAAAACTCATTCATTCCGGAAGTGTGGTCATTATAATAGGGAGAGGTTCAAAAAGTACCAATTCAAATGTTATATAGAAAGGCGGGGTTTCTTGTGATCGACTTTACGTGGAAATTATTTAGTCAAACGGGGAACATTGAAACCTATTTATTATTGAAAGAGTTGGAAACAGAACCAAAAGTAAATGGTCAAACTAAACACCGTGACGAAGAACTATCACAACTCGATACCAACCTGTAGCACATATTTAAAGTTTAGGATCTGGTAAAGAAAGGTGAAGCTATGTGCTCGAAAAAGTGGAAGGAATTATTATCAAAACGCAAGATTATGGTGAAACACATAAAATAGTTACGATATTTAGTAAAACGATCGGGAAATTTGCTGCCATTGCCAGAGGCGCAAAAAAACCAAAGAGCAGAATGGCTGCCGTTACGCAGCCATTCATTCATGGGGAATTTTTAGTTTATTTGAATTCGGGGTTAAGTACGATTCAGCAAGGTGAGATGCTAAATTCTTTACGATCGATTCGTGAAGATATTGTCAAAACGGCATATGCGGCTTATATTGTTGAATTGACAGATAAACTTGTGGATCAAAAAAAGCCTGATCATTATTTATATAATCAGCTTCTGTTAACTATTGACTGGATTGCTGGTCATGATAGTGCGGAGATTCCAATTATCATGTATGAAATGAAATTGTATCAAAAAGGCGGGTTCGCTCCAACTGTTAATCAATGTGTCCATTGTGGCAGTACAGAAGCGCCGTTTTCTTTTTCCATTCCAGAAGGTGGACTGTTATGCAGAAGGTGTTTACATCTTGATAATGAAGCAATCCCATTGTCAAATAAACTGGCAAGGCTTTTGTATCTGTTCAGTAGTGTAGGGCTTGAACGAATTGGCAATATATCAATGAAGGAAGAAAACATACGGCTTATCAGACAACTGCTCGATGCTTATTATGACCGGTTTGGCGGATATTACATAAAATCCAAAAAGTTTTTAAAACAGCTTGACAAGTTCAGGTAAAACACAAAAGCGGAAGCGCCCGGTTAGCGGCGTATGGACTGGACTGAGCCGTAGGAGATAAAGGAAACATGCCCCTGCAAAAGGGGTATGCCGACGTTGGGCGCAAAGCCCGTTCTTAGTCGGCCTTCCTTCTTACCCGAACCGATGTTGACTTATCGGACGGAGGCGAGGGAAGTCCACTAGCCGCTGGGTGCTGGAGCTGGACGTGGCCCATCTTGATAACCAGTGATTCCAACTGATAAATTTCTTAATCTCTTGATAAGTAAATATTGTTGACATAAACGACAAAATACAGTATGATTTGTACATAATTTTCAAGTGATATAAGATTGCTGTGATGGAGAAAAAGTACTTGTAACTGCTATTTATAGCGAGTCCAGAATGGTGGAAGCTGGATAATAGGATTACAGGGAAGGCGCTCCTGAGCAATTTCGGATAAAGTGGCTCTGATTAGGAGCAAATAGGGTGGAACCGCGGGCAAAAATCCGTCCCTATGTCTTGGAAACATGACATAGGGACGGATTTTTTCTTTTGGATTCGGTTTAATAATTGGGAGGAAATAATAACATGAACATTCAAGAAATGATTTTAACATTGCAAAAACATTGGGCAGAGCAAAATTGTCTTTTAATGCAAGCTTATGATGTAGAAAAAGGTGCAGGGACCATGTCGCCAATGACACTATTACGAAGTCTTGGCCCGGAACCGTGGAATGTAGCCTATGTAGAGCCTTCAAGGCGTCCAGCTGATGGCAGATATGGTCAAAATCCAAATCGTTTATATCAGCACCATCAGTTTCAAGTCATTATGAAGCCATCACCTGCAAACATCCAGGAGCTTTATCTCGACTCACTAAAGACACTTGGAATCGATCCATTAGAGCATGACATCCGATTTGTTGAAGACAATTGGGAAAATCCAACACTTGGTGCTGCCGGACTTGGATGGGAAGTATGGCTTGATGGGATGGAGATTACCCAGTTTACGTATTTTCAGCAAATTGGCGGCCTGGAAGCAAACCCGGTTGCTGTTGAATTAACATACGGACTGGAACGACTGGCTTCTTATATCCAGGATAAGGAAAATGTATTTGACCTGGAATGGACGGATGGCGTAACGGTAAAAGATATCTTTCTGCAGCCGGAATACGAACATTCCACCTATACCTTTGAGGAATCCGATACAGAAATGCTGTTTGAATTATTTGCGATGTACGAAAAAGAAGCAAAAACAACCATGGAAAAAGGGCTGGTATTCCCGGCATATGACTATGTATTAAAATGTTCGCATACGTTTAATTTGCTAGATGCCAAAGGAGTTATTTCCGTAACCGAACGAACCGGATATATCTCGCGTGTCCGTAATTTGGCAAAAGGAATTGCAAAGGCATATGTAGCCAAACGCGAAGAACTTGGATTTCCGATGCTGAAGGGAGAGCATAAATAATGGCGAAAGACGCGTTATTTGAAATTGGACTGGAAGAATTACCTGCACGCTTCATTGATGATGCAGCAAATCAGCTGACAGCTAAAACAAAAAAGTGGTTAGAAGAATTACGTATTTCCTACGACTCCATTTCTTCTTATTCTACTCCAAGGAGACTTGCTATACTGATTCACGGCATGGCCGAAGAACAGACTGCAGTGGAAGAGGAAGTAAAAGGTCCGGCTGTAAAAATAGCACGTAATGCGGATGGAGAATGGACAAAGGCGGCGATTGGGTTTACGAAAGGCCAAGGCAAAACAACCGATGATATTTATACAAAGGATATTAAAGGTACATCATACATTTTTGTCAAAAAATATATCGAGGGAAACCCGACTATTAAACTTTTGCCGGCATTTAGGGACATTGTTTTATCCTTGCAATTTCCTAAAAATATGCACTGGGGAACGGAAACACTCAGGTTTGCAAGACCAATTCGCTGGCTTGTTGCATTATATGGCAGTGAGGTTGTTCCGTTTACGATTGCCCATGTTCAATCAGATAACGAAACATACGGGCATCGTTTTTTAGGAGGCAGGATCACACTTACCCACCCCGCGGAATACATTGTCAAGCTTGCCGAAAACTTTGTAATCGCTGATCCTGCCAAGCGCGAAAAGCTGATTACCGATGGAATAAAAAAAATGGAAAACGAAAAAGGATTGCAAATTCCAATTGATCCCGACCTGCTTGAGGAAGTACGCAACCTGGTTGAATATCCAACTGTATTTATTGGTGAATTTGCTGATAGTTTTCTGGATTTGCCACCTGAAGTGTTAATCACGTCCATGAAAGAACACCAGCGTTATTTCCCTGTTAAATCCCCTGAAGGAAACCTATTGCCTTATTTCATTGGGGTCAGAAATGGCGATATCTATCAGCTAGAGACAGTTGCTAAAGGGAACGAAAAAGTATTGAAAGCACGGCTCGCTGATGCACAATTTTTCTATGAAGAGGATCAAAAGCATCCGATCGATTTTTATTTGCAAAAACTGAACAAAGTCGTCTTTCAGGATAAGTTAGGTACAATTCATGATAAAGTGGAACGGGTCATCCAAATTACAAAAGAAATCGCGGAGACATTGAAACTTGATGATACGAGCAAACAAAAAGCAGTCCGGGCTGCTGAAATTAGTAAATTTGATTTGATGACAAATATGGTTAATGAATTTACGGAACTTCAAGGGATAATGGGCGAGAAATACGCCATCAACTTTGGTGAAGATGAGACGGTTGCAAAAGCAATTGCCGAACATTATTTGCCACGACATGCAACAGACCAGCTGCCGGAAACAATTGAAGGGGCGATTGTAAGTGTTGCTGATAAACTGGATACGATTGTTGGCTGTATCTCGGTTGGATTAGTTCCGACAGGTTCTCAGGATCCTTATGGACTGCGGCGGCAGGCTGTTGGTATGTTGAAAATTCTGCAAAGTGGCAAATGGAAAATTTCAGTAGAACAATTGCTGAATATAGCGCTGAAATTGTATCAATCGCTTGATATTGAACAGGGCGATATAGAAAAAACAGCAATGGAGTTACATGAATTTTTAGCGTTACGTGCAACGTATTTATTAAAAGAGGCAAATATTGAAATAGATATCATTCAGGCGGTATTATCAAAAGCGATTGGCGTTGTGGACTATACCATTGCCAAAGCAGGCAACCTGTCGGAAAAACGTAACCAGGCTGACTTTAAACAAACCGAAGAGGCATTTACCCGTGTGTTGAATTTAGCAAAAAAAGCGGAAAGTACTGCTGTGGAGAGCCGGTTGTTTGAAACACCTTCCGAAACCTTTTTGTATAAGAAGTTTAAGGAAGTGCAGGCTGGCTACCAGCAAGCTAAAGACAGCTTGGATGCAGAACAGGCTTTACTGCAATTAAGTGGTCTGACGGAGGAAATTCATAACTTTTTCGAACATAATATGGTGATGGCAGATAACGAAGCAGTACGAAACAATCGTCTGGCATTGCTTCATTCACTTGCGGCATTAATTTATGATTATGCCGATATGACGCAAATAAGCTGGAAACAGCATTTTTAGTCGTCTAGGAAATTATAAAATTTTGCGGCTGTAGATAACTTAATAACCGGATAAGCCACGTCCGGCTCCAGCGCCCAGCGGCTAGTGTGCAACACCCGCCTCCGTACGATAAGTCAACATCGGTTCGGGTAAGAAGGAAGGCCGACTAAGAACGGGCTTTGCGCCCAACGTCGGCATACCCCTTTTGCAGGGGCATGTTTCCTTTATCTCCTACGGTAGGAATGTTCGGTTAAAACCACCGCTCCCGGCGGCAACACCGAACCACCCTGCTTGGCAGGGCGCAGCACATACGCCGCTAAACGGGCGCTTGCGCCTTAGTTCTGATAACTCTACAACCTGATATTCTTTTTGTGGCAAATGGTATATAATATTGTGAAGATTAGTATGTCATATTGTCCGAGTAGGTGGTGAAAAGGTGGAACTATCAAAGCGACAGGAACAAATAATTGAAATAGTCAAGGAAAATGGCCCAATTACTGGTGAACACATTGCCGATCGGTTGTCTTTGACACGGGCAACATTACGTCCTGATTTAGCAATCTTAACAATGGCAGGTTTTCTTGATGCCAGACCGCGTGTTGGCTATTTTTTTACAGGAAAAACGGGTTCAGAGCTATTAACTGAAAAAATTAAAAAGTTCAAAGTCCACGAATATCAATCTGTGCCGATCGTTGTCAAGGAAAGTGTATCCGTTTATGATGCTATTTCAGCAATGTTTTTAGAGGATGTTGGGACATTATTTGTTGTTGATAACAACGCTTGTCTGACAGGAGTTCTTTCACGTAAGGATCTGCTTAGGGCAAGCATCGGCAAACAGGATTTAAACGATATACCAGTGCACATTATTATGACACGAATGCCCAATATTACGGTGTGCAGGAGAGAAGATCCACTGTTAGAAGCTGCCAAAAAATTAATTTATAAGCAAATAGATGGATTACCGGTAATCAAAGATACGGACGCTGGTTTGGAGATTGTTGGACGTATTACAAAAACAACGATAACCAAGGCTTTCGTTGAACTAATTACAGATGGACATGTATAGAGGATGTTCAAAAAGTCAGCAAATAATAAGTGACGAACGCTAGAGTTGGCAGCAAGGGATCTTCCGCTAAAACCGCCCGCGATAATAGCCAACGGAGAAGTCAGTACTTTCTGGGCAAGCCCGGTGCCAAGAGCTAAGCTGTCTCGACCTTCAAGATCCAATTCGGCAATTTTTTGAAACCTAGAGGGGGAGGAATAGTGATGGGAGAAAAACCATTAGTTTATGTATTATCTGACTCTGTTGGTGAAACAGCAGATTTGGTAATAAAAGCTGGTCTGAGCCAATTTAATAATGGCGAATATAAAATTCAACGTATACCTTATGTAGAAGATAAAGAGACAATTGATGAAGTGCTTATTTTGGCAAAAGAGCAACAGGGTATTATTGGCTTTACACTGGTTGATCCTGAACTGCGCAACTATTTGAATCTGGAAGCGAAAAAATTTAACGTGGAAGCAATTGATATAATGGGACCGATGATGGAATCCATGGAACGGTTGTTTGGTAAACCGCGGCTTGAGCCTGGCCTTGTTCATAAGCTGGATGAAGACTATTTTAAACGGGTGGAGGCTATCGAATTCGCTGTAAAGTATGATGATGGACGAGATCCACGTGGAATAGCCCGGGCAGATATTATTCTAATCGGTGTTTCACGGACATCGAAAACCCCTTTGTCGCAATATCTTGCCCATAAGCGAATAAAGGTTGCGAATGTACCAATTGTTCCAGAAGTAGATCCGCCTGAAGAATTGTTTGAAGTAAGTCCGGAAAAATGTATCGGCCTGAGGATCAATCCGGTGAAATTAAATGATATTCGCAGAGAAAGACTGAAAGCTTTGGGGTTGGGTGATCAGGCGACATATGCGCATATGGACAGGATCCATCAGGAATTACATTATTTTGATAAAATAGTCGAAAAAATTGGCTGTAGAGTTGTTGATGTATCAAACAAAGCAGTGGAAGAAACGGCAAACAGCATTTTACGGATTATTAAACAAAACTAAAAAGCGTTTTTCATATTATCGGAGAGCATTCTGCCTGAAGTAAGGTTAGAATGTTTTCTTATGAAACAGTATTTTTTAATAGCAATTTTAAAAGGCTTGTATTATAATTAGTTTTTGTGTGAAAAATGTATGGCTAAAGGGGCATAATCAGAAAAATAAAACATTGCTAATTAGGAAGGATTCTGTTTCGGCTATGTAGAACTTTATAAATATGGAAAACGAATATTGGTTCCATTAACAATAATCACCCAAGCTGACAATGATTTAAGAACAAAGGCGTAAGCGCCCGTTTAGCGGCGTATGTGCTGCGCCCTGCCAAGCAGGGTGGTTCGGTGTTGCCGCCGGGAGCGGTGGTTTTAACCGAACATTCCTACCGTAGGAGATAAAGGAAACACGGTGAGCTGGAAGCGAACCGATGTTGACTTATCGTACGGAGGCGGGTGTTGCATACTAGCCGCTGGGCGCTGGAGCCGGACGTGGCTTACTTTGACATGAGTGGAATAGAGCCTGGATTCTTATACTTTCTTAACTAATGAGAAAAACGTGCAAAAAATTCCTTCATACGGCATATACATGAAGAAGTCCTTCTTAGTTTCTCATAACAATAGAAGGAAATTTTTTTCAAGTAATAAAAAATATTTGTCGAATCGTGAAGGGTTTTCTTAAACAATCTCGAATATTAATATAGTATGGTGGTTTCATATGCCTAAACAAATTCCAGAAGATGTAATTGAAAGGATTCGAAAAGCAAATGACATTGTGGACGTCATTGGCGAATACGTACAGTTGAAAAAACAGGGGAGAAGCTATATGGGGTTGTGCCCTTTTCATGGGGAAAAGACTCCTTCCTTTTCCGTCACCCAGGACAAACAAATTTTTCGTTGCTTCGGCTGTGGAAAAGGTGGAAATGTTGTAACATTTTTAATGGAAATGGAGAGTTACTCCTTTTATGAAGCACTTAAATTCCTGGCTGACAGAAGCGGTGTAAAACTGCCCGAAATGGGTATGCGCGAAAACAGTTCACTATCGGAGGAAAATCAAAGTATTCTCTCTGCTCATGAATGGCTGCAAAAGCTTTACCATCACCTGCTGCGATTTACGAAGGATGGGAAAGAGGGATACCAATATCTGATTGATCGGGGCATTAAGCAAGAAACGATTGATCTTTTCCAATTAGGATTTGCCCCGAATGTGAAGGATTTTACAGCCGAATTTCTTGAAAAAAAAGGGTTTCATCAACAGGTATTAGTCAAGGCTGGTTTACTATCCTTACGGGATGACGATACTGTAGCCGACCGTTTTAGGGGCAGGGTCATTTTTCCGATTCGCAATCATTTAGGTAAGACGGTAGCGTTTGGCGGGCGGGCAATTGCCGGTCAGGAGCCGAAATATTTGAACAGCCCGGAAAGTGATCTATTCCAAAAAGGAAAGCTCTTGTATAATTTCGATCAGGCCAAAAAACATATCCGTTCCAGTGGTGAAGCAATACTGCTTGAAGGATATATGGACGTTATTGCAGCATTTCAGGCAGGTGTCAAAAATGTCATCGCTACGTTAGGTACTTCCCTAACCGAAAATCAGGCAAAGTTATTAAGAAGGTATGTTGATACAGTAGTTGTTTGTTATGATTCCGACAATGCTGGTACTGAGGCAGCTTATAAAGCTGCCAACCTTCTTAGGCAAGTAGGGTGTAAAGTTAAGGTTGCCCGAATGGAAGATGGAATGGATCCAGATGACTATATTAAGGCATACGGCGCTAATGCATTTACCGACAAAGTGATCAAAGCAAGCGACACCTATATGAGCTTTTACATGCGATATATGAAAAAAGATTATAATTTAAACCTTGAAGGAGATCGCATAAACTATCTGGAAATTGTTTTAAAACAACTGGCGGTGATTGATAATGCTGTGGAACGGGAATATTATGTAAAGGAATTAAGCAGGGAATATGGTTTAACAATGGATACGTTAAATCAGGAAATCCTCAAAATCCGGCAAAATATGGGGATTAATAAGGATAAGAGGGAAAAGAAAAGATATACTACTAATAATGCAAAAGATATTCATCAAAACAAAAAGCTCTTACCTGCATTTCATAATGCGGAACGACAGCTTATTGCATATATGTTGAAAGATACAGCAATAGCTGATAAAGTGCAAGAGCAAGTTGGCGGCTCCTTTAATTTGGAAGAGCATAAAATTATTACAACACATTTGTATGCTTACTACGAAGAAGGGCATCCTGCAGATGTCAGTCTATTTGTTGACAGGCTTAATGATGAAAAAATCATTCAGATTGTCATTGAAATCGCAATGATGCCTGTAGTTGAAGATATTAGTGATAAAGAGATCAATGATTATATACGGATCATTCGTGCCGAAAATAGTGATATGGCAACCATTAAAATGTTAAAAGAAAAACAACGATTAGCTGAACAGCAAAGTGATCCAATAAAAGCTGCGCAAATTGCTATGGAAATCATTGAAATACAAAAACAGTTAAAAAGCCCAATTTGATTTTTAAGAAGTATGAAAGGAGGGGGACTCATGGCTGAAGAAAAAAGTGCACAAACAAAAGACAATCAAAATGAGTTAACACTTGATCAAGCAAAGGATCAATTGCTGGAAATAGGAAAGAAACGCGGTGTCCTTGCGTATGAGGAAGTTGCCGACAGATTGTCCGGATTTGAAATAGAATCAGATCAAATGGACGAGTTTTATGAGTACCTGAATGAGCAAGGTGTTGAAGTAATCGGTGAGTCTGAAGAAGATCCCAAGATGCAGCAAATAGCAAAAGAAGAAGAATTTGATCTAAATGATTTAAGCGTTCCACTTGGTATCAAAATTAACGATCCGGTACGAATGTATCTGAAGGAAATTGGCCGGGTTGATTTATTATCAGCTTCAGAAGAAATTGAACTGGCAAACCGGATTGAACAAGGCGAAGAAGAGGCCAAAAGACGACTTGCTGAAGCAAATTTACGTCTGGTTGTTAGTATTGCGAAACGCTATGTAGGCAGAGGCATGCTGTTCCTGGATTTAATACAGGAAGGTAATATGGGACTAATGAAAGCTGTCGAAAAGTTTGACTATCGCAAAGGATTCAAATTTAGTACGTATGCTACATGGTGGATTCGCCAGGCAATCACAAGAGCGATCGCTGATCAGGCAAGAACAATTCGTATACCTGTTCATATGGTAGAAACAATTAATAAACTAATCCGTGTTCAACGCCAATTATTGCAGGATCTTGGCCGCGAACCAACTCCAGAGGAAATTGGCGAAGAAATGGAATTATCTCCTGATAAAGTTCGGGATATTTTAAAAATTGCCCAAGAACCCGTGTCACTTGAGACACCAATTGGTGAAGAGGATGATTCGCATTTAGGCGATTTTATTGAAGACCAGGAAGCAATATCTCCTTCAGATCATGCTGCATATGAGTTGCTGAAAGAACAATTGGAAGACGTATTGGATACGTTAACTGACAGGGAAGAAAATGTATTACGTTTGCGCTTTGGGCTTGATGACGGGCGTACGAGAACCTTGGAAGAGGTTGGTAAAGTATTTGGTGTAACAAGAGAAAGAATCCGCCAAATCGAAGCAAAAGCACTGCGCAAATTGCGCCATCCTAGTCGCAGTAAAAGGTTAAAGGACTTTCTTGAATAAACTATCGTTCAGTCATTGGACACGGCTGTGGATCAATGACTGCGCATTATTTTTTTACGATCTGATTGCAGATACCATTTGGATAAAAAGGTGTATGGAAGGAGAATCGATTGCAACAATCATTAGGGACAGACAGACCGGAAAAGTCATAAGTTATCGCCTAACGTATGTTGTAATTATCTTCTTGTGCATCTTGCCAAATGGCTAAAATTAAACATAAGTTCATTTAACCAATTTATATTACAGTTGCTTTTTGGTACCGTTTTCATTCCTTGTTATCTATTTTACGAAATTTCATCTGATATTGCAACTCAATATCTTAATTTTATTTTGCGGTTTTTCGTTTTAGCTGGATAGACCTTTGAAAAAAGGGATACGCTTTTCAGATTATATTATCAGTCTGTGGGCAAAAGTCGATTGAGAAGGTCGACAGAACATCAATATAGCATGTCTCGTGTGTCACAGAGAGGTCAAAGCGGTGGAGTGAGGAACTGGAAAACTTCCCCGAATATGCATGGTACGTGCAAATAGCGTATGATGACAAAATTTGATTACTGGCTGATTTTGGCATAAAGCCATTGGAACTGCCCGGTATTACCGGCATTATTTTTAAAACGGTATATAATGTTTTGTAAGTTTTCACATCTTATTCCTTTAAACTACATGCAATTTCGAGTAAAATAAGGATAGTCTTTTTTTATAAACTGAATAAGGGGATACATAAGGAGGAAAATACGGATGAAGAAAAACCCAGTCATCCCTTATGCACTTATTGCCGTAATAGGGATAGCTTTAGTAATAGTTATATCTATTGTGGGTATTGACCAGCGTGAAGCTATTCAAAAGGCAGAAGAAGGCGGGGATACACAACAAAGTGCCGAAGATAAAGGTGAGGGCGCCTCAACAGACGATCCGGAAGCTATTTTTGAAAATACTTGTGCCAGCTGTCATGGTGCTGATTTATCTGGCGGAATGGGACCAAACCTGCAGAAGGTTGGCGGTAAACTGTCCAAAGATGAAATTAAAAACACAATCCTGAATGGTAAAGGACAAATGCCAGCGGGATTAGTACCGGATGATCAGGCAGAGGCACTGGCAAAATGGCTTTCAGAGAAAAAATAGCGGATAACAAACATAAACTACAGGGGAAAGCTTTCTGATACATACAGAAAGCTTTCTTTTATCCTGCATAAAGGAGAAGACAATGGCGCAACAATTAACACTTTCCGATCGATTAAAACAAGTTGCTTTCTTTTTACCTGAAGGAGCTGTTTTCGCTGATATCGGTTCAGATCATGCCTATTTGCCAGTTTTTGTATGTTTGCAGGATAACAAGGCAAAAGCAATTGCGGGTGAGGTGAATGATGGTCCGTATAACAGCGCGAAAGCAACTGTACACGCCTATCAATTAACTGACAGGATTGATGTACGTTTAGGTAATGGCTTAGAAGTGATTGATAGTGGTGAAGTGAAACAACTGGTCATTGCCGGAATGGGTGGCGCACTAATTCATTCTATTTTGGATGATGGGAAGGAAAAGCTGGAACATATGGAGCGGATCATTGCCCAGCCTAATGTTAATGCAAAAGGTGTCAGGAAATGGCTGGTAATCAACAACTATCGAATTGTGGATGAAGAATTGATAGAGGAAAATGGCCATTTTTATGAGATAATCGTAGCAGATAATGGTGGTAAAGATAGTTCCTCGTTACCTAAATGGACGGAGCGTGAATTACTGTTTGGACCTGTATTATTAACAAAACAATCTCACGCATTTTTAAAGAAATGGCAGTATGAGCACCATAAGTTAACACGAATTATCAAACAAATGAAACATGCCACCATCCGAAATGAGGAAAAGATAGTTCAATTTGAACAAGAATTAACTTGGATAGAGGGGGTTTTGCATAATGTCTAATACCGTTCAGAATGCCGATGTGTTTTCAGCGATGGAACAATGGGCTCCAAAATGGCTGGCATACGATTGGGACAATGTTGGCTTACAGGTTGGTGCCTTTAACAGGCCGGTAAAAAAAGTGATGATAACGTTAGATGTGCTTGAGTCAGTCGTGGATGAGGCAATTGATAAACAGGTAAACTTAATTGTTGCCCACCACCCACTACTGTTTAAACCAGTAAAGCAGTTGAATTTGGATTCGGTTCAAGGCCGAATTGTCCAGAAATTAATCCAGCATCATATTTCCGTATATGCAGCACATACCAATCTTGACGCAGCAACTGGAGGCGTTAATGACATACTTTGTGATACAATAGGAATCAATCAGCAGGACGTTCTATTGGAATCACATACGGAGAAACTGGTGAAATTCAGTGTATTTGTTCCCCGTACGCATACGGAAGACATTATGGATGCACTTTCAGAGGCCGGTGCGGGTCACATCGGTAATTACAGCCATTGTACATTTCAAACAGAAGGCCGGGGTACATTTAAGCCGCTTGAAGGGACAAACCCTTATATCGGGTCAGAAAACGAATTGGCTATGGTGGAAGAAGTAAAAATAGAAACAATAGTACCGGAAGAGAGAATAACGAACGTCGTAAAAACGGTTACCGACAGGCATCCATATGAAGAGGTGGCATATGACATATATCCATTGGAAAATAAGGCGAAAATGTATGGGATTGGGCGAATAGGTACATTAAAACAAGGTATGAGTTTAAACGAGCTTTGTGAACATGTAAAGACTGCCCTGGACATCTCACATGTAAGAGTAACCGGAGATGTGACCAAACAGATTAAAAAGATTGCCATTCTCGGGGGGAGCGGGGAAAAATATATACATGTTGCCAAGGCTAAAGGTGCTGACGCATATATTACAGGCGATATGACATTTCATACGGCACAGGATGCTTGGCAAATGGGACTTGCTGTAATAGATCCTGGACACCATGTTGAAAAAGTAATGAAGAAGAAGGTCCAACAGTACCTGGAACAACGGTTTGACAAGCAAGACATCCAGATTATTATTTCAGAGGCAAATACCGAACCATTTCGCTTTATTTAAAAGGAAGTGAGATTAATTTTCCGTAGCGCTTTTTACGGTAAATATATAATAAGGGAGCACGTTTAATGGAAATGAATAACTTCAGTGAATTTGCATTTCATCCGGTTTTAATGGAGGTAGTGGAGAACTTGCATTTTCGAAAGCCAACTGAAATACAGCGACAGGTTATTCCTGCTGTTCTAAAAGGGAAGAGTGTGATCGGAGAGTCTCATACCGGATCAGGCAAAACACATGCCTATCTATTACCCCTGTTTAATCAAATCAACGTGAGTAACCGAGAGGTGCAATTTGTTATTACGGCACCGACCAGGGAACTTGCTATGCAAATTCATGAAGAAGTAAAGAAAATTATTCATTACGCTGGTAAAGACCATCAATGGAAAGCCAAATTACTCGTTGGTGGTACTGATAAACAAAAAATGATAGAGAAACTGAAAGAGCCTCCACATATCATTGTCGGAACGCCAGGAAGAATTTTGGATTTGGTTAAGGGAGAAGCAATTTCTCTCTATTCTGCTCGTTCCTTTGTAATTGACGAGGCAGATTTGATGCTTGATTTAGGTTTTATCAATGATGTAGATCAGCTGTTAGTCCGTTGCAGGAAAGATATCCAGTTGCTTGTTTTCTCGGCAACGATTCCCCAACGGCTTGAACATTTTTTCAAAAAATATTTGGATAACCCTTTACATGTTAAGCTGGATGATTCGCTTTCACCGGAAACGATGGAACACCGGTTAATCCCTTTAAAACATCGTGATCCGGCAGCTGTTATTCTGGATATTGCTGGAGCTATTAATCCTTATTTAGCCATTATTTTTACCAATGGCAAGGAGGCCGCAGATGAACTGGCAGCTGCGCTTCAGCAAAAGGGGCTGGAAACAGGTTTAATTCATGGTGGTTTATCCCCGAGGGAGCGAAAGCGGGTACTAAAGGACATCCAGAATCTAAGGTATCAGTATATTGTTGCAACCGATCTAGCAGCAAGGGGAATCGATATTAAAGGTGTCAGCCACGTGATTAATGCACAGTTACCGAAGGAAGAGGATTTTTATGTGCACCGTGTCGGCCGAACTGCCAGAGCTGGAATGGAAGGTACGGCTATCAGCCTGTATGACGATCAGGATATCAAGCTGATCGAAAAATTAGAGGGAAAAGGGCTTACCTTTACATTCTACAATGTTAAAAATGGCGAGTGGCAGGAGATTAAGGCGTGGAATGACCGAAATCTTCGGGTGAAGATGGAAACGAACGCTGAAAAAGAAGCTTGGAAACGGGTACGAAAAGCAAAAAAGGTAAAACCAGGCTATAAGAAAAAAATGAGAAAACAAAAAGACCAAATCAAACGGCAGTTGGTGAAAAATAATAAAAGAAAAAAATAAAATAGATATGTGAAAGGGAGAGGTGAACGTTTTGCTGAAAATCGGATCACATGTATCAATGAGCGGGAAAAAAATGCTATTAGGGTCAAGTGAAGAAGCTGTATCTTATGGTGCAAATGCCTTGATGATTTATACCGGAGCACCACAAAATACAAGACGAAAACCAATTGACGAGTTAAATATTGAAGCGGGAAAAGAGCATATGAAGGAAAACGGGGTCCTTGATGTCGTTGTGCATGCTCCATATATTATCAATATCGGAAATACAACGAAACCCGCAACGTTTGAACTTGGAGTTAACTTTTTACGTAACGAAATTGAGCGTACAGAAGCAATTGGAGCGAAACAAATTGTCCTTCACCCTGGTGCACATGTTGGAGCTGGTGCTGAAGCAGGAATTGAAAAAATTATTGAAGGTTTAAATGAAGTGCTTCATAAAGATCAGCATGTCCAAATAGCCCTTGAAACAATGGCAGGAAAAGGCTCGGAGATTGGCCGGACATTTGACGAGCTGGCGAAAATCTTCGATGGTGTTACATTGGATGAGAAGCTGTCTGTTTGTTTGGATACATGCCATATTCATGATGCAGGGTATGATGTCGTACATGATTTTGATGGTGTATTAAATGAATTTGATAAGATTATCGGATTGGATCGTCTGAAGGTCATTCATGTTAATGACAGTAAGAATGAACGTGGTGCACATAAAGACCGCCACGAAAATATCGGGTTTGGCCATATTGGGTTTGAAGCACTTAATTATGTCATTCATCATCCACAATTAACGGACTTACCAAAAATTTTGGAGACACCATACGTTGGGGAGGATAAGAAAAATAAAAAGCCTCCCTACAAATTTGAAATAAGTATGATTAAGGCTGAGCAATTCGATGAAGATTTAAAAGGAAAAATAATGGACCAATAATTAAGAAGAAAAGGGAATAACGTCTCAAGCGTTATTCCCTTTCTTTAAAGATAAAAAAGTGTAAAAATCTAGGCTCTATGCTGCTCATGCCAGAGTAGGCCACGTCCAGCTCCAGCGCCCATCGGCTAGTGTGCTTCCTTCACATTAATAAAATAATGATTCTAATCCATGAGATTTAACGATTTCATTAAACAGTTTTTGGGCTTTTTTGGCAGTATTCAGATCGGTTATTCTTGCTAATTCCTGCAGCATTTTTGCCCGGTTATCTGCACTGAACGGATCAATATGGTGGGTTTTTAAGTATGTTGTTATCGTTTTAGCTTGTGCATTCGTAATTGAAAAACCATATTGCTTACTGTACGTTAAAAGTTCTTCAGGGGATAGCTGGGAAATCTTTTTCGCTATTAATTCTTTGATAAACGTTGACATCTTCAGACTCCTTTACCTTCTAATGCTTCTTTATTGTATGATTTGCTCTTGAAAATGTTCCCTGCCATATAGGAGCGTTTTCCAAAAAGTAACACCATTAGATTAGAAAAGTATCCATAAACTATAGATGCACCTCAATTACAGGGAAAGAGAGGTATGTGTTTATGGATGATTTTGAGCGTTACCAGAACAGGTCTCAGAATAATCAAGGGGAACAACAAGACGACCAGGATATTGTTGGAACAAATTTAACTGGTCAAAATCCATCAGCATTCAACCCGACACGAAAAGCAAATGATGAGGAAACGGCAGCAGAATTAACTGCCGATGATCTTGACACACCATCACGAATAGAAGACGATGATGATACGAATGCAAGCAGCACATATGGCTGGGTTGCATTAGCATTGTCCATTGTATCCTTCTTCTGGCTGCCCATTATTCTTGGTGGTGCAGGGATTATTGTAGGATTTATCGCCAGGAGCAGAGGTGCAAATACGCTTGGAATGACGGCTATTATTGCTGGCGCCGTTTCCATCCTTATTTCGCTGTTTATACTGCCGTTTGTATAAGGAAAGAGGCTGACAACACATTGTCAGCCTCTTTTACGCAATGCGGAGTATCCAAAAGTCCAAATGTTGTAAGGCTACTGTGCTTGCCTCGCAGCCGATTCTGTATATAATGGAAAGTAATAATATTCCCCAATGTTTAGTTGATGTGAGCTGGTACGGTTAATTAACTTGAAATCAGCTAAAATCTGGTTCATGTCCAGTGCAGAAAGGGTACTGTTTACTTCCTCGGCAATAGACAAGACTGTATCACCAGCCTGTACTTTCACTTTTATGACTTTAAATCGTTTTGAATGAATTGTTTCCACACTGTTTGTTTGCCGAGGCTCTTCAGTTGGAGACAATGAGGTACCGCTGGTAATATCGTTATAAATACTTACGATGATTAATATAATGATGATATAAATTCCGCTTTTCTTAAAAAAATACATATTCATTTCTCCTTTTTGTGAAACAAATAGTGGATATAAAACGTATACAAATTAGAGGTAGAGGAGGGAAATAGATGGATATTTTTTCTTCTGGTTGGATTGGATTTGTCATAACCGGACTTGGAACATTATTTTTAATTGGCGAAATTTTGGTGAATATGCGCGGCTTTTTTGGACTCTTGGGAATCGGATTTATTGTTGTTTATTTTTCTGCATATCTTGAGACAAGTTCATTTATCATTATGCTTATTATTTATTTTATTGGAATATTACTGATTATCATTGATGGGAAGCTATTAAATGATGGGACACTTTCCACATTAGGATTGGCGTGCATGCTTGCTTCTGTCGCTTTGGCTGCTCCAAATTTAAATGCTGGTTTGTACGGTGTCGCTGGGGTTCTTGTTGGCGGCGTTTCATCGTTCCTGTTTCTAAAAGTTTTTAAACACCGGAAAATGTGGTCGAAAATGACGTTGAAAGATCGATTAACAAATGAGGCTGGTTATAATTCGATGAATGCAGAATACGAAAAATTACTGGAACAACAAGGAATCACTTTAAATGATCTGCGGCCTGTAGGAACGATAAGGATTAACAATAAAGATTACAGTGCTATCTCCAATGGGCAATGGATTCCCAAGGGCAGAGCGATTCGTGTAGTGCAGGTTGATGGTACACGGATACTTGTTGAGACGATAGATTAGCTAATAATTCTCATTGAATCTGCACGATTCATGAGAATTATTTTTTGCTGGGCATGTTCACACTTCCAGTATCCGGCAGCTTGTGTGCAAAAAAGGTAAGTTTGGTCAAAACCTCGGGTAACAATCGCTATCCGAACAGATGTCATCCCGCAGGTTCCGGCTTACTGTGATGTCTTACACGTATGAATTGTAAATTTAATGTTAAGAATCTCCGACAAGTCTTTACAATATGTTAATAAATCCTTAATAATAAACATGTATACGACATAATTCCACATCGAAGGGACGGTTCAACCATTGGAAATCGATTTACAAACACTTCTTTTTGAGTTCTTTGGCGGTTTAGGTATATTCCTCCTGGGGATAAAATACATGGGAGATGGATTACAGAAAACGGCTGGGGAACGATTACGGGATATTCTTGATAAAACAACAAGCAATCCATTTTTAGGTGTATTGGCAGGGATGGTCGTCACCATATTGATTCAAAGTAGTTCCGGCACAACCGTTCTGACAGTAGGACTTGTAAATGCAGGCTTTATGACATTACGACAGGCAATCGGTGTGATCATGGGTGCAAATATTGGGACAACGATTACAGCATTTATTATCGGTATTGATTTGGGTGAGTATGCGTTGCCAATTATTGCGGTTGGCTGCTTCCTTATCTTCTTCTTTAATAATCAGAAAGTTACTGCCATCGGACAAGCGATTTTTGGTTTTGGGGCACTTTTTTTTGGACTTGAATTAATGTCAAGCGGGATGTCACCATTACGGGAGCTGGAATCTTTTCATCAGCTGACAGTTGACATGAGTGCAAATCCGGTTCTTGGTGTCGTGATTGGCACACTATTTACGGTTATTGTTCAAAGTTCCAGTGCGACGATTGGGATATTACAAGGATTATTTTCGGAGGGAGCAGTTGATTTACAAGCAGCTATTCCGGTATTGTTTGGTGATAACATTGGTACAACCATAACCGCGATCTTGGCGTCACTTGGAGCAAGCGTTGCGGCAAAACGGGCAGCATTTACCCATGTTATATTTAATATGGTTGGTGCAACGATATTTCTTATTTTTTTAGGATTTTTTACAAAATATGTTACGTTTCTCCAAGAGCAATTGAATTTGAATCCGGAAATGACGCTAGCCTTTGCTCACGGCAGTTTTAATATCGCCAATACAATCATTCAATTTCCATTTATAGCGGGACTTGCCTGGTTGGTGACGAAAATCATTCCTGGTGAGGATGTAACGATCGAGTATAAACCACAACATTTAGATCCTATATTTATCCAGCAATCATCCACACTTGCCTTGGAACAGGCCAAGGCAGAAATTATCCGAATGGGTGAATATGCTTGTATGGGGCTGGAAGAAACAAATCAGTATTTGTTCACACATCAGCAGAAGCATTCAGAAATGGCGATCCAGGTGGAAGGGGCACTCAACAATTTGGATCGGAAAATTACCGACTATTTAGTTGAGATATCTGCAGGGTCGTTGTCGGAAATAGAGAGTGCCAAACATACAGCGTTAATGGATACTGTCCGGGATATTGAACGGATTGGTGACCATTTTGAGAACATTATTGAATTGATTGATTATAAAATTTCCAATAAGGTTTACCTGACAGATCAGGCAAAAGAAGATTTGAACAATATGTTTGATTTAACGATTTTGACCGTAAAACAAGCGATAAAGGCACTTGATCAAACGAATCGGGAAGAAGCTCTTGCTGTAACACAAAAGGAAGATGAAATTGACAAAATGGAACGAAAGTATCGCAAAAAGCATATTATCCGTATGAACGAAGGTCTATGTACCGGATCGGCGGGAATTGTGTTTGTTGATATTATCAGCAATTTGGAACGGATCGGTGATCATGCGGTAAATATCGCTGAAGAAGTTCTTGGGGATTAAGCGATTAATAGGTTTGCAATTGGAATTTTGCAGTCTTTTTCATAAAACGACGAAAAAAGACTGCAAAATTCTTTAGTTTAATATTGAAAACTGAAAATGAACATGCTATAGTATTTATTGTTGTTTGATTTACATAATGTCTTAAAAGGATGTTCAAAAAGTTACCAAATGATAAGCGGCGAATCTCTTCGTAATGGCGTAAGAGGAGCTTCTGCTAAAACCGCCCACGACAATCGCCAACAGCAGAAGTCAGCACTTCCTGAGCAAGCCCGGTGCCGGGAGTTACGCCGCCTCGACCTTCAAGACCAAATTTGGCAACTTTTTGAACACGAATTTTAAAAATAATGATTGACATATCTTGTCGGATATGGTAAATTATTAGTCGTCGCTAATAAATAATTAAACATACTTACTAGATTATTCCACAGTAGCTCAGTGGTAGAGCTATCGGCTGTTAACCGATCGGTCGTAGGTTCGAATCCTACCTGTGGAGCCACATGGCGGTGTAGCTCAGCTGGCGAGAGCGTACGGTTCATACCCGTGAGGTCGGGGGTTCGATCCCCTCCGCCGCTACCATATGAAATAATAACAAGCCCTGATGGCGGTCGTGGCGAAGTGGTTAACGCACCGGATTGTGGCTCCGGCATCCGTGGGTTCGATCCCCACCGGTCGCCCCATACAATTTAGATTACGGTGCGAAAATCAAACAGGACGCAACTAAAGTAAGGACCCTTAGCTCAGCTGGTTAGAGCTATCGGCTCATAACCGATCGGTCGCAGGTTCGAGTCCTGCAGGGTCCACCATTACATGTTCTATTCGGAGGTATACCCAAGTCTGGCTGAAGGGATCGGTCTTGAAAACCGACAGGCGGGTCAAACCGCGCGGGGGTTCGAATCCCTCTACCTCCTCCATACATAACGAACAGATCGGATATTGGAAGTCAGAGGTCAGAAGTTGAATAGGGCTCGGTAGCTCAGTCGGTAGAGCAAAGGACTGAAAATCCTTGTGTCGGCGGTTCGATTCCGTCCCGAGCCACCATTTTAAACAGGCTATTGATGCTTGTTTTTTTATTGTATAAAAACAGTTCAGTTGATTAGGGTTTAACAAAATCATTTTAATTTGCATAATATAAGTAGATCATTATATAGTAATATACAGATGAATTAGGAGGTGTACAGAAAAATGCTGCAAACCATAATGGATATCGAAAAGGTTGCATTAACACTAAAATTGTTAGGGGATAGAACCCGATTAACGATGGCAGGTCTACTAAAAGACAACGAATGCTGTGTCTGCGAATTTGTTGAAGTGTTTGAAATGAGTCAGCCGGCGATCAGTCAACACCTGCGTAAATTGAGAGATGCAGGTATTGTCAAGGAAAGGCGAAGTGGCCAGTGGATTTTTTATTCGTTAAATAAGAAGAGTGAGAGATATCCATTGGTTATGACGTTACTAAACCAGATACCAGATCAACAAGAAAAACTGGCTAACCTGGAAAGGGAAGGCAAACGGATTTGTTGCGACTAAGGGGGAGCGAAGTTGGATTTATCAGTCTTTTTAGCAGCAGGAATTTTTATCATTACGTTAGTATTTGTTATTTGGCAGCCGAAAGGATTAGGGATTGGCTGGAGTGCATGTGGTGGTGCGATTATCGCATTACTTGCAGGTGTGGTCACATGGGGTGATGTACTTACCGTTACAGGCATTGTTTGGAATGCAACGCTCACATTTGTTGCAGTAATTTTAATATCCCTCATTCTTGATGAAATTGGCTTTTTTGAATGGGCAGCATTACATATGGCGCGTGTAGCAAAAGGTAACGGCATCAGAATGTTTATTTTTATTATTTTATTAGGTGCAATTGTAGCGGCGTTGTTTGCAAATGATGGTGCAGCACTAATATTGACACCTATTGTATTGGCAATGGTACGGAATTTGAACTTTAAAGAGCGGATGGTTTTACCTTTTATCATGGCCAGCGGGTTTATTGCGGATACAACTTCATTGCCATTGGTCGTAAGCAACTTGGTTAACATCGTATCGGCGGATTTCTTTGATATTGGCTTTGTAGCGTATGCATCAAGAATGATTATCCCGAATTTCTTTTCTATCGGTGCAAGTATCCTTGTTTTGTTCTTGTATTTCCGCAAGTCTATTCCGAAACGATACGATTTAACCCAATTGAAAGACCCAAAGGAAGCAATCAAGGATCAATCCATGTTTAAGTTATCATGGGGAGTATTAGCTGTGCTACTGACTGGTTACTTTGTCAGTGAGTTTATCGGTATTCCAGTCTCAATTATCGCAGGCATTATTGCCGTCTTGTTTTTGTTGATGGCGCAAAAGAGTCCTGCAGTTCCAACGTTACAGGTGATAAAAGGAGCACCCTGGGCAATTGTTTTCTTTTCCGTTGGTATGTATGTCGTTGTATATGGCTTGCAAAATGCCGGGTTAACGAGTGTATTAGCAAGTTTAATCCAATTTACCGCTGATCAGGGGCTGTACGTGGCTACGGTCGGAATGGGCTTTATTGCAGCAATATTATCTTCCATTATGAACAATATGCCAACCGTTATGATTGATGCATTGGCAATTTCCGATGTGGAAACAACCGGTGCCATTAAAGAGGCTCTCGTATATGCTAATGTGATTGGTTCCGATTTAGGACCCAAAATTACCCCAATCGGTTCATTGGCGACTTTATTGTGGCTCCATGTTTTATCAACAAAAGGTGTTAAAATATCGTGGGGCTATTATTTCAGAATTGGAATTATCTTAACGATTCCAACGTTATTTATTACATTAACAGGTCTAGCCATATGGTTATGGATAATTTTATAACAGGAGTGTTAAGCCATGTCGAAGAAAACAATATATTTTTTGTGCACCGGTAATTCCTGCAGAAGTCAAATGGCAGAAGGATGGGCGAAAAAGTATTTAGGTGATGAATGGAATGTGAAAAGTGCCGGGATCGAGGCACATGGATTGAACCCAATTGCAGTAAAAGCGATGGATGAAGCAGGTATTGATATTTCGCAACAAAGTTCTGAAATAATCGACCCTGAATTTTTAAATAAGGCCGATTTTGTCGTGACATTGTGCGGGGATGCTGCTGATAAATGCCCAATGACACCTTCACGTGTGAAACGTGCCCATTGGGGATTTGCTGATCCGGCAAAGGTGGAAGGAACAGACGTGGAAAAATGGCACATATTTCAGCGGGTAAGAGATGAAATTGGTGAGCGGATAAAACGATTTGCGGAAACTGGTGAATAAAATTAAAAATGTCATCTTCGTTAGGTAGCATTTTTTAATTTGTCTATATGCCTTCTTAAAATTTTGGTAGGATGAACACAAGGCTTATTTACATTCCCGTTGAAAAATCGGACGAAGATATTAGCTCTAGCCTGATCTGCATTACAGTGTTGAGAATTTATTGCTAGTATGATTGGAAATATTCCTGAGTACCGGCATTTTTGATTAACATATTAAACCCTTCTTTCTGAAACGTATCCATGATCAGCTCTATTAGTTATAATCTGAAGCTATTGTTTTGTCCAAAAAGGGTATACACATAATGAAGTTAAATAGTTTGCATCTTTATCACTGTAACTATATGCATATAATTTGCATGTGCAGGAAAGCTCTGCTAATCTTGGGTTAAAAGGGTGAATATTCGCGCCCTTTTTAAACATAATTTGAAGGAGGACGTTCGTAATGGCAAAATTTGAATTACCAGAATTACCTTATGCATACGATGCTTTAGAACCGACAATTGATAAAGAAACAATGAATATCCATCATACAAAGCATCACAATACTTATGTTACAAAGCTGAACGGTGCGCTTGAGGGAAAAGCTGACCTTCAGGAAAAATCGCTTGAAGACCTGATTTCAAACCTTGATGCTGTACCAGAGGATATTCGTACAGCTGTACGGAATAACGGTGGTGGCCATGCAAACCATAGCTTATTCTGGAAAGTACTTTCTCCAAATGGCGGTGGCGAACCATCCGGTGAATTAGCTGATAAATTAACTGGTAAGTTTGGCAGCTTCGATAAGTTCAAAAAAGAATTCGAAGCAGCAGCAACAGGTCGCTTTGGTTCTGGCTGGGCATGGTTAGTACTCCATAATGGTGAGCTTGAAATTACTAGTACACCAAATCAAGACAACCCAGTAATGGAAGGTAAAACACCGCTTCTTGGTCTTGATGTTTGGGAGCATGCATATTATCTAAAATATCAAAACAAACGTCCTGAATATGTTTCAGCGTTCTGGAATGTTGTGAACTGGGATGAAGTTGCAAAAAATTACGAAGCAGCTAAATAAAATATACGCTTAGCAAAAACACGGGGAAGCACCCCGTGTTTTTGCTTGCTATAAAACGCAACCCTTTTGCATATCTAATGGTGATTTGTTCACACTATTAGATATACAAAAGGAGCTTAAAGACAATGCTAAAAAGTTTAGAACACCTAACAGGAAAAGTAGAAATCAATCGGGATTTAATCTTTTTATTAGTGATTGGCGGTCTCTATTCCTTAGGGATATTTCTCTCCAATACCTTTGTTAACATTTATCTTTGGAAACAATCGGGTGACTATATTACAATCGCCGTGTATAATCTGGGGATTTATTTGTTTCAGCCAATTATGTTTATTCTTGCAGGAAAAATTGCGAAAAAGATTGATCGCGTTATTGTATTACGATTAGGGGTAACATTTTTATCTCTATTTTTTTTGAGTGTTTTAATGATAGGTGAGAAGGCCTCCACCTATAATTTTTTGCTTGGGAGCGTGCTTGGCATTGGTTACGGGTTTTACTGGCTCGCCTACAACGTCTTAACCTTTGAAATAACCGAGCCGGAGACGCGGGATTTCTTTAATGGCTTTCTTGGGGTTCTGCAATCGTTCGGTGGGATGATTGGTCCGGTATTAGCAGGGGTTATTATCGCTAAAATGACCGATAATATTGGCTACACAACCATCTTTACTGTCTCCTTTATTTTATTCATTTGTGCCGTTGCATGCAGCTTTTTTTTAAATCGCCGGCAAGCAGAAGGGAATTTTTACTTTAAACGCATTTTGATTGAACGGCACCATAATAAAAGCTGGCGAAAAATTTTACATGCCCATGTTGTTCAAGGATTACGTGAAGGAATCTTTGCGTTTGTTATTGCGATTTGGGTCTTTCTCGTTACGAAAAGTGAATTGTCCCTGGGGATGTTTAATCTGGTTCTTTCCGGTTTATCTTTTGTTTTTTACTTTGTAGCAACAAAATTTATAAAACCGTCGCTACGTAAAAAGGCAATCCTGCTTGGTGGGCTTTTGCTTTATTTTTCCATCTTCATTATTTTGTTCCACATTAGTTACTTCAATCTGATCATTTATGCCATTGTAATCGGCATTGCTTATCCGATCATCAATGTTCCATATGCCTCCCTTACATATGATGTAATCGGGAAGGCGTGGAGGGCTAAGGACTTGCGGGTAGAATATATTGTCGTCCGGGAGCTGTTTGTTAATATCGGACGTGTCATTTCGATTCTGATTTTCCTGATTTCCGTTTCCCTTTTCCAGGCTGAAAAAATTATCCCGGTACTTCTGGTTGTACTAGGAATTGGACATCTGCTTATTTACTTTTTTGTCAAGGATATTTATTTAGGCAGTTCGAGAAAAAAACAAGTTTTAATAAAAGAACAGCTTACCGATGAAAAAAATCGCTAAAATGGCTTAGAATTTGCCCGGAAAAATGCTATAATAGGAAGAAATGCATAGAGAGGGCAGGGGGAGAAACATGGTAAAGAAGAAAAAAAAGAGACGGCAGCTTCCCTTTCGTTTAAATATATTGTTTTTTGTTGTATTTTTGTTATTCTCGGTCTTAATTTTGCAGCTTGGGGTTGTGCAAATATTGAACGGAGATAGCTTTCAGAAAGAAATTGACAGAACCGATCAGGATATATCAAAAACCCCTGTACCACGGGGAAAGATTTATGATCGTTATCATAATGTTGTGGTAGACAACGAGCCAATTTACTCCATTACCTATACCCCTGCTAAGGGTGTACAGGCTGAAGACAGATTGGATGTAGCGGAAAAGCTGGCCAACTATATTTCCATGTATAATGATAAAAATAAGGAAGATAAATTAGCTGCCATAACAATGCGGGATAAAAAGGAATACTGGTATTTAAAGCATGACGAAGAAGCAAATAAGCTGTTAACTGAAAAAGAGGCAGCTGACATGAAGCCAGCAGAGCAATACAAGACTATTTTGGAGCGAATTAAAGAAGAAGAGGTTGACGATTTAACGGAAGAGCAGCAAAAGGTTATTCTCATAAAAAAAGAATTGGATAAAGCAATGACGCTAACACCGCATATCGTGAAAAATGAAGATGTTACACCGGAGGAATATGCCAAAGTTGCGGAACATTTAAATGAACTTCCCGGGATTAATGCAACGACAGACTGGAACAGAGCATATCCTTATGACGATACATTTAAAAGCTTGCTTGGTTCCATCACCTCGCAAACAGAGGGTATTCTGGCCGAAAAGGAAAACTATTACCTGACCCGCGGCTATAGTCCGAATGACCGGGTTGGCAGGAGCGGATTGGAAGAACAGTATGAGGAACTCTTAAGGGGCAGAAAAGAACAAATTGAGTATACGACAAACAAAAACGGTGAAATTGTCGATACGAATGTTGTCGTAGAAGGCCAGCGTGGGAAAGATTTGGTTTTAACGATCGACATGAAATTTCAGGAACGTGTTGATAAAATTCTTCGCGAAGAACTGAAAAAAGTGATCCAAAAACATCCCTATGATAACCGTTTTGTAGATGACGCGTTAGCCGTTGTTATGAACCCGAAAACTGGTGAATTATTAGCCGTTTCCGGCCAGCATTACGATCGTGAAAAAGGTAAGTTTAGCAATGTTGCCTACAAAACATTGTATGATCAGCACAGGCCTGGTTCTGCCGTGAAAGGTGCAACGGTTTTATCCGGATACCAATCTGGCGTCATAACACCAGGACAAACTTTTTACGATGCACCGATTAAAATTAAAGGGACACCGGAAAAGGGTTCGTATAATTCCCTTGGATCAGTTAATGATTTGGACGCATTAAAGAGATCATCGAACGTTTATATGTTTTATATCGCATTACGAATGGGCGGAGAATACAATTACCAGTATAACCAGCCTGTTACCTTTCATAAAGAAGCATTTCAGAAAATGCGTAACTATTTCGATCAATTTGGCCTTGGTGTGTCAACCGGCGTTGACTTCCCTTATGAAGGAACAGGATACAAAGGACCGGAACCAGTTGCTGGTAATCTGATGGACTTTGCGATTGGTCAGTATGATACATTTACTACAATGCAGCTGGCCCAATATGTTTCCACAATTGCCAATGATGGACTGCGCGTACGGCCACACTTTTTAAAAGAGGCTCGTGTTCCGAGTGCATCTGAAGAGCGGCTTGGAGCTGTGTTTAAAAGTGTTAACACAGACGTATTAAATCGAATTGAAATGAGTCAGAATTATATTGAACGCGTCCAGGAAGGGTTTCGCCGCGTATATCAGGAACCGCGTGGTACTGCCTATACTGAATTTAGTGGGAAAGACTATAATCCGGCCGGGAAAACAGGTACAGCTGAGAACGAAGTATATAAAAACGGTAATCAGTACAATACCGAAAATCTCTCGCTTGTCGGTTATGCGCCATTTGATGATCCGGAAATAGCTATGGCCATCATTGTACCGAATACGGGTGTTGATAAAGGGGATCATGTTAACAATAAAATTGGCGAACGAATTATGGATACCTATTTCGACTTGAAAGAAGAACACAATGAAGAAGCAGAATAAAGTGAGGCTTCATTCAATGGTGGTTTCCGATGTACAGGACGTGCCAGTGAAGGCGAAGGCATGTGGACGTGTGGTTTTAGCCTGCCCTTCCTCCCCCACCTTCTCCAGTTTTTGATTTACTCACGCTTAAGATGGGGGTGTTACAGCCCGTTAATGCGTGATAAATGATAAGTTACATTTAACCTATAACCTTTTTAAAGGTTATAGGTTTTTTTACGTTAAATTTACATCTAGTTTATACGCCCTTAACATTCATAAACTATCATCGAATTATAGGAGGAATGAACTAGTCCTTCTATAAAACAAACAATCGTTGGGGGTATTCAAATGAGAAAGAAAATGAAGCTTTTGCTTACGGCAGTACTAGTGGTCATGTCCTTAGGGGTGCTTGCGGCATGCAATTCGGAAAGCGAAGCAAATAATAGTGAAAAAGCGAACGAAAAAGAAACATCAGGTTCGTTAACCATTTCTGGTTCCAGTGCTATGCAGCCATTAATTGCTGCTGCTGCAGAAGAATTTATGAGTCAGCATCCAGAAGCCAATATTCAAGTGAATGCCGGAGGATCTGGTACAGGGTTAAGTGAAGTGTCAGAGGGAGCCGTTGACATTGGGAATTCGGATGTTTTCGCTGAGGAAAAAGAAGGAATACCGGCTGATGAGCTCGTAGATCATAAGGTTGCTGTTGTCGGTATGGCCCCCGTTGTTCACCCCGATACTGGGGTAACAGATATTACGAAAGAGGATTTAATTAAAGTATTCACTGGTGAAATAAAAAATTGGTCTGAATTAGGAGGAGCGGATCAGAAAATAATCTTGGTGAACCGACCTGATTCATCTGGAACACGGGCAACTTTTGTTGAATTTGGTTTGGACGGGGCTGTCCCTGCAGAAGGGGTCACTGAGGATTCATCCAATACAGTTAAAAAGATTGTTGCTGAGACTCCTGGTGCAATTGGCTATCTCGCTTTTTCCTATCTATCGGATGATACCGTTGCTGCACTGTCAGTAAATGGAGTAAAGGCAAATGACAAAAATGTTCAGTCAGGAGAATATCCAATTTGGGCATATCAGCATTCCTATACAAAAGGAGAGCCTAAGGGGCTGGCCAAGGAATTCTTAGACTTCTTAGCGAGTGATACGATCCAGGAAGGACTTTTAACCGATCAAGGTTATATTGCTGCTACAAAAATGGAAGTAAAGCGTGATGCAGAAGGAAACCAATCAAAGAAATAGTCATGAGTCGAGGGAGTTCAAAAATTATCAAATGGATAAACGTTTCTCGTTTGCCGGCTTTTTGAACATGAATGAATAGTTGGTGTTAGAGTAAACGGAAATATCGTTTACTCTAACACACGTTTAGGAGTGTACTGTTATGGAATCTGTAGCTTCAACAGCAAAAGATCGACTAATAAAATCAACGAAGCGAAAAAATCATGGAGAATCTAGTGGGAAGGTTATCGTCACACTCGCCGCCTTGATTATTATTGCTGCAACGTTATCGATGACCATCTTTTTATCGATAAAGGGAATGCAGGCATTTATCATAAATGGCGTAAATCCAATTGAATTCTTGACGTCAACTGAATGGAATCCGACTGGGGAGAACCCGGAATTCGGCGCATTTCCGTTCATCTTTGGTTCATTAGCGGTTACGTTAATGGCTGCTTTGATTGCTGGCCCACTTGGGATTGGCGGAGCCATTTTTATGACAGAAATAGCTCCATCGTGGGGAAGAAAAATATTGCAGCCAATTATTGAGCTCTTAGTCGGAATTCCCAGTGTTGTTTATGGATTTATCGCATTAACAATTATCGTTCCCTTTATTAGGGATTATTCATCTGGAACTGGTTACAGCTTACTTGCAGGAATAATTGTGTTAGCTGTCATGATTCTTCCAACGATCACGACCATATCAACGGATGCGATTGCCGCCATACCCAATCATTTACGAGATGGTTCTTATGCACTGGGGGCAACAAGGTGGCAAACAATCTGGAAGGTATTGCTTCCTTCGGTCATGCCCTCCTTATGGACAGCAATTATTTTGGGTATGGCCCGGGCTTTTGGAGAAGCATTGGCAGTCCAGATGGTAATTGGAAACGTCAGAGATTTACCTGGCAGTATCTTTGATCCATCTGCAACATTAACATCGATTATTACGCTAAACATGGGTCATACGACGTATGGCAGTATAGAAAATAACACGCTTTGGTCAATGGGGCTAATTCTGTTGCTTATTTCTTTACTGTTTATTTTAATCATTCGATTCTTGTCAGCTAGGAGGAAAATCTGATGCATGCAAAAGTAGCTGATAAAATAGCAACCGGTATACTTTATGTCGTTGCTTTCCTTTTCATAACCTTGTTAGTAAGTTTATTTTCATATATTTTGTTTCAAGGTGTTCCATATATATCACTGGATTTCCTTACCTCGCCTTCAAGTACAGTCCAGGCTGGTGGAGGGATAAGGGATCAGCTGTTTAATTCTTTTTATATTTTATTTATCACAATGATTATTACTGTTCCATTAGGGGTTTGCGGTGGGATCTACATGGCCGAATATGCAAAACCTGGTAAAGTGACGAACGCGATTCGTACGTGTATTGAAATGCTGGCATCGCTTCCTTCGATCGTTGTAGGAATGTTTGGTCTGCTCATTTTCGTCAATACAACCGGATGGGGATATACCATTATTGGGGGAGCATTAGCATTGACCATCTTTAACATCCCGGTAATGGTTCGGGTGAGCGAGGATGCAGTTCGCAGTGTGCCACAAGATCAGAAAGAAGCTAGCCTTGCCTTAGGGATTACAAAATGGCATACCATTAAAACAGTAATACTGCCGGCCGCTTTTCCTGGAATATTGACAGGCGCAATCCTTGCATCTGGCCGGATATTCGGAGAAGCGGCGGCATTATTATTTACTGCCGGATTATCAACACCAAATCTGGATTATGGCAATTGGAATCCATTTTCGGCGTCATCACCATTAAATATTTTCCGGCCTGCCGAGACGCTAGCTGTCCATATTTGGGCTGTTAATACGAATGGCATTATGCCGGATGTACAGGAAATTGCGGCAGGTTCGTCTGCTGTGCTCGTTTTATCTGTATTACTTTTCAATATTATCGCACGAGTAACAGGTAAAAGGATTCAAAAGAAATTAACGGCGAGTAAATAAGGAAGGCAGGTGTTTAGAGAATGGTCACCGTGCTAAACAGGGCAGAGCAGAAAACAGTAAAGCGAAAGCAAAAGATAACGAAACAAATCAAACCAATTCTTCAAACCCAAAATTTATCAATTTCCTATGGGGAAAATAAAGCCGTTCAAGATGTTTCATTACCATTTAGTAAAAATAGTATTACGGCATTAATAGGTCCTTCAGGCTGTGGCAAATCAACCTTTTTACGAACTATCAACCGGATGAACGACATTATTCCAAGTGCATCGTATGAGGGAGAAATCATCTATGAAGACGTAAATATTCTGGATAAGAATATCGATGTTATTGCATTACGAAAAGAGATTGGTATGGTTTTTCAAAAGCCAAACCCGTTTGCCAAGTCGATCTATAACAATATTGCCCATGCGTTACGATTTTACAACATTAAAAAGAAAACGGTTCTCGCTGAATTGGTAGAGGAGAGCCTTACAAACGCTGCACTTTGGGATGAAGTAAAAGATCGGCTGCACGAGTCTGCCTATCAATTATCAGGTGGACAGCAACAACGTCTATGTATTGCCAGGACACTTGCGATGAAACCGAATGTACTGCTGCTTGATGAGCCATCATCTGCCCTTGATCCTGTCTCAAATGCAAAAATCGAGGAACTTATTATGAAGCTGAAGGAAAAATATACGATTATTATTGTCACCCATAACATGCAGCAAGCAGCAAGGATCTCAGATCAAACAGCTTTTTTTCTGAACGGGAAGCTAATCGAATATGATAAGACAGATAAAATTTTTCTGAATCCGGCAAATAAGGAAACAGAAGCCTATATATCAGGAAGATTCGGATAGGGGGGAAGGCGTATGACGCTAGTAGTGCAGAAGAAAGCAGCATTTGCAATGGAAGAATTAAATCTCTGGTATGAACGATTTCACGCACTAAAGGATATTTCTTTCCAGATTAATAAAAATGAAGTGACAGCGATTATTGGGCCTTCCGGGTGTGGTAAATCAACGTTTATCAAGACACTGAATCTGATGGCACTGCGAATTCCGGGTGTAAAAATGACAGGTGGGATTCTTTTTGAAAACCAGAACCTCGTAACAGATAAAACAGATCTTGTTCATCTGCGGAAAAAGGTTGGCATGATTTTTCAAAAAGGGAATCCATTTCCGCAATCCATTTATGATAATGTTGCATATGGACCGCGGATTCATGGCATAAAAAAGCGATGTCAGCTGGATGAAATTGTAGAGGAGGCTTTAAAACGTGTTGCCCTTTGGCAAGAGGTAAAAGATCGCTTAAAAAGAAATGCATTCGATCTATCCGGCGGCCAGCAGCAGCGCTTATGTATTGCACGTGCAATTGCAACGAAACCAACCTGTCTTTTGCTGGATGAACCAACATCTGCATTGGACCCTGTTTCAACTAAAAGCATCGAAGAACTGGTTACGGAGTTAAAGGAAAATTACACGATTGTTATGGTTACGCACAACATGCAGCAGGCGGCAAGGATATCTGATAAAACCGCTTTTTTCTTAAATGGGGAAGTTGTGGAGGTTAATACAACAAATAAGCTATTTTCCAATCCCGAGCAAAAAGAAACCGAAGACTATATTACTGGACGTTTTGGATGAAGGAGGATGCTAATGGCTGTAAGAGAACAATTTCACAATGATTTACAGCGAATAAAGCAAGCTATTATCAAACTGGCATCTGCAACCGAGGAGGCTCTTTGTATGTCAGTGGATGCACTATTTAATCAGGATGTTATATTGGCAAATCGGATTATTAGCCAGGATAAGGATATCGATAAACAGGAATTTTCGATTAATGATAGAGTAATTCTGCTGATCGCTAAACAACAACCTGTGGCAGAAGATTTACGGAGATTAATCATTGCCCTAAGAATAACGAATGATTTGGAACGAATGGGCGATAATGCAAAGAATATCGCAAAAGCGGCTATTCACCTTGGTGAGGATCACAGATTAACCATTCATGAAAAAATAAAAAATATGCGGGATATTGCATTAGAAATGCTCCATACCGCGATGAATGCCTTTGAATTTGAGGATATTTCAATTGCTGGCAAACTTTCAGAGATGGATGACAAGATGGATGAAACCTATGAACAGGTTATCAAAGAAATGCTTGAAGAAACCACAACAAATCCAGAAAAAACGCAGTACATTATGCAAATGGCATTCAGCGCAAGGTATATGGAGCGGTTCGCGGACCATATTACGAATATAGGTGAAAGCATCCTGTTTTTAGTTAAAGGTGAATCCTATAAGTTAAATTAAAAAGCTGTTTTGTGGCAGGATTTCATCTCCTGCCTGCAAAACAGCTTTTTCTCATTTTGTAATTTCTTCTGCGATTTCTTTTTGGTTCATGGAACTTGATACCTTGAATTTACCTAGCTGGACCTTTGTATCGTATCCTTTATCTTTCAGGAATTTGCTGAATTTGCCGGCATCATCAATGATACCATTTTCTACTAAGGCATCACTAATCTCTGAAGATGCCATGCCTGATTTAATTGTTAAGGTATATGTTTTTTCTTCTTTTTCTGCTTCATCGGCTTTGTTTTCTTTGTCTTCATCCGCTTTTTCTGCGCTGTTATTATCTTCAGCTTGTCCTTCCGCTGATGCTTTTTCCGTTTTTTCAGCCTCTTGTTTATCCTTATCATTGTTTACGGATAATGATATATATTCAGATTCGGATAAGACACGATAGCCATCCGCTTGCAATGCCGTAATCATTTCGTCATTTGGTATATTCTCTACATTTTTTTTCGAGTCATCAACAAACAAAAATAAGATTAACACGATTAATGACGCTGTAAATAGGCCTAGTGAAAATAAACGAACAGGTTGTTTCATGATATTCTCCTCATCTGCAAATTATTTATTTCTTAGAATCGCTTTTATGTCACTGCTGTTTAATTCCGTCTGTTTGGCAATGGTTTCTGTTGAATATCCTTGTTCATGCAACGCATGGACTTTTTGAATTAACAGTGGTTTAATTCCCATTCGCTGTTGTGGCTGAATATCATTTGCCATGTCTTCTGCAAGTAATTCTTCTTCCAAAATCTTAATCTTTTTCTTTAACTGATATGTATCCTGCATCGTTGAAATAGAAAACTGTTCAAATTGACTCTCCAGATCATCGAATTTGTCATTCATAAAAAATGTTAGAACAAACAAGACTACAGCAACAGCTATCAGTGTAATTAATACATAAATCATATGCATACCTCCATATTATTCTCCCATTATAGTTATAACATAGAATTGCCAACAGGAAAACTGGTATTTTTTTATAGTGCTTGATTGAGACCGTGAAATCTGCTATTATAATGAGGTCTGAAATAAATTATTTGCCTGTAAAAGTAAGATGTACAGTTTGGAGGGAAAGAATCATGCGTGTAAACATTACATTGGCTTGTACAGAAACCGGTGATCGTAATTATATTACTACTAAAAACAAGCGTACAAACCCTGAGCGAATCGAGCTTATGAAATATAGTCCAAGACTTAAAAAGCATACGCTGCATCGTGAAACAAAATAAATATATAAATAAAACTCTTATCATTGGGATAAGAGTTTTATTTATATATTCTATTCGTAATACGATATACTTGGAGAGCAGGGGGCGAATTACATTGAATAAACCTGAATTAAGGCAATCCATTATTACCTATTTAAAACAGCTGTCAACAGTAGAAAAACAAACCATTGAAAAGAAACTGGCAAGTTATCTAATTACGCTTGACACGTGGAAACAGGCCAAAACAGTCGGAATTACAATTTCACAACAATTGGAATGGGATACAAAGCCGATTATTGAAACAGCATGGGAAGAAGGAAAAACCGTTTGTGTTCCGAAATGCCTGCCAAAAGAGAAAAAGCTGATCTTTTACGAGTTTTACACTTATAACCAACTGGAGACGGTTTATTATCATTTATTGGAACCAAAACCTGACGAATCGATAGAGGTAGAGAAGGACAACATAGATTTGCTGCTTGTTCCAGGACTGCTTTTTGATAAAAAAGGCTATCGCATCGGATTTGGTGGCGGGTATTATGATCGTTTTTTAAGTGATTTCCCGAATCAAACGGTTTCTATAACAAGTGAACGTCAAGTCGTTGATCAGCTGCCGAAAGAATCATTTGATATACCTGTCAGCCGGATTTTAACTGAAAACGGACTGGCCAACCAGGGGGATTTATTATGAATCAAAAGCGTTACTCCCGGCAGTTATTATTTGCACCTATTCGGAAAACCGGGCAAAAGATGTTGGCGGAAAGCACTGTCCTTGTCGTGGGTGCAGGAGCATTAGGGACGGTCATTAGCAATCATCTTGTTCGGGCGGGTGTCGGAACTGTTCGGATTGTGGATCGGGATTATGTTGAATTAAGCAATTTGCAGCGGCAAATGTTGTTTGACGAAGATGATGTAAAGGAAGCACTTCCGAAAGCAATTGCAGCAAAAAGAAAGCTGCAAAAGATAAATAGCGAGATTAGTATTGAAGCAATTATTGACAATGTGACAAGCGAAAATATCGACGCGCATATGGAAGGCGTCGATGTTGTGATGGATGGAACTGACAATTTCACGACACGTTTCCTGTTGAATGATAGCTGCTTTAAGAAAAATATACCTTTTTCCTATGGTGGTGTTGTAAGTGCAAGGGGAATGACAACATTGTTTGTTCCTGGTGAGACACCATGCCTGCGCTGTATCACCAAGGAAGAGGCAGAAAACGGACAAACATGTGATACGGTTGGTGTGATCGGGCCTGCTGTTGATATGATCGCATCAATTGAGGTTATCGAGGTGCTTAAATATTTGACAGGCAATAAAAGCGCGCTGCGTAATACATTAAAAACAATTGATTTCTGGTTTAATACACAATTCGAGATAAAATTGACCAAAGTAAACCCGGAATGTTTAACGTGTCAAAAAAAGGAGTTCCCAGCATTACAGAAAAAAGTACAGGATCTGGAGACCGTGTTGTGTGGTCGAAACACAGTGCAAATACATCAAAGAGCGGAATGGGACCTGGAAAAGCTGGAAGATCGGCTGGCAAAGATCATGACAATAAAACGAACTCCGTTTTTACTGAAAGCACAAATTAGTAATGGTGCAACTTTTGTCATCTTTCCAGATGGCCGTGTACTTGTACAAGGAACAGAGGACATCACCAAGGCAAGGACATTATATGATCGATACATTGGATCCTGATGCATAAAACGCCTGTTGCTGACAAATAATTAATAACACCACTACCAAACAGAAAAGGGTGTTTACATGCGGGCGATATTAATTTTCGCTGCGATTGCTGCAGCTGTATCCGTACTATATAAATGGCGTTACAGATTGATTAACACAATACTTGCAATAAGTTTTTTACGTCGAATGGTGATAGCTATCACCATGAATATGCCGGAAATAAAAGAGAAAGTCCTGTCTAGTTTCTTTAAAAAACCAGCAGGCAGCAATAATTGAAAGAAGTTGATTTTCAGCTTCTTTTTTTGTTTTTGTTACGTAATTTTTTACAAGTTCTGTTATGATGGTTTTTAGGTGGTGACAACATGTATGTGAATGAACAGTATACGATGTATCGATTAGCATATCACTTAGTAAAAGATGACCGGTTTGAAGTACTCCATATCAATGACAATCAGGAGGAAATTTGGCTGGAGCGTTATGCGAATAAACAATCACAAATCATTCGTTTGCTGCATCATGGATTCGACTGGAAAAACCATTTAAAAAAAGACATTGCAATCGTATTCCAAAAAACGAAAGCAATGAAACGATTACTGCAGGGAAAAAACGTACAAGTACATAATGTATATGTATCCTCTCATGCTCCGGTAGATGATTGGGAGGAACTAAAGATGCCAATGCAATTGAATGAAAAAAATCCGGTAAAAATGAATGTTTATTATGTGGATGATGAAAGCGGGGAGGAAGAATTAAGCAGACTTTACCGGGATGTGGATGGGTCGGTACATAATAAAACCGCTACCCCGACAGATAGTGAGAAGGAAGAACAAATCAGTTATTATCAAAAACAGTTAACAAACAGTTTATACAATAAACAAAAAGAAGCGGAAACTGTTTTTTCTCACGGAAAACCATTTTTAACATACTTGCTGCTTCTAGTTAATATTTTGATGTTTTTTTTGCTGGAGATAAATGGTGGTAGTACTGCAACACAAAATCTGATTGACTATGGTGCTAAATATAACCCCGCCATTATGGACGGGGAATGGTGGCGGATTGTTTCCTCGATGTTTTTGCATATCGGTTTACTGCACTTATTTATGAATATGCTGGCATTGTATTATTTAGGACCGGGCGTCGAGCGGATTTATGGTTCGGGGCGATTTATAATCATTTATTTTCTTTCCGGAATAGGTGCTGGATTGGCCAGTTTTGCCATGTCGGCAAATGTCTCAGCTGGAGCATCCGGTGCATTGTTTGGCCTGTTCGGGGCGTTATTATTTTTCGGTCTTAACTACAAAAAAATCTTCTTACAGACAATGGGAAAAGGGATTCTTGTATTGATCGCTGCTAATATTATTTTTGGTTTTTCCGTTCCGCAAATTGACAACAGTGCGCATATTGGCGGGTTAATTACCGGATTTATTGCCTCGGCACTCGTCGGTCTGCCAAAAAAACGGAAATTTTTAACACAGGTTTTCGGATTCGCGTTATATGTGTTCTTGATAGCAGGATTAACTATATTCGGAATCCACAATAACGAAAATAGTGCATCCTACCAATTATTGAAGATCGAGGAATTGATGCATGAAGATAATTTTCCGGCAATTATTGATCATGCTACGAAAGGACTGGAAAACCCAGGTGATTTGCGGGCGTCACTCCTGTTCCAGCGTTCCTATGCCTACATTCAATTGGGTAAAACTGATTTAGCTGTTGGTGATCTGGAAAAAGTTGTTGAATTAACAAACGAGATGCCTGAAGCTTATTATAACCTGGCAATGCTGTATATGAATCAAGGCAAAAACGATGAGGCACAACAAATGGTGAAAAAAGCATATGACCTGAAACCGGATGATAAACAGTATCAGGATTTATATGAAAAGATAACAGGTCAGAAACCCTAGTAAATAAAATAATGAGCGTCTTGGCACGATTTACAGTAATGAGACGCTCATTGAATACCCACTTAAAATCGTTGGATGAGTTTCTCCATTTTGCCGTCCAGCTGGTATAAAACCATCAGGTGGGTACGGTCTTTGGCAAATAAAACAAGGGGGATATAGCTTGATTTTAAATTATTTGTTCCAGATGATGCAGGGATAATGTAATTTTTATACAGTCCTTCCCACAGCTGGCCAATAGTCCGGTCTGTTTCCTCTTGGGTCAGATCCGGTAAACTTTCCCGATTATATTTGTGCAATGCTGTCAGCGGGATAATATCATAGGATTCATTTTCAATCTGAAAGTGCCGCATTAATTTGTTCCAGTGATAAAGCAATTGTTGTTTCGTCGTGACATCCAGTAATTCTTTCCACTCCATTGCAAATCTGTTTTTGGGTGACTGAAATGATTGAACTGGCGTTGTTGGTGAATCAACCACATATAATTCATCGTAGGACATCGCTTGCATACTTTTTATTTTATCATCTGGATAATGAATTTCACCATGATGATAGGATATCGCCTGAAAATAGCTGCTGTCCTCACTAGTAAGATCCTTCTGCAAGCTTATCGAATCCGCATTTTCTCCCCACCTGCTAATAACACCTCTAAGTCTGCCGTTATCATACAATAGTGATGCATCCTGACGCAGATATACTTGTTTGCTGCTCTTTGACTGGCTTGTCCAGCTTATTTCGTATTGCCTGTTATTTTTTTCCTGAATGAATTCTATTTCGGTAGCAGCCGATGTAAAAGTTGTTTCCTGATCAATTGGGAAATAAATAATTGTTGGAACGGAATGCATCCGTTGCAAAAAGATATAGCCGGTTAAACAAACGAACAGGGTTAATATAGAAACGAACAGCCATTTATTCAATGTTCTCATCCTTTAGCAAACTTGTCTATATTAAGGTGTATGATAAAAGTTAAACGGTTATGCCGTAAAATCTGAGTGTTATGATCAATAAGCAAGTTTTTTTGTTTTTTGAAAAAAGTAATGGTTGGCTTTACCATTTTCAAATTGAATTTGGTATAATATAGATTGGTGATCTAGGGTGAAAACAGTTTATGATGTACAACAGTTATTAAAAAGGTTTGGAACGATTATTTATATAGGTGATCGACTTGCTGAACTCGAGTTAATGGAAGCGGAAATAAAGGATTTATACCACTCACAATGCATTCATGCAGATGAGTACAAGCTGGCATTATTAATCCTTCGAAACGAAAGTGCACAACTCCGTAAAGAAAAAGGGAGCGATTTTCAAAGTGAATAAGATCATAATTGGTGTTGATATTGGTGGAACAACAAGTAAAATCGGATTACTTGATCAACAGGGAATAATACAGGACAAATGGGAGATTCCCACTATAAAGGCGAATAATGGCGAATCAATTGTAACCGACATCTGGGATTCGATCACGGATAAGTTGAAAACGGTTCAGTTTAAACAAATACTTGGAATTGGTATAGGTGCTCCGGGATTCATTGATGGAGCAACCGGACTGGTGTATGAAGCTGTAAATATTGGATGGAAGAAGAACTTCCAGCTGGCAAAGCTATTTTCAGAGATTACTAAACTTCCGGTATTTGTTGAAAATGATGCCAATATTGCAGTGTTAGGTGAAAATTGGAAAGGTGCAGGCAATCATTCGGAAAATTTAATTGCCATAACACTTGGAACCGGGGTTGGCGGCGGGATAATCGCGAATGGCGAAATATTAAATGGTGTCAATGGTACTGCTGGTGAGATTGGTCATATAACGGTTGACCCTGACGGCTTTTCTTGTAATTGTGGAAAAAAAGGCTGTTTAGAGACGATTGCATCGGCAACCGGGATTGTCAGGCAGGCAAAGGAGCTGGCTAAACAAGCACCTGACAGCAGACTGGCCTCATTATTGCAGGAATCCGGATCCATTACGGCTAAAGATGTATTTTCTTTAGCTGGACAAGGTGACTTGCTTTCGAAGACAGTAATCGAACGGACAGGTGATGTACTTGGATTTGCCATTGCTAATTTAGCCACGGTTATTAATCCATCGATTATACTTATTGGCGGTGGTGTATCAAAGGCGGGCGATCAATTAATAACAATCATAAAATCCGCCTTTCATAAATATGCTTTACCTAGAGTAAGCGACGTATGTGATATTAAAGTTGCCCAGCTGGGGAATGATGCAGGTATTATTGGAGCAGCATATTTGGTCCTGCAAAAATCGGGAATTAATTAAGGAGTCGTGTCAATCATTCTGGCAAATCATAAACATGGTAAAATGAAGCGCCATTCAATGGTTTAATTATTCGTTATTGTGGAATAAACATAGAATAAAAATACAAATTTTATGAAACCTTATTTCCTTTTAACACGTCCTATCACATAGGGATAGGGGTAACTCGACTTTTAAAAGTATGACTGTAAGAATGTATTATAGAAATAAACAATTTTAAGAGGATGTTCAAAAAGTCACCAAAAAGCAGCGAATCTCCAGAGTTGGCAGTAGAGGATTTTCTGCTAGAATCGGCCGCGCCAATCGCCAACAGCAGAAGTCAACACGTCCTGTAAGCTTGGTGCCGGGAGCTACGCCGTCTCGACCAAGACTCAGGTTCGGTGACTTTTTGAACACGCTTTAAAGGTTTGTTTATTTGTAGGAGGATACAAAATGAACGTTAAACGAATCAAAATTCCATTATTTATCATTGCGACGCTGTTGTTTGGGGTAAAGACTTATATTGTTTACCGCTTTATGTTTACTATTGAAATAGATAACTCCATGCAGGAATTAATCCTGCTTATTAATCCATTTGTTTCGGGATTTTTAGTGTTTGCACTGAGTGTATGGTTTAAAAAACAATCGCGGCAAATGAAATTTTTACGCTACACGGCTTTAATTGGCACATTAATCCTTTACTTTAATCTAGTATTCTATCGTTCTTTTACTGACTTCATTACGATACCGCAACTGTTTCAGGGCAGCAATATGGGAGATTTGGGATCAAGTATTCTGACACTGATTAAGGCTTATGATATTTTCCTGTTTTTGGATGTTGCACTGATTTGGTATTTAAGCAAGAAAAATGCAGGAAGCAGTGCGGTGAAATATCCAAGAAGCGGAAAAGTTTTTGCTTTGGCAATGTCTCTGGTATTACTGGCGGGCAACTTTTTCTTAGCCGAAATGGAGCGGCCGCAATTATTTACCCGGGCATTTGACAGGGAATATCTTGTGAAAAATATTGGGTTGTTTAATTACCATATTTATGATTTCGCTGTCCATTCTAAAGTAAAGACGCAGCGGGTTTTTGCTGATGGAACCGAACTGCCGGAAATAAAAGACTATGTGGATTCGTTAAGAAGTGATAAGCAATCTGATTTGTACGGGATTGCTGAAGGGAAAAATGTGATTTTTATTTCTGCAGAATCATTGCAGACCTTTGTCATTAATAACGAGGTGAATGGTGAAGAAATCACACCATTTTTAAATAGCTTGGTTGATGATAAAGATACGTACTACTTCGAAAACTTTTATCATCAAACGATGCAGGGGAAGACGTCGGATTCTGAATTTTTAACCGCTAATTCACTGTATCCGTTACCCCGGGGAGCAGTATTTTTTACCCATGGGCAAAATGATTACCATGCACTTCCGGAGATGTTGAATGAGGAAGGATACTATACGGCATCATTTCACGCAAATAATAAAAGTTTTTGGAACCGGGATCAAATGTATGACAGTTTAGGGTTTGATCATTTCTATGGTGATGAATCATATGAAGTAACAAAGGATAATTCAATTGGCTGGGGACTGAAGGATAAACCGTTTTTTGAACAATCGATAAAATATTTGCAAGCGCTGGATCAACCGTTTTATACAAAGTTTATTACCTTGACCAATCATTTCCCATTTGACCTTGACGAAGAGGACAGATCAATTGAGCCATATGATTCCAACTCGAATACGCTAAATAACTATTTCCCTACGGTGAGGTATATGGATGAGTCGATCGAGCAATTCTTCAATCAGTTGAAAGATGCCGGTCTTTATGAGGATTCTATTATTATCATCATGGGAGACCATTACGGAATCAGTGCAAATCATAATAAGGCAATGAGTCAGTATTTGGAAAAAGAAGAAATAACACCATATGATCACATTCAATTGCAGCGAGTACCATTCTTTATTCATATACCAGGTTCCGGGAAGGGAAAAGTAATGTCAGAGGTTTCCGGACAAATTGATATTAAACCAACCATTTTACATTTACTTGGTATTGATACAGAAAATGATATTTACTTTGGTAACGATCTGTTCAGTGATGACCGGAAAGGATATATCGCACAACGAAACGGTGACTTTATCAGTGATAAATATATTTCAACAGAAGGTATCTGTTATAATCGGGAGACCGGTGAGCCGATAGAGGAGGACCAAACGATCACTGAAACGGATACAGAGAGTCCGTGTACTGCGATCGAGGAAAAAGTAACCAATGAACTGGGCTATTCAGATGATATTATTTATGGCGATTTATTTCGCTTTGTTGATTTTACAGGAAGTGACTAAATTAGTAAAAGCTGATTTGCCATCTGGTGAATCAGCTTTTTGTTTAAACTGCCTAAATTGGTGGTTTCAGACGAGTCTATGAGGACTGTCCAGTTAATGATATCGTGATAAAATGTTTGATATTCTGAACAAAGGCACTGGAGCCGGACGTGGCTTACTCTGCTGAGAACAGAATAGAGCCTAAATTTATATCCTTTCTTATATATGGACGAAAAAAAGCCGACTCCTTGAACAAGTCAGCTTTACGATTATCCCAATTCAGTATTCTTCAGCCAGTGATTTCTGCAATGATCGTTGCAATCGAGAAAAAGCCAAATGCTACTGCTGCGATTGCAGAAAAAACTAGTGCGAAAAGATTTTTGTATTTTAATTGACGGATTACGGATATTACGGCCAATATCGCAACGATTAATAATATACTTGCTAAAACTATTCTCATACCTGTCCTTCCTCCTTGAAAAATTCCATGTTGTTCAGTTGATATGGAAATTACGTTTGTATTATTATGTAACTAAACAGTGCTATTATTATTTTATAGTAAATTGTTATATTTGTCGAGGCTTATAGGCTGTATTTTAGAACAATTTTCAAAGATGATAAGGAGGAGTCAGAATGAAAATAAAAGAAATGTCATTAGGTCCGCTTGGTACAAATTGTTATATTGTGTATGATGATCAGCATGCACTTGTAATAGATCCTGGGGGCGATGCAGATCAAATCATCTCCTTTTTAACAATGGAAAGCATCGAACCGAAAGCCATTTTATTAACGCATGCTCATTTTGATCATATTGGTGGGGTTGAACCGTTACGGTCTTACTATGGTATCAATGTGTTACTGCACGATAATGAGGCAGCCTGGCTGGAGGATCCGGGGTTAAACGGTTCAGCATTATTTATTGGAGAAGAAATTAAAACAAAAAAAGCAGAGCAGCCACTTAAACCAGGCACTCGAACGATTTCGTCATTTACTTTTGACATTTTACATACTCCAGGACATTCTCCAGGAAGTGTCAGCCTGGTATTTTCTAATGAGAAAATCGTTTTCGGTGGGGATGCGCTGTTTCAGCATGGGATTGGACGAACTGATTTGCCGGGTGGAGATTTTGAGCAATTGATTCAAAGCATTCAGCAGAAACTTTATCTATTGGATGATTCGTATGTCGTTTACCCTGGCCATGGACCTGCTACAACGATTGCTGAAGAAAAACGGAATAATCCTTTTGTTCAAAGATAAGAAAGTATATAAATTTAGGCTCTATTCTGATCTCGGCAGGGTAAGCCACGTCCGGCTCCAGTGCCCAGCGACTAGTGGACTTCCCTCACCTCCGTACGATAAGTCAACATCGGTTCGCTTTCAGCTCACCGTGTTTCCTTTATCTCCTACGGCTCAGTCCAGTCCATACGTCGCTAAACGGGCGCTTGCGCCTTTGTTCAAGCTTAATGAAGTTGTAGTATTTATTCGAAAATAATGCAATAAAAAACCCTTCTTGTAAAAAGAAGGGTTTTTAGGGGGGATGTGCTCTGCTCTTTTGTTGGTTAGGGATAAAAGTTAAGCTACTGTTATTACTATAAAGGTAATTAAACAACATGTCAATAGGGTTTATTAAAAAAATTAAAAAACCCTGCAAAAAAATGAAAGCAGGGTTTTTTATCTGGTTAGCCTGTAATAGCCTATTCAAAACCTGGTACAAGGATAAAGTTGGAATACCAAGTGAATCCGACCATAAATACTGTACAATAAGCTCCGAATAAATACATATACATGCGTTCAGATAATTTTAAATAGCTAACTGTTAGGAAAAAAGCTGTTTGAACCAAGAATAATAATGCTGTTTTTTGCATGTCGCCTATGTAAAACATTACTGTAAAAATCCCTGTCCAAAAAGCAAGGACACGAAACATCCGATCCATGTTTTCCCCTCCTTTACATCCTTATCATTGATATTATAAACCAGGAACTGCATAATGTAAATGAATCTTGTTAAACATTTAAAGTTTTGCTACATAACTGCAATTTTCACAGCCTTGAAACATATTTTCTATCTCAATTAAATCGACATCGGTGAAAAGTGTATCGAACATTCCCTTTAAAAAAGCGTTGTGCATGTTGCAAATCATTGTATGGTTCTTGGTTGCTAATTCCTTGAAGGGACAGTTATGAATTTGGAAAGAAATGCTATTCGCTTTTGCATCGTATTTGAAATCGGGATACATTCCCAACATTGTCCCAGCATCGTTTAAAATAGTTATTTTTTGTTCCATTGTCAGCGTATCGGTTAACCTTGCAGATGGATAATGTTCCATAACCTTTGTGCCGTATTTTCTGCCTGTTTCATGTAATGCCTGTCTGCCTTCCTCACCAAGGTTGATAAATGCTTCAATAAGAATGGTGGAGAGGAGTTTATAATCACGGTGAGGAAAGTTTAATTCGACCACCCCATCGGAGAGCAGATACTTCCTGCTCGGTCTACCGCCTTTTCCGGTTTTTTGGGAAAAGGAGTTGATTAATTTTACATCCTCAAGCTTGGACAAATGGAGCCTTGCCACATTTGGATGAATATCAAACGCTTCAGCAATTTCAGTTACGTTTACTTCATGATGCTCTTTCACAATATATTGATAAATATTAAATCTGGTTGGATCACTTAAAACATTGGTTATTTTTAATGTCTTTTCCATCGAATCCACCTCACTAACATTATTACCTTTATTATAGTCAATACGTAAAGTGAAATGGGTAAAAAGTAATATTTGTTGAAAAATGTCCACAAACGCTAGTATCATTCGGTGGCTTTTTGAACCACCTCTTATAGTTTGACACGTCCATTTATTCTTTATACACCTTTTCAATTGGTTCATTCAGTTGAAGTGTATTTATATTGGTATAAGTTTTTTCACCGGTTTCGACGGTGAAAAATAACCGGTATTCCGTTGGTGTCAGTCGATTATAAATTATTTTTACATTTCCTGGTGGAAATGAATAGGATACGGTTCCTCTTTCATCAGTATGTGTTCCTGTTTCCACTTTAAATTTTTCCCGTCCCATCTGTACCAATGTTTCAATTTTTAACTGTTCCAAGTGATTATGAATAATCCGGATATCATTTTTGTACGTGTTCGTATTTACGGTTAGTACAAATAAGACAATGGCGGTAATAAATAATACGTAGGGAAGAAAAAAGCCATGCTGATTATTGGTAAAAGATAATTGTTTTTTCATACGTTTCCCCTTGTAACGATGTTATGGTTGTGTGGATCCCATAAGGAAGCTTTTCAAAAGTAACCGCCTGAATATCTCTTAGGTAAATTTCATGACCGGTTCCCTTGACCTGACGGCGAATCAGATTGCCATATTGTTCAATTGTTATCGTTTCATCGTCATGATTTAAAAGCTTTACTACTGTTGGTGTAACAGCATAATCTGTCGCTTTCATAACATCATCACGAAGGAAATAAAAAAATTGCTGAATGGATATTTCCTGATGGTGGGATGAATAATTGACTGATTTAATCAGAAAGGGTGCAAAGGGGAGGCTCATGAACAAAATCGTTATCGTTAAAAGTAATGTGATAAAGGTAAATCCTCGTTCACTCCCTGGAATAGCCGTACAGGCAAAACGTTTCTTTTTTGTTTTTAACATTTTTCCATTCGACACATCCTTTGACTAAATCATTTTCCATTGTAAATCGGTAAAATAACATTGTAGAATTTTCTACTTTTGCATATGTTGCTGGAGGGAGTGGCTTGTTCTCCCCCCAGAGGTAGGTCTGTAACTCATCATGTAACTGGTTTGCATGATGCCGCCTTTCCCTTAACACTTCTTCTTCCTTATTGATTAAAGAGGTTAATGGAATGACGGTGGTTGTAATCATGAAGATTATGCTAAAAGCTGCTAATACTTCGATGAGCGAAAATCCATTACTGTTTCTCAATGTAGCAACGCCCCTTGCCTAACGGAAAAACGATATGATAGGTTGAAGTGGTTGTAACGACCTTTATCCTTCCCGGCTGTTTAATTGTCCCCAGTTTATTAAAGGACACACCTTTTCCCAATAAACGCTCGTCTATTTTCCAATCGGATGGAAAAGCGCGTTCAATCAATGTTTTACCATTATCAATTTCAATCGTATAGTGGTTGTTGTTTTTATTTATTTTTAATTCAATTTTATGGTTTGCAGCATAAGACATGCTTTGCATCAGTAAAATGTCAGATTCAAATGTACGGAAAAACTGTTCTTCTGCTTGTTTATCCAGAATGGAAAATTGAATAGGAGCGCTAAGCAGGATAAGAAGTGACCAAATGCCAAGAACGAAGATAACCTCCAGCAGTGTGAAGCCGTTTTTTCGCATGTAACGTCCTACTTGGGTGCACTGACTTTTCCATCAGTTATCACCAGCGCTTTTCCGTTAGGGCATGTTTTTTGTTTGTCATTGATATATTCCGGTACTAAAACGTCGATGCTTGCAGGATAACTTTTCTTGTCCAGATAATAGGAATCGACTTGTGACTGAACAACAGATACTAACGCGTCACAACCTTTTTTGTTTACATCCTTACTTTTTTCGCCCAGGTTAGGAATGATTAAGATGATTAATACTGAAATAATCATTAAAACAATCAGCATTTCGATTAATGTGAAACCATTTTGATTTTTGAGCATAATACACTTCTCCTTATATTGTTTTGATTAACTGAAACATCGGCCACATCAGTGTCATGTAGATAAAAACAATAAACCCTGCCAGAACCAGAAAGAATATTGGTTGTATATATGTGATACTCTTCATGATTTTGCGGTGTAATTCCTCGGTGAGTAATTCGCCATACATCGATAAATCCTTTTCCAGTGCAGTAACATCGGCATTTTTTTGGAAAATGACGGAAATTTGTTTATCTAGGAGTTTCAGCTGGGATAACAGACTGGATAGATGTTTTCCATGATTCAATTCCTCGATCATCAGGGTGGAATAATAAGCTATTATGGGTAATTTTGTTTGCTTGGACATCGTGGTTAATATTTCTTTTATTGAAATTCCTGTCTTTAACAGGGAACTGAAGTGGGTTGCGAATGAAAATGATACATTAATTTGCTTGTATTTGCGATAAACCGGAAGCATACTGTAAATCTTAATTTGCTTGTCAATCCGTATTTTCCGTTTGTTAAACTGCCATAATCCAGTAGCGATGAGCGCGATAATAAGTAACACAAAAACCAAATTACTTAAAAAGTCGATGATCATAATCGATACGAATACGATGGAAGAAGTTTCGGCATTATATTGAAATAAATCCAGGAAAGAAGGGAGTACGGATTGCTTAATGAAATATAGAAGGATGGAAAAAACAACTAATAGAATAACCGGATATCTGGCAACCTGCTGGAATTTCTTTGTGTACTGCAGGCGCTGTTCATACATGGACAGGCATTTCTGGATACTTGCCTGGATATCACCGTTTGCCCGCGCAAAATACAAGTACGAGGTGATAACATGATTAAAGTTTGCTTTCTCAAAGGCCTGGTCAAGCGTACTGCCGTTTTTTAATGCGGTCGTAATGGTTGTAGCCGGCTCCAGCATTGTTTTATCCCATTTAACAATTTCCAGTGATTCAATCAAGGTGTAGCCATTTTGCAGCAAACGGGACAAGCGATTTAAAAACAATAGCTGCTGTTCCTTTTTTACATTTTTATGCCTGATCTCTGTTAAAAATTTTTTCAGATACAAACCCATATGCATATGCCTTCTTTCGTAAGTGATGAAAAGATTGAAAATCATCCATTGCGCGTATATCTCCCCCTTTTAGTACGTTTTCCAGCAGAGTACCATCCAGCAATTCCAGTACTGCAGCCCGTCGTGTTCGTTTTTTATTTAATTCAAGTGGCAATAATTCAAGCGCCGCAACCGATATAAGGGAATGCTGCAAATCCGGCAATGTAAGCCCCAGCTCCAATAACCGGTGGATCGTACCAACCGCGTTTTTGGCATGTAATGTACTTAACACGAGATGGCCTGTTAAGGAGGCCTCAAACGCAAATTTAGCTGTATTCCGGTCCCGGATTTCACCAACCATAATGATGTCAGGGTCATGCCTGAGTGCCGCCTTTAATCCAGCCTGATAGGTTATCCCGGCTTTTTCATTAACCTGAACCTGTAAAATGTTGGTGATGTCCTTTTCAACTGGATCTTCCAATGTAATGGTCTGGTAAGAATCTTCCTTTAAGATGGTTTGCAGCAGGGAATATAAGGTAGTGGTCTTGCCGCTTCCGGTCGGCCCAGTGAAAAGGATGATCCCGGCACGATGCAATATCCATTTTTTTAACCTCTTCAGCTGATTTGGGAATAAGAAGAGTTGGTCCAGCGTAAGATTTTCTTCCTGTGGGAGCAGGCGGATTGCCAGACTTTCCATGTGATTGACCGGCAGTGTTGATAAACGCAGTGAATAATAGGATAATGCTGTTTCGAAGTTTATCGTCCCATTTTGCGGCTTTCTGATTTCACCAATATCCATCCCTGATGTGAATTTAAAATAAGTGAGCAGCAATTGGTAGTGGGATGCCAGTACAGATTGCTTGAAAATTCGTTTGCCATGAACACGGAAATAAATATCGGTACGGTCTGTAAAGGGGTAGAAGTGAATGTCAGATGCCTGCGTTTCAATGGCAGACTGGAGAAGTTTGGTTGAGAGAGTTTTGGCGGAGTTCAATAACTATCGCCTCCATTTTTATATTGTTGTACATACACTATTCGACAAACACCGGCAAATTCCTTCTTTTTTTCAAAAAAAATAAAAAAAATTTATCACACATTAACGGGTTTGAACCTGAGCGGGTTTTTACATGTAGTACGGGAAGGTGCATGGAAAATACAGATATGGAAATACTGAAAACATGCAGTAGTAAATGAGGTGATAACAATTTCCGGTAATGACTATGTCAAATACATGACCGAAAAAGTGGTAACCTACATGGATTCATCAAAGGAGCAGCGAAAAGCAGCAAAAGAGAAGGAAAATCGTGAACAGGCTGTCTATTCTAATCGATGGTTCGGTGTTTTGCCATTTGCAGTTAAGATGTTAAGGAAGAAAGCACAGTAAACAGGCTCACATTTTATGTGGGGCCTGTTTCGTTTAAGATGATGTTCGAAAAATCACTAAATGATGGGCAGCGAGCGCTAGTGTTGACAGTAGGGGATCTTCTGCTAAAACCGCGTAATCACTAACAACAGAGCTTAGCATTTCTTATGCAATCCTGGTGCTCAATCCGGCAACTGTTGAATACGCACTTTAATTCATTTTATTGTTCCATCCACCAAATAAAAAATCCCGCCATTAATTACTTTATAGGATATCGTCGGCTGGTAACGATTTTTGATTTCCTGGAGTTCTTTTTCCATTTGTTTGACCAGTTCTTCATCATCCGTTCTATCGTTGTAAAAAGCTTTTAGCATGTTGCTTTCCTCTTGCAGTGTTTTTATGGATTCTTCCGCCCAGTCATTTGCTTGCTTCGCTACATGCTGATCAATTACGGATTCAATACGCAAAAACCCGCTTTTTACCTTGATTAGCGGTGATATCGTAAAACAATAATCAGCTGCTGCCAGTTGTAACGGTATTTCCTTCAACTGATCCATCATGGCAAATTTCATCATGCCATTAACTAACTGCAGTCCGATCGAGATGATCTCATCCTTTTTTTGTTTTCCGATATAACTAATTTTCATATTGACCACAAGCCATGGATAGAGAGCGGTTTTTACCGTCGTATCAAGTTGCTGAAATAATTTTGTATATTTTTCATTGTTTGTCAAATGGGAGAATATTTGATGCAGCCTTGGACTGCCAAAATGGATCCATTCGCCTTTTTCCTCCTGCTTATCAGGATTCGTAATCAGTGTTAATTGCATCGGATCCCCTTTATTACCCATTTTTTTGATATAGTGCCAGTAAAAAGGCCGATTCATTAACGCCCTGTCCATTTCTTCTGTCAATTGAACGGTTAATATACCATCCTCATTTTGAATCAATGAACAGTCATGAGCAGTAAAATAATGTTCAAGAAATTGATTCAGATTTTCAATTGCCATATTGCTGTTCCTCGCTAACTGCATCGTCATGTTTGTATTGAATGATAGAAGTAAGATTGTCCAATTTAATTTTTGCCTCCCCGGTTGAGGTAGATTCGGAAAAAATTGATTTTATTTCGTCCTCAAGATCGGTGATGTTCAGGTCGGCAAGGATCGTGTCCAAGTGGCCAATTACCGTCTCGAACAGATTTATTTTTTCATATAACAATGTCATGATATGTTCCTCAACCGTTCCGCGGACAGCGAAATTATAAATATGCACATCTTTTTCCTGTCCGTATCGGTGAATCCGGCCGATGCGCTGCTCCAGCCGCATTGGATTCCATGGTAAGTCATAATTGATCATGTAGTTGCAAAACTGCAGGTTAATCCCTTCACCGCCAGCTTCTGTCGCAATCAGCACCTGTGCATGATCCCTGAAAAGCTGCCGCATCCAGTCTTTTTTACCTCGCTTAAAGCCACCTCGAAATGGAACGGATGTGATATTGCTCTGCTGCAAATACCACTGCAAATAAAGCTGGGTCGCGCGGTATTCAGTAAAAATAATTACTTTTTCGCCTGGATTTTGCTGAATTAATTCCACTACTTTTTTCGCTTTTGCATGATGTGGAAGCTGTTCGATTTTCTCAGCAAGCTGCAGAAATACTTCACTGGCATTTTCACTATCAGCCATTTTTTTCAGTGACAGGTAGCAAGCCTCACGTGACGAGCAGATTTCCCGGAGCAACGTAAGTTTGGTGAATGAGGCGGCGAAAAGTACACTGTCAAGTTTTTGGTAAAAGTCCAGTTCAGCATCGGTAAAATCGATCCAAATCGTCTCAATGTGGCGTTTCGCATTGCTTAAATCAGTACTGTCCCTCGTATTGCGTATCATTACCTTTTGAACCAGTTGCTTTAAATATGCATCCTGCTTAATTTGATTCCGGTCTTTCCCATATTGTTCAAGGAACGATTCATAATTTCCTAAATGGCCAGGTTTTAGGATCGATACTAAGTTGAAAATTTCAACGAGACGATTTTGTACCGGTGTAGCTGTTAATAACAAACAATATTTTTTCGTTAAAGAACGGACAAATTCATAGTTTTTTGTTTTATGATTTTTTAATTTATGTGCCTCATCGATCAGTATAAAATCATAGTCAATCTCTAAAATTTGTTCCCGGTGTGGTGACCGTTTTGCCGTATCAATAGAAGAAATCAGGATGTCACACTGCTCCCACGCGTAATTCCGGCGATGGGCTATAGCTGGGATGTAGAACTTGCTATTCAGTTCCTTCTCCCATTGATTAACTAATGATGCAGGTACGAGGATCAGCGCTTTTTTTACCAGTCCCCGAATCATATATTCTTTTAAAATTAACCCGGCCTCGATTGTTTTTCCCAGACCTACCTCATCAGCCAAAATGGCTCGTCCGTTCATTTCTTCAACAACCTGTTCGGCACATGTAACTTGATGCGGTAAAAAGTTAACATGCGGGAGATAATCCAGAGCGCGCAGCCCGTTGAATGATGGTGCCATCATTGTTGTTTCCGCTTCATAAGCCATGTTAAACAGATCCCATGGAGAATAGCGATTTTCTTTATCCAGACTTTCCTGCAAATGATCGATAAATGTCGTATCTTTTTGTAGTTGAATGTCATTCATGTAATCTACTTCCTTTTAGAGAATGTTTAAAACGTACCAAATAATAAGCGATGGCATTTGGGGGTCCTTCTGCTTAAAACCACCAACAGCAGAAGTCACGCCCTTTGCAAGATTTCGGTGCTCGGGAGCTGTGCCGCCTTGACCTTTAAGAACCAATTCCGCAGCTTTTTGAACACTTATTTTTTTAATTCAATCGTATTTTAAAAAATATAAAAGTTTTATTACTTCTGCTATTTTTGTTTCGCAATTTATGATATACTTAAGCCAAATTGAGATTTGTTTCCTGTTTAAGGTGAAGAAAGTATTGCTATATTAGTATAACCAATTACATCTTTTTTCATAAAAGCGAATGAATACAAGGGGAGAGATTACGTAAAACAATTATTTTACGTAACGCCGAAGGAGCAAGCATATTGTGAATCTCTCAGGCAAAAAGACTCTTGTAGGACGCAACTCTGGAGAGTGTTTACGACATTTGTAGACCACCAACGAAGCAAGCCCCTAGAGTGGAATGAGAAACTTTCATTCCAAGGGTGCGCAACTTTCAGGTTGATGGACAGAGATTTCCTGGATAACAGTGAAATCTCTATTTTTTATGCAAAAACAAATTTAGAATGGAAATTTGCTAATTATCATTTTAAGAAGGAGTGGATATTGTGGCAGGACTGAAGCGAACCCCATTATTTCCCGAGTATGAAAAGCTTGGAGCAAAAACAGTCGATTTCGGTGGCTGGGACTTACCTGTGCAATTTGCTGGTATCAAGCAGGAACACGAAACAACAAGAACGAAGGCTGGCCTTTTTGATGTATCGCACATGGGTGAAATTATCGTAAAAGGAGAAAAGAGTCTGGACTTCCTGCAAAAAATGATGACAAATGATATTTCGAAGCTTGCGCCAAACCGTGCCCAATATACGATGATGTGCTATGAAAATGGTGGAACCGTTGACGATCTAATTGTTTATATGCTTGCGGACAACCATTATTTGCTTGTTGTTAATGCAGCCAATACGGAAAAAGATTACAAGTGGCTTGAGCAAAATAATTCTGAGGGCGTTACGATCGTAAATGTTTCAGAAGATTATGTCCAGTTGGCATTGCAAGGACCATTTGCTCAGGAAATATTGCAGCCATTGACAGAGACCGATATAAGCGCTATCAAATTTTTCTGTTTTGCAAATCCGGTTTATTTTACTGGTGTCCCATCAGGTGCCATTGTTTCCCGAACAGGCTATACGGGTGAGGATGGTTTCGAAATCTATATTGCTAAGGAAAGCGGTCGTATGTTATGGCAGCTTTTATTAGAAGCTGGAAAAGAAAAAGGGGTGGAGCCAATTGGACTTGGCGCAAGGGACACATTGCGTTTCGAGGCGAATTTAGCGTTGTATGGGCAAGAGCTTTCCGAGGATATTTCCCCAATTGAGGCTGGTCTAACATTCGCTGTTAAAGTAAACAAAGAAGCCGATTTTATTGGAAAAGCTGCATTAAAAAAACAGAAAGAAGAGGGGCCGGCAAGAAAACTTGTTGGCATTGAAATGATAGATAAGGGGATCCCTCGGCATGGCTATGAAGTTTTAGCAGCCGATCAAAAAATTGGCTTTGTAACATCGGGAACGCAATCGCCAACACTACAAAAAAACGTTGGCTTGGCTTTAATACAAACTGAATTTGCAAATATCGGAACAGAAGTTGTTGTACAGGTTCGCAAGCGGCAATTAAAAGCAGTTGTTGCAGAGACGCCATTTTATAAACGTGAAAAATAAGGAGGGTTTACCAGTGGAATTTCGCTATTTACCAATGACAGATACAGATAAAAAGGTGATGCTTGCAACAATCGGAGCAGAAAATACAGATGAGTTATTTTCCGACATACCCGTCAATGTTCGTTTCAATGGGGAGCTTCAGCTTAAAAAACCGGCAAATGAAGCCCAATTGAAAAAGGAGCTTACGGATTTGGCAAATAAAAATGCCAATTTAACAGCGTACAGTTCTTTCCTTGGTGCGGGTGTCTATGATCATTTTATTCCATCTGTTGTTGATCATGTTATTTCCCGCTCTGAGTTTTATACAGCATACACACCATATCAGCCGGAAATATCACAAGGAGAGTTGCAGGCTATCTTTGAATTTCAGACGATGATTTCCGAGCTAACCGGAATGCCTGTTGCCAATTCATCCATGTATGATGGCGGGACTGCTCTAGCCGAAGCAGTTAACCTCAGTGCTGCCCAAACCAAAAGAAAAAAAATCCTTGTGTCTAAAGCGGTACATCCAGAATCACGAGCAGTAATCACATCCTATGCGAAAGGACCTGGACTTGAGATTGTCGAAATTGAACAAGTGAATGGACGGACCGATTTAGTACAATTAGCTAATGAGCTTGATGAGAATACTGCAGGTGTGGTAATGCAATATCCGAACTTTTTTGGTCAGATCGAGCCGTTAAATGAAGTAAGGGAATTAATCGATCAGCAAAAGAAGACGATGTTCATCGTTTCGAGCAATCCATTAGCATTAGGTTATTTAACGCCACCTGGTGAATTTGGGGCAGACATCGTTGTTGGCGATACACAAGTATTCGGCATTCCGGCACAATTCGGAGGACCGCACTGCGGCTATTTTGCCACGACTTCTAAATTAATGCGGAAGGTTCCTGGCAGATTAGTCGGCCAAACAACCGATGAGGATGGCAGACGCGGGTTTGTACTGACATTGCAAGCCCGGGAACAGCACATCAGGCGTGATAAAGCAACGTCCAATATATGTTCGAACCAAGCGTTGAATGCACTAGCCAGTTCTGTTGCGATGAGTTCGCTTGGCAAGCATGGTATTAAGGAAATGGCAATGCTGAACATGCATAAAGCACGGTATATGAAAGATAAGTTGGAACAGGAAAATATTGACGTTGTCACAACTGGTGCTTTTTTCAATGAGTTTGTTATTAAACTTTCCGGGTCTGTTGCGGATATTAATGAAGCACTACTGGCAAAAGGTTTCATCGGTGGTTATGATTTAGCACAAGCTTATCCGGAACTGGAAGGACAGATGTTAATTGCTGTAACAGAACTTCGTACAAAAGAAGAAATTGATACTTTTGTAAAAGAATTGGGGGATATCCATGGCCGTTAAAGATTTTCCGTTACTATTTGAACGCAGCAAAGAGGGCAGGACAAGTTATAGTTTACCAGAATTGGATGTACCTGAAGCCGATTTGTCAGCTGATCTGGATGATTCATTCATTCGGACGAACGCGCCTGATTTACCGGAACTAAGTGAATTAGAAATCATTAGGCATTATACGGGATTATCGAGACGAAATTATGGGGTGGATTCCGGCTTTTATCCATTAGGTTCTTGTACAATGAAATATAATCCGAAGATTAACGAAGATGTTGCACGTTTGCCTGGATTTAGTCATATTCATCCATACCAGGATCCAAACAGTGTGCAAGGCGCAATGGAAATGATGTACGATTTGCAAACCGCGTTAAAGGAAATTACCGGTATGAATGAGGTGTCACTGCAGCCAGCTGCCGGTGCACAAGGTGAATGGACTGGTCTCATGATGATACGTGCCTTTCACGAAGCAAACGGTGATACGAGACGAACAAAGGTGATTGTTCCTGACTCTGCCCACGGAACAAACCCTGCATCAGCATCCGTTGCCGGTTTTGATGCAATTACGGTTAAATCGAATGAAAAAGGTCTAGTCGATTTGGAAGATCTAAAACGTGTAGTTGGAGATGATACAGCGGCATTAATGCTGACAAACCCGAATACACTTGGATTATTTGAAACAGAAATACTGGAGATGGCGGAAATTGTTCATGATGCAGGAGGGAAATTATATTATGATGGTGCCAATTTAAATGCAATTATGGGCTATGCGCGGCCTGGTGATATGGGCTTTGATGTTGTTCATTTGAACTTGCACAAAACATTCACTGGACCACATGGTGGCGGTGGACCTGGATCAGGTCCTGTCGGCGTGACAGAAGATTTGACACCATTTTTGCCAAGGCCATTACTTGTGAAGCAGGATGACAAGTATGTATTTGACGATGATCGCCCGGACTCTATCGGTCGAGTAAAGCCATACTATGGCAACTTCGGGATTAACTTACGTGCCTATACGTATATTCGAACAATGGGCGGGGAAGGTCTTAAAAAGGTAAGTGAATATGCGGTGTTAAATGCAAACTATATGATGCACAGATTGGAAAAAGAATTTGTTTTACCATATCCGCAGCATTGTAAGCATGAATTTGTTTTGTCAGGTAGAAACCAGAAGAAATTAGGGGTACGGACACTTGATATCGCAAAACGGCTGCTTGATTTTGGCTACCATCCGCCAACTATTTATTTTCCGTTAAACGTGGAGGAAGCGTTGATGATTGAGCCAACAGAAACCGAATCAAAAGAAACACTGGACGGTTTTATTGATGCAATGCTTGAGATCGCAGAAGAGGCGAAGCATGATCCGGAGACCGTACAGGAAGCACCACATACGACAATTGTAAAACGGATGGATGAGACAACTGCCGCTAGAAAGCCAATTTTGAGATATGATAAATAATAAAGAGACGTTCCGGTAACCATTTTAACCGGAACGTCTCTTTTGGAAATCCTATTTAATTTTTCCTGTCCATTTTTTAAATCCGCCTTTTAGCTGACTTAAATCCTGATAGCCTTTTTTGCGGAGGAGCTGGGCTGCCCGTGCTGACCTGGAACCACTTTGACAATAAAGAAAGACAGGCTTGTCCTTTCTCAATTCTACAAGGCGATGTTTCATCTGTGTTAATGGTATATTTCTGGCGCCAAGGATATGTCCTTTTTTAAATTCCTGGGGCTCTCGTACATCGATTAATTGGGCTTTTCGATATCCTTCCCGAAATTGTTCTTCCGTTAATGTTTTTAAATAGGCACGTTGTCTAAAATAGCGGAATAAACCAAATCCGATAACAACAACAAGTGCAATGATAATAATTTCCATGATTTGTCCCCCGTTTTTTCTCTTATGTTCCATATCTATTATATGGTTGATTGTCTACTTTTTCAAAGGTTTTTATTCTTTGTTTCATCAAACGAAGTGAGTCTTTATACCTATTTTTAATTTTTTTAATTAAATGTATGATGTAGTTTGTGTGATTTAATCATCTTTTTACCAGAGGGTATATCATCTCTATTATCTTTACTGCAAATGCAAATGGCGAAAAATATGATTTTGGCAAAATAATGGCTTGTTTTCGTTTGATATCTCAAAAATTCGAGCGAAATTACCCTTTTTTATTTTTGACAAAATCATAGTTTTTTGCTTAAAACACAATATATAGTATTTTTTATTTAAATCAAGCACAATATATTGTTATTTTTGATTCGTTTGTGGTATGGTGAAAATAGAAGTACATATTTAAAAAAGGAGTGATGAAATGTCGACTGTTGTCGAGGAACGAAACAAAATTAATATAAAAAGCTTGAACAAAGATATTGCATTGTTTTCGCAAGTACATCCGATTACAGATGACATGAAGCTAACCCATAAAGGTGTATCAAGGTTAGTCATGCTTGACCGCTACGCATTTAAAGACACAGAAAAGAAGACGTTGAAGGTTGGAGACTTTGTTGTATTAACGGTAAAAGCCGATCCAAAGTTTCCGGCACGCGGACTAGGATTTGTGAGGGATATTGATTGGATCAATAAGCAGGCGGATATTCAAGTGGATCCAGAATTTGTTCATGTCCTGGATAATGAAGCGGAACAAGAGACCGGCGTTGTAAAACGATCCTTGGATGTCATTGACAAGCCATTGGAGATTTACTATGAACAAATTGCCAGGAGAAATGCGACAGGTCTAGCGAGTGTTGAGACGACTGAGGAGAAGCGTCGTGAATCGTTTGAAAAATTTAATCAGGAATTAGCCAGCTTAAACTTCATTCCGGCTGGACGAGTATTGTATGGTGCAGGCTCCAAGACGGATGTAACATTTTTCAATTGTTACGTAATGCCATATATTCAGGATTCTCGTGAAGGAATTTCCGATCACCGCAAGCAGGTAATGGAGATTATGAGCCGCGGTGGCGGTGTCGGTACAAACGGGTCAACATTACGACCAAGAAACACACTGGCAAAAGGTGTCAATGGTAAATCATCCGGTTCAGTATCATGGCTGGATGATATTGCGAAATTAACGCATTTAGTTGAGCAAGGAGGTTCACGTCGTTAATATCTCGGCGACGTAATCTCGTGAATTGCTGGAACACCCTTAGAGCTTTCTTCACCACAACGTGATTGGCAACAGTGAGCGTGAAGGTTTAAAAAGAAGGAAGATTGGGCAATCAGCAGCCAAGTATCTTTGGAAACGAAGATAAAGGTTCAACGACTATTGAAACTTCCTAAGGTTCCTGTTAAAAAATAAACTATTATTTATATATGAGGTGGTTACTATGGGAATTAAGGAAGAAGTAAATCGTAATAAACGGCGACGTGTTTACGAGGCGCGAGACAAGGAAGAAATCATAAATTCGATAATTAAACTCCATGCTGAAGGCTATAGTCAAGTTGATATAGCAAAATCGTTGAAAATAAGCAGAGGAACCATCAGGCGATGGAATAACGAACTTCACTTTATCAAAATTAGAACACCGGGAGTAGCTGGGAAATTGAAAAATAAAATCTATAACTATGATGAAGATTTCTTTGAACATACATTGACTCCGAATAAAGCATATATTTTAGGATATATAACAGGTGATGGAACAATTTATGATCGTAAGAAATCCAAAAGATTAGTACTTGCCCCTGGCTGAGAAAGACAAACAATTATTATTTGATATAGGCGAAGAGATGGGCGTTAAGGATTTAATTAAATTCAGAAAGAAGAACGCCTCAAATGAACAAAACAAATATTCATTAACCATTAATTCTACAAAGATGTGTAATGATTTAATAAAACTGGGAATTGGACCAAGAAAAACAGGTTTGGAGAAATGGATTGAGTTTAATAACCATGAATTTCAATGGGCCTATTTAAGGGGATTTTTTGATGCAGACGGGCACATTAGAATTTATAAAAGAAATGGTTATCAGAAGGCTAGACTTGGTTTTACCGGGAATCCCGAAATGCTTCTATCCATTTTAAACTTTTTCAAATCATTTGGTTTAGCGAAAAATGTAAATTCTATTACACACAAGCAAGGATGCTCTGATATATATGTTAGTAGCATTAGGGATATTAAATTAGTGTTCAATGAATTGTACAAGTATGGAGATGTTAAATTAAAACGAAAGTATGATAAATTTTCTTCCTTGATGATATAGTCTGATCTTACATGAAAGTGTAAGAGTATGGCAGAAATGACCATACCCCTATTGTATAAAGGAGTAACAAAACGGGAGCACAAATGATCATGCTGGTCGATTCGCATCCGGATATCATTGAATTTATCATTTCAAAGATGCAGAATCCGCGAATTTTACGGTACTTGATTGAAAACACGGAAGATGAACAAATCAAACAGCTGGCACAAGAAAAATTGAAGTTTACCCCGTTAACCGAAACAGAGGTCGATCTGTATCAGGGGATTGTTAATTATAAAAATATGCCAGGTTTAGGCGGTTTTACTCAAGCAGCCATTCGGGAGGCGGAAGATAAGCTGAGAACCGGCGGAACATATTCCGTTCATAATCCTGAATTCCTGACCGGTGCAAACATTTCCGTATGTTTGACCAAGGATTTTATGGACGCGGTGGAAAATGACAGCTGGTATGAACTTCGTTTTCCGGATGTAGAAAACTATACGCAAAAGGAAATGAAAGAATACAATCAGAACTGGCATGAAGTTGGCGATGTCCGCAAATGGGAAGCAATGGGTTATGGTGTCCGGGTTTACCGGCGTATCAAGGCCAAAGAACTATGGAATCTGATTAACGTCTGTGCGACCTATTCAGCTGAGCCAGGGATCTTTTTCATTGATAATGCGAATGACATGACAAACGCCAAAGCGTACGGCGATCAAGTCGTAGCGACGAACCCGTGTGGTAGAGTAGCATAGTTTGCCTCACGTTAAACATCGGGTGAATTGCTGGAAAGCTAAGGGTATTATACCTATGCCAATCAGCAGCGAAGTATCACAGGGATGTGATAAACGTTCAGAGACTAGATGCATACCACTAGACCAGTGATGAAGCATCCACGAGCGCCCGGCACGTACATCTACGTGAAGATATAGTCCGACACTCTATTGAAAAATGGAGAAGTCCAGGATAAAGAGCCTGGAATACAACAGATGGAACAGCCGCTCGCACCATATTCAGTTTGTAATTTAGCAGCGGTAAACCTTGCTGAATTTGCCAACAAGGATACCAAAACAGTGAACTTCGATAAATTAAAACAAACCGTTCGCATCGGCGTCAGGATGCAGGATAATGTGATTGATGCAACGCCGTACTTCTTGGAAGAAAATAGGAGGCAGGCGTTAGGCGAACGCCGTGTTGGGCTTGGTGTAATGGGACTTCATGACCTGTTGATCTATTGTGATACAGAATATGGATCAGATGAAGGAAATAAATTGGTAGATAAAATATTCGAAACGATTGCAACGACTGCTTATCGTGCATCAATTGAATTAGCTAAAGAAAAGGGCAGCTTTCCATTTTTAATTGGTAAGACAGATGAAGAAACGAAATCACTCAGGGAAGCATTTATCAATACCGGATATATGAAACAAATGCCAGAAGATATCAGACAAGATATATTAAAATACGGTATTCGCAACTCGCATTTGCTAACTGTTGCTCCCACCGGGTCCACTGGTACCATGGTTGGCGTAAGTACAGGATTAGAACCATATTTTTCCTTTTCTTATTTCAGAAGTGGACGGCTCGGTAAGTTTATTGAAGTAAAAGCAGACATTGTCCAGGAATATTTGGATCGCCACCCGGAACAAGATCCGGATAATTTGCCGAAATGGTTCGTCACAGCAATGGACTTGGCACCAGAAGCACATGCCGATACACAATGTGTTATCCAGCGTTGGGTGGATAGCTCGATATCAAAAACAGTGAACGCACCAAGAGGTTATACGGTTAACCAAGTGGAAAATGTTTACCGTCGCTTATACAAAGGTGGCGCAAAGGGTGGAACCGTTTATGTGGACGGGAGCCGTGATTCACAAGTACTGACTCTGAAGGCGGAAGAAAATTCATTCACTGAGGATACGGAAGCAATCCAAACAGAGGAAAAACCGCGTGTTGTCCTCATGGATACCATTCAGGAACTGGAAAGAACAAATGTTACAATCGGTTCCGAGGTTGGCGACACATGTCCGGTTTGCCGCGAAGGCAGTGTGGAAGATATCGGTGGCTGTAATACGTGTACAAGCTGTGGTGCACAGTTGAAGTGTGGATTATAAGTACTGAAGAAAAGAGCTTACTCAAAAAGGGTTGGCTCTTTTCATTTTTCTTAAGGTATAGCTTGTTTATCAATGGATTATCCTGTATCCTTATTATAGAAACATTGTTGCCTTACCTAAAAATTTATTCTTTTGAAATGAGGAGATTTTATGCCGACTCCAAGTATGGAGGATTACATAGAACAAATCTATAATTTGATTGAGGCAAAGGGATATGCCCGCGTATCCGATATTGCTGAAGCTTTACAGGTGCACCCCTCTTCTGTTACGAAAATGGTTCAGAAGCTTGACAAAGATGAGTATTTAAATTATGAAAAATACCGGGGATTTATCTTAACCCCAAAAGGCAAAAAAATTGGCGAGCGATTGGTTTTTCGTCATGAATTACTTGAACAGTTTCTGGAAATTATCGGCGTGGAAAAGGATAATATTTACGAAGATGTCGAAGGGATCGAGCATCACTTAAGCTGGAATTCGATTGATCGGATCGGGGATTTGGTGCAATATTTTAAAGCGGATAACAAGCGGGTTGACGAACTGCGAAAAACACACAGCGAAATCGAATAAGGAAATAGAGAATCCAGCCAATTGCCGGCTGGATTTTTTCTCGTCTAGGAAATTATAAAATTTTGCGGCTGTGGATAACTTAATAACCGGATAAGCCACATCCGGCTCCAGCGCCCAGCGGCTAGTATACAACACCCGCCTTCGTACGATAAGTCAACATCGACTCGGGTAAGAAGGAAGGCCGACTAAAAGCGGACTTTGCGTCCAACTCACGTCTACCCCTTTTTTAGGGGCATGTTTCCTTTATCTCCTACGGTAGGAATGTTCGGTTAAAACCGCTGCTTTACGCAGCAACACCGAACCACCCTGCTTGGCAGGGCGCAGCACATACGCCGCTAAACGGGCGCTTGCGCCTTTGGCGTGCCCAGCACGCTGTTAATTGCGAGTTGGTGAAAGTCCAACCCAAGTAAGTACCAAGACGCTTGGTAGCTGACAAGTAACTGGTGGAG
>BMJD01000002.1 GCA_014642895.1 Lentibacillus populi
AGAGGAATTGCCCTCAAGTCTGGCTTAGTAAGGTGGAAAACCCTGAAACCCGAGGACAAGAAGGCAATATCTAACTCCTGTTTTCTACTCTACTTCTGGCGAAACAAAACCATCCATTCATCGATCGCAAATGATTGCACATGAGCTTCTTTTCGTTCAACCTGAAAATATTCTTGAATTTCTTCTGCAGCATTCAGTAAATACTTTTCTACCCTGTCCATTTCTGTATCTGAATCCAAGGTTCGTGCTACCCATTCTCGAAACGGCAATCGTTTCTTCCTGCGTTTCTCCTTAACAATCTGTAAACATTGTCTGTTAAAAATGGTTGTCCATTCAGCAATTGTCCGTGATCGTACATGGCTGTAATCCCGCATTTTCTCTAATGTATTGTTAAACTGATCAAGGGATGTATTTTCTGGTGCAATATTATCGATGAAAAGAAATTGTCCGTCTGGCCTTAACACGCGGGCGACTTCTGCAACAAACTTGTCCGGATCCGGAAAGTGGTGTGCCGCGATTCTGCACGTAACAATATCGAACATGTCATTAGCAAACGGCAAATCCTCAGCATCAGCAACGGTAAACGTTATATTTTCACAGGATTGTAAATGCTTTGCCGTATTCCGCAACATCTCTTCTGTCAGATCAGTAGCAATAACTTCGTTTACGTGTGCTGCCAATTGTTTTGCAACATGTCCGCCACCTGTAGCAATATCAAGTGCTATCATGTCTGGGGCAAGCTTTAGCCACTCGATCATGTTAACTAAATCATTCCCGTTTGCATGTGTAGAACTGTTGATATAGGCGTCTTTGTTTTTTGAAAATACCTGTTTTACATAATCCTTTTCACGCATGTGGCTCTCCTCCAGTATATTTTGTTACCTTAATCATATGCTTTCTAATGCAATAAGTAAAATACTAGTTTATAATCAAAAGTAATAATAAATACTTATTCAACGGAGGACATCTACATGAAGATCGATGATTATGCCTTATTACTTAAATTGCATGAGATTGGAACGATTCGCGGGACGGCAAAGGCCATTCTAATTTCACAGCCTGCAGTTACCCAGCGGCTTAAATATATCGAGGAATATTTCGGTCAAACGATTTTTATCCGTACATCTAAAAGTTTGGTTCTGACCCCTGCCGGTGAAATCATTATCGAGCATGCGAAAGGTGTTATGGAACGGGAGGAAGTGTTGAAAAATCAACTGGCACAATCAAGTGACGATGTACAAGGAACGATCTCAATTGCTTGTTCGTCCCTGATCAGTCAGCGTTTTTTGCCGGCTATTTTAGCACAATTCACCCGTGCCTATCCTAAAGTTGCAATTGACCTTGTGACAGGTTTAAGTGAGGATATCAAGCGTGATCACAAGAATTACCATGTATGTATTATTCGTGGCGAAACATTTAAGGAATCAACGTGCAAACGATTGTTTGACGATCCATTATACATTTTCGATACAGAGCCTTTTCCTGACAATAAATTGAAAGAACGTCCATTGATTTCGTTTAAAAGTGATGATAGTATGCACGAGTCTGTTGACAACTGGCTTTATTATCATCAGGATCAAATCAAACCATTAAAGACGATCACAGTGGATCAGATTGAGACATGTAAACAGTTTATGAAAGAAGGATTAGGGATGGCTGTACTGCCTGAAAGCGTCTCAGATAAAATGATGGATGAATATCCCCATATCCCGTTGAAATTAAATGGAGAAAGTGTAACGCGGGATACCTGGATATGCTACCAGGAAGGCGTACGGAAATTACCTCAGGTTGATCGGTTCATTCAAACTATTATTGATAAAACATTTCTTTAGTTTGATAGGGTTGTCTTGTTGTGTGACTGAACATGGGCGAAATCAATAGTAAAAGCGGGATCATCAATAGAAATCGAGAGAACATCAATAATAAAAGCGGGAACATCAACAGAAATTGAGAGAACATCAACAGTAAAAGCGGAATCATCAATAGAAATCGAGAGAACATCAACAGTAAAAGCGGAATCATCAATAGAAATCGAGAGAACATCAACAGTAAAAGCGGAAACATCAACAGAAATCGAATGGACATCGACAGTAAAAGCAGAAACATCAACACAAATCGAACATCAATAATAAATTCGAAACATCTCTTGCACAACCCAAAGGTTTAACAGCTTGTATTTTGAGGAACAAATAACTATAAACATGTAAAGGAGTGTTCCAATAATGAGCAATGTACTATTTACCGCAAGCGCAACAGCAAAGAATGGACGTGATGGACATGTGAAGTCTGATGATGGTTTAATTGATTTAAAATTGGTAAATCCGGCAAAAAACAAAGAAGATAAAGGGTCGAACCCGGAGCAGCTATTTGCAGCAGCATATTCCGCTTGTTTTGACGGAGCGCTGAATCTTGTTGCATCCAAGCAAAATAAGAAAATTGATTCAGAGACAAACGCGGAGGTCAGTTTTTGCAAAGATCCGGCAGATAATGGATTTAAAATTGCGGTTACGTTAAATATTAAGATAAAAGGTGTTAACCCTGAAGATGCTCAGCAGCTAGCGGAAGATGCGCATCAAGCTTGTCCGTATTCAAAAGCTACTAGAGGAAACATAGAGGTCACCTTAAATCCTGAAGCTGTTGAATAAAGAATGACATGCTGTGGCGCTGCAGGTAGCGCACTCTAATTAGGAGCGGGCTTAAACTCCAAAGTTCCGCGTTCACTGGCTTGGACTGCGTGCTTGTTCAGGCTGGATCCATTCAACAAATACCAAAAGAAAAACGGATGATCTTGGTGAGGATCATCCGTTTTTCTTTTTACGCAATTTCTCAACAATTGCTTTATCTGGTGTGACAAAAAGTGTTTTCTGATTATCATAGGTAACATAACCAGGCTTAGCACCGTTTGGTTTCTTGACATGGCGAATCGTTGTATAATCAACTGGCACGGAAGATGATTGCTGTGATTTACTGAAATAAGCAGCTATTTGTGCCGCCTCCAGCAATGTCTCTTCACTTGGTGTGCGGCTGCGGATAATAACGTGTGACCCGGGTATATCCTTCGTGTGCAGCCAAATGTCATCACGGTGTGCGACCCTGGTTGTAACATATTCATTCTGCTTATTGTTTTTCCCGACAAGAATTTCTGTACCGTCAGAAGATACATATTCTTCCGGTTGAGGTTTACCTTGCTTTTTCTGTTTTCTCTGCTGCCGTTGTTTTTTTAAGTAGCCCTCGTCACGAAGCTCATCACGTATTTCCTCTATATCCGCTTCACGGGCGGTGTCAAGTTGCTGCAACAACTGATCTAAATAGGCAATTTCCTCATTTGTTTTGACCATTTCCTTTTCCACCATACGTTTGGAGGTTTTCAGCTTTTGGTACGTTTTAAAAAAGCTTTGGGCATTTTCACTCGGTGTCTTGTTCGGATTAAGATCGATTATTAAACTGTTTTGTTCCGGGTCGTAATAATCAATGACGGAAACGGATGCATCCCCAGGTTTTACCATGTGCATGTTCGCTGTCAATAATTCCCCGAGCCGCTGAAATTTTTCAGCACCTTCAGCCTTTTTCATTGTTTTCGCATGCTTTTTCAGCTTGCGTTCATTTTTGTCTTTTTCATTTTTGATAAATCGGTATAAGTCCTTTGCCTGTTGTTTGACCCGGTCACGCTCAGCCTTTCCCGAAAAAAATGTATCGAGCATGGAATTGGTTGTCGAAAATAATTCTTCTTTACCCTGGAAGGACGTGATCGGAAGTACATGAAAGTCTTCTTTTTTCCCTTGATAAATTGCCGGTGTATAGTTGTTTGTTTTGAGCAATTCCTGAATAGCAATAAACTTTTCCTTATATATTTTTGCCGAACCTAGTCTTGCCTGATGAACGATTTCGCTGGCAATGAGTGGGGAAAAGCCGACAAGTGTTTGCACAATTTGCTTCTCTAGTTTACCAGTATTAAAATCGAGTTTTTTGATAAAATTTTCCCCGTCAATTTCAAGGGGATTTGCTTTATTTTGTTCAGGTGGTAGCTTATACGTCTGTCCAGGCAGAATAGTTCGATAGCGATTTTGCGCGGCCGAGACGTGTTTCAAGCTATCGATGATATGCCCTTTTTCCTTATCAACCAGCATGACATTACTGTGTTTGCCCATTAATTCAATAACCAAGGACTTACGTGTTAGATCACCGATTTCATTGCGCGTCTTTATCGTGAAGGTTACAATCCGTTCCATGCCATATTGGTTAATGGCTTCGATCGTCGCTCCCGACAGGTGTTTGCGGAGCAGCATACAAAACATCGGCGGTTCTTTCGGATTTTTGTAATCATCATCGGTCAGGTGAAATCGTGCATATGTCGGATGTATCGATAATAATAATGTATGGTTTATACCTTGGCTGCGAACCGTTAAAACAAGTTCCGTCATCGTAGGTTGATAAATTTTTGTTATTTTTCCTGGTATAATTTTTGCGTTTAGCTCGTCCGTTACTGCCCTTGTAACAATTCCATCAAATGGCATACGATCACCTCTTTAATGCAATTATAGCATTTTTCCGGTCAAGTCTGCATAGAAATGAATAATGGTTTTACATGTACAAGCATTGTGCAGTGTAAAAATGAGTGCAGGTGAATGTGGAGGAATGCGGTATGAAATGGTATCAATTGGACGTAGATCAAGTAGCGGAAAAATTAAATGTGACAATGGATAACGGTTTGCCTGTCAAGCAAGTAGCCGATCGTCGCAAAAAATTCGGTGCCAATGTACTGGAAGAGGAAAAAAGCACGCCACGGTGGCTACTGTTTCTTAAACAATTCCAAGATTTCATGGTAATTGTGTTACTTGCGGCAACATTGATTGCTGGACTATTAGGTGAGTTTGTCGACGCCATCGCGATTATGGTAATTGTCCTTGTCAATGGTTTTATCGGCTATTTCCAAGAGCAAAAGGCGGAAAAATCACTAGCCAAATTAAAGGAATTATCTGCACCAATTGCAACCGTCCTGCGTGATCGTGAATGGATAAAAGTGCCGTCACAAGAGATTGTTGTCGGTGATGTTATCCGGCTTTCAAGCGGTGACAGGATTCCAGCTGATGTTCGAATTATCAAATCAATTGGCATGGAGGCAGAGGAGTCAGCATTAACTGGGGAATCACTGCCGGTTATGAAGCATACGAACGGGATTTCCAGGGATCATGTAGACCCGCAGGACCAAAGCAATATGGCATTTATGGGAACGCTAATAACAAGAGGATCTGCAACGGGGATTGTTGTTGGGACGGGCATGAATACGGTAATGGGACAAATCGCTTCCTTGATGGTGAAAACGAAAAAAATAACAACCCCATTGGAAAATAAGCTTGCAGAACTCGGAAAAATCCTCATTTTTGTTGCATTGGCTTTAACGGCATTAGTAGTCGTTGTAGGTGTTTATCAGGGGCACCCAGTTTATAATATGTTTTTGGCCGGTGTATCTCTAGCAGTTGCGGCAATTCCGGAAGGGCTGCCGGCGATAGTAACAGTTGCCTTATCATTAGGTGTGCAGCGGATGATCCGGAAAAAGGCAATCGTCCGGAAGCTCTCAGCTGTTGAGACATTAGGATGTGCGTCCGTTATTTGTTCCGATAAAACAGGGACGATGACGGAAAATCAAATGACCGTTAAAGAAATTTACTTGAATGGCAAGCATTTATATGTTACTGGTGACGGCTATGATATTCGTGGTGATTATTTTCTCAATAAAACAAAGGTCAACGAAACATTCCCAAATTTGCAATCCATGCTGTTATATGGCATGCTGTGCAATCACGCTGAATTACATGTTAAAAAAGGGAAATATTATGTTGACGGGGATCCGACTGACGGCGCGTTGCTGGTTGCGGCTCGAAAAATCGGTTTAAAGCCGGAGCACAACGAATACCGTATTGTGAAAGAAATTCCGTTTGATTCCGATCGCAAACGCATGAGTGTCATTATCGAGGATAACAATAAACGGCGCTTTGTGGTTACAAAGGGCGCACCCGATGTTTTACTGCCGAGATCTTCGTTTTTCATGGGTGAAGACGGCAGGAAATTGCTGAAAAAAGAAGATAAAAGCCATATTGATCATGCTATCAATCAAATGGCCGAAAAAGCATTGCGGACAATTGCCATTGCTATGAAGCCTTTGTCCAAGCAGGATGCACTGGACACTACGTTTATCGAAAATGATTTGACGTTTATTGGTCTGTACGGGATGATTGATCCGCCGCGCAAGGAAGTAAGAGCGGCAATTGCAGAATGCAGAAATGCAGGAATCAAGACGGTCATGATAACAGGCGATCATGTCAAAACGGCAAGGGCGATCGCTGAAAATTTACAACTGCTGCCTGAGAACGGTCTAGTATTGGATGGAAATCAATTAAATCAAATGTCAACGGATGAATTACGGGAAGTGATCGACCAGGTTTATGTTTTTGCCAGGGTAACCCCGGAACATAAATTAAAGATTGTCAATGCATTTCAGGAAAAAGGGCATATTGTAGCAATGACCGGTGACGGGGTAAATGATGCCCCGGCAATTAAGGCAAGTGATATCGGAATTAGCATGGGACAAAGTGGTACAGATGTAACGAAAGAAGCTTCGTCGCTCGTATTAATGGATGATAATTTTGCAACAATAAAAGCTGCGATAAATGAAGGGCGAAACATTTATGAAAATATTCGCAAATTCATTCGTTATTTGCTGGCATCCAACGTTGGTGAAATTCTCGTAATGTTGTTTGCGATGCTGCTGGCGTTACCATTACCGCTTGTACCTGTACAAATATTATGGGTAAACCTGGTCACAGATGGGCTGCCGGCGATGGCGCTAGGACTTGATAAGCCGGAGGAAGATGTGATGCGGCGGGCACCACGCAGCCCAAGGGAAGGTGTGTTTGCCAGAGGACTTGGGTTTAAAATTGTCAGCAGGGGTATAGTAATCGGCCTTGTGACGTTGCTTGCCTTTATGCTGACCTATCAGAATGATCCGGATAATCTTGTCTATGGGCAAACGATCGCTTTTACAACATTGGTCATGGCTCAGCTTATTCATGTATTTGATTGCCGCAGTGAACATTCGGTCTTTACCCGGAATCCATTTGAAAATATGTATTTGGTTTTAGCCGTCATTTCGTCCTTATTGCTGCTCCTCGTTGTTATCTATTTTGAACCATTACAAGTTGTCTTCCATACGACATTTTTGAGTTTGCGAGATTGGCTGCTTATCATTGTCTTTAGTTCATTACCGACGGTTTTGTTTGGCTTTACAAAAAAATAGAATTTATCACAGCTTCTGCTATTTTATTTGCGGAAGCTTTTCATTTTTCCCTGATCACTGCTATAATTAGAGAGTTAAACGAATGTAATGGATGTGGTAAGTATGGTAAGAAGCATGACGGGGTATGGAAGAGATGTGGTCCATATCGGGAAAACAACGGTAACTGTTGAAATCAAAAGTGTTAACCATCGTTTCCTTGATTTTAATATCAAGATTCCGCACACCCTTTTACTTTTGGAAGAGAAAATAAAAGAAATTGTTCGCTCCTTTTTTAACCGGGGACGAATTGAATTGTATATAAGTGTGGATGGGGAAGGTTTTGCGCAAAACATACTCGAAACCGATTGGAAATTGCTGGATCAATATATGGGCCAGCTTCAGCAAGTGAAGGAACGCTACCAGTTAACTGGCGAAATTCCAATGAGTACGCTTTTATCAATTCCCGAATTGTTTTCGGTCCGGCAGACTGCAGAACAGTCTGAGTTAGAGCTTGATATGGTTATAAAAAGTATTGAAGCTGCCTGTGTACAAGTTAAACAAATGCGTGAGAATGAGGGAGAAAAGCTGCTTACAGATATAGTTGCCCGCATGAACATCATCAGGGAATTGGTTTCCTCTTTAAAAACACGCAGAGAACACGTCATCGATGAATATCGGGAACGAATCAGTGCGCGCATAGAGGATCATTTGGATGGGGCAATGGATATAGATAAAAGCCGTTTGTACCAGGAAATCGCCCTGTTGGCGGAAAAAGGGGATATTACCGAGGAAATTACAAGATTAGGAAGCCATATCGATCAATTTTTTACAACAATTGAAAAGGATGGGCAAGTCGGCCGGAGACTGGATTTCATCCTGCAGGAAATGCATCGTGAAACAAATACAATCGGCTCCAAATCTACAGATCCCAAAATAAGCGAATGGGTTGTATCGATAAAAAGTGAATTGGAGAAAATGAAAGAACAAGTGCAAAATATAGAGTAATCGCTTGTTTTTGCATTTCTTTTTTCCTATACATATAATAGATAGTAGTAATAGTGGTGTTCAAATGTCGCTGAATCTGAGTCTTGAAGGTCGAGGCGGCGCAGCTGCTGAGTACAGGAAGTGCTGACTTCTGCTGTTAGGGCGGTTTTAGCAGAAGATTCTTTACCGCAAACGCCTTAGTTCACCGCTTTTTATTTGGTGACTTCTTGAACATCCTCTATAAGTGTAGACGGAATGCAGTAGTCATGGGTAGCGCCCGGTACGTCAGATCCTCATCCGAATCGGACGCTGCTTGAATTTTAAGGGGGAACCAGTTTGAGTTTACGACTAATTAACATTGGATTTGGCAATGTTGTTTCTGCTAATAGAATTATTTCTATTGTTTCACCAGAATCAGCGCCAATAAAACGGATTATTACCGTTGCACGTGATAATAATAAGTTAGTAGATGCAACGTACGGACGTCGGACAAGAGCTGTCATCATTACCGACAGTGATCACGTCGTGTTATCTGCAGTTCAGCCGGAAACAGTAGGGCAGCGCGTATTAAGCCATGAAGAAGATTCGGATGAATAAAACGGGAGGTTAGCTGTTTTGATAGAAGAGAAAGGGATTTTATTTGTTCTTTCCGGTCCCTCAGGTGTTGGGAAGGGTACAGTGAGAAAAGAGCTGTTTCAACATGATACAGCATTAAGATATTCGATCTCGATGACAACCAGGGAGAAAAGGCAAGGTGAAACAGATGGTGTCGATTATTTTTATAAAACAAATGAAGAATTTGAATCATTAATTGCCCAAAACAAGTTATTGGAATATGCTAAATATGTCAATAATTATTATGGTACACCACGGGATTATGTGGAAAAGACATTAGCAGAAGGGCATGATGTTTTCCTGGAAATTGAAGTGCAAGGCGCATTACAGGTTAAGGAAAACTTCCCGGAAGGTGTGTTCATCTTTTTATTCCCGCCAAGCTTGGAGGAATTAAAGAACCGGATCGTGAATCGTGGCACGGAAACGGAAGAATTAGTGTTAAACCGGCTAAAAGCAGCGAGAGACGAAATTGAAATGATGGATGCCTATGATTATGTTGTCGTAAATGATCAGATCAAACATGCAGTAGCCAAGGTGAAATCGATCATTCAAAGTGAACACTGTAAACGGGAACGGATTGCGAAACAATATAAGCAGCTATTGGAGGATGATATAAAATGATGTTAGAGCCATCAATTGACGCACTACAGGGAAAGATTAAATCAAAATATACACTTGTTACTTTATCGGCAAGACGTGCAAGAGAGATGCGCCATGCAAAAAACTGTCAGGTGGAAAATCCAAAATCTGAAAAATATGTCGGCATGGCACTTGAAGAAATTCTGGCAGAAAAATTATTTGTTAAGGAATAATCCTCTCAGACAACTCGGGTCCAATACCCTCGCATTATTTTGGCGAGGGTATTATTATTTGTTTTATACTTGCTTGATTATGTATGATTGAAATGAGTTATACAATGCAGATCGAAACCGGAAAGGCGGTAATAGAAATGCTACAGAATAAAAATATTCTATTAGGGGTTTCTGGCGGGATAGCGGTGTACAAGGCCTGTGCATTAACGAGCAAATTAACACAGGCGGGTGCAAATGTAAAGGTAATGATGACGGAGAACGCAACCAAATTTGTATCACCATTAACATTTCAGGCTTTATCCAGAAATCCTGTATATACGGATACATTTGATGAAAAAGATGTTAGAAAAATTGCTCATATCGATGTCGCAGACTGGGCAGATATTGTAATCATAGCCCCAGCTACAGCAAACATCATTGGAAAACTTGCCAATGGGATTGCCGATGATATGCTATCGACAACACTATTAGCTACACAGGCCAGTGTTTATATTGCCCCTGCTATGAATGTCCATATGTATGCCCACCCGGCTGTTATGCAAAATATGCAGCGCCTGGAAAAATGGGGCTACCACTTTATCGAACCCGGATCAGGGTATTTAGCGTGCGGCTATGTTGGGAAGGGACGATTAGAAGAACCAGAAAGTATTATCGAAACAGTCAAAACCCATCAAGACAAAAATAAGATCCTTGCCGGAAAAAAGGTGCTGATTTCAGCAGGACCAACACGCGAACAAATTGACCCGGTGCGATTTTTTACCAATCATTCATCAGGGAAAATGGGTTTTGCTCTTGCTGAGGCAGCAGCTGACCTTGGTGCCGAGGTTACCCTTGTTGCCGGACCAACCGATATGGAATTAGTGAATAAGCAGATCAAGCGTATTAATATTACAACTGCTGAGGAAATGTATCATGCAATGCATCACAATTTTCTAACGAGTGATATTGTCATTAAGGCAGCAGCTGTTGCGGATTACCGCCCAAAACAGGTCTATGAGGAGAAAATGAAAAAACAGGATGGTGTCTGGAAAATCGAAATGGAAAGGACAAAAGATATTTTGCAATCACTTGGAGAGGCAAAAACGGGTCAATTTTTAGTCGGGTTTGCTGCTGAAACGGAAAATGCTCTGGAATATGGAATGAAGAAATTGCAAAAGAAACGCTTGGATGCAGTTGTAATTAATGACGTATCGACGGCTGGCGCCGGGTTCGGCGGTGATACGAATATTGCCACATACTTGAACAAACACATGGAGAAAGAGGAAATTGCCTTATCATCAAAACGGGATATGGCGGATAAGATTATGATGTTGATTGACCGGGATATGAAGGATGAGTCCAAGTGAATATAGCTAAAGTAATTGTTGATGTGCAAGCCCGTTCGATTAATCAAACCTTTGATTATCTTATTCCAGACCGATTTCTTGACGTGTTGCAAAACGGTATGCGGGTGATCGTTCCGTTTGGTCCGAGGAAAATAATGGGTTATGTTGTCGGCCGAGTTTCAGAATCGGCTTATGATGAATTAAAAGAAATTATCGACATTCTCGATTTAACCCCCGCCTTAACAGAGGAGCTGCTTGAACTCGGGAAGTGGCTGGCGGATGAAACACTAAGTCTTTATATTACAACGTATCAGGCTATGCTGCCGCAAGTATTGAAATCACAATATAAAAAGGAGCTTGTCCGCCTGACAGATGCCAAGCTGGCAGATGATTTAGAGGTTTTATTTGCCGGCCGTGATTACGTGCCATATGAGGAATTGAACAATCGGCAGATCCGGTATTCCCACGTTCAAAAAGCAATCCAGGTTGGGGATATTATGATTAACTATCTCGTTAAATCTAAAATCACCAAAAAATATACCACCATAGTAAAGCCTAACAAGGATGCTTATTTACTTGAAGAAGCGATCCAGGATTTAGCAAAAAATGCAGCGAAACAACGGGAAATACTAACCTTTTTCATTGAAAATCCAGAGGCAATAGAACAAACGAAGCTGTTAAAAAACTTACAGACCACACAGCAGACAATTAAAAAATTAGTTGATAAAGGGCTGCTTGTTTCAACGAGGATGGAGGTTTTTCGTAATCCTTATGACGACGACCAGGTTGTTAAGACAACAGCACTAAAGCTTACAGAACAGCAGGAGCAAGCGATTAGTCCGATCAAACGGAAAATTGCCGAAAACCAGCACGACGTATTTTTGCTACATGGTGTGACTGGCAGCGGCAAGACAGAAATTTATTTACAAGCGATTCAGGACGTCATCGAAAAAGGGCAGGAGGCAATTGTCCTCGTTCCGGAAATTTCCTTGACTCCGCAAATGGTTCATCGCTTTAAAGGGCGGTTTGGTTCAAATGTTGCGGTGTTACATAGTGCCTTATCAAGTGGGGAAAAATATGATGAATGGCGGAAGGTTCAGCGAAAAGAAGTACAGGTTGTCGTTGGGGCCAGGTCGGCAGTTTTTGCCCCGTTCGAGAATATCGGGATTATTATTATTGACGAAGAACACGAAACAAGTTACAAACAGGAGGACCAGCCCCGGTATCATGCCAGAGATGTAGCCATTTATCGCGGCGAAAAGCATCAATGTCCGGTTATCCTTGGGAGTGCGACACCTGCACTAGAATCATACGCTCGTGCCCAAAAAGGCGTTTACCAACTAGCTACATTAACAAAAAGGACAAATAATAAAGGGATGCCTGATGTTCAGATAGTCGATATGCGAAAAGAACTTCACGCCGGCAATCGTACGATGTTTTCACGCAGATTAAAGAAACAAATCGAACAATGCATTGCGAAAAAAGAACAGGTTGTTTTGCTGTTGAACAGGCGAGGCTATTCAACATTTGTGATGTGCCGGGAATGTGGACATGTAAAAGAATGCCCACATTGCGATATTGCCTTGACATACCATAAAAATAGCAATCAATTAAAATGTCATTATTGTTCTTATGAGGAAAGCGTTCCTTTACATTGCCCGGAATGCAACAGTGATTTAATCCGTTACTTTGGTACCGGAACACAGCGTGTAGAGGAAGCTTTAACACAGCTAATCCCGGAAGCAAGGGTTGTCCGAATGGATGTCGATACGACAAGGCGAAAAGGCGCTCATGAAAAACTATTAAAGCAATTTGCCAATCAAGAAGCAGATATTTTATTAGGAACGCAAATGATCGCAAAAGGACTTGATTTTGAAAATGTCACCCTTGTTGGTGTATTGACCGCTGACTCGATGCTGCACTTGCCGGATTTTCGCTCTTCGGAAAAAACCTTCCAGCTGCTGACGCAAGTAAGCGGCAGGGCTGGCCGGCATGAATTGCCAGGTGAGGTGATTGTCCAGACGTATACTCCTGACCATTATAGTATCGAACTAGCAAGCACCTATGATTATGCACAATTTTATCGGACCGAGATGAACACACGTAAGACGTTTCAATACCCGCCATATGTTTTTTTGGCATTATTGACGGTTTCCCATCGGAATCAGGTAAAAGCTGTCCAGACAACACAAAAAATCGTGCAATTGCTGCTGAATCATGTAAACGATAAAACGGTAGTCCTTGGTCCGACACCATCACCAGTCACACGCATGAAAGATAGATATCGTTACCAATGCATGGTAAAATACAAGCAGGAACCACAGTTACGGAACCTGATCAGGAAAATTGTCCAGCAATTTGATGATGATGTGCGAAAGGATGACCTGCTGATTACAGTGGACATGCAGCCATATCAATTGATGTAGGAAGTAGGGATAGTATATGAAACGAATCGTATTTATGGGGACACCAGACTTTTCTGTCCCGATATTGGAGAACCTCGTCAAGGCCGGATATGAAGTGGTGTTAGTCGTCACCCAGCCCGATCGGCCCAAGGGAAGGAAGAAGATACTGACAGCTCCTCCAGTGAAACAGACAGCAGACAAGTTAAACATACCGGTTTTCCAGCCGGAAAAATTGAAAAATGATTACCAGCCTATTATCGATTATCAACCAGACTTAATTGTAACGGCCGCATATGGGCAAATCCTGCCATCGGAACTGTTGAACGTTCCCGAATATGGCTGTATCAACGTCCATGCTTCTCTATTACCGGAGCTCCGTGGTGGTGCACCAATCCATTACGCCATTTTACAGGGTAAAAAAGAAACTGGTGTGACGATCATGTATATGGTAGAAAAACTTGATGCCGGTGATATTTTGACGCAAGTGAAGGTGCCAATTGCCGACGATGACAACGTTGGCATCTTGCATGAAAAATTAGCGAGCGCTGGTGCTGATTTATTATTGGATACATTACCAAAACTGGCTACACATTCGATTACACCTCAAAAACAAAATGATCAGGAAGCAACATTCGCCGCAAATATTAAACGGGAGCAGGAGAAAATTGACTGGGCAAACAGCAATATCGCGATTTACAATCAAATCAGGGGACTAAACCCTTGGCCTGTTGCATTTACAACTTATAATGGCAGTAGGATGAAAATATGGTGGGGAGAACCCGATAACACGACATATCAGGGAACACCCGGAGAAATTGTCCGCGTTAGTGACGAAGGGTTTACCGTTATTTGCGGGAATGGACAAGGGATAACGATTAAAGAAATCCAGCCTGCTGGTAAAAAGCGAATGACGGTTTACGATTATTTGCGTGGCGCGTCAGACCGAATCAAATCTGGTACAAAATTGGGTGATTGATCAACATGAGTAACTACCGATTAAGAAAAACGATCCTGGATATATTGGAAAGAATGGAAAAAGACGGATCCTATAGTCACTTGTTAATTGACCATGAGCTTAAAACAGGCAAAATAAAGGCTAAAGATGAAGGTCTGCTAACAGAAATTGTTTATGGCACATTCCAGAGAAAACTTACATTGGATTATTATTTGGACGCATTTATTGAGTCAAGGAAAAAAATCGCTCCATGGGTACGAATGTTGCTTCGGATGTCCGTTTATCAAATGGTTTTCCTCGACAAAGTACCCGATCATGCGATTATTCACGAAGCGGTAGAGATTGCCAAAACGAGAGGGAACAAAGGGATCGCCTCATTAGTAAACGGTGTGCTTCGCAGTATCCAGCGAAAAGGTGTTCCAGACACAGCTAATATTAAGAACTCGGCTGAGCGGATCGCCATTGAAACAAGTCATCCGGAGTGGCTTGTAAACAGGTGGATTGCCATGTACGGGGAGCAAATAACCCGTGAGATGTGTGAAGCAAACGTAACCCGCAAAGCCCTAACTGTACGGGTTCAGCCATTAAAAATTTCCCGGCAGGAAGTGATCCGCCTATTAACAGCACAAGGACTGGAAGTAAGGCCATCCGTTTTTTCCAGTCAGGGGATCGTTATTGATAAGGGAAATGTTTTAAAAACGGATTTGTTTAAAGAAGGTATTGTTACTATCCAGGATCAAAGCTCCATGCTTGTTGCGGAAATGTTGGCAATAAAACCGGGGATGGAGGTACTTGACGCTTGCAGTGCTCCGGGAGGAAAGGCAACACATATTGCTGAAAAAATGCAAAATAAAGGAATGCTCTATGCTTATGACCTTCATGCAAAGAAAGCTAAATTAATCAGTCAAAAAGCAAGAGACCTGGACTTGACGATTATCGTTGCTAACGAAGCAGATGCGAGAAAATTGCAGGAATTGCACGAAATCGAAAGCTTTGACCGTATCTTGGTTGATGCCCCATGTTCTGGGCTGGGTGTAATCCGTGGCAAACCAGAGATTAAATACAATAAAAATGCTACAGATATTAAGCGGTTGGCAGAAATTCAGCTGGAAATACTGTTGCATGTTGCACCGTTATTGAAAAAAGACGGGTTACTGATTTACAGTACATGTACAGTTGAGCAAACGGAAAATGAAGGTGTCGTAAAAAGCTTCCTGCAACAGCAACCTGATTTTATCATCGATCAGCGCTTTTTTACGGAATTACCGGCGGGCTTTGAGCATTCTCCGGGAAGAACGGAGAATGGATTGCAGATTTTCCCGCAAACCTTTCAAACTGACGGCTTCTTCCTTACCCGTTTCCGAAAAAAATGAAGAAAAATATTCTATTACAGGTTATTTCGTGTCATAATGTAGGTAATAAATGGTGAGGTAACTATTGGGGCCAAAGGGGTGAATCAATTTGCAAGGACAATTTCTGACCGATCGTGGCAGAGTCCGGGACCATAATGAAGATTCCGGGGGTATCTATTATAATCGTAATGGGCAATTTCTGGCTGCTCTTGCCGATGGAATGGGTGGACATCGGGCTGGTGATGTAGCCAGTCAAATGGCTGTCGCACACATACAGGAAAAATGGGAGGAAAGTAACCAGCTTTCATCACCAGATGAAATCGAGTCTTTTTTATCTGAGGCTATTGAGGAAATGAACAAAGCAATATATGACCATGCGGTGAAAAATGAGGCATGTCAAGGAATGGGTACGACCATCGTGATTACGATCTGTACACAGGATTTTTTTACGGTAGCTCATGTTGGTGACAGTCGCTGCTATCTTGTAAATGATAATGAGTTTAAGCAGATTACCGAAGACCATTCCCTCGTAAATGTTCTTGTTAAATCCGGTCAAATTTCGCATGAAGAGGCACAGAATCATCCTAGGAAAAATGTTGTTCTAAAAGCTGTTGGAACAGAAGAACATGTCGAATCAGATGTTCGCAGCCTTGGCTGGGACAAGCATGATCAATTATTATTATGTTCCGATGGCCTGACAGATAAATTACCGGATGATAAATTGTCCGAGCTCATGCGGTTGGAGAATAGCCTGAAGGAAAAAGGACAGAAGATGATTGATTTGGCCAATGAATTAGGCGGCGAGGATAATATCTCGGTTATCCTCATCCAGCATGATCGTTCCAGGGAAGAGGGTGAAACTGCGTGCTGAATGGTCACCTGTTATATGAACGATATCGTATCGAGGGAACAATTGGCGGCGGTGGCATGGCGAATGTATATTTGGCAAGAGATATTATCTTGGACCGTGACGTTGCCATCAAGGTTTTGCGTTTGGAATATGCAAATGATGAAGAATTTATTGCCAGGTTTCACCGGGAAGCTCAATCAGCTACAAGTCTTTCACATCCAAATATTGTAAGTATTTACGACGTTGGGGAAGAAGATCACATTTTATTTATGGTAATGGAATATGTAGATGGCATGACTTTAAAGGAATACATACAGAAATACGGCCCTATTGAAGTCCAGGAATCATTGGATATTATGAAACAAATCAGTTCGGCAATTGCTCACGCACATGCAAATGATATTGTGCATCGTGATATAAAGCCGCAAAATATTCTGATGGATACATATGGACAAGTAAAAGTGACTGATTTCGGAATTGCGGTTGCATTAAGTGCGACGTCATTAACGCAAACCAATTCGATTTTAGGCTCGGTTCATTATTTATCACCTGAACAGGCACGTGGGGGCATGGCAACGAAAAAATCGGATATCTATTCGCTAGGAATCGTCCTGTTCGAGCTTTTAACCGGACGTCTGCCTTTTTCCGGTCAGTCACCAGTATCCATCGCATTAAAGCATTTACAAAATGATACACCATCTGTCAGGAGGTTTAACCAGGATATCCCGCAAAGCGTTGAAAATATTGTCCTGAAAGCAACAGCAAAAGATCCGTTTCATCGGTATGACACGGTATACGATATGGAAGACGCACTTGAAACAGCCTTGGACCCCAGCCGGATAAACGAGGAAAAATATGTACCACCAGTTGAAGCGGGGGAAGAAACGAAGGCTATTCCAATCATTACCGATAATCAAATGGGGGATACAGTTAATCAGGATACGATTGTGCATCAGACAAATGGCAGTACAAAGCCATATAACGGGAACGAAGCAGATGAAGCCACTGAAAAGCCGGCAAAAAACAAGAAAAAGGAGCTAAAGAAAAAAAAGAATGGTAAAAAAAAGAATGGCAAAAAAAAGAAGAAGAAGTGGATCATTATTGCTGTCATTTTATTTATTTTACTTGCGGCTGGTGCAGCAGCATTGTTTATTGTTCCGAGTTTATTGCAGCCTAAGGAAGTGGATGTACCTGATGTTGCGGATATGGAATATGAGGATGCAGTAAATAAGCTGGAAGAATTCAATTTGAAGCATAAAAAGGAAATGATGTATTCAGAGGATGTTGAGGAAGGCATCGTTGTCAAAACAGATCCTCGTGCAGGAAATACGGTTAAGGAAGAAACCAGTGTCACGGTTTTTGTCAGTCAAGGCAAAGAAAAGGTGACATTTGCAGATCATGTCGGCGAGGATTTCAGTCAGGTAAAACGGTTGCTGGAAGAGGAAGGGTATGAGGTTATTGGTTATGAGAAACACTCGGATCAACCAGTAGGAGAAATAATTACGCAAATTCAGCCGACACCGGATTCGGAAGTTGTTCCAAGTGAAACACGAGTCATTTTCGAATATAGTAATGGCCCGGATCTGGTTTCCTTAAATAATTTAAAGGGGATGACGGAGGACGAGGCTAAAGCTTACCTGGATGAACAAAATTTAACGATGAATGTTTTAGAAGAACATTCCGATTCTGTACCTGAAGGAGAAGTGATCAAGCAGGATCCGGAACCAGGGACAAAACTGGGAGAAGGCTCGACAGTTGATGTCCATATCTCAACCGGGCCGAAAGAGAAGCCACCGGCATCAAAAAAGGTGACCTTTACTGTTCCGTATAATCCTGATCAGCCAACAGACGAAGATTCGGGTAAAGTGAAGGAACAAACAGTAAAAATATATATTGCTGATATGAACCGGTCTATTTCAGAAGTTGCGGAGCAGGAAACGATCACGAAGGATACAGAATTTACTATTACATTAACGATAGCACCGGATGACAAGGCAGAATATAAAGTGATCAGGGATAACGAGGTTGTTATAAATAAGACAGTTTCCTATGAAGAGGGTGACTAAATGGCAAATGGCAGGATTATCAAAGCGTTAAGCGGGTTTTATTATGTTCAGACACAAGACGGAATTTACCAATGCCGAGGACGTGGGGTTTTTCGCAACAAGAAGATTACCCCGCTTGTCGGGGATTTTGTATCGTTCGATGTAGGTAATCCCGATGAAGGGTATATTCAGGAAATTAAACCGAGAGAAAATGAGCTGAAACGCCCGCCTATTGCCAATATTGATCAGGCAATTATTGTTAGTTCTGCTGTTATGCCGGATTTCAATCCGTTACTGTTGGACCGGTTTCTAGCACTCATTGAAGCAAAAGGAATAAAACCGGTTATCTTTATTACGAAAATGGATGCCGTTGATGAAAATGAAAGAATCGAAATGCAACGTTATCAAAGGGATTACCAGCAGATAGGTTATCCAGTTGAATTGCTGTCAGCAAAACAACCAGATGATTTGGGGCGATTAGAAGTATATTTTACCGGAAAAGTAACCGTTATTGCCGGACAATCGGGGGTTGGAAAGTCATCATTAATTAATGCGTTAAAGCCCTCCCTTTTACTAAAAACAGCAGATATTTCCAAAAGCTTGGGACGTGGAAAACATACGACAAGACATGTTGAGTTAATCAACGTCCATGACGGGTTGGTTGCTGACACCCCGGGGTTCAGTTCGCTTGACTTTAGTGAAATAGACCTTGCTGAACTGGCTGACTGCTTTCCGGAATTTCGTGTGCGGAAAGAAAACTGTAAATTTCGGGGCTGCATGCATTATCGAGAACCAAAATGCGCGGTGAAGCAAGCCGTTGAAACTGGCGAGATCACAAGGTTTCGCTATGAACATTATTTAAATTTTTACGAAGAGATTAATTCGAGAAAGGCGAGGTACTAATTCAATGACTAAAATTGCACCTTCGATATTATCAGCAGATTTTGCAAAGCTGGGACAAGAAATTATTGATGTGGAAAAAGGTGGAGCCGATTATATTCATGTGGATGTGATGGATGGCCATTTTGTTCCAAATATAACCATTGGTCCGCTCATCGTTGAAGCAATTAAACCAATCACATCGCTACCATTAGACGTTCATTTGATGATTAACAATCCGGATACGTATATTTCCAGTTTTGCAAAAGCAGGGGCGTCCATTATTACCGTCCATCAGGAAGCGTGTGTACACTTGCATCGAACTATCCAATTAATTAAGGATCAGGGTGTAAAGGCTGGTGTTGTCATTAACCCGGCAACCCCAGCTGAAATGATTAAAACAATCCTCCCTGATGTTGATTTGGTATTACTGATGACGGTAAATCCTGGCTTTGGCGGTCAATCCTTTATTCAAGCCGTTACCGAGAAAATCAGACAAGTTGCCGTATGGCGCGAAGCACTAGGGCTTACCTTCGAGATCGAGGTCGACGGCGGGGTTAATACGGATACCGCAAAGCTTTGTACAGAAGCTGGTGCGGATGTGTTAGTAGCAGGCAGTGCGGTGTTTACCAAGGATGATCGGCATCAGGCAATACGAAGAATCCGTCAAGCAGCGAACGGAATGGAGTAATTGGCATGACAACTGTTGCAATCGTAGGCAATGGATCACTTGACCTGCTTCCTGAATTGTCGTTATATATGGATGAAATAGATGTATGGATTGGCGCTGATCGCGGTGCATTAACATTAATAGAGAACCATATTACCCCTGATTATGCACTTGGTGATTTTGATTCCATCAGTCAGGAAGAAAAAGCGATCGTTAAACAACACGCATATTTATTCGAGGAGCATCCGGTTGAGAAAAATTCGACCGACCTGGAGCTGGCGCTTCGGATAGCATATGAATGGAAACCGGTCAGCATCTATTTATTTGGCGTAACTGGCGGCAGACTCGATCATGAAATCATTAATATTCAAACACTTTATTCGATTGCAAAAAGAGGCATGCAAGGATTTATTGTTGATAAAGATAACTGGCTGACAATGGTAGAACCGGGAACACACACAGTAACCAATGATATAAACTATCCCAATCTATCGTTTGTCCCTTTTACCCAACAAGTACGGGGGCTGTCGCTGGAGGGTTTCTATTATCCGCTTGTCAATCAGAACCTTTCTTGGGGATCGACACGCTGTATATCTAACAAGCTTCTTTTAAAAAATGGTACTTTTTCCTTTAATGAAGGCATACTATTACTAATAAAGAGTCGTGACGCCATAAATGAAACGATTCCAATTAAGAAATAGGCTTTGTTCGTTATTAGAGGAGGGGACTCATTGAAATTTTATACGATTAAACTCCCAAGATTTATTGGTGGATTAGTTCGAGTCTGCATCGGTGTTTTTAAAAAAGATAAATAGAAAAGAGGTTTGCTTTTGTCAATCCAGTTGGCAGAAGCTTCTTTTTTTAAAACTGGACTTGCCTAAAGGCTACTTTTCTAAACGGGTTTTAAGCAAAGAGAAAAAGCATCCAACTACCGGATGCTTTTTTGAACTAAAGATAAAGCTGTATATTATACGCGCTCTACTTTACCTGATTTTAGGGCACGTGCAGAAACATAAACACGTTTAGGTTTGCCGTCTACCATAATACGAACTTTTTGTACATTAGCTTTCCAATTACGCTTGTTGGAATTCATAGCGTGAGAACGTTGGTTTCCACTGCGAGTTTGACGTCCAGTAACAACACACTTTCTAGCCATGCAAATCCCTCCCTACTGTTTACATGTGTCATTTAATACTTATTTAATTTATCACAAGTACTGGGATAATGCAATTTATTTTTTGATGCAAAGCACTGATGCTTGGACTGGTGTTAGTCTCTAAAAGCGACTTGACAGATCATCGGGTTTCGTTCATTGTTAATAGTGGTTAGTTGGGATAATATGTTTTCTTTCAAAAGTTGGGTAAATGTAGTAAACTAACCTTGAAAAGGCCGTTATTCAGAGGAGGATGATTATGTCCATTGAGCTTAACACAAATGATGGTCATGTGACAATTACAAACGATGTTATTGCAACGATTGCCGGAGGAACTGCAATCGAGTGCTATGGAATTGTAGGAATGGCTTCCAAAAGTCAAATCAAAGATGGTATTGCCGAAATTCTCCGGAAAGAGAACTTTTCAAGAGGTATCATAGTCAGACAAGATGGTGATCGTCTTCATATTGATATGTATATAATTGTAAGCTATGGTACCAAAATATCGGAAGTAGCACATAATGTTCAATCCCAGGTAAAGTATACACTAAATCAAACATTAGGATTAACGATCGACTCCGTCAATATTTATATCCAAGGAGTTCGTGTGGCCAAAGATTAACCCGTAAGCGAGCTTGTGTAAGCCATCAGGTAACGCATGTCTAATTGAACCGTAATGGACGGCGACGGTGGTAATACGCGAAATAGCAGGGTATTTTTGGTTGATGAAGGAGGAAAGCATGTTATGGTACGAGCGTTAGATGGCAAGACGTTTGCACAAATGGTACGCTTGGGAGCACACCATTTAACGAATAATGCGAAAAAAATTGATGCATTAAATGTATTCCCGGTTCCTGATGGGGATACCGGGACAAATATGAATTTATCAATGACTTCAGGTGCTGGTGAAGTGAAAAAGGTGAAATCGGGACATATATCGGAAGTTGCCAATGCTTTCGCTAAAGGTTTATTAATGGGCGCCAGAGGAAACTCGGGTGTTATTTTATCGCAATTATTTCGTGGCTTCGCAAAAGGTATTGAAAATAAACAGACGCTCTCGGCAGTGGATTTGGCAAATGCATTTGAAAGTGGTGTAAAAACAGCTTATAAAGCAGTTATGAAACCTGTTGAAGGGACGATTTTGACGGTGGCAAAGGATGCAGCGTCTGTAGCTGTTAAACAAGCAAAGAAAGAAAAGGACATCGTCGTATTGATGGAAAACGTATTAACCGAGGCCAAAGCGTCCTTAAAGCGTACACCAAACTTATTACCAGTATTAAAAGAGGTTGGTGTCGTTGATTCAGGTGGACAAGGTCTTGTGACAATTTATGAAGGGTTTCTTGCTTCCTTGAAAGGTGAAGAACTACCAGCTTACGATGTTAGTGAAGAAAAAATGGATGAAATGGTTAACGCGGAGCACCATAAGCTTGCCCAGGACTTCATGGATACATCTGATATTGAATTCGGCTATTGCACGGAATTTATGGTTAAATTTGATCAAGAAAAAACAGCGAAAAATCCTTTTAACGAAGAAGCATTTCGCAATGAACTGAGTGAACACGGGGATTCACTCTTAGTTGTAGCAGATGATGAAATTGTTAAGGTCCATGTTCATGCTGAATACCCTGGAAATGTATTAACCATTGGTCAGCAATACGGCAGCTTGACTAATATGAAAATTGAGAACATGCGTGAACAGCATACAGCAATAGTTGGCGAAAAAGAAAAGAAATCGACTCCGGCAGCAAAGGAAGAATATGCGATTGTGACGGTCGCAATGGGAAGCGGAATCAAAACACTGCTTGAAAGTCTTGGTGCCACCGTAGTTATTGAGGGTGGGCAAACGATGAACCCAAGTACTCAGGATATTACCGATGCGATTAACCAGGCCAACGCCAAAAATATTTTGATTTTGCCAAACAACAAAAATATTGTCATGGCAGCCGAACAAGCTGGAGAAATAGCCGAAGGAAACGTTCAAGTGGTACCAACGAAAACTATTCCACAGGGTATAGGCGCTATTTTGGCATTCCATCCAGAGCGAGACATAAAAGCGAATAAGAAAATGATGGAAGAAGCTGGCGAACAAGTAAAAACGGGGCAGGTTACATACGCTGTTCGTGACACGAAAATAGACGGTATTGCTATTGAAAAAGGCAGTTTCATGGGAATTGCCGATGGTAAAATTAAAGCGACAAATAAAGATAAAACAGAAACGGTAAAATTATTACTGAAAGAAATGATTACCGAAGACGATGAAATTCTTACCATTCTTCAGGGCGAGGATGTCAGCGATGCTGATCTGGAATCATTAGTGAATTACATCGAAGCGACATATGAAGATATAGAAGTCGAAGTTCATAACGGAAACCAGCCGATTTATTCGTATATTTTGTCGGTTGAATAAGTATAGGTTAAGCAGGCCATGCTGCGATTTTCGCAGTACGGCCTTTTTTGTCATCTAGGAAATTATAAAATTTTGCGGCTGTGGATAACTTAATAACCGGATAAGCCACGTCCTGCTCCAGCGCCCAGCGGCTAGTGTGCAACACCCGCCTCCGTACGATAAGTCAACATCGACTCGGGTAGGAAGGAAGGCCGACTAAAAACGGACTTTGCGTCCAACGTCGGCATACCCCTTTTGCAGGGGCATGTTTCCTTTATCTCCTACGGTAGGAATGTTCGGTTAAAACCGCTGCTTTGCGCAGCAACACCGAACCACCCTGCTTGGCAGGGCGCAGTCCATACGCCGCTAAACGGGCGCTTGCGCCTTTGTCCTCTGAGACGCGTAACAAATGGGAAAGTTGCTGAACGAAAGCGAGATGTCGCTGATCGAAGGCGGAAACCCGCTGATCGAAAGTGAAAATTCGCTGATCAAAAGTAGAACCCCGCTGATCGAAAGCGAAAACCCGCTGATCAAAAATAGAACCCCGCTGAACGAAAGTGAAAAACCGCTGATCAAAAGTAGAACCCCGCTGATCAAAAGCGAAAAACCGCCGATCGAAAGCAGAAACCCGCTGATTGAAAGTGAAAATTCGCCGATCGAAAGCAGAAACCCGCCGATCGAAGGTGCAAAATTGTTGTTCATTGAGCAAGCGCTGCCGACATAAAGAAAAAAGGCCGCCCCTAAAGGAAGGCCTTTTACATAACTTTACATTCCGGCAATCTTCATCACAAAGTCAACCATAAACAGTGCTGAAATGACGATTAATGCTGCTGATAATTCTTTTTGTTTCCCTAATGCTAGTTTGACGATCGGGTAGGCGATAAATCCAAAGGCCATTCCATCTGCAATACTATACGTGAATGGAATCATCACCGTAACCAGAAATGCTGGAAGGGCTTCTGATAAATCATCAAGCCTGATATGGCGGATATTTTGTGCCATTAATACGCCAACAATAATCAGAATTGGACTAATAGCTGTATTTGGAATCATCGATATCCATGGAATGATAAAGATGGTAGCTAAAAAGAAAATACTTGCGGTTATCGCTACTTTACCCGTTTTTCCCTTTGAAGCTATTACAGCCGCGTTTTCCGCTGCTGAAACCGTTGGCGATGTTCCGAAAAATGCTGATAGCAATGATGAAAAAGCCGTCACCTGATATGCTTTGTCATAGCTATCGTTTCGCTTGAGCATTTCTAGCTGGCCGTGTAATAATCCCATATTTTCAAAGACCATAATCATGGTCAATGGAAAAACCGCGAGCCAAAAAGAAAACTCATCAATTGCTGAAAAGGAAGGAACAAATAATAATTCATCCGGTCGCATAGCAACTGCTCTTTTTCCTGTCTCAAGAATACCAAAGAAATAAGCGAGCAATGTTCCGCCGATCATCGTGATCAGAAAGTTTGCCGGGATATTTTTAATAAATAAAAATATCGCTAAAAATAGTGTTAACAAACTAACGATGACAGTTGCAGACGTGAAATCACCCAAAGCAACAATCGTATGCTCACCGCTTACGACAAGACCGCTTTTCTCCAGTCCGATTAAGATTAGAAAAAAGCCTAATCCAACCGTAATCGCATGTTTTAACGATTCCGGTATTGCTTCCTTCAATAATAAACCTAATCGACTGAATGCTGTAATCAGGAAAATCACAGCAGCTACCAATACAACCGCCAAGCCTTCCTGAAAACTTAGCCCGGTTCCTTCGACAATGGAATAGGCAAACAGTACATTGATCCCCATCCCCGGGACTACCAGCAATGGAAGCTTCGTAAAAATTCCCATTATGAATGTTCCGGCAAAACTGGCTAAAATCGTTGCCATCATGCCACTTTCAAGGGAAATGCCCGCCTCGCTGAGAATCGATCCATTAACGACAACAATGTAAACGGTAGTAAGATAACCTATCAATCCAGCAAGAATTTCTCTCAGCCATTCTCCGTTAGCAGTTTCTAACTTCGTGTGGCCATTGTTAAAAGGCATGTTATCTCCTCTTAATTCCTTCTATCCCTCTCCCGCCCGATTATAAAAATATAATCCACAAATGAATATTATAGATGTTTTTGTTATAATTGACAATAGGCATAGAATACTCAGGAAGAAAAGAGGGTGTTACGTCATGAAATATAATTCCGTATTTGATATCATTGGTCCGGTCATGATCGGTCCATCTAGTTCACATACAGCAGGAGCTGCCCGAATTGGCAAGGCTGCCCGAAATTTATTTGGTGAAGAACCTGCATGGGTTAAAATTTACTTATATGAGTCGTTTGCCAAAACATATAAAGGGCATGGAACGGACTTTGCTTTAGTCGGCGGACTGCTTGGCTTTGACACTGATGATCCAAGGATGAGTAAGGCTCTTGATATAGCAAAGCAAAAAAATATAAAAGTGGAATTCATTGAGGATGACGCCAAGGCCGATCATCCGAATACGGCTAGACTTGTTATCGGTAATAGCTCAGAGGAGTTGGAATTAGTGGGGATTTCCATCGGCGGTGGGAAAGTAGAAATAACAGAATTAAACGGATTTGCATTACGACTGTCCGGCAACCACCCAGCCATTTTAATTATGCATAATGACCGGTTTGGGGCAATTGCGTCGGTAACAAGAATTTTGGCCAAATATGAAATTAATATTGGGCATATGGAAGTAAACCGGAAAGACGTTGGGAAAGAAGCGTTGATGGTTATCGAAGTTGACCAAAATGTTGAGGATCGTATTTTGCAAGAATTAGAAAATGCTGATCATATTATGCAAATCTCGAAAATTGTTTCATAGATGGATGGAGAGAGGAGTTTTCCTATGTTTCGTACAGTTGCAGAATTGGTGGAAATAGCTGAATCAGAAAATATATTGATATCGGAAGTTATGATACGTCAGGAGATGGACGTCAAAAACGTAGCTCGTGAAGCGATCATGAGGGATATGGAAAAAAACCTGAATGTGATGGAAAAGGCTGTCGAAGATGCGCTACAAGGTGTTCAATCAGTTACTGGTTTGACAGGCGGGGATGCCGTGCTAATTCAAAACTACATGAAGGAAAAGACACCGCTTTCAGGAAATCTGCTGCTTGATGCCGTTAGCAAAGCAATGGGAACAAATGAAGTAAACGCAGCGATGGGCACGATTTGTGCAACACCAACTGCTGGAAGTGCCGGTTGTGTACCGGGCACATTGTTTGCGGTAAAAAATCAGCTTAACCCAACACGGGAACAGATGATTCGTTATTTATTTACTGCTGGAGCATTTGGTTTTGTTGTGGCAAATAACGCGTTTATTTCCGGAGCTGCGGGAGGCTGTCAGGCAGAGGTCGGTTCGGCTGGAGCGATGGCATCAGCCGCAATCGTCGAAATGGCTGGCGGGACTGCCCAGCAATCTGCTGAGGCGTTTGCGATGACACTGAAAAATATGCTTGGTCTCGTATGTGATCCTGTTGCAGGATTAGTTGAGGTGCCGTGTGTCAAACGAAATGCCGCGGGTTCAACGCTTGCGATCGTATCAGCTGACATGGCACTTGCTGGCGTAACAAGTCGAATTCCTTGTGATGAAGTCATTGGGGCAATGTACAGGATCGGTAAAACAATGCCATCCGCATTAAGAGAGACGGGTGAGGGTGGTCTGGCAGCTACCCCAACAGGTCAAGCAATTAAAGAGAAAATTTTTGGCATTGCAGCCACAGTGAAAGAGTGATAGAAATTGCTGAATGATTCCGTAGATTCGATTAAGGGCGTAGGCGGCAAATTCACTGAAGACTTAGCCGCACTTCACATTTATACTGTAGAAGATTTGTTGTTTTACTTCCCCTATCGTTACGATGTTTTTGAAATAAAACCGCTTCGTGAATTGATTCACGATGACAAGGTTACAATTGAGGGAAAGGTGATCCATCAGCCTTCCCTCACTTTTTATGGGAAACGAAAATCACGGCTTGTTTTTACGCTGGAGGTGGAAAACGTAGCAATTAAAGCCGTCATGTTTAATCGACCTTTTGCCAAAAAGCAAATCGCACCAAATGACATTGTTACATTAACTGGAAAATGGGATGCTCACAGACTGCAAATTACGGTAAGTAATTATAAAAAAGGCCCCGCAGAAAACCATGCTTCTATTCAGCCGCTTTATTCATTAAAAGGTGACGTTACGAATATAAAATTAAAAAAAGCTATTAAACGTGCACTAAATGATTATGCCGATCAAGTGGAAGAGATTTTACCGGAGAGCTATTTAAAGTCCTATAAGCTGCCTAATCGTCTTGACGCACTTATGACCATGCATTTTCCGGCAAACCGCACCGAGTTAAAGCATGCACGAAGACGCTTTACTTATGAGGAATTTCTGTTATTTCAACTGAAAATGCAATTACTACGGAAAATGAAACGAGAAGCGACACATGGAAATGCGCAGCAATATGACTCGAAAAAGCTGGAAGAATTCATTGACCATTTCCCATTTTCGTTAACAGCAGCCCAGCAACGAACACTTACGCAAATTTTGCTAGATATGAAATCCCCTTATCGAATGAACCGATTACTGCAAGGGGATGTAGGCTCAGGAAAAACGGCGGTGGCGGCCATTTGCCTTTATGGAACTGTTACAGCCGGCAGACAAGGTGCTTTAATGGTCCCAACCGAAATCTTGGCAGAGCAGCATTATGAGTCATTGACGGAGCTGTTCGGTGAAAGGGCGAAGATTGTATTGTTAACCGGGTCGGTGAAAGGAAAAAAACGTAAGGAAATCCTGGAAGCAATTGAAGCATCTACGGTAGATATTGTCATTGGCACCCATGCTTTAATACAGGACGATGTATTTTTTGCCGACTTGGGACTGGTAATTGTTGATGAACAGCATCGTTTTGGTGTTGAACAACGACGAACATTACGTGATAAGGGACTTCATCCGGATGTGTTATTTATGACAGCGACCCCAATCCCAAGAACACTTGCAATAACTGCTTTTGGAGATATGGATGTCTCGGTTATTGATGAAATGCCGTCCGGTAGAAAGGAAATTGAGACATACTGGGCAAAGGAAAATACGCTTGATCGGGTACTCCAATTTATTGAACAACGGATTACCTATGGTGAACAAGCCTATGTGATTTGCCCACTGATTGAAGAGTCCGATAAACTGGACATCCAAAACGCCGTCGATCTTTATGAACAGTTACAAGCGTTCTATCCGCCGTCCATCCATGTTGGACTCATGCATGGCAGGCTTCATTCGGATGAAAAGGAAGATGTCATGAAACGGTTTGCTGCAAATGAGATTCAGGTTCTGGTATCAACAACGGTTGTTGAAGTTGGTGTCAACGTACCAAATGCAACAATTATGGTGATTTATGATGCGGAACGGTTTGGATTGTCACAATTGCACCAGTTAAGGGGGCGTGTTGGACGAAGCGATAAACAAAGCTATTGTATCTTAATTGCCGAACCAAAAGGGGAAGTTGGCAAGGAGCGGATGCGGATCATGACGGAAACGAATAATGGCTTTGCCTTATCTGAGCAGGACTTGAAGCTTCGCGGCCCTGGTGACTTTTTCGGAAAAAAACAAAGTGGTGTACCTGAATTTAAAGTTGCTGACATGATACATGATTATCGGGCGTTGGAGACAGCCCGAAGCGACGCCCAGGAAATAATCGAAGTAAATGCACTGGATAACGATCAAGAATTTGCTAACCTGAAAACAATTCTAGTGAAAGTGGAGACCTTGTTCAATAAACTCGATTAAAAGATTCTTGCATAATTAATAGTGGTATTATATATTACTATTAGTACCAAGTCATAAAGTCAGAGATCAGAGGTCGGAACAGAGGACGGAATTGAAATTCGGAGTGGAAGAAACCGGTAAAGAAGCTTGGCTTTAATCACTCCAAATCATAGCGGATGGTGCCAGATATGAAACGGACGAAAGCTGAACGACAGCGTTTATTAAAAGAGACGATTGAACATACACCATTTATTACAGACGAAGAATTATCACAAATATTTTCTGTAAGCATTCAAACCATTCGATTGGATCGCATGGAGCTAGCTATACCCGAATTACGGGAGCGAATCCGGTCAGTTGCGACGGATCAATGGAACGAGACGGTGAAAGCACTGCCTCTGGATGAAGTTATTGGCGAAGTAATCGATTTGGAATTGGATAAACGAGCGATATCCATATTGAATATTAAGCGTGAGCATGTTTTTTCACGAAATAAAATTGCCCGCGGGCATCATCTGTTTGCCCAGGCAAATTCGCTGGCGGTAGCGGTTATTAATGACGAGCTGGCGTTAACTGCCAAATCAGAACTTAAATTCACACGGCAGGTTACAGAAGGGGAACGTGTTGTAGCAAAAGCAGTAGTTGAAGAGGTGAACGACAATGGGCAAACGACTGTAAGGGTCAATAGCTTTGTCAATAATGAAATAGTGTTTACCGGATTGTTTCATATGTATCGGTCAAATCGATAAGAAAGTGTAAGCATCTGTTTTGTAACGGATAAAAGGGGACAAGTTGAAATGAAAATAGCTATAGACGCCATGGGAGGTGACCATGCACCAAAGGAGATTGTGCTTGGTGCAATGGATGCCATCGCCAGGATCAACGATTTACAAATAGCGTTAATTGGTGATCAGGAAAAAATCAGCCCATTTTTGACGAATGATCGAAATATTAAAGTCATTCATACCGATGAAATCATAACGGGCGAGGATGAACCCGTCCGTGCTGTACGGCGTAAGAAAAATGCATCACTTGTGCTAATGGCAAAGGAAGTAAAGGAACAAAACGCAGATGCTTGTATATCGGCAGGGAATACGGGTGCATTAATGAGTGCGGGGTTATTTGTGGTTGGCCGAATACCCGGGATTGACCGGCCAGCATTAAGTCCGACATTACCAACCATTGATGGAAAAGGATTTTTATTATTGGATGTTGGAGCAAACGTTGATGCCAAAGCACATCACCTTGTCCAATATGCGATAATGGGGTCTATTTATACGCAAAAAGTCCGATCGATTAAAAATCCGACAGTAGGCCTGCTAAATGTTGGGACAGAAGACGGCAAGGGAAACGATCTGACAAAAAAAGCATTTCTTCAGCTGAAGGAAGCCCCGGTGAATTTTATTGGTAACGTGGAAGCACGGGATCTGTTGGACGGAGCAGCCGATGTTGTTGTTACCGATGGATTCAGCGGTAATATTGCCTTAAAAACAATTGAAGGTACTGCACTTGCGATGTTTTCGATGCTGAAACAAACATTTATGTCTTCACTGAAGACAAAACTTGCGGCTAGTATGGTGAAAAACGACTTAAAAGGATTGCAAGGGAAACTGGATTATTCAGAATATGGCGGTGCTGGCTTGTTCGGATTAGCGGCTCCGGTTATTAAAGCCCATGGATCATCCAACCGCCGGGCTATTTTCAATGCGATTAAACAAGCATGTCATATGATAGAACACAATGTAACAGATACTATTAAGCAAGCGATTGTATCAGCTGAAATCGACAAGGGGGAAAATGAATGAAACGTGTAGCATTTATGTTCCCGGGGCAGGGATCACAGACAGTTGGAATGGGGAAAGAATTTTACGATGCCTACCCCGAAATTAAGGAACTATATGAGGAAGCCGACAAAACACTTGATTTCTCACTCTCGGAAATTATGTTTACGGGTCCTAAGGAAACATTAACCTTGACGGAAAATGCGCAGCCGGCGTTATTATTATCAAGTATTGCGATTCATACACTACTTATCAAACAGGAAATCCAACCTGTGATGGCTGTTGGACATAGTCTGGGGGAATATAGTGCATTAGTTGCAGCTGGTGCGCTATCCTTAGAGGATGCACTACCATTGGTTGCTGCACGCGGAAGACTAATGGAAGAAGCTTATCCAGCCGGGAAGGGTGCGATGGCAGCTGTATTGGAAATGGCTCAAGAAGATATTGAAACGGTATTAAACGGCATGCCAACAGACGAAATTGTCGATATTGCTAATTTGAATTGTCCCGGACAAATCGTTATTTCCGGTACGAAAGAAGGAATTGAACAAGCGTCAGCGAAATTAAAGGATAGTGGAGCGAAACGAGTATTGCCATTGAATGTTAGTGGTCCATTTCATTCCCGTTTAATGAAAGCCGCAAATGAACAATTTGCGAAGAAGCTTGACGAAGTAGCCATAACGGAAGCAAGCATTCCGGTCTATGCTAATGTTACGGCGAACCCCGTAACGGATAATGAAAAAATAAAGGATTTGCTCTTGAAGCAGCTTTATTCTCCTGTTCGCTTTGAAGAGTCCATTCAACATATGCTTGATGAAGGAGTTGATGCCTTCGTGGAAGTTGGCAATGGAAAGGTATTAAGCGGGTTAGTGAAGAAAATTAGCCGCCGGACAAAAACGTTTGCTATTCAGGATCAGGAGTCAATGGATGCGTTTATTTCATGGTATAAGGAGTGATACTAATGTTACAGGGAAAAAATGCTCTTGTTACGGGCGCATCACGAGGGATTGGCAGGGCTATCGCCTTGGAATTGGCGAAACAAGGTGCGAATGTTGCCGTTAATTATGCTGGCAGTGAAGCAAAAGCACAGGCGGTTGTAGAAGAAATACAAAAACTTGGCGGCAAAGCATTTAAAGTACAAGCTGATGTTGCCAATGAATCGGAAGTAAAAGACATGGTCAAAAAGGTAATTAGTGAATTTGGGGGTCTGGATATTCTTGTTAATAATGCAGGAATTACCCGTGATAATTTGCTAATGCGTATGAAAGAAGCCGAATTTGATCAAGTTATTAACACGAATTTAAAAGGTGTATTCGTTTGTACAAAGGCAGTTACAAGGCAAATGATGAAGCAGCGCAGCGGGAAAATTGTCAATGTTGCTTCGATCGTCGGCATCAGCGGGAACCCGGGACAAGCTAACTATGTTGCAGCAAAGGCCGGGGTAATTGGACTGACAAAAACAGCCGCAAAAGAATTAGCATCACGGAATATTTTTGTCAATGCCGTTGCACCAGGGTTTATTTCAACTGATATGACGGACGCATTAACCGATGAACAACGCGCCGGTATGCACAACATGATCCCATTAGGCAAATTAGGCGAAGCAGAAGACGTTGCCAAGGTCGTCCGCTTTCTAGCGTCAGACGATGCCAATTACATCACCGGACAAACCATCCATGTCGATGGTGGAATGGTGATGTAGTAATAAAAGCGAAGCGGGCTTGCTCAAGCGGCGTAAAGCATAGACAAGGGACCGTAGAACGGATGGTTTTGCCGTCCGAAGTGTCCATTGTCTATGTCTTGTAGCCGCTAGCCCGCGCGTAGCTAGACAGGGTTCGAGAATGAATCAGTACAGACAATCATTGAAAGGGGGTGAAGGAGTATGGCAGACGTATTTGATCGTGTAAAAGATATTATTGTTGATAAACTTGATGTGGAAGAATCAAAAGTGACGTTGGAAGCATCTTTCAAGGATGATCTTGATGCAGATTCATTAGACGTAGTAGAGCTTGTTATGGAGCTTGAAGATGAATTTGACATGGAAATCGCGGATGAAGAAGCAGAGAAAATTAATACAGTAGGTGATGCTGTTGACTACATAAACAGTACACAATCTTAATTATTGCCTTTTATTTTATCAGTAGGAAGTCTCGCAATGTGCGAGGCTTTCCGTATATTTTTTAACAACCCAAAAGATCGAAGCAGGTGACATAATATGGATGTTGCAAAATTGGAAAAACAACTGGGTATAACATTTCATGATCATGCTTTAGTTAAATTGGCATTTACACATTCATCCTATGTGAATGAGCATCGAAGAGAAGTTTTTTCGGATAACGAACGATTGGAATATTTGGGTGATGCTGTATTGGAATTAGCCGTTTCCCAATATTTATATCGCAATAATACGCAGATGCCTGAGGGGGAAATGACCAAATTACGGGCAGCAATTGTTTGTGAACCGTCACTAAATAATTTTGCCCATGACTTGCATTTTGCTGAGCACCTTATGCTTGGCAAAGGAGAAGAACAAACTGGCGGACGTGAGCGACCAGCCATACTTGCTGATGCATTTGAAGCATTTCTTGGAGCACTGTATTTGGATCAAGGATTTGATGCCGTATTGCATTTTATGAACAAGTTTATCTTTCCGAAAATAGAAAACGGTGCTTTTTCGCATGCGATGGATTATAAAAGTCAGCTGCAGGAGCTGGTTCAGCAATACCGAAATGCCAGTGTGGAATATAACGTTGTAGAAGAGAAGGGACCATCACATGACAAGGAATTTGTCTCAGAAGTCGTGATAAAAGGAAAAACCTCAGGTCGCGGGATCGGTCGTACCAAAAAAGAAGCAGAACAACGCGCGGCAAAGGATGCGTTGGATACGTTTAATAAGTAAGAAAGGTAGAGGCTGTAGTTCACAATGTTGAATTACGGCCTTTTGTGCAATTTGTCTTTCTCGTTGAAAATTGTGTTTTAAACTGACCAACATTAATTTCCTTTAGCTATCCATAAAGGCAAATAAGAAACATTATTGATAGTTGACATTCTGTTAATTATATTAATAACCCCTAACTACAAGTCTATATTTGTAATTACCTCCATTAAATATTTCTTGATAAATAGACCATCTTTACTATTGGAATAGTCCTATCACATTTGATTCTTGAAGTTATTGAAGTTACCACCCTAACTTTTTTAAATTAACGAATAAGAAAAATATTATTGATTATTTTTTCTATTGTGATGTTTGTTACAGACTGTTTATTTACTTGTATGTATATTTAATGTATAAAGACTTGATATCAGAAGGGGGGGTTAATAATGAAATTTAAAAGTAATGTAAAGGAATTACCAAATGATGTATTGGCTGAAATGGAGTCATGTGCATGTTCTTGCGGTGCAAAGATTGGTAGCGGTTCAGGAGTATAATTAATTAAGAATATTATTCAGAAAGGTGATTAATATGGAAAACAAAAATGTAATCGAATTACCAGAAGAAATACTTTATCAAATGGAGTCATGTGCATGTTCTTGTGGGTCTGTTACTGGTAAAGGATCGGGAGTTTAAAATAGTATTAGCTGCTAACCTTTAGGGGTTGGCAGTTAATAAACTATAAGGGGAGAATATTGATGAGGGTTTCTAACGATATTATTACAATTGATGGTTCAGGTAAAAGTTTAATCTATAATCATGAATGGAATAAAGCTGTTATTGTAAATGATAGAACTAAAAACCATTTACTAAATGATAGGACCAATAACATTAAGGAAAACTTGTCATATTTAAGCGAAGAAGAGATCAGAGCATTAGAGAACAGTGGTATAATATACAACGATAATGATGGAATATATGAACAAAACAAATACAAATACACATTGATGAAAAGAAATGCTGATGTAAATATTAAAACTGTTTATTTCCATATAACCCAAAGATGCAATCTAAAATGTTCCTATTGTTATAATATGGAAAACCTAAATAAACCTGACAAACTCACAACTAACGACATTAAAAGTATAATAAATCAATTAAAAAGCCTAAGTGTGCAAACAATAATATTTACAGGTGGAGAAGTATTGCTTCGCAGGGATATAGTTGAATTATGCGAACATGTAAAATTAAACAATATGAAGTGTCAAGTACTGTCCAATGGGGTTTTGTTGCATAAGAGGAAGGAACTTTTAAAGTTTGTTGATAAATTTATAATTAGTTTGGATACAATGCATGAAGAAAATAATCTAAGAACAGGTTTAAACATACCTCGCTTGCTTGACAATCTAAGGAATATACCTGATCAATACAAAAGTAAATTTATTGTTAGGTCAGTTGTTTCAAAAACCGGAGAAAGTGATTGGAAGGAGGTAGCCAATTATGTTGAAAATCATGTAGGGATGAAGCATTTGGTTACACCCTTTATTCCAAATAGTCATGAAGATATAAAATATATGGCAGACCTCGATTCTTTACCAACAAATGATGATGACTGCAATTTAAGTGGAAATGTTTGTGGAGCATCTTATCAAATAGTAGCGATCGATTCAAATGGAGATATATACCCTTGTCAATGTTTGATTAAAGATAAGTTATTAATAGCTAATATTATGGAAAATGAATGGTTATCAAAACTTAAGTCATCCAGTGTGACCACTGGTTTTCAAAACAGAACTGTTCTGGATATAGAAGGTTGTGCTACATGTGAGGTAAAATATCTTTGTGGTGGGGGCTGTAGGGCCATATCTGAAAATGTATATGGAAATTTAGAAAGTCGAGTCGAATTTTTATGTGAATTTCAAAAGAAAATAGCCTATAATAAATTAAAAGGTTTATTAAAAACATATGGATAAGGTATGGTTTAAACAAATTATAGCAGAAAATTATATTTTCAATTTCAAAAATGTAGATGAGGAAGATGAAATATATAATATATTCTTCCAAAACGATAAATATCTTAAGATAAGTTATGACAAGGACTTTTGGAATATATTTGATTTATTAGGAATGAAATATAGGTTAGTTAATAAAGAAATTGTAATAACAAAAAATGATTCGGTATATAAATCTTTGGATAGAGGAACACACATATATAGAATTAATAATATGTCTCCCTGGAAAGGATTAATTATTAAAAAACCGAAATATAAAATACAATATTATAAGTTTGATAGTAATAGGAATAAAATATATAATAGCAGAATAATTGAGAATGTTTCAACTGTAGTCAACCCCAGAACAACAAATTTTATAAGACAGGTGCAAAACACACTTTATATAAAATTAAAGTCATTTAATAACATAGATCAATTTGATTTCATGGGATTGGAACCTTCCGATGAAATAATAGTTGATTTAAGGGATAATATGGGTGGCCTAACAAAGGAGGCTATATTATTCCTTGATTTTTTCTTCAAAAAAAACACCGTGCTTTTTTATCTAAAATCTAAGAAAAATATTTTTAAGATAACCTCTAAGACTCCTGCAGCAGTTAAATATAAGAAAATTTATATATTTGTAAATAGGAATACTTTTAGTTCATCTGAGATTGTTGTAAATGTGATAAAAAGAAAATTAGATAATGTTATTATCGTTGGTGATCGAACAGGTGGGAAGAATGTAACAACGAGAATATTTAAATATAAAAATTTTTATTTGAAAATCCCTTGCTTTATTTATTCGGTGGAACAAGATTTCGATCCAATTAACGGTAAGGTGACCCCCGATTATTTTATTTCAGAAAAAACAATGAATAGATTTTTAAAAAAGAGGGTAAATATATGAAACATTTTTTACTAACTAAAAAAACGTATATCCTTGTTTCCATCATCCTAACAGTATTTATGGCGATCATAACGATGGCCATTCCTTTGTTATTGGTTAATATATTCAACGATAGTTTTGACGTAAATTACACGAATTTCATGTACCTGATTATTTTTATGTTTGTCACTTATATCATTCAAATTGCCCTCGTCATTTTCCGGGAAAACTTTGCTGAAGTATTTAATGGAAACTATGCAAAGGGCTTGTATCAGAAAATGTACAACATGAAATATGATAAGCTATTAAGCCTAGAAACAACCTATATTGTGGAACGAATTGGTCAAGCAGTCGACGCTTTATATATGTTTATTTCCAACAGCTTTGTCAGCATTGTCAGTAATAGCATCATTATCCTGATATCGCTCATCATTCTGGGATCCATTGATATTTATTTAGCACTTATCTTATTTTTGTTGTTGCCGCTGAACTATCTTGGGTACAAAGCTATCAATAAAAGGCTGCATGCGAAAAGTATGGCAATGCAAGAAGAAACTGCGGCAGGGTATAAGGAGATTATTTCGGTATTTAAAAATATCGATCACATAAAGCAAGAGGAATCATTTGCTAATATAGAAAATCTCATTAGTCACTCGCTTGATAAAATTTATAAAAGCCGTTCTTCCGTAAATAAATTTGGTCAGAGTACAAGTTTAATCATTAAATTAATTAACAACTTTGTACAAAATCTTATGTTTCTATGGCTAGGATTTATGGTCATGGCGAACGAAAGCCTAATTAGCGATCTAGTCATTGTCAGTATCATTTTTCCAATCTATTTTACTGCCATTCAATCGTTAACTAATGTCAATCTTGAAGTTAGAGATTTACAAGTAAGCAGGGAATTTATTAAAAATGAGCTCGAAGGTAATATAGAAGACGATTCCGATGTCATGTTAGACGAAATAAAAGAAATTGCTTTTCACGATGTGAGCTACCACATTGGAGATCATCGCTATCATTTCCCTATTCACGAAGCCTTTAAAAAGGGAGACATTGTTTTTGTGAAAGGGACATCAGGCGTTGGGAAAAGTTCATTGATGAAACTCTTATTAAAATATCGTGTGGGTAACGGTATACAAATCAATCAGCAGGACATCAACACATATAACAATTCCGCTTTAAGAGGTAAAATCTTTTATTTATCACAGGATTTCACGTTATTGCCAATGTCCATAAAGGATAATATTTTATTTGGCAAAGATGGGACAAAGGTTGATTGGGAAACGCTAAAGACATCTGATTTATTAACAAGTGTTTTGGAAAGTAAAACATTGGATAGCGATATTTATGAATTTGGTACAAACTTGTCCGGTGGTGAAAAACAACGAATTATGATCAGTAAATTATTGATTGAAGAATTTGATGTCGTCATATTAGATGAGGTTACAAGTAATATTGATAAAGATTCGTCGGAATTAATATTAAACACGTTATTGCATAATAGCGGCGACAAAATTAGTTTTATTATATCGCATGACCCGATGATTAGGTTGTTTTGTAATCGGGAATTGGTTGTGACATCGGATAAGAAAAAAGTTTAATAAAATAAAGTTGCTAGGTGATCGTTCCTGCGCATCATAAATGTTGTAAATAAAGGATTTGATGAAGATGATAAATACCGATGATCAAATAAATGCCGGTATAAAAGCAATTGAATACATGAAAAAACATATTGATAAAGAAATCACATCGAAGGATTTGGCCGGTTTTGCCGGCTATAGCCCTTACCATTTTTCAAGAGTTTTTAAAGAAGTTACGGGTGTTTCTCCCCGTTACTATTTGTCAGCATTACGTATAGAAACAGGTAAAGAAATTCTTGTAAACGCTTCCTATTCCTCTGTATTAAAAACAATCTTAGCTGTAGGGTTTAGGAGTTTTGGGACTTTTAGTACTCGGTTCAAACAATTTGTTGGATTGTCGCCGAAACAATTTCAGATAAGTACGAATCATTTACATCAATTTATTAACCAATATCAATACCGGGATAAGTGTGCACAAAAACAGATGAATCCACCATTCATCACGATCCATCTTGAAGTTCCCGTTGATTTTAAAGGGATTATTTTTGTCGGACTATTTCCCCGACCAATACCAGATCAAAAACCTGTATTAGGTAAAGCATTAATGTCCAATCAAACAAACTGCGTGTTATCAAAAATTCCACCTGGAACTTATTACGCATTAGCTGCTGCATTTCCTATCAGTTTGAATCCAAAAGAATATTTTTTGTTGGATAGGGCGTTGCGTGGTAAATTTGAAAACCCGATTGAAATAACATCCGATACAAGAGAGGAACTCCAGATAAAGTTACGACAACCATTGCCATTTGATCCGCCTATTCTTGTTAATTTACCCAAGCTATTATTTGATCAGGAAAAGAATAAAGCAAACTAGAAGAAATTTTTCAGATTCTCTTTTGTTACATTTATAGTATGAAAACAAAGGAGGAATTTGCTGTGCTTAATGAAGTATGTGTGCTTACAGTTAAAGTGGACAATATACGGGCTGCCGTCGATTTCTACACAAATGTATTGGACTTTGCTGTTTCAGAGGAATACGGAGAAAAAATTGTAAGTCTGGTACATAATGAGATACCGATTGTGTTGGAGGAGGTAAAGACAAAAACCACTAGCGCAGAACAAGGTGTTTTGCTGGGTATTCGTTCAGAGGATCTGGATAAAGATTTAGAACAATTGAAGGCAAAAGGAGTGAAGCTGCTTTTTGATGAACCTGAAGCATGTCCTCCTGGGAGGTATATTGTAATAGAAGATCCAGCTGGAAACCAAATTGAGCTTGTAGAGTTTTGTAACGGATAGAAGGTTTTTAACGGAAGGAGAATGGTGAAAATGCACTGATAAAGTGTGTTACTATTAGTTGATAAATAATGTGGAATCGCGGCTTGATTTTTTCTTTGACAGCAAATAATATGTTTGTATTTGAACTATATAAACCTCTCCATAAATGACAAGATAAATTAAAAAATTAATTATGTTAGGAGGAGATTTTTTTGTCTGCTACGTCTGAAAATAAAATTCTCTCAAAAGAGTGTGTAATTAATGCACCTTTGTCATTAACTTGGTATGCATGGACGAAATCTGACCGTGTTTCACAATGGTTTGCTGGAGAAGCCAATGTTGATCCAATGGTGGGAGGGGCATATGAATTATATTTTGAACCAGGTAATACTACTGGAATGAACACAAAGGGCTGTAAAATAGAAAAAATCGTTCCTAATCAAGAGTTGAATTTCACATGGAAGGGACCAGATCAATTTAAAAATTTCATGAACCAAGGAGATTTGACACTGGTTAAAGTGAAATTTGAAAAAATCGGTGAAAATACAACAAAAGTTGAAGTAAATCATGTCGGTTGGAAAAATGATAAGAATTGGGATGAGGCTATTAAATGGCATGAAATGGCTTGGTCAGGTGTCCTCAATAGCTTAAAATCTGCCTTAGAAAAAGGCGAAGGGAATTTATGTTGTCAACCTGAATAAAAAATCTATTTACAAAACATTACAGATTTTCAACAATCGGGAGCCATTTAATAGAACAACATAAAGTAGTAAATGATCAAACTTTTTGTAAAAACAAACTTTAAACTGCAGGAAAAGGATCCATTTTGATCAATCTTTGTTCGAAACGGATTCTTTTAATTTTGATGGGATTTTGCATTCTCCTTAAAATCAATAATGAATACTCAATTTGTTGATTAGCTTTATTATTTCTTCATCGTCAACGGGTCAATGTATACTAGCACATGCTGAGAGTCTTATGGCAATCGTTACGATGGCCATCCCCTTACTGTAGGACGATTGTTTAACTGTTGAGTGAAATAAAATTGGGTAAACTTAAAGAAGTCGTAACTTTTAAAATAAAGTTGTATGCTATTAAGCAACAGGGCCATGAATCCTTAAGGAGGTGAGTGAGGGGTGTCAGAAGTTATTCATTGCATCGTAGAGTATAACGAGGACGGATATTTAATTTTTGTAGGGAATTACCCTGGGGCATATGTTAGAGGAAAGACAAAAGAAGAGGCTTTGAGGAAAATGCCCGATGAGATACAATCCTATTTTATGTGGGCGCGCGGAAGAAACACAAATCTTAGCCTGTCTGTCAAAGTCATGCAGGAAAAGAAGTCAGAATTGCAAATCAGTGATGCGGATTCAGATGTTTTATTTGAAAGTGAAAAAGATCCTCTGTCGAGAGAAGAATATTTCGATTTGAAATCGCTTGCTTTAAAATCTGCGAAGGATTTTAAAACATTATATGACTCCATTCCGGATAAGGATATCACGAATAGGAAACCACGTAAAACTTTTCACGGCAGAGTACCTTTGACTGCGAATGAAATACTAACGCATACAAATAATGTGACGAGTTATTACATTAGAGAAATAGGAACATTGGTTGAAAATAATCCGGATATTTATGAAAATCGCCTTGTTGGTTTAAAATGTGTGGAAACATTACCAAATTATCTAGAAAATCAGATCTTCAAGGGAAGTTATGATGAACTTTGGACGTTAAGAAAGGTCATGCGTCGTTTTATTTGGCATGATCGCATCCATGCAAAAGCTATGTATCGTATGGGAGTAGCTATTTGGGGAAAAGATGTCATTGCGAATCCTTATTTCTTTTGATCTTTCCCTTTTAGGCAAGTTTGTGGAAAATCGTAACCGAATTCCTTCGCTAAAGATAAGGCGCTTTTATCTTTCAAAATCCTTAACATCGTAAATCTGCACTTTCCTGACGTTACCCATTGATAGATGCATTAGCAATAAGTGGTGAACCCAGTGGTAGCCGTTGGTAAAAAACATGCTAGAAGTGGTACATTCTTATTTCTGTAATCATATAGGCTGAAAGAAGAAAAATCAGGGAGATGCCTATGTTAACGGCTAAAATAATGTGAATATTCTTATGCGTACAGGTCGATTAGATGCTGCAAAAGAAATATTGGATATTCAATGGGATGGTATAGCTGAAAATGAATATTGGATTACCATTCCAGAAGAGTTTAATATCACATTAGTGCAGAGAATGAATATGCTGTTGATGTTCTTATGTACAGGCCGGTATAACAACACAAGAATGGGTAAGAGGTTACGTTAGCGACTAGGTCAAATGAAGATCCGAAATCAGTTAAGTTAGCAAATAAAGTAATCGAGGATTATCAACCAGAACTGGTGAAGATATGATAAACGCTCTAAAGGACATAGTTGAACCCGATGCCCCCAAACGTGTTCAGTTAGAATAACTGTTTGTTCTGCTAATAGATTTACATCAGGTTCCTTTCTTTATTCCTGCCTTGCACTATATTCTTCAATCAAACGGGTAATATCAGTAAGTGTATAAACGTTTGCGACGATATCAACAATAAAATCCTGCTCCTTGATAACATCCATTGTCCACGTATGGCCATTTAGTTTTAAACAACCTTTTCCAAGTTGTACGCGGATCAATACACGCTGCGTTTACCGGCTATTTTTTAGATAAAACCCATAATGCAGAGATACACTACGGAAGCAGTCTAATTACTCGTGAACTATGCGTTTGCTGCGCTTAAGATGCACCGAATCGAGGCTGGAGTTATGCCGCGTAACAATAATAGAGAATAAGGAAAAACACTTCATTATTAAAGTGGGACGCAGCAACTTGGAAATAAGGGAAGCGGAAATAAATATGAAACACTTATTTTATTGAGGCAAAAGTAGAGATATTTGAAACTTTCTGTTTGCGAGGACGTAGATTTATACAGAGTCATAGATTGAAAGATCAATAAGGAGGGCTTTTGTTGAAAAATTTAATAGGAAACGGGTTTCTGATATTAGGGTTGGTACTACTTACCCTTAGTATGCCAACGACTGCATTAGGAAGTGAAGCGGTTTCTCAGCCAAGTCATTCAGCAACCAAGCTGGTAGGTGCTGATTTGGTCGGTCCCAATCTACTAAACAATATAGGTAAGAACAGTATAAACTCGTCTGGGAATGATCAGGTCATTGATACCAGTGAATATAAAAATCACTTCATACAGAATGCGATTCAATTTATTCGGAACATGCAATCGGGCGACTATTATCATGCCTTGAAATTAACTTCCAGTGATTTACAGAAAAGGATTACGGAACAGTGGCTGGAAATCTACTGGAATACTTATTTGCAGCAAATCAATTCGGGTTCATTCATTGGTTTTAGTTCGGCCAAGGTGAAGGGATCCAATGAGGTACATACAAATGTTGAGCTTGGCCTAAAGTTTGAACAAGCCACGGTTCCAATGATCATCAGGCTTGACCCGTCAGGAAACGTAGATGATTTACTTGCGACTGTACAAATAGGTGAGGTTGCAGAGGATCCTGCATATAGTGATCCGGATGCCTTCACAGAAAAGGAAGTGGTGGTTGGAAAAGGAACATTTGCCCTGCCTGGGACACTATCTATTCCTAAAGGAGAGGGGCCCTTTCCGGTAGTGGTTCTCGTTCAGGGTTCAGGTGCATCCGATCGTGACGAACGGGCATATGCATTAAAGCCATTTCGTGATTTGGCACACGGTCTTGCCTCAAAAGGGATTGCCGTTTTACGTTATAATAAACGCACTTTCGAACATACATTGAAAACAACAGCAGACCCCAATCACACTGTGGATAAAGAAACAACCGATGATGCCATGCTTGCGACTCATTTGCTCGAAAAGCAGCAAAAAATAGACGATGATCAAATTTTCATTCTAGGTCATAGCCAAGGAGGGATGATGGTTCCGCAAATCATCAATAAAGACAAAAGAAATAACATCGAAGGAGCGATCGTCATGGCAGGGCCTGCAAGAACGATCCAGGATGTGGTTCTCGATCAACTGGATTATCTACATTCCCTTGGTCAGATGCCGCTTGAACTATATGAGTTTATGAAAGGGCAATATGAACTGTTAAATGATCCTGATTTCACCGGGGAAAATCCTCCCGAGGATTTTCAACTGGGTCAGCCCATGTTTTGGGATTCGATAAATGATATTAAAGCTGCTGAGATGGCAAGGGAACAAACCAAACCGCTGCTGATTATTCAGGGTGAAGAGGATTACCAGGTACAAGCAGACATGGAAATTCCCATTTGGAAAAAAGAACTCTCCCATCGCAACAATGTAGAATATCGGCTTTATCCAAAGCTCAACCACTTTTTTACGGAAGGTGAAGAGGGAATGAGCGCCCCGGAAGAATATTTTATCCCGGAGAACATTCCTGAATATGTTATTCGGGATATAGCGGAGTGGGTAAAATTCAATCCACAGCAATTAACCAGTGCAGCTGATATGAAGACGCTTGTTGAACGGTTTGAAGCAGAAGGAGAATTTACCAACCACGGTGCCGCCCGTGCCTTAAAGGTTCACCTGTCCGCCGTTAGCCAATTTGAAGAACAAGGATCAGCGGAAAAGGTTGTCAAGCACATGAAAGGATTTATACTTCTGCTTAATCATCAGAAAAAAGCGGATTTGATATCCCAGAAAGCTTATAACGCCCTGAAGTCGGATGCGAATCAATTGATAAAGAAATGGCAATAAAATCTATAAACGGGTAACAGAAACCTTTTAGAAGTGGAGCGAAAAGCCTTTTTATGCGGCTTTTTAGAGGCAGCAAAAAAATGAAACTGTATGAGAAAAAGCAGATAAAGAAGCTAAGGGACAGGTTCTAAGCTAAAAGATTTATGAGGTAGCAAAGGGACTTTTATTAGCTGCTTCTAAATTGCACAGTAGTATTATCTTAAATTTTACTATCAATTTTATCTCAGATCTAATAGATGCTAGTATTATTGTTCCAATTCTGACGAGCGTGGTAGCCTTTGTCATCATCTATTTAGACTATTATGTAATACGTACAATAAAATTGTGAATAAAAAAAGAAACGTCTCTCGAATGATCGGGAGACGCTTTCTAGATTCTTCCTTATTTTCAATAATCGTCTGAGTCCATTAATATCCATCTTTCATAAATCTAACACCAATTTTGCAGATCAATCTTCTAATACGATCGGGCGTGATTGTGGAGTAAAGGATGCGCTTTTTTTAATTGAGGATGTCTTTAACCGGATACAATTCTCAGATAAAAAATAGTGTTTTTAAAGGAATTGAAAGTAGTTTAACGAATTTATAAGTATGTAAGAATTTACCGGAGGGATTATTATCAAAGGAAATCATATTTATCTAAAAGAATTGGTCACAGAGGATGCGGAATCATTACTTCAATTACAACTAGACAACAGAACATTTTTCGAGAAATTTTCAACGGAACGGGACAGTGATTTTTACACAATTGAAGCACAAGTCAAACGAATACAAGCGTATAAGGAGAATAGAGATCAAGATAGTGATTATAATTTTGGGATTTTTAAAAATGATGATAATCGGTTAGTTGGAACAATCAATCTTTTCCAAGTGACGCGCGGCTCAGTACAAGCTGCATTTATCGGCTACTTTTTAGATCAAGCACATAATGGTAAAGGTTATACCACAGAAGCTGTGCAATTACTTGTGAACTATGCGTTTGCTACGCTTAAGCTGCATCGAATTGAGGCTGGAGTGATGCCACATAACATTGGGTCTATCCGGGTACTGGAGAAATCGGGTTTTCACAAAGAAGGAATTGCGAAAAAGAATGTGAAGATCAATGGGAGATGGGAGGATCATCAGGTATTGGCTATTATTAATCCGTTAGACGAATAAATACAGATTTGAAAGGGACTTACGTGTTAGTGTGTTACTACTAGTTAAAAATGATATGAAACGTACTTATAACGCTTAAACAGCGTAATCTTGTCCCTTTCCTTATCCTAGGTCACCAACATTTGGATGCCATAGTTTGCTTAATTGGCTGGTTCTTCTGCTCATACGGATCATGGAAATAGGATGAAGAGGGCAGGATAAAATATATATTGGAAGCAAGTAGCCATCGCGATAGGATAGCACTTACTATTATGGTCCTTATGATAGTTCAAAAAAATTGGGACATGGAACCTGTCCCTTTTTAGTCTCGCTTTTTCGCCAAATCATTTCGATCAGCTGCCTTTGGTGGTTGTTCCATCCAGCCATTGTCAATCGCAATATTAGCACCATCCTCAACATATAGTGCGACATCCTTTAAAAACTTCGCATACATTCCGCCAATATCACGTCTTCCGTTGAGTGATGCTGCATTAGCATAGGATCTGATTTTCATGGAAAACATGTCTATTTTATGCGTAATCATTAATTTATCTGAAAAAGGCGCGACAGTAGTAGTACTTACAAGGTCATCGAGTAATGTCGGAGATGGCAAATTATTCTTGTGCAGCTGCTGCGCAGAGGTTTCTATATGTCTGTTGGAAAGCTCCTTACCTCTTAAAAGGAATTTCTTAACTTGTTCATCTTTGGCAACTTGACTAAATCCGATTAATAGTGCCTTGCTAGCTATATTATTTTCAATGTTATCGTAAAGATGGGCGATTTCCAGAGCATGAAGTGAACGAACATTTCCAAAAAAGCCATTTAAATAATCTTGTTTTTTGATAAAATCAATCTGGTCTGGAACAGGGATTGATGGAGGAATTGGTAAAAAGCCTTTCTTTAATAGTACATCATTAACCTCTTTTATAAGGTCTGCGGTGGAATCAAAGGCATTAATAAAGAATTCTCTAATATCGTTTCTTATCATAATAGGTATAGCAATCGCATAAATGCTCATACCGGATTTACTCGTATATTTTAAATAATGCAGATAAAATTCGTCGGAAAAAAGCCTGGGAGCATCCAAATTCACGTCGTCTTCTGTTAGACCAATTGGTACAGGGAAGTTTGCTCGAGTAAATATTGCTGCAACCTTTTCAAGCAGCGTCTCACTCAGGTTCAGTGCGTTTTCTATCACCTTTTCGATATCCTTATCCTCAACATGTTGAAGATAATAACGAAGAACACACTTGGCCATGGTATTTCCTTGATAAACTACCCACAATTTACCCATTTCCGTTGATGTTAAATTTTCATATGTGCTGTTTGATTTAATTTCTGGTTTCATGATAATTATCCTCCTCATATAGGATAAACTTAGGTTTATCCGTTTTGACAAATTTTATCCATATTAGAATATAATTAGCGGAGGTAGTCATTAGGAATAATCTTATGAAAGACATAAAAAAGCATCACTTATTCATGCAAGTGATGCACTGCTAATTATTTATGAGTCTAATAGAAACAAATTCCAGTCTTCTTTTACATTACATTCTCATTTGTTCACCCTTTCCGAACAGCCCGCAATTCATCAATAAAAGCCTGCGTTTCCGATGCACTTAACCGCCCTTTTTGTTTAACCATATCATACATGAATTTCAAGTCCTCGAATTTATCCAAATCATAATCTTCGGGATCCATTATGGAACGGTTCACCACACCAAGCATTTCAGCCAATTCGTCCAGGATTACTTTTAAATTTTCTGCAGTTGGATTTTCCAAACCCACATGAACACCCCCATTTCATAAAATATAGTAAAAAATAATGCCAAATATGTAGGAAAGCAGTCTTGCTCTTCTTTTGTTCCTCCCTTTATGATAAAATAAATGCGGTAAAAAGCCAAAGACAATTTTGTTTGGTGCACGGTGAGAAGTCGAAGTTTAAAGAGGTTAAGATATAAAAAATAGCGATATTGCTGATCGCTGTTAATCTGACTCTTACTTCCGGCTTCCGCAAGATAGGAGAATGGTTATGTATTTAAAACGGTTGGAAAGTGTTGGCTTTAAATCATTTGCGGAGCGGATTAATGTTGACTTTGTTCCTGGTGTTACGGCAGTGGTTGGACCGAATGGAAGCGGCAAAAGTAATATTACCGATGCACTGCGCTGGGTTCTTGGGGAACAATCGGCCAAATCATTACGCGGCTCTAAAATGGAAGATATCATTTTTCAGGGGAGTGACACAAGAAAACCGTTAAATGTCGCAGAGGTTACATTAGTATTGGATAACACGGATCAAACATTGCCGCTTGATTATGAAGAGGTTAGTGTAATGCGCCGTGTTTATCGTTCAGGAGACAGTGAATTTTATATTAATAAACAATCCTGCCGTTTAAAAGATATTGTTGATTTATTTATGGATTCTGGGCTTGGACGAGAAGCTTTTTCGATTATTAGTCAGGGGAAAGTGGAAGAAATTTTAAGCTCGAAAGCGGAAGAACGCCGGACTATCTTTGAAGAGGCAGCAGGAGTTTTAAAATATAAGCAGCGGAAAAAGAAAGCGGAATATAAATTAGCGGAAACACAGGAAAATTTAAATCGGGTAGAAGATATTATTCATGAAATTGAATCACAGATTGATCCACTACAGCAGCAAGCTGAAACTGCGCAGGAATATCTGAAACAGAAGGAACAATTAAAAGAACAGGAAATTTCGCTGTTAATTGCGGAAATTGAACAGCTCCATGGGGAATGGAAAACATTGCTGGCTGAAATTGAAACGGAAAAAATGTGGGAAATTGAACTGAAAACGACAATCCAGCAGAAGGAAGCAAAGGTGGAAGAAGAAAGGCAATTTATTCAGGATCTCGATGAACGAATTGAATTGTTTCAATCATCCCTGTTATCGATTACCCAGGAACTGGAACAATTTGCAGGGAAAAAGCAAGTGTTAAATGAACGGACCAAGCATTTTTCCGAAAACAAGGCTGAATTAGAATCACAGCAACAGGAAGCAACGGCACGTATAGAACAGTTAGAACAGGAGTTAGCCACGGAAAAAAAGCAACTGCATGAGCTGACGGAACAGCGTCGGGAAACGAAACAAAAGGCCGAACAGCTGGAAAAAAAACTGACAATGGATAAAGAAAATATTAGCGAGCAAATTGAAGAATTAAAAGCGGACTATATTGAGTATTTGAACGACCAGGCAGCTAAACGGAATGAAAAGCATTCGATCGAGCAGCAGCTTGAGCAAATCACTGTAAAAAAAGATCGACAGGCAGAAAAGTTTAGTGATCTTTTAGCAGCCAGGGAAAATTTGGATGAACAACAGACGCAAATAAATCAATCCCTTGCCAAGCAGCAGCAACGTTATCAGGAAAAAGAAGCGTCCATTAAACAGTTGAAAACGGAACTGGAGCAGCATCGCACCGATTTTCAAGAATCCCAAACCAAGCTTTATCAAGGTTATCAATATATCGAAAAACTGAAATCAAAAAAGGAAATGCTCGAAGAAATGAAAGAGGATTTTCAAGGCTTTTTTTATGGTGTGAAAGCCGTCTTAAAAGCACGGGAGGAACAAAAGCTTGAGAGAATTGATGGGGCAGTAATTGAACTGGTTGATGTACCAAAACAATACATAACCGCTATTGAGACAGCTCTGGGCGGTCAGGCGCAGCATATTGTCGTAGCGGATGATGCTGCAGCAAGGAAGGCGATTGCCTGGCTAAAACAGACAAATAGCGGTCGTGCCACCTTTTTGCCGCTGGCTTCCATTCAGCCAAGATATGTCACAAGGGATATTTTGGCTAAAGCGGAAAGTCATCAAGGATACGTAGGAATTGCTGCTGATTTAGTTACCTGTAACGAAAAGTACCAAAAAGCAATCAATCATTTAATGGGGCAGACAATTGTTGCCAAAACATTAAAGGATGCAAATGACATTGCCAAAATGGCTGCCCGGAAGGTTAGGGTGGTAACACTGGATGGGGATGTCGTTAATCCTGGCGGTTCCATGTCAGGCGGGGCGAAAAAGAAAACGAATCAGTCGTTGTTTACCCGGGATAAGGACTTGCAGGAGATAACCGCGAAACTTGCTGATTTTCAGGAGCGGGCCATTTCGTTTGAACAAGGTGTAAACGAAGAGAAGCACACAATCGAACAAAAGGAAGTAGAACTGGAATCCCAGCAAGAGAATTTAGTAGAGGAACAGAATGCATTTCAGCAAATGCAGTCAAAATTAAAAGAAATCGAACTAAAGCAAGCATCATTAAATGAAAATTTAACCATGTATGACCAGGATAAGCAGCAATTTGATGCGGATTTAGAGCAGCTTAAGCAACGGGCGATACAATTGTCTAATGAGCTGAATGAACTTAACGACCAATTGACAGCAGTTCAGCAGAAAATTGCTGACTTAACCGAACGGGATTTACTGTTTAAGGAAAATCAGGAACAGTTGCAGCAGGATTATCACGCATATCAGGTAATGCTTGCGGAGCAAGAGGAACGCCTGAAAAGTCAGCGCGAAAAAACTGCTGAACGACAGCAGCAATTGACAGAACTAGAAGAGCAACATAAACTTTTAACAATGAAATTGACGGAATTAATTGATCTCAAGGAAAATGATGTAACAGAAGAAGAAATTGACGAACATATTCAGGTTAAACAGGGCGAAAAGGAACAAATTACGAATAAGATTCAGGAAATGCGTGCCGACCGTTCAAAGCGGACACAACTTGTTCAAGATCAAGAACGGGAACTGAAGGAAGAAAATAAACAGCATCAGGCATTGGTAGAGGTAATTCAAACTAAAGAGGTAAAAGCAAACCGGCTGGATGTTGATCTGGAAAATAGGCTTACAAAACTGCAAACCGATTATACGCTGACTTACGAGCGAGCGAAACAGACGTATGAGAAAGCCCCAGATACAGAAGCTGTGAAGCGAAATGTCGAAGCGCTGAAACAATCGATCGAGCGGCTGGGTACCGTTAATCTAGGTGCAATTGAAGAATATGAGCGTGTCTCTGAGCGTTATGCTTTTTTATCGGAACAGCAAACTGACCTGGTAGAAGCGAAACAAACATTGCATAACGTTATTGCCGAGATGGATGAAGAGATGGAAAATCGCTTCTCATCAACCTTTTCACAAATAAAAGAAGAATTTACAATTGTCTTTAAGGAACTATTTGGCGGTGGACGTGCTGAACTAAAATTAACCGATCCGAAAAATCTGCTGGATACTGGTGTTGATATTATTGCTGAACCACCAGGTAAAAAACTGCAGCACCTAGGGTTGCTATCCGGTGGAGAACGCGCGTTAACGGCGATTGCGTTATTATTCGCCATTTTACGCGTACGACCGGTGCCATTTTGTGTGCTTGATGAAGTCGAAGCGGCACTAGATGAGGCAAATGTAGTCCGCTTTGCCAAATATGTAAAAATGTACAGTAAAGAAACACAATTTATTGTGATTACCCACCGTAAAGGTACAATGGAAGAGGCAGATGTATTGTATGGGGTGACCATGCAGGAATCTGGTGTTTCACGGTTGGTCTCTGTTCGCCTGGAGGACACACAGGAATTAATGACGTCATAAGAAGGAAAAACGGAAGCGCCCCGGTTAGCCGCTTGGCGCAACGCGGCCTATCCTGATAATGAATATGGCTCCTTAGTTTATATACGCTATTCCAGTAAAAAAGGAAGTGGATAATATGGGTTTCATGGATAAACTGAAAAATAAATTTCAACAAAAAGATTCCGAGGAAGTGTCAGCGAAATATAAAGAAGGGATGAAGAAAACACGTAATTCTTTTTCGGGAAAAATCAATGATTTGATTGCTCGCTACCGCAAAGTCGATGAGGATTTTTTTGAAGAGCTGGAGGAGGTTTTAATTTCAGCTGATGTTGGTGTGACAGCAGTAATGGATTTGATTGACGAACTGAAAATGGAAGTGAAACGCCGAAATATTAAAGATACGAAGGAAGTAAAAGAAGTTATTTCCGAAAAACTGGTCGAAATCTATTACGGTGACGACGATGAGGAAATCGAGGTATTGAATCTCCAGGAAAATGAATTAACCGTTATATTGGTTGTCGGTGTAAATGGTGTTGGTAAAACTACATCAATTGGAAAACTCGCCCATCAGTTAAAACAGGAGGGTAACAAAGTAATTTTAGCAGCGGGTGACACATTCCGGGCCGGTGCTATTGAACAGCTGGAGGTATGGGGTGAACGTGCTGGCGTTGATGTCATTAAACAAAACGCTGGCAGTGATCCGGCAGCCGTGATTTTTGATGGAATAAAGGCGGCAAAGTCCCGGGGTGCGGATGTATTGATCTGTGACACAGCTGGCAGGCTGCAAAATAAAGTCAATCTAATGAATGAGCTTGCCAAGGTGAAGCGGGTTATCGAAAAGGAAATTCCTGGTGCACCACACGAAGTATTACTTGTGTTAGATGCAACTACAGGTCAAAATGCCATGAGTCAGGCTAAAACGTTTTCCGAAGCAACAAACGTTTCCGGAATTGTGTTAACGAAGCTAGATGGTACGGCCAAAGGCGGCATTGTGCTGGCAATCCGCAATGAACTTCATATTCCAGTGAAATTTGTCGGGCTCGGCGAACAGGTGAATGATCTGCAAGTATTTGATGCCAATGCGTTTGTCTATGGTTTATTTGCTGATCTGCTTGAAGAGGACAGCGAATAATGGTAGTATAAATTTGTAAAGGGATTCCACTTAACAAGGGGTGTTCGGATTGCTGGAAAAGACGACACGAGTCAATTATTTATTTGATTTTTATCAAGCACTATTAACCCCTAAGCAGCGGAGCTATATGGAAATGTACTATCTGGAGGATTATTCGCTCGGTGAGATATCGGAATTATCGCAAGTATCGAGACAGGCTGTTTATGATAATATTAAACGTACTGAAATGATGCTTGAAACCTATGAAAAAAAACTGCATTTATACGAGAAATTCCAGAAACGTGCTGCTCTCCTGGAAAAATTGGAGCAAGCAGCAGAAGCTACTAAAACAAGCAACGCAATTTTAACGATGATCGAACAATTAAAAGAATTAGATTAGGGGGACACCTTCTATGGCGTTTGAAGGACTTTCCGACCGTTTACAAAGTACAATTAAAAAAATAACAGGTAAGGGTAAGGTGAGTGAACAAGACGTTAAAGAAATGACACGTGAAGTTCGTCTCGCATTACTTGAGGCCGATGTAAACTTTAAGGTAGTAAAGGATTTAATCAAGCGGATTAAGGAACGTGCGGTAGGTCAGGAAGTGATGGAAAGCCTGACACCCGGCCAGCAGGTCATTAAAGTCGTAAAAGAAGAATTGACCGATTTGATGGGCGGTGAACAAAGCAAGATCGCGGTTGCTGATAAATCCCCAACTGTTATTATGATGGTTGGTCTGCAAGGTGCTGGTAAAACAACAACGACTGGAAAGCTTGCTAATTTACTGCGAAAGAAACATAATCGCAATCCGCTTTTAGTGGCTTGTGACGTTTATCGGCCGGCGGCAATCAAACAGCTGGAAACGTTAGGAACTCAATTAAACATGCCGGTATTTTCAATGGGGACAGATGCAAATCCGGTTGACATTGCCGGGAAAGCGATTGAACAGGCAAAAGAAGAACATAACGATTATGTCATCATTGATACAGCCGGACGTTTGCACGTAGACCATGAACTGATGAATGAATTGCAGCAAATAAAAACAACAGTCCGGCCAGATGAGATTTTCCTTGTTGTGGATGCGATGACCGGACAAGATGCGGTAAATGTTGCGGAAAGCTTTAATGAACAACTGGATATTTCCGGTGTAGTACTGACAAAGCTCGATGGCGATACCCGCGGTGGTGCTGCTTTGTCGATTAAGGCTGTAACCGATAAGCCGATTAAGTTTGCCGGAATGGGCGAAAAGCTCGATCAACTAGAAGCCTTCCATCCAGAACGAATGGCGTCTCGAATTCTTGGTATGGGTGACGTCTTAACCTTAATCGAAAAAGCACAAACAACTGTCGATGAAAAGCAGGCAAAAGCATTAGAAGAAAAAATGCGTTCCATGTCCTTTACCTTTGATGACTTTTTGGAACAAATGGGACAAGTAAAGAAAATGGGGCCACTAGAAGACCTTTTGTCCATGATGCCCGGCGCAGGAAAAATGAAAGGGCTGAAAAATGCCCAGATTGATGAAAGCCAGCTGACGAAGGTTGAAGCAATCATTCAATCCATGACGAAAAAGGAGCGGCAGGAACCTGAAATTATGAATGCAAGTCGTAAAAAACGGATTGCCAAGGGTTCTGGCACAACGGTATCACAGGTCAACCGTCTGCTTAAACAATTTAGTGAAATGAAGAAAATGATGAAGCAGATGACCAACATGCAAAAAGGGAAAAAAGGCAAGGGAATGAAGTTTCCTTTTATGTAAGCACAAAAGCGGAAGCGCCCGGTTAGCCGCTGGGCGAGAGAGCTGGACGTGGCTCTTTCCGCTGACGAAATAACCCCGGCCTTTAGCGTATATTTGTGTTGTAATGGAAAAACACTTTACAGACAAACCAGTTTCTGATAGAATCTAAACTTGTGATAAACATTTAATTGGAGGTGCAAAACATGGCTGTTAAAATTCGCTTGAAACGTATGGGATCAAAACGAAATCCTTTTTACCGCATTGTGGTAGCTGATTCGCGTTCTCCTCGTGACGGACGTCAAATCGAACAGATCGGAACATATAATCCGGTAGCTAACCCGGTTGAAGTTAAGATTGATGAGGAAAAAGCGCTTAGCTGGATGACAAACGGTGCAAAACCTAGTGATACAGTGCGTAACCTTTTTTCAAAACAAGGCATCATGAAGAAATTCCACGACCAAAAAAACCAATAGTAAGGTAGTGTGATATCATGAAAGCCCTAATCGAATCAATTGTAACCCCACTTGTCGATCATCCCGACGATGTTGCTGTAACGGAGACAGAAGAAGAAACGAAGATTGTTTACCATCTAACCGTAAATCAGGAGGACGTCGGGAAGGTAATCGGTAAAAACGGACGTATTGCAAAAGCAATCCGTACCGTTGTATATGCAGCGCAAAAGGATACAAACAAACGAATTTATTTGGATATTATGTAAAGGGAGAGGGAATACCTTTCCCTTTTTACACATGACTGTTTTAGATCGTTTTATGAGAGCGAGGAACAGGTATGAAAATAATCAAAAAGGTATTAATCAAACAAATTGTCACAGAGAAGAGCAAGGAAAAATTGCAAATGAATTTTCATCACCATAAAATGCGACTTGAACAAGAGTGTCAACAACTGTTGTTTGAACAACGTAAATTGCAAAACAAGACAGGGGTATCTAAACAAGAAGTGACCAGCCGTTTTCAGCAGGAAATTAAAAATCGGAAAGAGAAAATGAAGCTGCTTGATTTTAAAATGGAGCAGCTGGACATGCTGGAAATCGGCAGTGAAATCGTTGAAAAGGAAGTTGAAGCTCTTGTTGAGGTAGATGTTGGAACGCATTGGAATGAGATTATGGAAGATAGGGCAATTGTCATTAAAGATGATGTTGTCATCCGGATTGATGAATAGCAGGTGAAAAGTATGACAGAAAACATGTACAACGTTGGAAAAATTGTAAATACACATGGAATCCGCGGTGAGGTGAAGGTACTCCGAATCAGCGACTTTGCAGAACGTTTTGCAATTGGTGAAACGTTATACGTTGTAAAAGAGAGAGAAGAACCCTTTCCATTAATTATTGATGGCCATCGAATGCATCAAGGTTTTGACCTTGTTCACTTCCAGGATTATGATAACATAAACGACGTTGAGCAATTTAAAGGTGCACAATTAAAAATTTCTGAAGAACAGTTGACGGAGCTGGAAGAAGATGAATACTATTACCATGAAATTATCGGCTGTGATGTGTATACCAATGACGAGGAAAAAATTGGAAAGATAAGCGAGATTCTGGCACCCGGGGCGAATGATGTCTGGATCGTGAAACAGTCAACCGGGAAAGATCTGCTTATACCGTATATCGAGGATGTTGTAAAAGAAGTGGATATCACGAATAAGAAAGTTATCATCGAGCCAATGGAAGGACTGCTTGACTGATGCATATCGACGTATTGACGCTTTTTCCTGAGATGGTTTCTGGTGTCTTTAATGCTTCCATTTTGCAAAAAGCCCAGGAAAAAAATAAGTTCAGCTACAATCTGATCAATTTTCGCGACTACACGGAAAATAAGCATAGCAAAGTAGATGACTACCCATATGGCGGCGGAGCAGGAATGGTTTTGGCTCCGCAGCCGATATTTGATGCTGTTTCGGCTGTTACGAAGGACAAGTCAAAACCTCGAATTATCCTCATGTGTCCACAGGGAGAGCCATATAATCAGAAGAAAGCGGAAGAATTGGCTAAGGAGGAACATCTAGTTTTCATTTGTGGCCATTATGAAGGCTATGATGAACGAATAAGGGACCATCTTGTAACAGATGAAATTTCGATTGGTGATTATGTCCTAACCGGTGGGGAACTTGGGGCAATGGTAGTTATTGATAGTGTTGTCAGGCTGCTGCCGGATGTGCTGGGTAACAAGGAATCAGCTCCAGAGGATTCCTTTTCAACCGGATTACTGGAGCACCCGCATTATACCCGTCCAGCAGATTTCCGCGGCATGAAGGTTCCAGACATCTTGCTCTCCGGTGATCATGGGAAAATTGCACAATGGCGCAGGAAGGAATCGTTACGACGGACATATGAACGGCGGAGAGATTTGATTGAGCGGGAGAATTTATCGGAAAAAGATTTGATCTTGTTGGATGAAATTCAGAATAAGTATGATAGAAGATAGACAATGATTTTATCAGCTTGGATATTATGTTAGGAATCGCGATATTATTGGAAGAATGAATAGCTATAATAAATCCTAAATTTTGAATGCAGGCAACTTGGATTTGGGGAGGAAGGTTCTTTGAAAAAATTTTTATTATATCTTTTAGCCGTTCTTTTAATAACTATTATCGTAAGCTTCCTATTAGGTTACTTCACATTTGGCATGATCGTTGGGTTTATTTTCATGGTAGTTGCTATTGGTGCCGCAAATGTGTATCAATTGAATAACCGGGAGTATATCCATCACAAAATTCATGGAAACAATGACAGAAAGAAAAAATGGTAAATGCATCGTAAAGTATTGAATTTAACCGGAAAACAGTTGAACTCACTTCACTGTTATGGTATATTAATTGTTGTGCTTAAGTGTACGGCTTAAGGGCTATAAACGATGTTCCGCTGTCACCTGGTGAGATATGAGCATTGGTTTGGAAGGAGTGAAGTAGGATGCAAAAATTAATCGAAGACATCACAAAAGATCAGCTTCGCACAGATCATCCTGATTTCCGCGCGGGTGACACTGTAAAAGTTCACGTTAAAGTTGTTGAAGGAACGCGCGAACGTATTCAGGTGTTTGAAGGCGTCGTTATTAAGCGTCAAAACGGTGGAATCAGCGAAACGTTTACAGTAAGAAAAATCTCTTATGGTGTAGGTGTTGAACGTACATTCCCAGTGCATTCACCTCGAATTGCGAAAATCGAAGTTTCCCGTCGTGGTATCGTACGTCGTGCTAAACTATACTATCTTCGTAATCTACGCGGTAAAGCAGCACGAATTAAAGAACGTCGATAAATTCAAAAGTGGAAGTGCCCGGTTAGGGGCGTATGGACTGGACTGAACCGTAGGAGATAAAGGAAACACGGTGAGCTGGAAGCGAACCGATGTTGACTTATCGTACGGAGGTGAAGGAAGTCCACTAGCCCCTGGGCGCTGGAACTGGACGTGGCTTTTGCTGCCAGTAGAAAGTTGAATGAATTAAGAAAGAAAGGAAGGAGCTTGGCACTGTTGCAAGCTCTTTTTCTCTTTCGAATAGGAAAATAGTCCAGTGTTTACACTATACATATTGCAGTTGGTAGAGGGAAGTGGAAGTAATGGCCAAACGGAAGAAAAATGAGTGGTTTGACTGGTTAAAGGCACTGTTGATTGCATTAGGACTTGCTCTGATTGTCCGGACGTTCTTTTTTGCCCCGATAGTTGTAGACGGTCCATCGATGCAACCGACATTGCACAATGGGGATCAAATGATTGTGAACAAATTTGTATACAACATTAGCGAACCAGATCGCTTTGATATCGTTGTTTTTCATGCAACGGACAAGAAGGATTTTATCAAACGCGTAATTGGCCTGCCGGGTGAGCATGTTGCGGTCAAAGATGAAGTATTATATATTGATGGCGAACCGGTCGATGAACCCTTCTTGGAGGAACAGAAAGAAAATTTAGAACCGCAGGAAGTGTTAACGGATGATTTTCGGTTAGAGGATTTACCTGGTAATGATACAACCATACCTGATGGATACGTATTGGTTCTCGGTGACAATCGTGATAACTCAACAGACAGCCGTATACTAGGATTGATCTCTGAGGATCAGATCGTTGGAAAAACCAGTTTGGTCTACTGGCCATTCGATCGTTTCCGGTTATTAAAAGAATAGGGTGAAAAGGTATGCCGATACAATGGTTTCCAGGCCACATGGCTAAAGCACGACGTGAAGTCGAGGAAAAGTTAAAGCTAGTTGATTTTGTAATGGAATTAGTTGATGCACGCGCCCCATTATCATCGCAAAACCCAATGCTGCAGCAGGCTTTACAGAATAAGTCAAAAATGATTGTTTTGATGAAAAAAGACTTGGCTGATCAGCGGGAAACAACAAAATGGGTCGATTATTTTAATGAAAGAGGTACAAAAGCAGTAGCGATCGATGTAAATGATAAAGCAGATATAAAACACGTCATCCAAAATGCTAAAGAGCTTGGCCAGGAAAAAATGGAAAAACTGAAGGCCAAGGGAATACAGCCCCGTCCAGCAAGGGCCATGATTGTCGGGGTTCCGAATGTCGGTAAATCAACATTAATTAATCGCCTTGCCAACAAAAAAATCGCCAAAACAGGAGATCGCCCTGGGGTGACCAAACAGCAATTATGGATCAAGGTAAAGAAAGATTTTGAATTGCTCGACACACCGGGAATATTGTGGCCGAAATTTGAAGATGAGCTTGTTGGATATCGACTTGCTGCATTAGGCACGATAAAAGACCAGCTGCTATCCATGCAGGATATAACGGCTTTCGTAATCACGTACATGCAGCAGCATTATCCCGATTTGCTTGAAGAAAGATATCAAATTGCTCCTGATATGGAGGATATGTGGGAAATTTTTGAGATAATTGGTAAACAACGAGGCTGTCTGGAAAGCGGTGGCAATGTTAATTTTGATAAGGTTGCCGATGTCGTCATACGCGATCTTCGGACAGGCAAACTGGGCAGAATAACATTGGAGTCAGTTGAAGATTGATGGATTTGGCATACATCTCCGGGTGGATGCCTATTTTTTATTACTCAAAGTAATGCGGTTTTAGCCGATATAAAGATAGAGGTGTACAGATGAACAGAAAATCAATTGCTCTATTAAAGCAATTATTTGCAGCAAATCAGATCAATGAAGAACTTATCGCAGAATTGCGTCTGGATGAACGAAAAGGTGTCCAGCAATTAGTGGAACGCTATGATCGCCAAAAACAGAAAGATCAGGATCTTGAGAAGAAGTTTGCGGAAATGTGTCTGTATGAGAACAGAATTTATGATAATGGCTGTACTTATATTGCCGGAATGGATGAGGCAGGAAGAGGTCCGCTAGCAGGTCCGGTAGTGGCAGCTGCCGTTATTTTACCACGGGATTTTACTTTGCTCGGTTTAAATGATTCCAAACAATTAAATGAAGCAACCCGTAATCAGTTTTTTGACATCATCAAAAAGCAGGCAGTAAGTTATGGTATTTCCGTCATTAGCAATCAAAAAATAGACGAGATTAATATATTTGAAGCAACCAAATTAGCAATGTACGAGGCAGTCAATCAGTTAGATCCAATACCAGATCATATATTAATTGACGCCGTTCGTTTAGCTGATCTTCCTTGCTCCTCGGAAGCAATTGTCAAGGGGGATCAAAAGAGTATCTCGATTGCAGCCGCTAGTATCTTAGCAAAGGTTACGCGTGATCAGATCATGAAAAAAATACATACCGAATTTCCGTACTACGATTTTGCCTCGAATATGGGGTATGGAACGAAGCATCATTTAGATATGCTTTTGCAGTATGGTATTTCACCCTATCATCGGAAATCGTATGCCCCGGTTAGCAATGCAGCAAAGTAAACATTAGGAAAATGAGGTGATTCTACTTGAGCATTCAGCACATCACATCTCCCGCCAAATCCGATGTACATCATACGAAACAAGTATTAAGGCAAGGGCAGATTATCCAAGGAAAAGTTTTACATCTATATCCAAACAATAAAGCACAAATTCAAATTGGAACACAAAAAATGATTGCTCAATTAGAAGCTTCATTAACCATAGGGGAAACCTATCATTTTCAAGTACAAGCTACGGACGATATCATTCGCCTGAAGGTGCTTGGTGACAAGGTCAAAAGCAATATGACGGATAATGTCATGAATCTCTTGAAGCAATTAGGCCTAAAAGCGACGAAACAAAATAAAGCATTAATACAGATTCTGATGACGGAGAAAATCCCGTTTGATAAAGAACAGATAACCAAAGCATTTCAACTAATAGATAATACAGAAAATAAAATCCAGGCAAGGCAAGTAATAAAGGAAATAATTGCGACAAAATTACCATTGACGGATTCAATTTTTCAGGCGTTGTACACGAAAAGTACGAGCGGATTTTCAGAACGAATAAACGCACTACTGTTACAGCTTAAACAAGATACAAATATGGCACTGCAACAACTTTCTTTAATAGAACGCCTTACTGCCCTAACAGATGGAACAAATAGACAAAATGTTTTAGTGAAACACATCATTACAGAGGTAAACCGTAATAGCCCGACATTTTTTCAATTCGCAAAAGCTGCTGGATTTCTGGATACAACCGTTAATTTTGCAACGTGGAAGGCCGAATGGACGGGGTTTGAGAAACAATATAATAATGGCAAGGGGCTTTCCTTACCGTTTCATTTGGATGATGGCTCCATTTTAAGAATGCTGGAGCAATCCAACAGCAGACGATTTGGAAAGGTTGTGCAACCGTTCCTGCAAAAATGGACAGATGCTATCCATCAAGCATTGCAGAAAAATAAGCCTTTAACACAAAATGAATTTACTGTACTAAAACAAGAAATTAATGAAATAGTATTGCCATCGCTTACAGATAAACAAGCACGGCATATAAAGCAACCCGTACAAAATAATCCGGAATCATTACGAACCTTTTTAAGCTTTTTAACTGCGGCGTCCACGGATCAACTCGATCCAAAGCTGGAACTGCTGCTAACGAATATGATACGGAATAGGTACGTTACATTATCAAATCCAAGAGAGCAGTTTTTAACTCAAATTAGACAAGTTTTGCAATTCACAGGGTTGGATTATGAAAACCAGCTTGTAACGAAAGATCAGACTATGACAGTAAAAGCAATGCTGCTGCAACTGTTGCACAACAGTGATGGGATAACCCATGAACGGGCCCAACAATTACTGCATTTTATTAATGGTTTACAGCTTAACTCGGTACACGAATCGGCCAATTTCATTCAGGCAAGCTTATTACTGCCTGGTGAAAAGCTCGGACTAAATCAAGATTTGCAGCTTGAATTTGCAGGGAAAAAGACCGAGACAGGAGAAATTAGTGCTGATTATTGTCGGGTATTGTTTTATTTGGATTTAGCTCATTTAAACGAAACAGTTATTGATATGAATGTGCAAAAACGGTCGGTTGCGATAACGATTTATAATGATCACAGTGCATTGAATGCCCAAACGAATGCACTTAAACCAATGTTAAAAGCGGGTCTTGAAAAGCTTGACTACCATTTGTCGACAGTGTCGGTAAAACCGTTAAGTCAAAAGGAAAAAGCGAAAGCAAATAGTAGTTTTTATTCCACACAAGGAGTGGATTTTCGCATATGAATAAACGGCAAAAACTGCTGCATTACGCTATGATCATGGCGCAAGTGAGGCACCAATAGTGCAGTCTCGGAAAAGCATGATAGCAGAAGAGATTATTAAAAGGGACAAGAAAATGATGTCCAGGTTACAGGAAGATGCATCATTTGTGTACTTTTAACTGAGCTTAATATTAATGAAACAATTCCGGAAGAATTGTTTCAGGCGGTTGCCGAAGTGTTTGCCTTTGTTTGCCGAGGCGATAAGAAAAGAATGGAGAATGGTTAAAATGAATGAAAATCTAACTTTAAGAACTTTGGAAAAAACAGATTTGGAGTTTATTCATGCGTTATATAACAATCCGGAAATCATAAGCTACTGGTTCGAGGAGCCGTATTTGTCCTTTGCCCACCGGGAAGACTCTTTTGATAAAAACATGGACAATCAGAGGCACCGGCAATTTATTTTAATGAACATAGACGAAAAAGTTGGATTTGTTGAACTGGTCAGCATTGATCCACGTCATCGGAATGCCGAATTCACCATTATCATTCACCCGGATTTCCAAGGTAAGGGTTATGCCTATACGGCAACAAGACTGGCTATGGACTATGCTTTTTCCGTAATCAATTTGAATAAACTGTACTTGTATGTGGACACGACGAATGAAAAGGCGATACATATTTACGAAAAAGCTGGATTTCAAATGGAAGGTGTTACACAGGAGATGTTTTTTGTGAACGGAACTTATCATGATGCGGCAGTTATGTGTATATTTGACCGGGATTACTGGAAAATGCACGAGTAGTTTTTGTGCTGGTCAGGCATTGGTACCTCATTCTTGTGAGATATGTCGTTTTTTGTCCGCTGTTGGATCTTGTTTTATCTTCCTTTGGCAAGAATACCCTTTCCTCAGGGGGATCATGACCCATTGAAAGACAAAGCAATGGCGCAACAACCATTGTTGAGAGATGGACTTGGAATGCTTGATTACCATTTTTTAATCGTACTGGTTAAGCCGTTAAGCCAAATGGAAAAGCTAACAGATCGTACTTTTTATTCGGGACAAGGAGTGGATTTTTTGCATATGAAGACAAAACGGAAAAAAGCTGCTGCATTGCGCTATGATCACGACTCAGATTATGCACCCAGAGTTACAGCAGCTGGGAAGGGACTAATTGCCGAAACAATCATTGAAAAAGCAAAAGAAAACCAAGTGCCAATACAGGAAGATCCATCGCTTGTCGAACTTTTGGGAGAGCTGAATATAAACGAGAAGATCCCGGAAGAACTTTATCAGGCGGTTGCCGAGGTGTTTGCATTTGTCTATAAAGTGGATAGGGGTGTAATAGGAGAACAAAATGAATAAGTTAGGCGTTGAATCATCACGCCTTTATTTATCAAGCATTAACGGGCTGTAATACTCCTACCTCTAAGCGTGAGTAAACCAAAAACATAAAGGTGGGAGGAAAACAACTCGTAAATAACCGATTTTAGTCTTTTCGACCCACACCGCGTGGGCCTCGGGCTAATTCAGCGGGAGGTAGGTGAGGCTAAAACCGTCACGTCTGCATACCTTCGCCTCCACTAGCACGTCCTGTGCGTCGGAAATCCTCACTGAATGAAGTTTTACTTTATGATATAATAAATGAAAAAGGAAGGTGAATCGTTATGATGAATCGTAAAGAACTACACTGGATGGTTGACAAGTTACCAGAAGATAAGCTACCAAGACTAAGCGATTTTTTTCAACACATTTTTGATGAAGATAAATTAGAATTAAACGATACAACTAAAAAAGAGATAGATCAAGCGCGGGAACGTATTAATAAAGGCGAATACGTAACGTTGGCTGATCTTTTAAAGGATTTGCAAGATGTATAAGCTAAAGATTGACAAAAATGCTGAAAAATATATCAAAAAGTTAGATAGTCCAACTAGAAAAAGGATTCTAAACGCACTTATTGAACTTGCTGAAAATCCATTTGCCGACACCAGTGTTACCAGGATGAAAGGCTATACTAATTTGTTTCGGAAACGTGTCGGTGATTTTCGTATAATTTTTGAAATTGATCAGGGGAGCCTTATCGTTCTCGTACTAAAGGTGGGAAGCCGTGGTGATATTTACAAAAAATAACTGGGTTCCCACTACCTTTTTAATTTACCGATCAATCTTCCATTTTCAACTTTGGCATTGGGTTTTATAGGAACAAGCTAATTATCTTAACAACCTGTTACTTCTTCTTAAACTTAAAGGGAACTCTTCCCTTAAACTATTATGTATAACTCCTTGTAAACATCTATCAACCAATGCAATTTTCCCGTTCCTTAATTTCAAAAACAATATTAGACAACTACCTTTCTCTTTCCAGTCATTCGAATGATGGTCCTTATTCTTGTGAAATTTGTTGTTTTTTAATACAATGGAAATGCAGTGAATTTTGATGGGAGGATGAAGGATGAACATTCATGAGTATCAAGGCAAAGAAATCTTGCGCGAATATGGCGTAAACGTGCCAAACGGCCATGTTGCATATACGGTAGATGAAGCTGTTGAAGCTGCCAAGAAGTTAGGTACATCTGTAACAGTTGTAAAAGCACAAATCCATGCCGGAGGCCGCGGTAAAGCCGGCGGGGTTAAAGTTGCCAAAAATTTGGATGAAGTGCGTACATATGCGGATGAAATTTTAGGTAAAACACTTGTTACGCATCAAACGGGCCCAGAAGGCAAGGAAGTTAAACGCTTGCTTATTGAAGAAGGATGCGATATTAAAAAAGAATACTATGTAGGGGTTGTTTTAGATCGTGCAACTTCCCGTGTTGTCATGATGGCATCAGAAGAAGGCGGTACGGAGATCGAAGAAGTAGCTGCTAAAACTCCAGAGAAAATATTTAAAGAGGTCATTGATCCAATAGTAGGTCTAAGCCCATATCAAGCTCGCAGACTAGCATTCAATATCAATATACCTGATGAATTGCTATCCAAAGCAGTTAAATTTATGACTGGTCTTTATCAGGTATTTGTTGAAAAAGATTGCTCAATCGCAGAAATTAACCCACTTGTTACAACGGGTGATGGTCAAGTTATGGCACTCGATGCAAAATTAAATTTTGATGACAATGCAATTTACCGTCAAAAAGATGTTCAGGAATTCCGTGATTTAGATGAAGAAGATGAAAAGGAAATTGAAGCATCCAAATACGATTTAAGCTATGTTGCGCTCGATGGCAATATTGGCTGTATGGTTAACGGTGCAGGACTTGCAATGTCAACGATGGACATTATCAAACATTCCGGCGGAGAACCCGCAAACTTCCTTGATGTTGGGGGCGGTGCGACTGCTGAGAAAGTTACCGAAGCTTTCAAAATCATTTTGTCTGATCCAAATGTAAAAGGAATTTTCGTTAATATTTTCGGTGGAATCATGAAATGTGATGTTATCGCTGAAGGTGTTGTGGAAGCGACAAAACAAGTTGGTTTGGAACTGCCATTAGTAGTGCGTTTAGAAGGTACAAATGTTGATTTAGGCAAGAAAATTTTAGATGAATCTGGCTTAAACATTACTTCAGCTGGTTCCATGGCTGACGGTGCAGAAAAAATCGTTTCAATGGTTAAATAATTTCAGGCAGCATTCAGGCGATCTCTGTGTACGAATTGCCAGGAATGAAAAGCCAGATGGTTTAACCTTGAGTTTCAAAGAACGTATGAAGTGAAGATTACGTGGAAAGGACGGACGAAAATGAGTATATATGTCAATCAAGATACAAAAGTAATTGTCCAAGGAATTACCGGTGGAACTGCCAAATTTCATACCAAACAAATGCTTGAGTACGGTACGAAGATCGTTGGTGGTGTAACACCAAAAAAAGGTGGTACAGAAGTTGAGGGTGTTCCGGTATTTAATACAGTGAAGGAGGCTGTCGACCAAACAGGTGCAACGGCTTCCGTTATTTATGTACCAGCTCCTTTTGCTGCTGATGCGATTCTGGAAGCAGTAGATGCAGAACTGGATCTTACTATTTGTATTACCGAACATATTCCGGTTATGGATATGGTTAAAGTAAAACGTTATATGGAAGGCAAGAAGACACGCCTTGTCGGACCAAACTGCCCTGGTGTCATTACGCCAGAGGAATGCAAAATTGGTATTATGCCTGGTTACATTCATAAAAAAGGTCATATCGGCGTCGTATCCCGTTCTGGAACACTGACATATGAAGCTGTCCACCAATTATCGGAAAAAGGCTATGGCCAATCTACTGCAGTTGGTATTGGTGGGGATCCTGTTAATGGTACGGATTTTATTGATGTATTATCAGCATTTAATGAAGATCCAGACACAGAAGCAGTGGTCATGATTGGCGAAATCGGCGGTACTGCGGAAGAGGAAGCTGCTGCATGGATAAAAGCGAACATGAAGAAACCTGTTGTTGGCTTTATTGGCGGGGCAACTGCACCTCCAGGAAAACGTATGGGACATGCTGGTGCGATCATTTCCGGTGGCAAAGGTACAGCTGAAGAGAAAATCCGTGTTATGACAGAATGTGGCATTAAGGTTGCTGAAACACCTGCTGTAATGGGTGAAACAATGATCAAAGCATTAAAAGAAAATAACCTTGAAGCAAAATGTAAAACGCATTAACAAGTTAGAGGGAAGTCTGTCTTCCCTCTTCTTTCTATTGGAAATTTTTTGAATAAAAAAACCTATACCTAATAAAGGAAGTGGTTTCGTGCACATACTTCGAAAAAAATTAATTCATTTACACCGTTGTCGCGGGATTACCAGAAATTCGATCAGGAAAATGCTCCGGGCAGATCCTTCCTTATCCAATCTCTACAAGCTATCGTCTTCACAGTTAAGTCATCAATATACGATTCCCTTTCAAAACGCTCAATTACTCTATTCCGATCTTCATGACAAGCACGTCCATGCATCTATTAAACACGATTTGGATATGTTCCCTGTGGTAACAATAGTTGACGACAACTACCCCCCTGTGTTAAAAACAATTAAAGATCCGCCGTTTGTGCTTTATATGCTGGGGGATTTGTCTTTATTAAGCTATAGACCAGCTCTAAGTGTCATCGGAACACGCAGGCCATCACAAAATGCTTATAGGAAGATGCAGTTTATCTTACCGGCTTTGATTGAAAAAGGACTTTTGCTTGTCAGTGGCATGGCTAAAGGAATTGACGGGTATGCTCATCAACTGGCATTACAGCATAATGGGAAAACAATTGCTGTTTTGGGCAGTGGTTTTCATCATATTTATCCGAAACAAAACCGATCATTATTTCAGCGAATTGCCCAAGCAGGATTAGTTTTGTCCGAGTATACACCGAATACACCTCCAGAACGATTCCATTTTCCTGAACGAAATCGCATTATAAGTGGTCTCAGCTTTGCAACATTGGTCATCGAAGCAACGGAACGAAGCGGAACATTGATAACGGTTGATCAGGCACTTGATCAAGGAAGAGAGGTATATGCCGTTCCGGATTCACCGTTGCTGCCGCAAACGGTAGGATGCCATCGGATGATTCAGGATGGCGCCAAGCTGGTTATGAGTGCACATGATATTCTGGAGGATTGGGAATCAATGAAGCACATTTCCATGTAAAACTAGCATAAACTTGAAGAAAACGCTTTAAATTATCTGGGAAATTATTTCATCATGTTTGACAAATGGGAACGATATATTTACTATTAGTGAAGATTTCCAATTGAAAAGGGTGTTCAAAAAGTTACCAAATGATAAGGAGTGTACTTGGACACTTACAACTTTTCGAGTACACAATTGAAATAGGGTTACCTCAATCTGGGAGGAGAAAGAAAGTATGTCAGATTATCTTGTAATCGTTGAGTCGCCGGCAAAAGCAAAGACGATTGAACGATACTTAGGAAAAAAATATAAAGTGGAGGCATCCATGGGACATGTTCGGGATTTGCCGAAGAGTCAAATGGGCGTCGATGCAGAAGATCAATTCAAACCAAAATATATTACCATTCGTGGTAAAGGCGATGTTTTAAAGAAGCTGAAATCAGCCGCAAAAAAGGCGAAAAAAGTTTATCTCGCAGCCGACCCCGATCGAGAAGGGGAAGCGATTGCCTGGCATTTAGCACACAGCTTAAATATTGATGAGCATTCGGAATGCCGGGTTGTATTTAACGAAATTACCAAGGATGCGATTAAAGAATCATTTAAGCATCCGCGCTCGATTGATACAGATTTAGTCGATGCACAGCAGGCTAGACGGATTCTTGACCGGTTAGTGGGATATAACATTAGTCCGTTATTATGGAAAAAGGTAAAAAAAGGGTTGAGTGCTGGGCGAGTGCAATCGGTAGCAGTAAAAATGATTCTTGACCGCGAGAAGGAGATTGAAAACTTCAAGCCGGAAGAATATTGGTCGATTGAAGCAAGTTTCCATAAGGACAAAGATACGTTTGAAGGGTCTTTTTACGGAATTGATAACAAGAAGCATGAGTTAAAAACCGAAGATGATGTAAATCATATTCTAAAGCGCTTGGAAGGTAAAACATTTACAGTCGAAAAGGTCAATAAACGGGAACGCAAGCGTAATCCGGCACTGCCGTTTACGACGTCATCACTGCAGCAGGAAGCGGCTCGTAAACTGAATTTCCGAGCTAAAAAGACGATGATGGTAGCACAGCAGCTTTATGAAGGGATTGACCTTGGCAAAAAGGCTGGCGGCATCACCGGTTTGATCACGTATATGCGTACAGATTCAACACGTATTTCCGATACAGCAAAAAATGAAGCACAAGGTTATATTGAAGAAAAGCATGGCAAAAATTATATAGGTCATTCTAAAAAGACGAAACAAAAAGAGGGTACACAGGACGCCCATGAAGCGATTCGTCCAACCTCTGTACTAAGGGAGCCGAGCTCATTAAAAGCGGTTTTATCACGTGACCAGTTACGCCTATACAAATTAATCTGGGAACGATTTCTGGCAAGCCAAATGGCACCCGCTGTAATGGATACAATGACGGTTCATTTATTGAACAACGGTGTTGAGTTTCGCGCAACAGGCTCTAAAGTTAAATTTAAAGGGTTTATGTCTGTCTACGTGGAAGGTACGGACGACAAAAATAAAGAAGACAATAAATACTTGCCTGACCTGCAGGAAGGGATGGAGGTTAAAGCAGAAGAAATAACACCAGACCAGCATTTCACGCAGCCGCCACCTCGTTATACAGAGGCCAGACTCGTAAAGACGATGGAGGAGCAAGGGATTGGCCGGCCGTCAACGTATGCCCCGACACTTGATACGATTCAGCGACGCGGCTATGTGAGTATTGATAATAAGCGGTTCATCCCAACTGAGCTCGGGCAAATTGTCATCGAGCTATTACAGGAATTTTTCCCGAAAATTATTGACCTTGACTTCACAGCCAAAATGGAAGAAGATCTGGATTCGATTGAGGAAGGGAAAGTAAATTGGATTGCCATTCTGGATGAATTTTATGGACCTTTTAGCGAACGGCTGGAAAAAGCGGAAAAGGAAATGGAAAAAATCGAAATCAAGGACGAACCTGCTGGGATTACCTGTGAGAATTGTGGGCATGAAATGGTCTATAAAATGGGGCGCTATGGCAAGTTTCTCGCGTGCTCCAACTTTCCGGATTGCCGCAACACAAAACCGATTTTAAAAGAAATCGGTGTTAAATGTCCGAAATGTAAGGAAGGTAATGTCGTCGAACGGAAGTCGAAAAAGAAACGGACGTTTTATGGGTGTGACAGGTTCCCGGATTGCGATTTTGTCTCATGGGATAAACCAATTGCCCGACCATGTCCAAAATGTGACTCACTGCTGGTTGAAAAGAAAAAGAAAAAAGGAACGCAAATTCAATGTACGAACTGTGATTATGAGGAAGAAGCACAGAGTTAGGTAAAGCCGCCCGTGAAAAGGGCGGCTTTGTTATGTTCTTTTGTGATTAACCGAGCCCTAAAAGAAGGGAAGGGGTGTCAAGAAAATCATAGCAAATTTATGTAGTAACCCATGCGTTTAGTATTCCGGACAAGGTGTTACCCTCATAGCTAATTATTATTAAAAAGAAACTTTTTTTCATTTGGAATCGTATAATTTAATATATAAATTTGGAGTGATAATTGATTAGTGTGGGAGAAGATTGTAAGAGTATAATTATAAGAAAACGGCAGAATAATGTGGTTAATTTAGCGAGAGAAGTAGATTGAAATCCCGTAGTTTGTTAGAGAAAAGTGGTGATGAGATTGAAATTATTTATGGACATACTATTTTTCACTATCATCAGTTACTGCAGCTATAAGTTTATTCAAGTCATAATAAAAATGAAGCAGGGTATTATTTTGCCTATAACGGAAGAGGAAATTGTGTCCATTAGAAGATATCCTCAGAAAACAGTGGACTTCCCGATATATTCTAAACAAAAAGCAGGGATCATTGCTTATTCTATTATCCTTTTATTTGTGGTTAGCGTGTTTTTGTTGGGAGTATTCCTAGATTGGTCTTTTTATTTGCTGATGCTTATCCCCTTGATCAATTCGTATAATCTCCTAAATATCTTTGCCGTAATCGGTGACGGTGTAATCAGTGGAGGCCGCTTTATCGCTTGGAGCAAAATAAACTCATTTCAATTTATCCCTATTGACATAAACCATAAGTATTATGCTATGCAAAAGAAGTTAATGACGGGAATGAATTAAAAATAGTGGCTAAAGGCCATTCTGTAAATTGTATTGTTACGACGGGTGAAATGAGAGAGAAACTGAATAATGTTTTGGGTGGACATGTAGCAGCAAATGAGCAGTCAGAATAACAGTAAACGGGGGAAAAGTAAAAATGAATGATCATTTCACTACCATCTATGAACCGCCAACTCCTAAAGAATATAATGATTTGCGATTGGAGGGTGGTATAAGTGGGAAATCACTAGAAGCTGCAGCAGTTGGTTTGAAAAATTCATTATTTGCAGTGTGTATTTATGATAAAACGACATTAATCGGGATGGGACGTGTAATCGGTGATGGCGGAGCCTTTTTTCAGATAGTCGATATCGTAGTAAAGCCAAGCTATCAAGGAAAAGGGCTAGGTAAGATGGTTATGAAGGAACTAATAAACTACCTGGACAAAAAACACATATCCCGGTTCTTATGTTAGTCTAATAGCCGATGATCCAGCCAATAAACTTTATGAACAATTTGGATTTAAGTACACCTATCCCAGATCACATGGGATGTATAGAATGTATTAGATTTTAAAGGAACGAGGATAAAAGCTTGATCAGTGAGTGTTTCATTCATGAGCTTAATCATGTCTTGGTCTACCGGAATAGGTTGAACAATTGAACTGGATGAGGGGAGTGGAGTGATACCCTTAACCGTATTTGTTAACCCGGAAATTTCGGTAATGGCAGATTGATGCTGTAAATGAAACAGGAAATTACTCTGACCTTAACGGTGTATCTGTAATGATGATATTTTCAGGGCTATTTGAACTGTGTTGGCACATTCATATTTATTTACGGTGCCCATTATATCTCATGGTAATCTAATATAAAGGGAATCAATCGGGCGCATTACTGCAGCAATAAATGTTCTACTCTTTATGGGTAGCTGTACCAAATGTTTAAACATTTGCCACAATTTTTAACAAAGAATGTTGTGAACTGTTGATAGATTTTGCTTTAGATCTTCTATATATTTAAATATAGAAGGAGATGAAAAACATGATCGGTATGAATATCCGTGTTTTGCGTAAAAAGCATAAACTGAGTCAGGAACAATTAGCTGAGAAGGTAAACGTATCACGACAGACCGTAGCAAAGTGGGAAAACGAAGAAGCCTTCCCTGATATTTATAAATGCAAGATACTCAGTGATATTTTTCAAGTAACTTTGGATCAAATGTCCCGTAATATGAGTGAAGAAGAGGCAAGCCAGCTCGCTCCCAAGGGAAAGCAGTTTTTTGGTGTTGTGAAGGTAGGAGAACGGGGCCAGATTGTGATTCCCAAACAGGCACGCGAAATGTATCAGATTCAAGCTGGTGATAAGCTGGTTATTTTGGGGGAAGATGCGACAAAAGGAATTGCTGTCTTAAAAAGTGAGGGTTTCCTGGAATTAGCAGAGATGATCCGAAAAACCGAACCAGCTGATGGTGATTCAGAATGAGCAAATTTGTATTTTTTTCTATACCTGCACATGGACATACCAATCCAACCATTCCGGTGGTAACCGAATTAGTAAATAGAGGCCATCAAGTTTGGTATTATTCCTTTCTGGAATTTCAGGAAAAAATAGAAGATGCCGGTGCAGTATTTATTGCTTGTGATGCATTCTTGCCCAAGCTATCACAAAAAGAATTGGATCGCAAAGCTGGCAAAGATTTTGCTGCATTGATTGAAATGGTTGTCGATACGACCATTGCTTTGGATGAAAAGGTATGTAAAGAATTAGGGGAAATCCGGCCAGATTGCATTATATCAGACTCTTTATGCTTTTGGGGAAAATTATTTGCCAAGAAACTAAGAATCCCATATATTAGTTCGACTACTACCTTTGCTTTTAATCAGTATACAGCAAAACTAATGAAGCGGAGTTTTATGGAATTATGGAAAATGATCGTCGGTATGCCACGAATTAACAAAAAAATCCAATTGTTAAAGGATCATGGTTATGAAGTAAAGAATTTTGTTTCGATTGTCCAAAATGATAATGAAACGGACACCATTGTTTTTACATCGAAAGAATTCCAGCCGATGGCGAATACCTTTTCTGACCGATATGCATTTGTTGGACCATCCATTAGGAACTTTCCTCCCGTTCAGAATAATAAAAAAGATAGAAAAATACTCTATATTTCCCTTGGAACTGTACTTAATCAAAATGAGGATTTTTACCAGAACTGTATCAAAGCATTTGCAAATACGAATTATGATGTCCTGATGTCAGTTGGTGAAAAAACTGAGATTTCTGCTCTTGACAGCATACCAGGAAATTTTACAGTGAAAAACTCCGTCGACCAGATTTCGGTATTACAGACAGCAGATTTATTTATTACCCACTGCGGAATGAATAGTGTGAATGAAAGTCTGTATTTTGGAGTTCCAATGGTTTTATTTCCGCAACATAGTGAACAAAGAATAATAGCTGACCGGGTTGCCATAATGGGTGCAGGATTAAAATTGAAAGGGAAGAAGCCAAAATATTTGGTGTCAACGGCAGCTGAGGTGCTGGCGAATCGGACATATAAGAAAAATGCACAGAAGCTGTCAGAAACCTTTCAAAATGCCGGCGGTGCTACAGAAGCGGCCAATGTGATTCTGACTAAAATTGGGGAGAAGTTTTAATTAGCTTAAGTATCTGAGCGTTTGGGCATTGTTGATGAAATTCTGAAAACTGGTATTGACGTTCAGGAAATGATTTGATAAACACTGGGGGATAGAATGGAAATCAATCTACGAAAATATAAATGCAGCAATCATGGGTTAGAACTCGTTCCTATTACAGGGCGGGTTTTCGCATTTGATGAAGAAAAGAGGACTGAGTCCATGAAAAAGGTAAAACATGGGTGAAAGATAGTGCATTATAGCTTGTGGCATCTCTTATTCATTATTTTTTTAATTGTCATTACTATAAATATTTATGACAATTTTAGTAACTTTATTTTAAGTCTCCCGTATAAAAGTTTTACCACTTGGAAAAAGGGTAACATTTATATTGATAAAGGAGGGCTACAAAATGAATCAGAAGAAAACGTATTTTGTAACAGTTGATACGGAAGATATTCGTGAAGTCTCGATTCCTGAAAGTGGAATTGAATATGAAATAAGCGCAACACCCGAGGAGATCAAAGAAATAGAAATGTTATTTATGAACAAAGATAAAAATGCAAAAAAAGCAGTCAAATTTTTGGGAAAACCATTTGATGAATGGGGTGCTGACAAAGAAAGAGGCAGCTATGACGATCATTTAATGACAATTTATCAGCGTTTGTATGATTTGGGTACAGAAGAAACGAGAAAGAGAATAAAGGAATTAGATATACTGTAACATTTGGTAAAACTTTACTTTAATTTGACAGTTTTGTTGCAAATAAAATATATTTGAATTCTTTAATAGTTGTTTGTTGACTATTCATTTTGGAAAAGCTATAATTACCAATTGGTAAGTTTATTTACTTGACAGTGATTACGGAAGGAGAAAAATTTAAGTGAACTGACTGCGATTCTGAATTTTATTGCAATTTTGTTAAATCTGTTGCCATCCAGATTATAATATGATATGATTTATTCGCTGTTAAGAAGAAGGTGAAATTTTGCATCAACTTTCAGCCGATTGCAAGGGATTCATCGAATATCTGCAAATTGAAAAAAATGCCTCGCCGTATACTGTGAGGTATTATCAGAATGATCTGGAAACGTTTTTTCTCTTTTTGGAGGGAGAGGGGATAGATGACTTGCGAGAGGTTGATACTCGAGTTGTACGTCTATTTCTCACTTTACTTTATGACAAGGGCTTAAGCAGACGGTCTGTATCGAGGAAAATTTCCAGTTTGCGAAGCTTCTATAAATACTTGGAGCGTGAAGAAAAGCTTACAAGTAATCCTTTTCTTCATTTGACATTACCAAAAGCTTCGAAACCAATTCCAGGCTTTTTATATATGGAAGAATTGGAACAACTATTTGAAGTCAGCGATGTAACGGACCCTTTGGGACAGCGCAATCAGGCAATGCTGGAGATGTTGTATGCAACAGGAATGCGTGTAAGCGAGTGTCAGGAGCTGAAAATTGAGGATATTGATTTCTCGATCGGCACAGTTCTTGTAAAAGGTAAGGGCAGAAAAGAACGCTATATTCCGTTTGGTCGATTTGCGGAAATCGCACTGGAGACGTATATAAATGAAGGCCGAATACAGCTACTTGGTAAAGCAAAAACAAATACAGACAATGTCTTCCTAAATGCCAGAGGTACACCATTAACAGCAAGGGGCATGCGATTGGTACTGAATAAAATGGTAGAAAAGACAGCGTTGACCGTACATATCCACCCCCATAAATTGCGGCACACATTTGCAACGCATCTCTTGAACGCGGGGGCGGATCTTCGTACTGTACAGGAACTGCTCGGTCATGAAAACTTATCATCTACACAAATATATACGCACGTTACAAAGGACCGTTTGCGTAACGTCTATATGAACAGCCACCCAAGGGCTAATGTACAAAAATTGAAGTCAAGAGGTGATGATCATGAATAATCAAATGCATGCGACAACCATATTTGCTATCATGCATGATGGACAATGTGCGATGAGTGGAGATGGCCAAGTTACACTGGGGAATGCAGTTGTCATGAAACATAGAGCGAAGAAAGTACGTACATTATTCAACGGGCAAGTTTTAGCGGGGTTTGCCGGATCTGTCGCAGATGCATTTACACTGTTCGAAAAATTTGAAGGAAAGCTTGAGTCATTTGATGGTAATCTTGCTCGTGCTGCTGTAGAATTAGCCAAAGAATGGCGGAGTGATAAAGTTCTGCGAAAGTTGGAAGCGATGCTGATCGTCATGAACAAGGAAAAGATGTTTTTAGTTTCTGGAACCGGTGAAGTAATTGAACCGGACGATGGCATATTGGCAATTGGTTCCGGCGGTAATTATGCATTAAGTGCTGGCCGGGCATTGCGGAGGTACGCTGATAACCTGTCTGCCAAGGAAATTGCCCAGGCAGCATTAGAAATTGCTGGTGAGATATGCGTGTACACGAATGATCACATAACGCTGGAAGTACTTGAATAACAAGGAGGCTGTTTTATGGGAATTGATTTAACGCCTAAGCAAATTGTTGATCAATTGGATAACTATATCATTGGCCAGCATCAAGCTAAAAAGTCGGTTGCCGTTGCACTTAGAAATCGCTATCGCCGGATGAAGCTGGATGAATCCATTAAAGATGAAATCGTACCAAAGAACATTCTGATGATTGGTCCTACAGGGGTTGGTAAAACAGAGATTGCCCGAAGACTGGCAAAGCTTGTTGGCGCCCCATTTGTCAAGGTAGAAGCAACTAAATTTACTGAAGTTGGTTACGTTGGCCGCGATGTAGAATCAATGGTTCGCGATCTGGTTGAAATGGCTATGCGGATGGTTAAAGAGGAAAAAATGGAAAACGTGAAAGGAAAAGCAGAGGTAGAGGCAAATAAAAAGCTTGTACAGCTGCTGATGCCACAAGCCAAAAAGCAATCCGGAGTTAAAAATCCATTTGAAATGCTTTTCGCTAACGGGTCTGATGAGGAAGATGATGAAAAAGACCAGGAAAAAAATGAAGAAATTCGCAACAAGCGAAAACGGATGGAGCAAAAGCTTGCTTTAGGCGAAATGGAAGATCACATTGTCACTGTAGAAATCGAGGAGCTGCCTCCTTCCATGTTTGATATGCTGCAAGGTTCCGGAATGGAGCAAATGGGAATGAACATGCAGGATGCGCTTGGTCAGTTTATGCCAAAGAAAAAGAAAAAACGAAAACTTCCGGTGTCTGAAGCAAGAAAAGTATTAACCTTACAGGAAGCCCAAAAGCTTGTTGATATGGAAGAGGCCGCACAAGAGGCAATTGAGCGAGCTGAACAGTCCGGAATCCTGTTTATTGACGAAATTGACAAAGTAGCTGGTAAACAGGATAATTCCGGAAACGCAAACGTATCCCGGGAAGGGGTGCAACGTGATATCTTGCCAATTGTAGAAGGCTCTACGGTTGTCACGAAGCACGGCCCGGTAAAAACGGATCATATGCTGTTTATTGCAGCAGGGGCTTTCCATATGTCAAAACCGTCTGACCTGATTCCAGAGCTGCAAGGAAGATTTCCAATCCGGGTAGAACTGGAAAAGCTTACGGTAGAAGATTTCCAACGCATTTTAAAGGAACCGTCCAATGCACTGCTGAAACAATATCGGGCATTGTTAAAAACAGAAGGTATAAATGTTGAATTTACAGACAATGCTGTAATTAGACTTGCGGAAATCGCCTATCAAGTTAATCAGGAAACAGATAACATCGGGGCACGCAGATTGCATACCATTTTGGAAAAGCTTCTCGAGGATTTATCATTTGAAGCACCGGATATAACAATGGGAACAGTCGAGATTACCCCGGAATATGTCGATAAGAAATTAAGTACGATCGTAAAAAATAAGGATTTAAGCCAATTTATATTGTAATTTAAACAATCGAATGGAGGATTATCATGGAACTATTAAATCGTGCAAGAAAAATCAATGCAATGCTGCAGAAAGCAACAGGAAAATCGGTGAATTTTAATGAAATGTCGGCATCTTTAAGAGATGTTATTCGCGGGAATGTTTTTATTGTAAGCAGACGTGGCAAACTATTAGGATTCGCCATTAATCAGGAAATTGAGAACGACCGTATGAAGTCAATGCTTGAAGAACGGCAATTTCCAGAGGAGTATACACAAGGATTGTTTGCTATCCATGAAACGACAGCAAACTTGGATATTGACAGCCCGTATACAGCATTTCCGGTAGAAAATCGTGAATTATTCCAAAATGGATTAACAACGATTGTACCGATTATTGGGGGCGGCGAACGTCTTGGGACATTGGTGCTCAGTAGATTAACAGAAAGCTTTAATGAAGATGATTTATTGCTTGCTGAATATGGTGCGACAGTAGTCGGAATGGAAATTCTTCATGAAAAAACGGAAGAAATCGAAATGGAAGCTAGAAGCAAAGCTGTTGTGCAAATGGCTATCAGCTCCCTCTCCTACAGTGAACTAGAAGCAATCGACCATATTTTCGAAGAATTAAACGGAAATGAAGGCTTGTTGGTTGCAAGTAAAATAGCGGACAGAGTTGGAATTACCAGATCGGTCATCGTTAATGCACTTAGAAAGCTGGAAAGTGCCGGCGTAATTGAATCACGTTCATTAGGTATGAAGGGAACATACATTAAAGTTCTTAATAACAAATTCCTTGTTGAGCTTGAAAAATTACGTTCAAGATAAATGTAAAGTCAGGCCCGTTGAAACTAGTTGCAAGGAAAAACATTTTAACTTGATTGGGAACGTATAAATATCAGAGTAAAAAATTAAAAAGACCTAGCAATTTATAAAAATTGCTAGGTCTTTTTTGCTGTAAAATTCCAAGAAATGTACTGAACAATGGGAATATAAGCCCTATAAAATATGTTCAATTACTTACGTTGTATAGAGCATAATATCAATAATGTAAAAATAAACCATTTTTATAGGTATAAATAGGTAGTTAATTATGACCATTTTAGTTTCCCAAGTCGTAATATGTCGAAATATGATGGACATCTTAAGTAGGATAAATTACAATATTCGTGTGGGTATTTTTGATTATGTCTGTCTATTAATTTGGTACTTATTTCAAGGGAGGGTATGACAATTGAATTTGTTTGGCGGAACCATCCGGGCATTGGAAAATTCGCTTGATTATGCAGCGGTTAAAAATCGTACGATAGCAAACAACATTGCAAACGTTGATACGCCGAATTATAAAGCGAAAGATGCCGTTTTTAAAAATATGTTACATAATGAGCTTACAAGTTCAATAAAGGCAAACAGAACACGGCCAGAACATCTGCCATTTGATGGCACATTACATAATTCCTATCAGGTTATTACAAGAAAGGGTACCATGTATAACCACAATGGCAATAATGTCGATATAGATAAGGAAATGGTAGAACTTGCGAAAAACCAAATTTATTACCAGGGGTTGGCTGATCGGATAAGCAGCAAATTTAACAGTTTGCAAACCGTCATTAGAGGAGGAAGATAGCAATGTCGATTTTTAACGCGCTAAATACGAGTGCAAGTGCATTAACAGCTCAGCGGTTACGGATGGATATCGTTTCTTCCAATATCGCTAATGCACAAACGACACGTGCAACGGTTAATGAAAACGGTGAATACGAACCATACCGAAGAAAAATGGTCGTAGCGGAGCCAAAAGAACAGAGCTTTCAATCTTTCCTGCAAAAAGCTTCGCACACCTCATCTTCTCCTGGAGCAGGAGTGAAGGTTACGAAAATAATAGAAGATGACGAGCCTTTTAAGCTGGTTTATAGCCCAGGGCATCCGGATGCGAATGAAGCTGGATATGTGCAAATGCCAAATGTTGATCCATTGAAGGAAATGGTTGACCTAATGAGTGCCACAAGATCATATGAGGCAAATGTCACGTCATTGAATGCGACGAAAAATATGCTGTTGAAAGCATTGGAAATTAGTAAATAAAGACTAGGGAGCGTTGATTGTGATTCAAGGTTTAAATGGTATATCACCAACATTATTATCAGCAGGAGTACATGCTAAACCTAATGTTTCGTCTGGTGAAGCACAGTCGGATTTTGCAAATACTTTAAAACATGCCCTTCAGTACGTTAATGATACGCAGATAGCATCAAATCAAAAAACAGAAAGTCTGGCGAACGGACAAATTGATAATTTGCATGATGTCATGATTACAGCCCAAAAGGCAAATATTACATTGGAAACTTCTGTCCAAATGCAGCGGAAAGTTATCGATGCTTATAATGAAATCATGCGCATGCAAGTGTAAGAAGCGGGAAGACCGGGTAACAGAATATAAACTGGTCTTAAGATTAGATCATAACAATAGGTATACAAATAAATGGTTGTTCGAAGTCATCAAATGCTTTTTGAACGAGCATTTTTATAGATTTTTGGATTTGGCGGGGGAATAAATGAAAGAAAAAATGTTGTATTTCAAAGATAAAGCTAAATCTTTTTGGACGAACAGGTCAAGAAGCCAAAAAGGAATATTTATCGGATCTATTGTTATCGTTGCAGCTTTGATAATTGGGATTGTCTTGTTTACTTCCAATACAAAATTAGTTCCGCTATACAATAATTTGTCAGCACAAGAGGCCGGACAGATAAAGACTGAGTTGGATACAAGAGGCGTACCTTATGAACTGGAGGATGGTGGTTCGACGATTACTGTCCCGGAGGAGCAAGTTGATTCGTTGCTGGTCGATTTCGCCGGGCAGGGTCTTCCGGATAGCGGCAACATTGATTATTCCTTTTTTAGCGAGAATGCTTCATGGGGGATAACGGATAATGAATTCAGCATGATAAAATTGGACGCGATGCAAACAGAGCTTGCCAACTTAATCAAAGGCATCGATGGCATTGCAGATGCCAAAGTAATGATTAATATGCCGAAGGATCCTGTTTTTGTCAGTGATAATGCGGAACAGGCAAGTGCATCCGTCGTAATTAATACAAAGCCCGGACAACAATTTCAAGGGAATCAGATCGAGACACTTTATCATTTAGTGTCAAAAGCAGTTCCGGATTTACCACCAGAAAATATCGTCATTATGAATCAATATTTCGAGTATTATGATCAAAATGCACAAGATGCAAATGGCAATCAGGATACGTATACATATCAGCAAACAGTGAAGAAGGATATTGAACGGGACATTCAACGAAGGGTGCAGCAAATGCTCGGTGCTATGGTAGGACCGGAAAATGTGATTGTATCAGTTACCGCTGATGTCGATTTTACAAAGGAAAATCGTGTAGAAGAAATTGTTGACCCGGTTGACGTGGAGAACATGGAAGGGGTTCCTGTAAGTATCGAGACGGTTCACGAGACATATTCCGGAAACCCTCCCGCAGGCGGTGTACAAGGAACTGGCGACGAAGATGTTCCAGGCTATGAGAGTGTCGATGGAGGAGAAGATGGGGATTATGAGCTTGTAAAAGAAACGGTTAACAATGAATATAACCGTATTCACAAGGAAATAGCGGAAAGTCCGTATAAAGTCCATGATCTCGGAATTCAGGTAGCTATTGATAAGGTGAAAGGGAAAGACGGGGATGAACTGCAATATTTATCACAGCAGGATGAAAACACGGTTGAGGATGGAATTTCTTCTATATTAAATTCGATCATTACAACCTCCATTGACAAAGAGTTTGGGGAAGTGGATCCGGAAGAGAAAACATCAATCGTATTTCAGGAATTCAGTGGGGATACGGCATTTCCAGAGCCAACGTCACCAGTTATTCCATTATGGTTATACATTGTCGGAGGAATCCTGCTAATTGCTATTATCATTCTCGTTATTCTGCTGTTGAGAAGTCGCCGGGATCAAAAGGAAGAGATAGAGGAAGAAACAACAGCAGCACAAACGGAAGTACGCATTCCGGAAATTGGGGAGAACCCGGACACGGAAGCTGATGCTCGCAGAAAACAACTAGAAAAAATGGCAAAAGAAAAACCGGAAGACTTTGCAAAGCTGCTGCGAAGCTGGATAGCGGAAGACTAGGAGGAACAGGCTATGGCAAGACAAAAAGGTGTATTGAGCGGAAAACAAAAAGCTGCGATTCTCTTAATTTCTTTAGGTCCGGATGTATCTGCCCAAGTGTATAAACATTTAAGTGAAGAAGAAATTGAAAAGCTAAGTTTAGAGATTTCCTCTGTAAAGAAAGTAGAGTCAAATATCAAAGAAGATGTGCTGGACCAATTTCACCAAATTGCCCTGGCACAAGATTATATTTCTCAAGGTGGTATCGGCTATGCCAAAACAGTTTTGGAAAAAGCGTTTGGTAAACAGGAAGCGGCCAATATCATCAATCGGCTTACATCATCATTACAAGTAAGACCGTTTGATTTTGCCAGAAAGGCTGATCCGCAGCAGGTGCTAAATTTCATCCAAAGTGAGCATCCGCAAACGATTGCACTTGTATTGAGCTATCTTGATGCTGAGCAGGCTGGTCAGATATTGTCTGCATTACCACAGGAAATGCAGGCTGATATAGCTAAACGAATTGCAACAATGGATTCAACATCACCGGAAATTATTAGTCAAGTAGAACAGGTGCTGGAACGGAATATTTCTTCCTCTTTAACCGAGGATTATACGCAAACCGGTGGTATTCAGGCTGTTGTGGAAGTATTGAATGGGGTTGACCGCAGTACTGAACGAACAATTTTGGATGCTTTGGAGGTTCAGGATCCTGAGTTAGCCGATGAAATCAAAAAACGGATGTTTGTCTTTGAAGATATTGTCATTCTGGATAATCGTGCTATCCAGCGTGTCGTCCGTGAAGTGGAAAATGAAGACTTGCGTTTGGCACTCAAGGTTGCCAGTGAAGAAGTAAAAAATATTGTCTTTAAAAATATGTCCCAGCGAATGGCCGAAACATTTAAGGAAGAAATGGAGTATATGGGTCCGGTAAGATTGCGGGATGTTGAAGAAGCGCAAACACGTATTGTTTCCACCATCCGCAGACTGGAAGATATTGGCGAGATTGTTATCGCGCGCGGTGGAGGTGACGATATCATTGTCTGATACGTTCTTACACAATCAGCCCACATCAACGGGAAAACGAATTAAAGTAGTACCGATCGAGCTGATTAAACAGAATCCTGTGAAAGAGGAAAACATCAATTCTAAAGAAAATTCATATCCAGTAATTCAGGAGCAGCTGCAGGCTGCCCGTCAAGAATTACAGCAGCTGGAGGAGAAAAAGAAACAAATGATTTCCGAAGCACAGGCGGTAATAGCGCATGATCAAGCCGAATGGGAAAGAACAAGAGAATCCTATATCAAGCAGGCGCAAGAGGAAGGATATCAGGATGGATTTGCGGCAGGCAAACAGGAGAGCATGGAACAGCACAAGCAGCTACTGGAAAAGGCAAATCAAATCGTTCGTACCGCAACAACCGATTATCATGCCAAACTGGAACAAAGCGAAGAGACAATCGTTGACCTGGCAATTCATACGGCTGAGAAAATTATCAACGAAAAGCTGACGGAAGACCCGACATCATTTTTGTCCATTGTAAAAGCTGCAATTAAGGAAATCAAAGATCAATCAACGATTACGGTTTACGTCCATCCGGAAAATTATGAATTCGTATTGCAGCATAGGGATGAACTGGTTCATCTTTTACATGCCGATACCGCCTTGACCATTTATGTGAATGAAGAACTAGCTAAATCAGGCTGCGTGATTGAACACCCTTTTGGAAAAATTGATGCAAGCATTGATACACAATTGCAGCAGCTTCAGGAAATTTTACATGAACTTGCATTGGAGAACGAACAATGAATCGATCCTTGTTTTTAACAGCAATTGAACAAGCTGATACATTTAAACGTTATGGAAAAGTATTGCGTATCGTTGGATTGATGATCGAATCGCAGGGACCGGATGCAAATATTGGCGAAGTTTGCCTTATTCATGCAGCGAAAGTAAGGAACCAGACAGTGATGGCGGAAGTAGTCGGATTTAATAATGAAAAAATTATGCTTATGCCCTATTCCGAGGTAAGCGAAATTGGACCAGGGTGTCTCGTTGAATCAACAGGAAAGGCGCTGACTATTAAAGTTGGGCGTAGGTTGATTGGCAAGGTAGTAGATTCATTGGGGAAAAGCCTGGACAATGCAAAACTTCCAAAGGGATTGACGAATTATTTAACGGAGCAATCTCCGCCCAATCCATTAGCCAGACCACCGATTGACGAGCCGATCCAGGTCGGGGTAAAGGCGATTGATTCGTTATTAACGGTTGGAAAGGGGCAGCGGATTGGTATTTTTGCGGGTAGTGGTGTTGGAAAAAGTACATTACTAGGCATGATTGCCCGAAATAGCAGTGCAGATATCAATGTTATTGCTCTGATTGGCGAACGAGGCAGAGAAGTAAGGGAGTTTATTGAAAAAGATCTTGGTGAGGCAGGCTTGAAAAAGTCAATTGTTGTTGTTGCAACCTCTGATCAACCAGCATTAATGCGAATTAAAGGTGCCTATACCGCAACAGCAATCAGTGAATATTTTCGTGATTTGGGTTTCCAGGTCAATCTGCTGATGGATTCAGTAACAAGGGTAGCAATGGCACAGCGGGAAGTAGGATTAGCAACAGGTGAACCTCCTACAACGAAAGGGTATACCCCATCCGTATTCGCTGCATTGCCGAAACTGCTGGAGAGGACTGGAACAAGCAGTACCGGCACCATTACAGCATTCTATACGGTACTGGTCGATGGAGATGACATGAATGAACCGATTGCCGACACGGTTCGCGGTATTTTGGACGGACACTTTGTATTGGACCGGAGGCTCGCTGAAAAAGGGCAATTTCCGGCAATCAACATTTTAAAATCGATCAGCAGAGTAATGAATCAAATAGTAGACAAGGAGCATCAAGAAGCTGCCCAGAAATTGCGTTCACTAATGGCTAAATACGAAGACAACAGTGAATTGATTCAAATCGGAGCGTACAAGCGGGGAACTGATCAGGAGATTGATAAGGCAATCGCTTATTACCCTAAAATACAGCATTATCTGAAACAGGCAATATTTGACTACGTGACCCTGGATGATTCGATCAGGCAAATGCAGAAATTACTAAATGGAGGTGCTGATTGATGGCAGCAACAAAAAGGTTATCGAAAATCTTACATATTCGCGAACAGGAAAAGCATGATGCGCAAAAGGCATACCATCATTCGCAGGAGCTGTTTGAGGATGTCGCTGTAAAATTATATACACTGCTTAGGACAAAGGAAGCGGCAGAAGAGTCTTATGAGGGATACCTAAAGCAATCAACACCTATCACAACAATAAAGGAACAATTAACGTATATTGAAATGCTAAATAAAAAAATTATTTCCATGCAGCAATCGGTTGAACAAGCAAGAAATGAAATGAAAACGAACCAGCGACATTTGACAAACGCGCACGTTGAAGTGAAGAAATTTGAAAAAATAATTGAAATAAGACGGCGGGAACAGGATGAAATTGTCCGGAAAAACGAAAAGCAGGCAATGGATGAAATAGCCATACAGCAGTATTTAGGCAGGAAAAATGGGTGAAGAGCTATGGGGAATCAGCCGAAAACACAAGGAAAACAAAAAACAAATCCAATCGTATGGTTTCTATTTGCCATTGTCATTCCGGTAATTGTTGCGATTACACTCGCCATTATTATTTTTACATTGGCTGGTGTGAATGTTATCGACTGGGTGAAAAACACTGGTAATAATATACCGGTCATTTCATCGTTCGTTACTACCGATGAAGAAAAAAATCTGCAGCAAACAGAGGAGAAAATGAAAGCTGCATTGGAAAAGAAAGATGAAAAGATTGAGGAATTGACCCAAAATGTAAATGACCTTGAGGCAACCATCGATAAAATGGAACAAGAAAAGTTAAAACTGGAAAACCGAACAACAAGCGATGAATTAGATGGATCTACCACCGAACAGGAAAGTGAAAATGACACAGTAAAAACCATCTCCTCTTCATTTAAGGAAATGGATCCGAAGCAAGCAGCTTTAATTTTCCAAAAGCTTGATAGTGATATGGCGATTTCCATCCTGAAAGAACTCTCAAATAAAGCCCGTGGCAAAATTATTGCGGAAATGGATCCAGAAACGGCAGCCAAATTGACCAAAATGTTTATCAATAGTGATTAGCTGCCATTTCCTTGAAAGGAGGTGAGAAACGTGAATGGAATAGGTATGATTGCTCAACAGTTGAATCTGCCTGTGCGTGACGTTCCAAGGCAGATGGCAGGTCAAACAGGCAAAACGTCAATTTTTCAAGGATTATTGTTGAACCAAACAGCTGAAGCTGACCATTCATTTGCAGCACAAACACAAGAGGGAGAGGAGGATGGTAACGACTTAAACTTCGAAGGGCTGTTAGCTTTGCTTCAAGCCTTTACAGGTGAACTGTTCCCAGGACAATCTGTGAAATGGGATGAATTTACCCCAAGTATGGAAACAGCGTCGGTTGATGAAAAACTTGGATTAATGCTGGATGCTTTAGCAGGAAAAGCTGCTACAAAAAACTTGCAAACCGATTTAGAGCTTTCAACTGCCCAGCCAGACACTGCTGTACTTTCAGAAACAGCTATTCAGCAGCAATTAGCCACTATTCTTAAGCAGGCAAAAACAGTGATTGGTCAGATCCAAACAGATCTGGATCTGCCAAAAGCAGCGAGATCCATATTGAAATTGTTGGAACAATGGACAGGGCTTACGAAAGGGCTACCTAATAACCAGAGTGCATTGGAAATAATCGTACCTGAAACGACTGAAAATGGGAAAAAAGAGCTGAGCGTTTGGCGAGACCTGGTTACTTTTTTTCAAAAGCGGGACCAGTTTGTGTCCAATCAGCAATACAATATAAATGCTAAAGTAACAAGTCATGACGTGGCAAAAGTGCTGCATAAGGCATTAAACGAGCAATCTGTTGAGAAAGGCTCGACCCAGCAAATACAGGCATTATCATCGATGCCGATGTCTAAAGTGGAACAATACGTTATCTATCTGAATCAGAGTCAACATTCCCAATCGGCGCCTCAGCAACTGATCGAGCAGCTGCAAAAGGTGATGAAGACGAGTAAATTTCTTACGATGAACAATGGTACATCACAATTGTCCATTACACTGAAGCCAGATAATCTTGGTGAAATGATGGTGAAGTTAACCCGAATTAATGGCGAAATGACCGTAAAAATCATGGTCACGTCACAAGCAACGAAAGATATGCTAGAGTCTAATATGCATCAGCTGAAGCATATGTTTTCGCCACAGCAGGTTGTTGTCGAGAAACAAGACATAACTTCACAGCAAGCACAAGGCTTTCAAGGTAAACAAGAAGAACGGTCCATGAATGAACAAAGCGAGGAACATTCCCAGCATCATACGAAGGATGGGGATTCAGGTCAGCAAACAGATGAGACCGAATTGGTATTTCATGACCTGTTAATGAATGAGAAAGTGTAGGTGTTCACTGTGACAAAAATTGATCCATCACTTTATTTAAGTAACCAGCAAAACCAGAACGTACCAAGTCCAGAACTTGGCAAAGACGAATTTTTAAAGATTTTAATGACGCAATTACAAAATCAGGATCCAACCAACCCAATGGATGATCGTGAATTCATTTCGCAAATGGCTACTTTTTCATCGCTTGAACAGATGATGAATATGACACAATCAATCGACACCTTAGTACAAAGTCAACTTGTTTCGCCGGTTATTAAATATAGCCATATGATTGGTAAAGAGGTTACGTATCAAGCTTATGATGAAGAATCCGGAGAAAAGACTTCCATTGAGACGGGTACAGTTGTCGCTGTCAGTCAAAAGGATGGATGGGCTATTTTGGAATTGGAAAATGGTGAAAAGGTCTACGCAGACGCCATCTTAAAAGTTAACGATCCAAGTGCAGCTGCTGATGAAGAAGATGGGAATGCCGATCCCGATTCAACTGAAGGAAGTGAATAGCATGGATCATCGTATTCATCAATTACCATCACATACACTGCCACTGCAAAATGTGAAAAAGGTAGCAAATCCAGCCAAACAATCGGATTTTAAAGCCGTGCTGGCAGGTGTTGATAAAGTAAAGGTTAGTAAGCATGCCAAGGAACGGATAGACGAACGCAATATATCCATTAACGAAAAAGACTGGCAGTTGATTACGGAAAAAATGGCAGAGGCTAAACGAAAGGGCGTTACAGATTCATTAGTTGTGATGAATAATGCTGCATTACTTGTCAGTACAAAAAACAATACGGTCGTAACAGCAATGAACCGGGAAGAGGCAGCAAGCAAAATTTTTACCAATATTAATGGGACAATTCTAATCAATGAATAGGCCGGACCCTTCTGGGAGGCCAACCAAGCTGTTGAATGACTGATTCAGCTTTAAATAATAAAACGAAAAGGGGATTGAAAATATGTTACGTTCAATGTATGCGGGTATTTCAGGAATGAAGGGTTTTCAAACAAAATTGGATGTTATCGGCAACAATATTGCAAATGTCAACACACCAGGCTTTAAAAAAGGTCGTGTGACGTTTCAGGATATGATGAGTCAAATGACTTCAGGTGCACAAGGAGCAACTGCTACGCGTGGCGGGATTAATCCGAAACAAGTTGGACTAGGATCACAGTTAGGAACAATCGATAACATTCATACACAAGGATTCCGGCAAACAACCAATTTCCCGTTGGATTTTGCTTTGGAAGGTGACGGCATGTTTGTTGTAGACGCTGGAGATGGGAATAGATTCTATACTCGTGCTGGAAACTTCCGTCTGGATGACAATGGGGATATTGTAAATCCAGATGGTTACTATTTAGTCGGAATGGATGGAGATCCTCTTAACATTCCTAATACGGCGCAGGATTTTAGCGTGCAAACGGACGGAACGGTAAATTATACTGACGAGAATGGCGATCCGCAAACAGCTGGTCAAATTGCGTTGGCGAACTTTTCCAACCCAGCCGGTCTGCAAAAGGCCGGGAATAACCTGTTCCTCAATACAGAGAATGCAGGATTAGCAGCAGACCTGGCTGCACCCGAGTCTGACGGCACCGCTTCGATCGTTAGCGGCGCACTGGAAATGTCCAATGTAGATCTGTCGGAGGAATTCACGGAAATGATTACTGCCCAGCGTGGTTTCCAGGCGAACACGAGGATTATTACAACATCAGATGAAATTTTGCAGGAATTGGTTAATTTAAAACGATAAATGGAGGGGAAGGGGATGCTTTGATGGTGTCACCCATTGAAGCAACCCCCACTATAGGATGATCAAACTTACGCGATTGAACGATGAAACCTTTACATTGAATGCTTGTATGATTGAGCAAATTCAATCACATCCGGACACAACCATCACATTGTTAAATGGCAAGAAACTGGTTGTAAAGGAAACAGAAGCTAGGGTAGCGGAATTAATTACATATTATTACCGGAAAATCGGGTTTCATGGAATAGTAAAAGAGGTGGATAGTGCCGATGAATAAGCTGGCAAAATCGATGATAACGACCCTGGTTATCCTGCTGATCGCGGGCGCTCTTGCCTTGGTTGTTGTTCTAAATGTAAAGGGCGATGACAAAAAAAGCGGTAGTGCCCAAACACTGGATGACATAGTAGCGTATTCCTATCAAACATCTGATATGACAACTGATTTACAAGATGGCAGCTTTGTCCGTATTCAATTTCAAATTGTTACGGACAGCAAAAATGCTAAAGAGGAAGTAGAAAAGCGCGAATTTCAATTAAAAAATATGTTAATTAAAGAATTAGCAAACATGGATGAGGAAGCTTTCAAAAGTGGCCTCTCCGACTTGGAAGATCATGTGAAGCAAAAATTGAACGAAGTCATGACGGAAGGAAAAGTAACCGACGTTTACACGATTAGCAAAATACTGCAATAACGTGTAATAAAATGAGGCTTAGGGTAGGGGCACATTCCCTGCTGAATTACTCCACGATGGAGGTGAGGATTTTTGGTAGAAGAAGTACTTTCGCAAAATGAAATCGACGCGCTGCTTTCTGCAATATCATCAGGCGAAATGAATGCTGAGGAATTAAAGAAGGAAGAAAAAGAAAAGAAAATCCGCGTTTATGATTTTAAACGTGCACTTCGTTTTTCAAAGGATCAAATTCGCAGTTTGTTACGTATTCATGAAAATTATGCTCGATTATTAACTACTTTTTTCTCTGCACAATTACGTACATATGTCAATATATCGGTTGCGTCGGTTGATCAAATTCCTTATGAAGAATTTATACGCTCCGTACCGAAAATGACGGTGTTAAATATATACAGTGTTGCACCATTGGAAGGCAGAATTTTGATGGAGGTCAACCCGAATATCGCTTATGGGATGCTTGATCGGGTGCTGGGTGGAAAAGGAAGCAGTGTCAACAAAGTAGACAATCTGACAGAAATCGAAACGATGCTGATGTCACAGTTGTTCGAAAAGGCCATTGTTAATCTGCAGGAAGCATGGTCATCACTTGTGGAAATTGATCCGGTTCTGGAAGACTTTGAAGTCAATCCGCAATTTTTGCAAATGGTTGCCCCAAATGAGACAGTTGTTGTCGTTTCCTTGAATACAACCATTGGAGAAACTAGCGGAATGATTAATATCTGTATTCCGCACATTGTATTGGAGCCAATTATTCCGAATCTTTCCGTCCATTATTGGATGCAGACACAGGCGAAGAAACGTGATCCGGAAGCATATGAAAAATTAACCAAAAATGTCCAAGAGGCAAAAGTGGAAGCAAAAACATTGCTTGGTGAAACAACCATTTCAATTCAACAGTTTTTACATTTAAATAAAGATGATGTAATCGGCTTGAATCAGGCAATTGATCAGCCGTTAACACTAAAAATAAATAATGAACCAAAATTTTATGTGCAGCCGGGTAAATTTAAAAATCGGATGTCCGTGCAAATATTAGAAAGAATGATTAAGGGGGGCGACGATGATGAATGATGGAATGCTTTCACAGGATGAAATAGATGCACTACTACAAATTAGTGAAGATGCAGATGAAGGAGATGATACAACACAAGGTACGCGTGCAAAGGCAAATGCTGATGATTATTTCTCCTCGCTGGAAATCGATACGCTAGGAGAGATCGGCAATATCTCATTCGGCAGTTCAGCTACAACACTGTCCACATTATTGCAGCAAAAGGTGGAAATAACGACACCAACTGTTTCTATTATGGAAAAGGCTAATTTGATCGAGGAGTTTACCTTTGAACATGTGAGTATTCAAGTGAATTATGTGGAAGGTTTCAGCGGCAAGAATGTTTTTGTGATCAGGGCAGAGGATGCAGCCGTTATTTCCGATATTATGCTTGGCGGAGAGGGGACAGCTCCAGTTAAGGAATTAACAGACATTCATCTCAGTGCCGTACAGGAAGTAATGAATCAAATGATGGGTGCCGCTGCAACGAGTATGTCTACCGTGTTTGAAAAGCGAATTGACATATCACCGCCGTCGATCAATTTAATAAACTCGGAAAATCTCGCAGATACGGAATCAATGCATGACGAGGAAGTGTTTGTGAAGGTTTCTTTTCAACTAAAAGTAGGAAGTTTGATAGATTCAAATATTATGCAATTGATTCCGATTTCGTTTGCCAAACAATTAGTGGCCCAATTGCTGAACGAATCTGGGGAAAATGCCCAAGAGCAGGCGGCTGCGGCTGTGGAACTACTGGAAAATCCTGTGGAACCGGCCACCGCCCATCAGGAAGTACCATTTGATGTTGAAGAAGAAACACCACAGTATTTAGGAGATCATATTGACCAAAAAAGCGCGACCGTTCAAGAGGCAAATTTCTCCAGCTTTGCTCCTGTTGAGCTGAATAAAAATGAGCAACGTAACCTTGATATGCTGTTGGATATCCCATTAAAGGTTACCGTTGAACTTGGCCGTACGAAGCGAACAATTAAGGATATACTCGATTTGTCATCTGGATCCATCGTTGAACTGGATAAGCTTGCGGGAGAACCAGTCGATATCTTTGTGAATGAAAAACGAATTGCAACAGGTGAGGTTGTCGTTATTGATGAAAACTTTGGTGTTCGAGTAACAGATATTATTAGTCAATCTGCTAGATTAATGAAATTAAAGTAGGGAGAATGGATAAATGGCACACAGTATTTTAATTGTAGATGATGCAGCATTTATGCGAATGATGATCAAAGATATTTTAACGAAGAACGGATTTACTATTGCAGGTGAAGCACAGGATGGGGCTCAGGCAGTGGAAAAATATCAAGAATTGACGCCCGATCTTGTGACAATGGATATTACCATGCCGGAAATGGATGGGATAACAGCATTAAAGGAGATCAGGCAAATAAATCCGAATGCAAAGATAATCATGTGTTCAGCAATGGGCCAACAGGCAATGGTCATTGACGCCATCCAGGCGGGGGCAAAGGATTTCATTGTGAAACCATTTCAGGCCGATCGGGTCATCGAAGCAATTCAAAAGGCGTTAGATTAAGAAAAGCGGAAGCGCCCGGTTAAGGTAGGCCGACTAAAACCGGCCGACAATAACCAACTTCCGGCATGACCGCAACCTGCAGGCCCGCGTATGTGGTGGACATGGCCTTTTCTGATAATGAATTAATATAGTTAAAATTATATTCTTCCTTTACTAGGCAGATAAGAAAGTATAAACTTTCTTATCCTGCATAAGTGCAACTAAGTCATTCGCCCAAAGGCTTGGCGAATGCCAAGTTTTCTAATAAGAAACGAGTGAGTAATGTGGGTAAAAAAATTGGTATCACGGTGGGGTTACTTCTGGTAATCCTATCAACCGTGATGAATATAAATGTCCTGGCAGCATCACCAAATGTCAAGGATTGTATGGAAGGAAACGCTGATTGCGTTGATCTGGACGGGGAGACACCTGATAAGCAGCAGAAGTCTGAAGATGATCAAGCCAATCCAAGCATCGGTAATGATAATGGATCATTGGTATTTGAATTCGTAAAAATGGGGTTTGCCTTATTAATCGTAGTTGCACTTATCTATCTGGTGCTGAAATTTCTAAATAAGCGGAATAGGCTCTTTTCCCGGGTTAAGGCGCTTGAGAATCTTGGCGGTATATCGGTTGGCCCAAATAAATCCATTCAAATTGTCCGTATAGGCAAAAAAATGTATTTGATTGGTGTCGGTGAGAATGTCGAAATGCTTCAGGAGATAACGGATGAGGAAGTAAAAAACGACCTGTTACATCATAACGAGGGACAAAACGAACGTACTATGCCATCACTTTTTTTAACAAAAAATGACGAAGCTCGTACTGGAGAAACGGAGAAACGCAATGAATTCAAAAGACTGTTTACTACTGAACTTGAAAAATTAAAAGAGGGAAGAAAAAAGCTGATTAATCAATCCAGGCAGAAGGAAGATAAACATGAATGATTTTATTGATATGTTTTCAGGTTCAGATCCTTCATCTGTTGCAACATCCGTAAAGCTATTATTATTATTGACCGTTTTGTCGCTGGCACCTAGTATATTAATTTTAATGACAAGTTTTACGAGAATAATCATTGTACTGTCATTTGTAAGGACATCGCTTGCAACACAGCAAATGCCGCCAAACCAGGTCTTAATCGGAATCGCATTATTTTTAACTTTTTTCATCATGGCACCGACGTTTCATGAGGTCTATGATGATGGACTAAAACCGCTTTTTGATGAAGAAATAACACTGGACGAAGCCTATGAACGGGCTAGCGCACCAATGAAGGAATTTATGGCAAAGCACACGAGACAAAAGGACTTGGCGCTATTTATGAACTATGCGGAAATGGAAAAGCCGGAGACTGTTCAAGATATCCCAATTACAACGCTTGTCCCAGCTTTTGCAATAAGTGAATTAAAAACGGCCTTCCAAATGGGATTCATGATCTTTGTTCCTTTTTTGATCATTGATATGGCGGTTGCCAGTGTCTTAATGTCGATGGGGATGATGATGCTGCCACCGGTGATGATTTCACTGCCGTTTAAGATTTTATTATTCGTGCTTGTAGATGGCTGGTATTTGATTACCCACTCCCTGCTTGAAGGGTTTCAATAAAAGAGGTGTGTTCGGTTGAATAGTGAATTTGTTTTAGCGTTAGCAGAAAAGGGAATTTATACGATCTTACTTGTGACAGGACCACTGCTTATCCTGGCGCTCGCAGTCGGACTGCTTGTTAGTATATTCCAGGCAACAACACAAATTCAGGAACAGACTTTAGCTTTTATACCTAAAATAGTTGCTGTCCTGGTTGGGATGGTCTTTTTCGGGCCATGGATGCTGACAAAAATGATTGAGTTTACTGTAGATTTGTACCAAAATTTAAATCAGTTTGTAGGGTAAAACATGTTGGATATGATCAATTTTACTACTGTACCGGCTTTTTTGCTCATTTTTGTACGGATTGCTGCCTTTTTCGTAACGTTGCCATTGTTTTCGTATCGAACAATTCCTGCACCGTTTAAAATAGGTTTCAGCTTTTTTTTGGCATTAATTTTTGTTTATACGGTTGATGCATCCGAAATACCAATAAACGAAACGTATTTTTTGCTGCTGATGAAAGAGGCAATAGTCGGGCTGTTCGTTGGGTTAATCGCCTATATTATTTTAGCGGCAATCCAGATAGCTGGCGGATTTATTGATTTTCAAATGGGCTTTGCAATTGCAAATGTTATCGATCCACAAACCGGTGCACAAAGCCCGTTAACAGGACAATATTTTTATATGATTGCCCTCCTGTTTCTATTATCGGTCAATGGACACTATTTGTTAATCGATGGAATGTATTATAGCTATCAGCTGATTCCAATTGATGCATTTATCCCGTTTCATAACGGGTCAATCGCCGATTTTGTAATTGACACATTTAATCAGATGTTTTTAATAGCATTTCAAATGGCGATTCCGATTGTTGGTTGTTTGTTTCTGGTCGATGTCGCGTTAGGAATCATCGCCAGAACGGTGCCGCAGCTTAATGTATTTGTCGTTGGATTACCATTGAAAATCGGTGTTAGCTTTGTAGTTATTTTGTTTTTCCTTAGCTTATATGTCGTGCTGGTGAAAAATCTGTTTTCAACCATGTTCGACACGATGAGGGGATTAATGCAAATATTCGGAGGTGCTTAATTTGTCATTAAAGCTGGATTTACAATTTTTTGCAGGTGAAAAGACGGAAAAAGCCACTCCGAAAAAACGGCAGGATTCCCGGAAAAAAGGGCAGGTTGCAAAGAGTCAGGATATTAATACAGCATTTCTGCTGCTGTTTTGCTTTCTAATATTATTTCTGTTTGGCGGCTTTATGAAGGATAGCATGACAGCCTTATACAGCCATGCTTTTACAGAATATATTCAATGGAATGTAACCGAGAATACCGTTCATCAGGTCTTTATAGAATCTACGATTGAAACAGCAAAAATGCTTGCACCAATTATATTAATCGCGATTATTGCCGGGTTAGCCGCCAACTTTATGCAAATAGGGTTTTTATTTACAACCGAACCATTGAAATTTGATTTAAAAAAAATTGACCCCATTAAAGGGGCAAAGAAAATCTTTTCCATCCGTGCATTGGTTGAATTGCTGAAGTCATTATTAAAAATTGTTTTCATTGGCGTCATCACGTTTGCGGTCATCTGGATGTACAAAGATGACATGATGATGCTTTCATTTAAAAATGTTGACAGCGCATTGGCCTTTTTTGGCAAGGTTACGATCATTATGGGAATGGCCGCAACGATTGCTTTGTTATTTTTGGCTGTATTTGATTATGCCTATCAACGATATGATTTTGAAAAAAATATCAAAATGTCCAAACAGGATATTAAAGATGAATATAAAAATATCGAAGGGGATCCATTAATCAAATCAAAAATCAAGGAGAAACAGCGGCAAATGGCCACAAGAAGGATGATGAGTGAAGTACCTGCTGCAGATGTCGTTATTACGAATCCAACCCATTTTGCTATTGCTATTAAATATGAGGAAGCAAAGGCAAGTGCACCGTACGTTGTCGCAAAGGGTGTTGATCACCTGGCGTTTCGCATTAAAGAAATTGCACGAAAAAATAAGGTAATGACAGTTGAGAATCGACCGCTGGCCCGTGCGTTATACGATGCTATTGAAATCGGTGACGTAATACCGGAAGAATTTTACCAGGCTGTGGCCGAGATTCTGGCATATGTCTATCGAATGGAAAAAAAGGTTTAGTACAGACAGGGGTGAGATCCGTGAAAGCACGTGATTTATCGGTTTTATTAGGTGTTATTTTAATCATTGTAATGTTAGTTGTGCCGCTTCCAGGATGGCTCTTAAGTGTTCTTATTTTATGTAATATATCGCTCGCACTTATTGTTATTTTAGTATCAATGAACACACAGGATACGTTGCAATTTTCCGTTTTTCCTACATTGATCTTACTATTAACCTTATTTCGACTAGGGCTTAATGTCTCAACAACGAGATCCATTTTGTCGGAAGGGGATGCCGGTGGAGTGGTAGATACGTTCGGATCCTTTGTAATCGGTGATAATCCGCTTGTTGGATTTGTCGTGTTTATTATCTTGGTAATCATCAACTTTTTGGTTATTACCAAAGGATCTGAGCGTGTATCGGAAGTGGCAGCACGATTTTCACTGGACGCTATGCCTGGGAAGCAAATGAGCATTGATGCTGATTTAAATGCCGGTTTAATATCGGAGCAGCAGGCAAAGGAACGACGTGAAAAGGTGGAAGCCGAAGCAGACTTTCATGGCTCGATGGATGGTGCCAGCAAATTTGTTAAAGGGGATGCGATTGCTGGGATTATCATTGTCTTAATTAATATCATTTTTGGGCTAATAATTGGCATCGTACAGATGGACATGTCATTTCAGGAAGCGATCAATACGTTTATGCGACTGACAGTAGGAGATGGGTTAGTTAGTCAAATTCCGGCATTATTGATTTCAACGGCAACAGGGATTGTCGTAACCAGAGCCAGCAGTGATGGAAATTTAGGTACTGAAGTAACGGGACAGCTGCTCCGGTATCCAAAATTGTTATTTATTGCTGCCGGAACTATTTTTTTGCTTGGACTTACACCGATTAACTTTTTCTTAACAACATTACTTGCTGCACTACTAGCGCTGAGTGGTTATTTGCTATTAAAACAGCAAAGCGTTTCCGAGGTACCGGACACGGAAGAAGAGGAGCAGCAGGAGTCTTCGGCGATGAAGGCACCAGAAAATGTTGTCAGCCTGCTTAGCATGGATCCGATTGAATTTGAATTCGGCTATGCACTGATCCCATTAGTTGATGCCAATCAAGGCGGTGATCTGCTGGACAGGGTTATAATGATACGGCGACAACTGGCAATCGAGCTAGGGATTGTTATTCCTGTTGTAAGAATCCGTGATAATATTCAGCTTAATCCCAATGAATACCGTTTAAAAATAAAAGGGAATGAAGTTGCTTCCGGTGAACTGCTTCTGGATCATTATTTGGCAATGACACCGGATCCTGATGAAGATTTACTAGAGGGGATCGAAACAAAAGAACCGGCTTTTGGCTTACCCGCCAAATGGATAAGCGAGGAAAATAAAGATGAGGCTGAATTGTCCGGCTATACAGTAGTCGACACGCCATCGGTTGTCTCTACGCACATCACAGAGGTACTAAAGCGGCAGGCCCATACATTGATAGGCCGGCAGGAAACAAAACAACTTGTCGATCATTTAAAGGAAAGCTATCCGATCCTGGTCGAAGAAGTTACACCAGAGCCACTTGCTATTGGCGATATCCAAAAAGTTTTAGCCAAATTATTAAAAGAAAATATTTCTATCCGTAATTTGCCAGTTATTTTTGAGACACTTGCCGACTTTTCCCGGATGACAAATGATACGGAGCTGTTAACGGAATATGTAAGACAGGCATTGTCCGCGCAAATTACCAAACAATACGCTAGCAATGATAAAGAGTTAAAAGTTATTACCATTTCCGGCAAAGTAGAAAAACGAGTAGCGGAAAATATTCAACAGACAGAACATGGAAATTATTTATCATTGGATCCGGAATCCCAGCAGGAAATCGTTACAACCCTGCATGATGAGGTAGAAAAACTTGCATTACAGGAGGAGACAGCGATTGTCCTATGTTCACCGGCAATTCGTATGTACGTGAAACAATTGATCGACCGTTTTTTACCACAGGTTATTGTCCTGTCATATAACGAACTTGAACCAGATGTACAGGTTCAAAGTGTTGGGGTGGTGAATGTTGCGTGAAAGTAAAAAAATATATAGCACCAACAATGCCGGAAGCAATGCAGCAAATTCGTAAGGAGCTTGGGACAGATGCAGTCATTCTTCATTCGAAGGAAGTACAAGCTGGCGGTATGCTCGGTTTGTTTAAAAAACGGAAAATAGAAGTCATTGCGGCACTGGATCCACAACCGCAAAAGCCAAAAAGGGAACCTGTTCCCGAACCAGTTGTCAGCCAAAATGCTGAAGCGAAAAACGATCAAACAGATCCTGTAATTAAGGAAATTAAACAGTTAAAGAAAATGATGGAATGGCAACGAGCTGGAACTAAAATGGAATTCCCGTTCGAGTATCAAGCTGTTTACCAGCATTTGCAAGATCAGGAGGTTTCCGAGAGTCTGGCTGCAACATTAGTTAGTGAAATTATTGAAAACCATCGGCGTGATGGGTTTACTCCAGAACAAGCGCAAATTTTTCAAGATACGAAAGAGGAGATTCAAAAGCGGATCGGGGATTTACCATTTCACGGTATTACATATGAGAAAAAAATTATTCAGGTTGTCGGTCCAACCGGTGTTGGGAAAACGACAACACTCGCGAAGCTTGCTGCAGTTTGCACGCTACATGATAACAAAAAGGTTGCCTTTATTACCGCCGACACGTACCGAATAGCCGCAATTGAACAATTGAAAACATATGCGCGGATATTAGATGTGCCAATCGAAGTAGCTTACAATAGGAACGATTACCAAGCGGCCATCGCAAAATTTCAGGAGTATGACTTGATTTTTGTGGATACAGCAGGTCGAAATTTCCGTGATAAACACTATGTCGAAGAATTAAATAAGACTATTAATTTTGATGAACAGGTGGAAACCTATCTTGTTTTATCGCTGACGGCAAAGTCAAACGATATTCTGGCAATATATGAACAATTTCAGCACATACCGATTAATTCGCTAATTTTTACAAAAATTGACGAAACAAGGGAGTACGGCAGCATACTTAATGTTCTATTACGTTATGGAATTGGAATTGCCTATTTGACAAACGGGCAGGATGTTCCAGACGATTTACTAGCCCCGTCAGCAGAGGTTATCAGTAATTTACTAGTGGGTGATTATGATGCCAGATGATCAGGCGGCGAAATTAAGGCAAAAGTTAGCTGTGAAAAATAATCAGACCCATGCAAAAACAATAGCCATTGTCAGTGGAAAGGGTGGTGTCGGCAAATCCAATTTCGCTCTGAACTTTGCATTAGAGCTTTTAGATAAACGCAAAAAAGTTCTTTTGTTTGATTTAGACGTTGGTATGGGAAATATTGATATTTTACTAGGTATGCAAACAAATAAAACGATCGTTGACATGCTGGCCGATCAGTTGGCATTTAGGGATTGTTTGGAAATAGGACCGAACAATTTGGATTATATTGCTGCCGGTTCGGGGTTGTCCGAATTTTTTACAATGGACAAGATGAAAATGAATTATTTCCTTGAACAGTACAATGATCTGATTCCAAAGTATGATTATATAATTTTTGATATGGGTGCAGGCACAACAAGTGACAGTTTGGCGTTTGTCATGGCAGCCGATGAGTGTATTGTCGTTACAACACCAGAACCAACATCCATCACAGACGCATACGGAATGACTAAACATATTGTAAACAAACAGCGAAATATGCCGATATATGTAGTAATGAACCGATCTCGTACAGCAAAATTCGGGACAAAAGTACTAAATCAATTCCAACGGGTTGTTTTCCGATTTTTACAGGTGAATGTTTTCCCAATGGGGGTTTTGCCGGATGATAAAACAGTCCAAACGGCGGTGACCAGGCAAATTCCTTATCTATTATTGAACAGCAAAGCACCCGTTTCAAGAGCACTTAAACAAATCGTGACCAGTTATCTGGCAAACGAAATCAGCCTTAATCAACAGGAATCCCTTTCATTCGTACAAAAAGTAAAACGGTTCATGACAGAGAGGAACAAGCAATGAAGCCGATCCGTGTTTTAGTTATTGATGATTCAGCTTTTATGCGGAGAATGATTTCCGATATCATTGGAAGTGATGACCGTCTGGAACTTGTCGGAACCGCACGAAATGGAAATGATGGAATAAAAAAGATAAAGCACTTATCACCTGATGTTGTGACATTGGACGTGGAAATGCCGATAATGGATGGAATAACGACATTGCAGAAAATAATGGAGGAACGGCCACTTCCGGTGGTGATGGTTTCCAGTGTGACGGCAGCTGGAACCGATAAAACGATTCAAGCTATCTCTAATGGTGCGGTCGATTTCATTACGAAACCATCTGGCGCTATCTCGTTGGATATTACCAGGATCAAACGGGAAATTATTAGAAAGGTTGTTACAGCTGCACATGCTGTATTACCGAAAAGGGAATCAAAAACACAACATCCAATTAGAGCACAGCAGATCGAAAAACCTTTACGGCCACATGCAAAGACAGTTGTAGCAATTGGATCGTCAACTGGAGGGCCGAAAGCACTGCAGCAAATTTTAACCGAATTACCGGCCGATTTTCCGGCACCGATTTTAATTGTGCAGCATATGCCAGCCGGATTTACAAAATCACTTGCAACGCGGTTGAATGCGCTGGCTGGAATTCATGTAAGGGAAGCGGTTCATGGGGAAATAATCCAACCGGAAACAGCATATATTGCTCCCGGCAATTTTCATATGAAAATACGAAAGGCAGGTACCGCCTTAGCTATTGAATTAACACAGGAAAATGAACTATTTGGGCACAGGCCTGCTGTTGATGTGTTATTTGAATCATTGGCACTACAGGATAACGTGAATAAAATCGCTGTTGTATTAACTGGCATGGGGCACGATGGGTCACAAGGAATTATCCAATTAAAACAACGAGACAAAAATACAATTGTCATCGCTGAAGCCGAAGAATCATCGATCGTGTACGGCATGCCAAAATCAGCTGTAAAAACAAATTGTGTGAACTATATCAGGCATTTACATAAAATTGGTGACACGATTGCACAGTTTGCTGAAAGCTTAAGGGGGAAGTAGCATGGATACGACAGAGTATTTGGATGTATTTCTTGATGAAAGCAGAGAACATCTGGAGTCTTTATATAAACAGTTATTGGCACTGGAGAAAAATCCAGCTGAAAAAACAATTATCGATGAGATTTTTCGAGCTGCACATACCCTAAAAGGCATGTCTGCTACGATGGGATACAATGATTTGGCAACATTGACACATAAATTGGAAAATGTGTTTGATGGGATCCGCTACGACAAGATAAAGGTAAAAACGGAAATGATGGATGTTTTATTTGATGCGGTCGATCATTTAACTGCAATGGTAGAAGATATTGCAGCAGGAGGTAATGGAAACCGGGACGTTCATCAGGTTACAGCACATTTGGACGCCATTGAGAACAAAGAGACAACTGATGACAAAAAAACTGGCGAGCCGGCCAACGCATTGGAAACCATTACGTCTTTAAATGAATTTGAGTTGTCTATCCTGAATGAATCGGCAGAACGCGGATTTGGAAATTTTGAAATTACGGTAGAGCTCAGGGCGGATTGCCTGTTAAAAGGCGCCAGGGTATTTATGGTATTTGAAGTATTGGAGAAACTTGGAGAAGTAATTAAATCAGAACCATCCGTTAATGATCTGGAAGATGAGAATTTCGAAAGTTCCTTTACCGTATTGTTCGTTTCCCGCTGCAACCAAAGGGAGATTGCGGAGAAAATCAATAAAGTATCCGAGATTAAACAGGTTACGATTAATCCTTTTTCCATTTCCGGGTATAAACAGGAGCAGGCAAAGCAGCAACAGACTGCTGAAAAACCTGTACAGCAAACGAAGGAAACAAAGACCGAAGAAATAACCTTAAAACAACAAGGGAAAAGCACCTATAACAAAACGATCCGGGTCAATATCGACCGGCTGGATGTTTTAATGAATCTATTTGAGGAGCTGGTGATTGACCGGGGGCGTTTAGAACAGATCTCCATGGACTTAAATCATAGCGATCTGCAAGAAACAGTAGAGCGGATGACAAGAGTTTCCGGCGATTTGCAATCTATTATTCTAACGATAAGGATGGTACCGGTTGATCAGGTATTTAACCGATTTCCCCGCATGATCCGGCAATTGGCACGTGATTTAAACAAAAATGTTGAGATAGAAATCATTGGTGCAGAGACAGAGCTTGACCGGACGGTGATTGATGAAATTGGTGATCCCCTGGTTCATTTGATCCGCAACGCGATGGATCACGGAATTGAAACACCTGAGATACGCAGACAGAAAGGAAAGCCGGAACAAGGAACGATTAAACTGGAAGCTTATCATAGCGGCAACCATGTTTTTATCGAAATTTCCGATGATGGCGCTGGAATCAATAAAGACAAAGTTCTGAAAAAAGCCATTGCGAATGCAGTGATCAGTCAGAATCAGGCCAAATCATTAACCGATAACCAAATCTACGAACTGATCATGGCAAGCGGATTTTCAACTGCAGATACCATTTCCGATATATCGGGGCGTGGTGTCGGATTAGATGTTGTAAAAAATACAATTGAATCATTAGGTGGGAATATTTCCATTGCTGCAGAGGTGGGCAAAGGTTCTACCTTTTCCATCCAGTTACCATTAACCCTGTCGATTATTTCCGTTCTGTTAATCGAATTGCAAACGGAGAAATATGCGATTCCTTTATCATCCGTCATTGAAACTGCGATTATTCATAAAGATGATATCATGCATGCACATCGTAAAAAGGTGATCGATTTCCGTGGGAAGGTTATTCCGTTAGTATTTTTAAAGGACATCTTTGCCGTTCAAGGGAAGGACCCGGAACAGCAAGAGTATGAATCGATTGTCATTGCCAGAAAAGGGGATAAACTGGCAGGACTTGTTGTTGATTCGTTTATCGGCCAGCAGGAAATTGTCTTAAAATCGCTTGGTAACTACTTAACCGATGTCTTTGCAATTTCCGGTGCAACCATTCTTGGTGATGGACAAGTAGCATTGATTATTGATTGTAATGCATTAATTAAATAGTAGTGGATGTTCAAAAATAACATTACAGGAGGATTATCATGGAAAATGAGGCTGTACTGGATAAAAAGGTAATCGTATTTCAATTAAAGAATGAGGAGTATGCTGTTTCTGTAGAACAGGTTGGTTCAATTGAGCGGATTGAGCCAATTACTCGAGTGCCGCAAACGGCTGATTTTGTTAAAGGTGTAATTAATATGCGCGGTGTAGTGACACCAATCATCGACCTAAGAAAACGGTTTGGCATTGAGGAAGCAGAATATAGTGAGGCGACAAGAATCATTATCGTTTATATGGATGATATCGAAGTCGGCTTAATTGTTGATGCTGCAAACGATGTGATCGATATCCCGGAAAGTTCGATTGAACCGGCACCGGAAGTGGTTGGAACGGTTGATGTAGATTATCTTGAAGGGGTTGCGAAGTTGAAAAATCGGCTATTAATCCTTTTGAATCTGCAGAAGGTTCTCTCAAAAAATGAAATAAAACAATTGAAATCGGTGGAAGGATAAAAAACGATGGATTTTACCGATCAGTTTTCACACATACAATTGGATGTGCTTCGTGAAATCGGCAATATTGGTGCAGGAAATGCTGCTACGTCCATGGCAAAATTAATTAATAAGAAAATCGATATGCAAGTTCCCTCTGTCAAAATAGTAGCTTTTGATGAAGTAATGGAGCTAATCGGCGGTCCCGAGGAATTAATTGCTGCTGTCTTTATTCGCATCCAGGGACAAGCACCTGGAACCGTTTATTTCATTTTAACAAAAAAGGAAGCGGAATATTTGGTGCGAGAGATAACGTCAGATAAGGAATTTTCCCTTGTCGGAGATAAAGGACCAAGTGAACTAGCTATCTCGGCACTGCAAGAGGTCGGAAATATTTTGGCAGGCTCCTATCTTTCGGCCTTAGCTGACTTTACGAATATTAATATGCAGCCTTCTGTACCATCCTTAAGTATAGATATGGCAGGAGCGATTTTGGCAGTTGGCTTAGTTGAGTTATCACAGGTATCTGATTACGCAATTATTATCGATACAAAAATAAATGAACAATCAAGCGTAGCTGGTATTCACGGTCATTTCCTGTTATTGCCTGATCCGGCTTCATTTAAGAAACTATTTACCAGTTTAGGGATTACTGATCATGCATGAGACTGGGATCGTCGTCAAAGTTGGCATAGCGGATCTGAATATTGTATTCCCGCCAAACACAATACGTACCTCCGGGCTTGGCTCATGTGTTGGTGTGGTACTTTACGATCCACCGAAGCAGGTTGCGGGTCTTGCGCATATCATGCTCCCTGATTCAACGATGAACAAGCAAAAAACAGTAAATAACTATAAATACGCCGACACGGCAATCGATATTTTAATCGAAAGATTGTGTGCAAGCGGTGCGAGAAAGCATGTTTTAAAGGCAAAGCTGGCTGGTGGTGCGCAAATGTTTCAGTTTTCATCAGCAAGCGAAATAATGCGGATCGGGCCAAGAAATGTTGAAGCTGTTAAAGGGAAGCTGCGTGATCATCAGATTCCAATCGTTGCATCTGATGTTGGTGGAAACTGTGGCAGAACCATTGAATTTAATCCAGAAACAGGGAAATTGAAGATACGTACAATAAATCAGGGAGAAGCATGTATTTGAAGAAGATGTTGAAAAAGTCACCAAATAATGAGCGGCGAACGTAGGAGTCAGCAGGGGGGCTCTGCTAAAATCACCCACGGCAATCACCAACGCAGAAGTTAGCATTTCCCGTGCAAGCCCGATGCTCGGGAGCTACGCCGTCCCGACCTTCTAGACCCGATTTGTCGACTTTTTGAACAAGCACTTAAAGCAATCATGGGAGGGGCGAGCGTAAAAATGACAACGAAAACATCTCCTCTGGAACAACGACTCTGGGAAAGTTGGCTACACGATAAGGATCAAGAGGCAGCAAATGAATTGATTGAGAACTATATGTATTTGGTAATGTTTCATGTGGAAAGAATTTCTAGTCATTTGCCGAATAATGTCAGTAAGGATGACATAAAAAGTTTTGGTCTAATTGGGTTGTTTGATGCGTTAAATAAATTTGATTCCAAACGAGATCTTAAATTTGACACCTATGCATCGTTTCGTATCCGCGGTGCCATAATTGATGGTTTAAGAAGAGAGGATTGGCTTCCCCGTTCCATCCGGGAAAAGACGAAAAAAATAGAAAAAGCTTCCCAGGAACTGGAGCAGCAGCTTCAGCGTTCTCCTAATTCGGAGGAAATCGCTGTAAAGGTGGGGATGAACCGGGAAGAAGTGGAAACTTTAGTGCGCGACACACTTTTTGCTAATGTCTTGTCCATTGAAGACAAACCAAAAGACATGACAAATGATCATAAGGAGGGGATTGGGTATATCATACCAGATGAGGCATCGATTTTACCGGATGAACAGATGATCAAATCAGAACTTCATTTGGAGCTTGCAAAAGGAATAAAACAGCTGAATGATAACGAACAAATGGTGATTAGTTTATTTTACCACCAGGAGTTGACATTGACCGAAATTGGCCAGGTTTTAGGGTTAACAACGTCGAGAATTTCTCAAATCCATCGCAAAGCAATCTTTAAGCTGCGAAATACGTTACAAAAGATTCACGCTTTAGCATAGGCTGACAAGTTTGATTTGAATGTTGAACAATCTTTTACAACGTTAAGTAAAAGGGGATATTAAAATGGGGGATTTGCAGAACTATTTTTATATTAACATATCAAATGATCGGTTACATGCCAGTTTGTATCGAACAGATAAGCCCATTGACGGTGATCTGGAGCTCACCGAAAACGGAATAATTAACATCCTAAAAGAGAAAAAGGTTTGCTACGGAGTGCTTCATGATACAATCCGATTAATCGTTTCCGATCTGTCTGTGGTTGAATTTCCGGTTATTGTTGCAAGAGGGCAACTTGCACAACATGGTGAAAATGGTACGATTACGTATGGGCTTAATTTCGATACTGAATTTGAAAAAACGGCCGATTGGAATTTTCGCGATGTGATGCGCATTCCTTCCGTACAAAAAGGGCAGCGGCTCGCGACGATTACGATGCCGGGAGATGGAAAAAACGGAATCGATATATTCGGTAAGGAGATTAAGGCGCGGCCAGGGAAACCTGTATTAGTAAAGGCAGGAAAAAATGTCGTTTATCATGAACAGGATCACTCTTTTTATGCGACAGCAGAAGGACAGGTTAGCATAAATCCTCGTTCCATTCAGGTGTATGAGGTTTATCAAATAAATGAAACATTGTCAATGAAGGATGGGAATTTGGATTTTGTTGGATCCATTGTCATACATGGAGATGTACCAACAGGCTATACAGTGAAAGCGGGAGGGGATATCAAAATATATGGTATGGTGGAAGCGGCAACATTGATTGCTGGCGGATCCATTTTTATCTCGGAAGGCTTCGCCGGACTCCGAAAAGGTTCTATCAAGGCTGATGGTAACATCCATGTCGGGTATATCAACCAGGGAATTGCCCATGCTGGAGATGATATCTATGTTGAGCGTTCGATTTTACATAGTGAATGTACAGCCAGGTGTCATATTTACTGTCAAAAAGGTAATATTATCGGCGGTATTTTATCGGCCGGAAAATCGGTTGAAGCAAAAGATATTGGCAACCGAATGAGTACGCAAACCGAGATTGTTTTGGGTGTTCATAAACGAATGATGGACAAAGAAAAGGAACTTTCGGCTGAAAAAGCGGAATTACTGGATACACGAAAAAAATTAACGGTCCTCGGTGAAAAAATGCAGAATCAACGTGATCAACAAAACCCTAAAGTTCGAATAACGATGTTAAGACAACGTAATTCAATTAACCAAACAATCGAAAAAATTGCCAGAATCGATGAACAACTAAGCCAGCTTAACGGACAAATCGGCAGTGAAACAGAAGCCAAATTAAGTGTAAGAGGCTATCTTTACAGTAATACAATTGTAACCTTTGGAAAATACAAACGGAAAATAAATAAAACAACCAAAAACGTGCAAATGAGGCTTGAGCAAAATGAGATAAGCCTTTTATCACTTTAACAGGGGAAGTGATCAATCCTGAGCTGGAAATCCATCGAAATGCAGGTGGCCCTCCCAAGGTCACAGGATGCAGGAAAACTGCAGGAGCAAATGCTGAAACAAACGCAGCATTCGCAGGAATCACTTGCAGCGAGTCAATTACTAAAAGATGAGCAGAAGCGGAAACGTGTAAATGAATTTGAAAAAACGGGAAAGCCGACCATTAAACAGGGTTCCGGCCAATCCAAACAGGCAAATCAGGATCAGCAGCATAAGGAGCAGGTAACAGAAGAGGGTCAGGAAATGGATCATCCGTATTTAGACGGCAAAATTGATTTTTCTGGATAGAGGGGATTTTTTTGATAGGATTTCTATTTTTTATTAGTTTTTTATTGCATATCACTGCCCTAATAGCCATCTATCAGCTGGTAAAGCAAAACAAAGCGGCAAAACAAACTAACATGGATGAGATAATCGGACTCTTTGAAACATATCTAGCTGAAATAAAAGAAGAAAATCGACTATTGGAAACAAAACTTGGCGATAATGATACTATGGAATCAAAAGAAGAAAAGAAACAGGCAGAGGCTCCGGTTGCACCGGTGGAAAAGGGAAGTAATAAATTAAATGATTTTTTTGTTCCGGAGGTAGAAGATAGTCTCGAAACCTCATTACAAGCAAGGGTTCTAAAGCTTCATGATCAAGGAGTTTCACATGAAGAAATTGCGAGCAGACTTAATTGCGGAAAAACGGAAGCAGCACTTATTATTAAATTACATGCCGAAACGAATAATAATGCTTGATTGCATTGTAGCCATATGATATATTTATTTTTGGTGTAAATACTATGTTCACTCATGATACGTGAACAAGTTTAATCACACACGTTTGTTGATTTGCAAAAGCGGTGCCGTAACAGAGGTTAGAAGGTGGAGGTCGGAGGTCAGAAAAAACCATTCCACTCTGACTGCAGGCTTCTGGAAAAACGCATCAGCGTTTTCGTATGGTTCTTAGGCAAAGATGATACAAACGGAGGGAAAAAACCAATAGGAGGATATATTATGTCAGTAATTTCGATGAAGCAATTACTCGAAGCTGGTGTACATTTTGGACATCAGACACGCCGCTGGAATCCGAAGATGAAAAAATACATCTTCACGGAGCGTAACGGCATTTACATCATCGACCTGCAAAAAACAGTGAAAAAGGTTGATGAAGCTTACAAATACGTAAAGGATATCGCTGCTGATGGCGGTACTATTCTTTTCGTAGGTACGAAAAAGCAAGCACAGGATTCTGTTCGTGATGAAGCGACACGCTCAGGCATGTACTATGTGAACCAGCGCTGGTTAGGTGGTACATTAACAAACTTCCAAACGATCCGTAAACGCATCAACCGTCTTAAAGACATTGAACGTATGGAAGAGGATGGAACATTTGAAGTACTTCCGAAAAAAGAAGTTGTTGGGTTATTGAAAGAAAAAGATCGTCTTGTGAAATTCTTGGGTGGAATTAAAGAAATGAACAAGCTTCCAGATGCTATGTTCGTTATTGATCCTCGCAAAGAGCGTATTGCAATTGCTGAGGCACATAAATTAAACATTCCGATTATCGGAATTGTTGATACAAATTGTGACCCGGACGAAATCGATTATGTGATACCGGCAAACGATGATGCTATCCGGGCTGTTAAACTTCTTACTTCAAAAATGGCAGATGCGATCCTTGAGGTAAAACAAGGTGAAGAAACCGCTGAAGTGGAAGCAGAACAGACAGAAGAAACTGAAACAGCTGAAGCGGAAAAAGTAGAAGCTGCTGAAGAGTAATCGTTTAAAAGGACAGGTGATAAGAGGATAAGCCTTTTATCACCTTTTTTAAAGAAGTGCACAGACATACTAACATAATCTTTTAAGGAGGATATATAATGGCAATTTCAGCAAAAATGGTAAAAGAACTTCGTGAAAAAACTGGAGCAGGCATGATGGACTGTAAAAAGGCACTTCAGGAAACAGATGGTAATATTGATAAAGCAATTGATTATTTACGTGAAAAAGGGATCGCGAAAGCTGCCAAAAAAGCTGACCGTATCGCGGCAGAAGGTTCTACTTATATCGAGGTGGACAATAATACAGCAGCTCTTTTGGAAGTGAACTGCGAAACAGACTTTGTAACTAAAAATGATCAATTTAAACAATTACTAGCCGAATTGGCAAAGCATATTGTAAAATTAAAACCAGCAACTGTTGAAGAGGCATTACAGCAAAAACTTCATGGTGAAGGGGATACGGTTGAAACATATATCAAATCTGTTATCGCTAAAATCGGGGAGAAAATTTCGCTTCGCCGTTTTGCCGTTTTAACCAAAACAGACAATGATGCATTTGGTGCCTATCTTCATATGGGCGGTCGTATTGGTGTTCTATCATTGCTTGAAGGTACTACAGATGAAACATTGGCAAAGGATATCGCAATGCATGCGGCGGCTGTAAACCCGCGTTATGTTTCCCGCGATGAGGTTGCCAAAGAAGATGTCGATCATGAACGTGAAGTATTAAAAACACAAGCTCTAAATGAAGGAAAGCCGGAAAAAATCGTTGAGAAAATGGTAGAAGGCCGTTTAGGAAAATTCTTTGAAGAGGTTTGCTTACTCGAGCAAAATTTTGTCAAAGATCCAGATCAAAAAGTGAAAAAATATGTAGCCGATAAAGGGGCAACAGTAAAAGCTTTTGTTCGCTATGAAGTTGGCGAAGGTATGGAAAAAAGGGAAGATAATTTTGCTGAAGAAGTTATGAGCCAGGTTAAAAAGTAATAAACAAAGGCGCTGGAGCCGGACGTGGCCTGCTCTGCTGTAAGCATAATAGCGCCTCAAATTTTATACTTTCTTTACTTTAAACAAAAGTCGCTCGACCCTAAGCTGGGCGTATACAAAAATTAGGGGACACGGCTGTTGTTCCCTGTTTCTTAAGTGAATTTCCCGGTAAGAGGAGCAACATTTCAGGTGAAAACTATTTATTTCTATGGAGGTTACTATGACAACAGCACGTTACCGTAGAATTGTACTAAAATTAAGTGGAGAGGCATTAAGTGGAAAGCAAGGTTATGGAATTGAACCGACTATTATGCAATCCATCGCTTCACAGGTTAAAGAAGTAGCCGAACTAGGAGTAGAAATAGCCATTGTAGTTGGTGGAGGAAACATTTGGCGCGGCAAAGTTGGCAGTGAGATGGGAATGGATCGTGCTACCGCTGATTACATGGGTATGCTGGCAACGATTATGAATTCCCTTGCACTCCAGGACAGCTTGGAAAATATCGGAATACCAACACGTGTACAAACATCGATTGAAATGCGTCAGGTTGCCGAACCTTACATACGAAGGAAGGCTATTCGCCATTTGGAGAAAAAACGTGTTGTGATTTTTGCTGCGGGCACCGGGAATCCGTATTTCTCAACGGATACGACTGCTGCTTTACGTGCTGCTGAAATTGAGGCTGAAGTAATTTTAATGGCCAAAAACAATGTTGATGGTGTTTATACAGATGATCCAAAGGTAAATAAGGATGCAGAAAAATACGAGAATCTCTCCTTTCTGGAAATGTTGAATGAAGGGTTGGGAGTAATGGATTCTACAGCATCTTCTTTGTGTATGGATAACGATATACCATTGATTGTTTTTTCAATAACTGATGAAGGAAATATTAAAAAGGTTGTTCTTGGAGAAACAATTGGTACAACAATAAGGGGGAAATAAATGATGTCAGAAGCTATTCTAAAACAAATGCGTGAAAAAATGGAACAGGCTGTACAGGCTTTTTCAAAAAGTTTAGCTACCGTACGTGCAGGACGTGCAAATCCATCTTTATTGGATAGCATTTATGTTGATTATTATGGTGCATCTACACCACTTAACCAATTGGCAACAATTTCTGCACCGGAAGCAAGGCTATTGGTCATTTCACCTTTTGACAAATCATCAGTTGGCGATGTGGAAAAGGCTATTCAAAAAGCGGATTTAGGTTTATCCCCATCAAACGATGGCCAGGTGATTCGGATTAACATTCCGGCGTTAACCGAGGAACGACGCAAAGAATTAGTAAAAGTTGTCGGAAAGTATGTGGAAGAAGCTCGTGTGCAAGTGCGGAATATTCGCCGTGATGCAAACGATCAACTGAAAAAAGCGGAAAAAAATGGCGAGTTAACAGAGGATGAACTACGCAACAAGCAAGATGAAGTACAAAAAGAAACGGATAACCACATCGCTAAATTGGACCAGCTTGCCAAAAATAAAGAAGCAGAAATTATGGAAGTTTAAAATTACATGGTAAATAATTCAGACAGGTAATTAGCAGCATCCTATTGAAATCTTTCTTATTTTACATATAAAATAAGAAGCATCCGCCCTCTTGTTAAAGGGGGCTTTTGTTTTTTATATGAAACCAAGTTATTCCTTAATAACAGGGACATTGTCTTTCGCTTTTGAGATAAGGCATAATGAGAAAAATCATGGTATAATTAAATTTCACAAGTGTGGGGTACTCTGGAGCAAATCATGAGAAGTCATATAATTCTTTTTTCCTTCATATTGTTTATAGTCGAAAGGATTGTATAAGACAAATCGCGGGCTCCATTCAAGCCGTTGCTGCGCTATGCTTTTATCAGGCATTAACGGGCTGTAATACCCCTATCACTAAGCGTGAGTAAACCAAAAAAGTGAGTGGGGCGCAGGAAGGGCAGACTAAAACCGTCACGTCCTGTGCGTCGGAAACCTCCACTAAATGAGGTTTCACTTTATAATTACTCGATCGCTACGCAAACTATCTGGAGGACAAACAATGTCATTGAAACTTCCTTTTTTAAAGAATAAACAACTTGATACAGATGATCAATGCAGTCTGGAAGAAGAAAATATACCAAAACATGTTGCTATTATTATGGACGGGAATGGGAGATGGGCAAAAAAAAGGGGCCTTCCACGGATCGCAGGGCATAAAGAAGGCATGGATGTTGTAAAAGAAATTGTTAAAGCTGCGAGAAAATATAAAGTGGAAATTTTAACGTTATATGCTTTTTCTACTGAAAATTGGAAGCGGCCAAAAACAGAAGTGGATTATATAATGAAACTGCCAAAGGAATTTTTACATATTTATTTGCCAGAGCTAATGGAGAACAATGTAAGAATTGACACAATTGGCAATTTCGATGGATTGCCTGATCATACAAAAGAGGCAATTCAATATGCAAAGGAAAAAACAAGGAATAATAATGGATTATTATTAAATTTTGCTTTAAACTATGGTAGTAGATTCGAAATTATGCGAGCTATAAAGGAAATTATGACCGATATTGACGGTCGTAAATTGTCGATTGATGCTTTGGATGAAAAGATATTTTCCGAATACTTGTACACGACTGGTTTGACCGATCCTGATTTATTAATTCGTACGAGTGGAGAGCAACGGCTAAGCAACTTTTTACTTTGGCAGGTCGCTTATTCTGAATTTTGGTTTACGGATGTATTGTGGCCTGACTTCAATGAAGAGATATTTCGAAAGGCGCTCCATGATTATCAGCAGCGCAAACGGCGCTATGGAGGTATATAGGTGTTGAAACGACGATGAAACAGCGAATACTGACAGCAATTTTTGCTTTAATTATATTTGTACCTTTTGTATTGTATGGCAACTTGCCATTCACTCTTTTTGTCTATCTGTTGGCAACGATCGGGCTACTTGAATTGATTCAAATGCGAAAGAGAGAACATTATGGCGCTCCTGCTATCCTGGCGATCATTTACGTATGGACTATTTTGTGGGAATATGAGAATGACAGTATTCCGCTAATTGGGTTGGATAAAACAGAAGTAACGGTTCTGTTTGTTGTGTTATTATTAACATATATCGTATTCATTAAGAATAAGTTTAATTTTGATGATGCAGGCTTTCTCCTGTTATCCGCCATTTATATTGGAATGGGCTTCTTCTCCATGATTGTTGCCAGGGGAGATGGACCAAACTATATTTTTTATGTACTCCTCGTTATTTGGGCAACCGATACGGGTGCATATTTTATTGGCAAGGCATTTGGCAAGAATAAACTGTGGCCGAAAATCAGTCCAAATAAAACGATTGAAGGAGCCCTTGGCGGGGTTATCCTTGCATGTGCTGTTGGTGTCAGCTTTCAATTAGCTGCCCCGTTTCCATATACAATGGGTGCTATGATTGGCATTACGATCCTGGTATCTGTTTTTGGACAAATTGGTGATCTGGTCGAATCCGCATTCAAACGGCATTACGGTGTAAAGGATTCTGGAAAACTCTTGCCGGGTCATGGTGGTATTTTGGATCGACTTGATAGTTTACTGTTTGTATTACCAATTTTATATTTGATAGGTTTCATTTGAACATGTTGTTGAAACAATGTTGAATGATTTGTATTGATTGCCGCAAAAAGGTTAAACTTAATTGTAGTTGTATGCAGCATCATCCAATTTACCATATGCATGATGGTTAATCGATTCATATAAAGGAAGGTGTCTCTCTTTTGACTACCGTTATTGCGTTTATTCTAATGTTTGGATTACTCGTTTTTATCCATGAGTTTGGTCATCTAATCTTTGCTAAACGTGCTGGGATGCTTGCGCGGGAATTTGCAATTGGATTTGGGCCAAAAATATTTGCATTTACGAAAAATGAAACTGTTTATACAATCAGGCTGCTTCCTATTGGCGGATATGTGCGAGTGGCAGGAGACGACCCGGAAATTATTGAACTAAAACCAGGACATCATATTGGACTGGAGTTTAATGATGAGGGCAAAGTAAATAAAATTATCGTCAATAATAAATCCAAACATCCGAACGCACGTGTTATTGAAGTTGAACATGCAGATTTGGATCATCAATTACTTATTGAAGGGTATGAAATTGACGAAGAAGATCATAAATTGCAGTTTAAGGTAGATCAAAAAGCCTTTTTTGTAATGGATGAGCAAGAAACACAGATTGCTCCATATGACCGGCAATTCGCATCTAAAAGTGTTGGGAAACGGGCAATGCAATTATTTGCCGGGCCGATGATGAATTTTATTTTAGCGATTGTGATCTTTTTTATTCTTGGTCTGATCCAAGGTGTACCAACCGAACAAGCCATTATTGACGAAGCACAGTCCGGTACACCTGCAGCGGAAGCGGGATTCCAGCATGGGGATGAGATTGTTCAAATTGATGGAAAATCCATTTCAACATGGGAAGAATTCACGAAAATTGTCCAAGATAATCCCGAAGAAGAATTAAACATGACGGTAAAGCGGGCAAATGGGGAAACAGAGGAGATCACTGTTACACCTGCGAAACAGGAATCCCAAGGAATCACATTCGGTCAGCTTGGCGTCACACAGATGTTTGAGAAATCATTTACCGGAACGTTTAAATATGGATTTGTTCAAACGTATGATATGACGAAACTGATTTTAACGAACCTGGGTATGCTGATTACCGGGCAATTATCGATAGAAGCGTTATCTGGGCCTGTCGGAATCTATGACGTAACGGATCAGGCTGTCCAAACCGGTTTCAATACGTTTCTGATGTGGACTGCCATGCTCAGTGTCAACTTGGGAATTGTCAATTTGGTGCCACTACCAGCTCTTGACGGCGGCAGGCTGCTATTTGTCGGAATCGAAGCTGTCCGCGGTAAGCCAATTGCCCCGGAAAAAGAAGGAATTTTTCATTTCATTGGACTTGCCTTGCTGATGTTACTAATGATCGTTGTCACCTGGAATGATATCCAGCGTTTGTTTTTATAAGTTTGGACGGGGAACCCTCGGCACTATGCAAGGGTTCCCGTATAATTTTGTCTTGTAGGAGAGGTACGTTATGGCAATAACAAATATAGAGAAAATGAAAGTATTGTTGCAACAACTTGAAATGCCTGCGGAATATATCAACCATTTTCAGGATAGCGAACTAATTCGGTTGGAGGTTTATAAAAAGACAGAAACATGGCACTTTCATATCCAGGTCAAACGTGTATTGCCAAGTAATATCTATCAATATATGGTTGCCAGGCTACAGGATTCTTTTAAGAAAATTGCCAAAGTAGATGTCACGTTGTATGCAGAAGATAAGCGTTGCGATGAACAAACCATTTGCGATCATTGGAAATGTTTTAACCAATCGATCTCCAATTTATCTCCTGCTTATAAAGATTTAGTACATAATCAAACACCCAAGGTAAACAATAATAACATTATGTTAACAGCGCGGAATGACGCAGAGGCTACTGCGTTAAAAAGACGGTTGGAAGAACCATTTCGGGCTTATTGCAAAAAGATTGGCGCGCCAGCCTATTCTTTAGTGATTGAAGTAAAAACAGAAGCAGCCGATTTACAAAAATTCCGCGAACAAAAAGCGATGGAAGACCAGCAAATTATTTTAAAAACTGTTCAGGAAAAAGAAAAACGCGAACAAAATAAAGAAAATGAACAGACGAATAAACCATTTGCAATTGGTTACGGGATCCAGGATGACGCCATAAAGATGGAAGAAATTCAGGAGGAAGAACGGCGGGTTACCGTACAAGGCTATGTGTTTTCGGCTGAAATCCGTAAGCTCAGATCGGGAAGAAGTCTTCTAATTGCTAAGGCGACTGATTATACGGACTCTCTTCAAATTAAAATGTTCTCTAAAGGTGACGATGACGCTAAAGTATTTGAGCAGCTAAAAAAGGGGATGTGGATAAAAGCGCGGGGCAGTATCCAAACGGATATGTACACGAATGAATTAGCAATGATGGCGAACGATATGCATGAGATTCAGGTAGAAACACGAAAAGATACTGCTCCTGAGGGAGAAAAACGGGTTGAACTCCATGCACATACAACAATGAGCCAAATGGATGCTGTCGTTTCTCCTTCCCGCTTAGTGGAACAAGCAGCAAAATGGGGTCATCATGCTGTTGCGATCACTGATCATGCTGGTGTACAGGGGTATCCGGAAGCGCATGCAGCAGGTCAGAAACATGGAATTAAGGTGTTGTACGGTGTTGAAGCGAACCTCGTTGACGATGGTGTCCCAATTGCTTACAACGAACAGGACGTGGAATTGGGAAATGGTACGTACGTTGTTTTTGACGTGGAAACGACGGGTCTATCAGCTGTTTATGATACGATAATTGAACTGGCAGCAGTTAAAATACACCAGGGTGAAATTGTTGACCGGTTTGAAAGGTTTGCCAATCCGCATCATCCATTGTCGCAAACAACGATTGATCTTACAGGGATTACGGATGATATGGTAAAAGATGCCCCAGAAATAGCGGATGTATTAAAAGACTTTTTCGCATGGACGGCTGATGGGATTTTAGTTGCTCATAATGCCAGCTTTGATATTGGGTTTTTAAATGCCGGCTATCAGCGAATTGACTATGAAAAAGTGAAAAACCCCGTTATTGATACGTTGGAACTTGCCAGATTTCTTTTTCCAGAATTAAAGAATCATCGTTTAAATACACTTTGTAAACACTTGGACATTGAATTAACGCAACACCACCGGGCAATTTATGATGCGGAGGCAACGGGATATTTACTATGGAAATTAGTCCAGCGGTTAATGCAAAAGGATATCACCAATCATGCACATTTAAATAATCATATGGGGGAAGGGAATGCCTATCAGCGCTCTCGTCCGTTTCATTGTACGTTACTTGCACAAAACCAGGAGGGCTTAAAAAACATCTATAAACTTGTTTCCCATGCACATATTGATTATTTTTACCGTGTGCCAAGGATACCCCGATCCAAATTGCAAAAGTTTCGTAATGGTATTTTAGTAGGGACTGCCTGTGATAAAGGGGAAGTTTTTGAAACAATGATGCAAAAATCGGCGGAAGAAGCGGAAAAAGTTGCCGAATTCTATGATTATATCGAAGTTCAACCACCAGCAAACTATGTTCATTTGCTTGAGAAAGAGCTTGTCCAAAATGAAGCACAAGTTTTAGACATCATTACGAAATTAGTAGATTTGGGTAAACGGATGAAAAAACGGGTAGTGGCAACGGGGAATACGCATTATATTGACGAACATGACAAGCTGTACCGGCAAATATTAATTGCCTCACAGGCTGGTAATCCATTAAATCGCCAAACATTGCCCGATACGCCATTTCGAACAACCAATGAAATGCTCGATTGCTTCCGTTTTTTAGGGGAGGATACGGCAAAAGAAATTGTCGTAACCAACACGCAAAGCCTGGCAGATGAAATAGAAACGATTTCTCCGGTAAAGGATGGGCTTTACACACCAACAATTGAAGGTGCGGAACAAGAGATGCGTGATCTTTGTTATAATCGTGCCAAATTCGTTTACGGTGAACCGATACCGCAAATTGTTGTGGATCGGCTGGAAAAAGAATTAGAGAGTATCATTGGTAATGGATTTGCCGTCATTTATTTAATTGCCCATAAGCTGGTAAAAAAATCGCTGGATGATGGTTATCTTGTCGGTTCAAGGGGTTCGGTGGGATCGTCCTTGGTTGCCACCATGTCGGAAATTACCGAGGTAAATCCTCTGCCGCCGCATTATGTTTGCCCGCAGTGTCATCACCATGAGTTTATAACCGATGGGTCGGTCGGCAGTGGTTTTGACCTTCCGGATAAAAATTGTCCAAGCTGTGCTACACCCTTGACAAAGGATGGACAAGATATTCCGTTTGAAACATTTCTTGGCTTTAAAGGGGATAAGGTTCCGGATATTGATTTAAACTTCTCCGGTGATTATCAGCCCAGGGCACATAATTATACAAAGGTATTATTTGGTGAGGATAATGTTTACCGTGCTGGAACAATCGGGACCATAGCTGACAAAACTGCTTATGGTTATGTAAAAGGCTATGCCTCCGATAAGCAGCTCGTTTATAAAAATGCCGAAGTTGATCGGCTTGTACAAGGCTGTACCGGGGTGAAACGGACAACCGGACAGCATCCAGGTGGTATTATTGTTGTTCCTGATGATAAAGAGATCTTTGATTTCACGCCAATTCAATTTCCCGCCGATGATCGGAAAAGTGAATGGCGTACGACCCATTTTGATTTCCATTCGATTCATGATAATCTGCTAAAATTGGACATACTCGGGCACGATGATCCAACCGTCATTCGAATGCTTCAGGATTTAAGCGGAATTGATCCGAAAACAATCCCGACAGACGATGATGAGGTTATGAAAATATTCTCCGGACCCGAATCACTTGGGGTAACAGCGGAACAAATAAATTGTAAAACGGGTACATTGGGCGTCCCGGAATTTGGTACTAAATTTGTTAGACAAATGCTAGAGGATACGAAACCGACGACATTTGCTGAACTTGTCATTATTTCCGGTCTTTCACACGGAACGGATGTATGGTTGGGCAATGCACAGGAATTAATTAATGACGGTATTTGTCAATTGCCGGACGTTATCGGTTGTCGCGATGATATTATGGTATACCTGATGCACAAGGGCTTGGAAGCATCACTGGCATTTAAAATTATGGAATTCGTTCGGAAGGGGAAAGGATTACAGGATGAATGGATCGAGGAAATGAAAAAGCATGACGTTCCTGATTGGTATATTGAATCCTGTAAAAAAATCAAATATATGTTCCCGAAAGCGCATGCCGCTGCATATGTTCTAATGGCAATCCGCATCGCTTATTTCAAGGTTCATCATCCTATTCTCTTTTACGCGGCTTATTTTACAGTAAGGGCAGATGACTTTGAACTCGATACCATGATTAAGGGTTCAAATGCAATAAGACAGCGGATTGAAGGAATAGTAGCGAAAGGAAATGATGCACCACCAAAAGAAAAAAGTTTATTAACCGTATTGGAAATCTCATTGGAAATGTGTGAACGTGGATTTTCATTTCGTAAGGTAGATCTTTATAAATCAAGCGCTACGGATTTTATTGTTGATGGGAATTCACTGATCCCACCGTTTAATGCGGTTGATGGGCTGGGAACGAATGCAGCACTAAATATTGTAAAGGCACGGGAAGAGGGAGAATTTCTCTCAAAAGAGGATCTTCGTGAGCGCAGCAAAATTTCCAAAACAGTTTTAGAATACCTGGATAATCACGGATGTTTAGAAGGGATGGCAGAGAAAAACCAATTGTCTCTTTTTTAGAGTGGCAGAAAGAGTGGCAGAATGGCTGACACAATCATGTTTTTTCTCAGCCGTTCGCTTGTAGTACTGCATCTATCTTTTTCTTGTTCCTGTGATTCACGCCGTTAATGATTTTTGACCTAAAATAAACCTTAATCATTCCTTTTTTGATCATGATATCCCTGCGTCTTGCAAGATTATTTTTGTTGTGATATAGTTTTTATTGGTAAGTATTGATACGAACGGTTAAAAGAGTGGGCCAACCCACTCTTTCTTCATACTTCAATTTTCTTTTGAGTAACTTCTCCCTTGCCACATCTTCCGGCAGGGGTTTTATATTGATAAGCAAAAAGCAGAAGCACACTAGCCGCTGGGTGCTGGAGCTGGATGTGGCTCACGCTTCTTTAGAAGTGTTCAAATGAAATGAAGCATGATTGTTCATAATAAGGGTAAGTGAAAACTGAATAAAGGAGGATATGTTGTTGAGTTCACAAGTAGTAAAAACAACCGAAGAATTAGTCCAGCCCATTTTACAGGAAAATAATCTTGAATTAGTTGATGTTGAGTATGTGAAGGAAGGCAAGAACTGGTTTCTGCGTGTATACATCGATAAAGAAGGTGGCGTCGATATTGCGGAATGCGGATATGTATCGGAACAATTAAGTGAGAAGCTGGATAAAATAGATCCGATCAAAGAAGCTTATTTTCTTGAAGTATCGTCACCAGGTGTGGAGCGTCCGTTAAAAACAGCGGAGGATTTTGCGAAGAACATCAATAATAATGTGTTTGTCAAGCTCTATGAACCAGTAGACGGTGAAAAAGAATACCAGGGGGTTCTGAAAGCATTCGCAGACAACATCGTAACGATTGAATACAAGCTAAAAACGCGTAAAAAACAAGTTGATATTCCATACAATAAAATAGCAAAAGCAAGACTTGCTGTAACGTTATAAAGGGGGAAAAGAAGTGAAGAGTCAGTTGTTTGACGCGATTGATTATTTGGAAAAAGAAAAAGGCATTGATAAGGATGTGTTGCTGGAAGCATTGGAAGCTGCACTGATTTCTGCCTACAAAAAAAATTTTAAGTCAGCAACAAATGTGCGTGTTGATCTTGACGAAGATGCAGGTTCAATGCGTGTGTTTGCCAGAAAAACGGTAGTAGATGAAGTGGAGGATAACCAGCAGGAACTGTCATTGGAACAGGCCAAAGACATCGACCCGAAGTACGAAGTGGATGATGTCATTGAGGTGGAGGTTACACCAAAGGATTTTGGCCGCATCGCAGCACAAGCTGCCAAGCAAGTCGTAACGCAACGAATCAGGGAAGCAGAACGCGGTGTTATTTTTAGCGAATATGCTGATCGGGAAGAAGATGTGATGACAGGGATCATCCAGCGAATGGATCCTCGCTTCATCTATGTAAACCTTGGCAAGATTGAAGCAAAATTACCCGAGTCAGAACAAATGCCGACAGATGATTATCAAGTACATGACCGTTTGAAGGTATATGTAACCAAGGTTGAAAATACAAGTAAAGGGCCGCAAATCTATGTATCAAGATCACATCCCGGTCTCTTGAAACGATTGTTTGAAATGGAAGTACCAGAAATTTATGATGGGACAGTTGAAATAAAATCCGTTTCACGGGAGGCTGGTGACCGGTCGAAGATTTCCGTTTTTGCCGATGACCCGGAGATTGATCCGGTTGGGTCATGTGTTGGGCAAAAAGGACAGCGGGTGCAAGCAATTGTTAATGAACTAAAAGGGGAAAAGATTGATATAGTCGAGTGGTCGGAAGATCCGGTTGTCTACGTTTCAAATGCCCTTAGTCCGTCTAAAGTAGTTGAGGTGCTTGTAAATGAAGAAGAAAAAGCAACAACGGTAATCGTACCAGACTATCAGCTATCATTGGCTATTGGAAAACGTGGACAAAACGCAAGACTTGCCGCCAAACTGACCGGCTGGAAAATTGATATTAAGAGTGAAACAGAAGCAAGAAATGAGGGTCTGATAACTGACAACTTTACAATAGAAGATGATGAAGAAACAACCTTTTCTGACAATGTAGACGATTTGTTTGAATAAGGAGGACTGCCTGATGGCACAAAAAAGAAAAATTCCACAACGAAAATGTATTGTGACAAATGAAATGCGACCGAAAAAAGAGCTTATTCGGATTGTCCGAACAAAAGAAGGTGACGTATTTGTCGATGAAACCGGCAAGAAAAATGGACGCGGGGCTTATCTGTCAAAGGATAGGGAAGTAATCGATAAAGCAGAAAAAACCGGAGCGCTGAATCGCCAGTTCAATGCCGAAATTGAACCCGCGATCTATGAGGAATTGAGGCAAATAGCAGATGGTACGAAGCATGCCAAATAACTACTTGAATATGGTCGGTTTAGCATATCGTGCCAGAAAATGCTCGTTAGGTGAAGAGACAATCGTCAAAGACATTCAGCAACGACGGGCAAAACTTGTGCTTTTAGCAAGTGATACTGGTCCTGCGACACGAAAAAAGATAACGGATAAATGTAAAACTTATGAAATACCCTTCCGAATAGTAGACGATCGGGAAACACTGTCGAACGCTATTGGGAAAACACAAAGAGTAGCTATTGCTATTTTAGATGGAGGATTTGCCGCTAAGATCAAATCGTTACTCGGGTAAATAACTACGGGGGTGAACGTATGCCAAAAATGCGTGTATATGAATATGCCAAAAATAATAATACAACAAGTAAAAATGTAATTGGACACCTGAAAAGTCTGAATATAGAGGTGTCAAACCATATGTCAACTATATCAGGTGATGTGATTTCTAAATTGGATAAGAAATTTAAATCCAATCCATCATCAACAGAAAAGAAAACAAAAACGGGAACGAACAATAACAAGAAACAAGAAAGCAATAGGCAGCATAATCCAAAAGGTGCAAAAAAACCGTCTGCCGGAAAACCGGATAAAAAAGGCGGCAACCAGCATCACGCTTCAGCACAAGCTAAACCGAAGAAAAACAATCAGCAGCAAACGAAACAATGGAAAAATAAAAAAGGGAAAAATAATCATAAACAGGCGCAGCAAACAAAACAGCCGGTTGTAAAAGAAACTCCAAAAGAAATTAAATATAGTGGAACGTTGACGGTAAGTGAATTAGCCGAAAAATTGAATAAAGAGCCATCTGAAATTATTAAGAAGTTAATGTTTCTTGGGGTAATGGCTACAAAAAACCAGGATCTTGATGATGATGCAGTAGAACTGATCTGTGAAGAGTTTCATGTAGCCGTGGAAAAAGAAATTATTTTGGAGGATACGGACTTTGACAAATATATACAGGAAGATGACGAAAAGGATCTAATTGAACGTCCTGCAGTCGTAACGATTATGGGACACGTTGACCATGGAAAAACGACGCTGCTTGATTCCATCCGTCATACAAAGGTAACGGCGGGTGAAGCTGGCGGTATTACCCAGCATATTGGTGCATATCAGGTAGAAAACAACGGGAAGAAAATTACCTTTCTTGATACACCAGGCCATGCCGCCTTCACGAGCATGCGATCAAGAGGTGCACAGGTAACCGATATTGCAATTTTGGTTGTTGCTGCAGATGATGGTGTCATGCCACAAACCGTCGAGGCAATTAACCATGCAAAAGCCGCCGAAGTTCCGATCATTGTAGCTGTCAATAAAATAGATAAAGAGGGAGCGAATCCCGATCGGGTGATGCAGGAATTAACGGAATATGAATTAATTCCAGAGGATTGGGGCGGTGATACGATATTTGTTCAACTTTCTGCTGTTAAAAGCGAAGGTATCGATGACTTATTGGAAATGATTCTGCTTGTTTCAGAAGTAGAAGAATTAAAAGCAAATCCGAATACGAGTGCTTTTGGGACTGTCATTGATGCACAACTCGACAAAGGAAGAGGATCTGTTGCAACGCTGCTTGTCCAAAACGGTACACTCCATGTTAGCGATTCCGTTGTGGTCGGAAATACGTTTGGGCGTGTACGGGCAATGGTAAATGATATCGGTAAACGTGTAAAAGAAGCAGGACCGTCAACACCTGTAGAAATAACCGGACTTAATGATGTACCACAGGCAGGGGATCAGTTTTTAGTTTTTGCTGATGAGAAAAAGGCCCGTCAAATCGGGGAAGCTCGCCAGCAAAAACACATCGAGGAAAACCGTACCGAGCAATCAAAGGTAAGTCTTGATGACTTGTTTGAGCAAATTAAACAAGGCGAAATGAAAGAGATTAATATCATTATTAAAGCTGATGTTCAAGGCTCTGCAGAAGCAATGGCCTCTTCTTTGCGCAAGCTTGAAGTGGAGGGCGTTAAAATTAAAATTATTCATACCGGGGTTGGAGCAATCACGGAATCGGACATTAATCTGGCATCTGCTTCCAATGCTATTGTAATCGGGTTTAATGTACGCCCAGATGCAAATGCTAAAAAAGCAGCGGAATCGGAAAAAGTGGATGTACGCTTACACCGTGTAATTTATAAAGTAATTGAGGAAATAGAAGCTGCGATGAAGGGAATACTTGATCCGGAATATGAAGAAAAAATTATTGGTCAAGCGGAAGTCAGGGAAACATTTAAAGTCTCACGAATCGGAACTATTGCCGGCGCTTATGTAACAGAAGGTAAACTAACGAGGGACTCAGGGGTTCGTCTGATTCGCGATGGTATCGTGCAATTTGAAGGGGAAATTGATACGTTAAAACGTTTCAAAGACGATGTGAAAGAAGTTGCTCAAGGTTATGAATGTGGGGTAACAATTGCAAAATTCAACGATATCAAAGAGGGCGACACGATCGAGGCATTTGTCATGGAGGAAATTGAACGGAAATGATTGTCTATGCCGAGATAGAGTGTCTGCTGTATGAAGGCCATTCATTAAAACAAAAGCGCTCTGTTATAAAACGTATAATAGCAAAGCTGCGAAATGATTTTAATGTAGCAGTAACAGAACTGGATTATCATGATCTGTGGCAGCGGACAAAGCTTGGAATTGTTACAATCTCGAATAGCAAAACACATGCTGAACAGGTTATCCAGGAAACACTAAAGGTAATTGACACGTTCCCGGAACTGGAGCGAACTATTACAGATCTCGGTTACTTATAGCTTCCAAATAGAGTGGAGAAGTCAGATAATAAGAAATCGGTTCTAGCGCCGATTTCCCCAATTTGACTGGTAATCTTCCGGAAGTACGTGCGGAGTTTTCTTATAACGAGGTGATCTAAATGAGTGATTTACGTGCAAACCGTGTTGCAGAACAAATGAAAAAGGAACTCGGTGATATTCTCGGCCGAAAAATAAAAGATCCGCGTGTTGGTTTTGTAACGGTTACGGATGTTGAGGTAACAGGAGACCTGCAACAAGCAAAAATATTTATATCTGTGCTTGGTGATGATCAGCAGAAGCATGATACACTTGTTGGTCTGGCCAAGGCGAAAGGATTTATCCGGTCTGAGCTGGGGCAGCGTATTCGCTTGCGTAAAACGCCCGAATTATCTTTTGAATTTGATGAGGCACTCGAACAAGGTAATCGGATTGAAACAATTTTACGCGATTTGAATAAAAAGTAGAAGGAGAAAATCTGATTCTGGCTGTAAAGTTGCCGGGTCAGATTTTCCCTATGTTTTATCAGGAATTTTTAAAAGCTGGGGGCATTTAATATGGATGGTATCATTCCATTATGGAAGCCTAAAGGATTAACATCACACGATTGTGTCATGAAAATAAGAAAACTGTTACATATGAAAAAGGTTGGCCATACTGGAACGCTCGATCCGGAAGCAGAAGGTGTCCTGCCAATTTGCGTCGGGCAGGCAACAAAGATTGTACCGTTTTTAACGGATACGAATAAAACGTATCTTGCTGAAATTACATTAGGTACGGCAACAGAAACAGAAGATGGAACAGGACAAGTCATTGACCGGAAAATGGTAGAAAAACAGCCGGCACTACAAGCAATTGAAACGGTGCTACAATCGTTTACTGGTGAAATCACCCAAATTCCGCCAATGTATTCGGCAGTTAAAGTAAACGGGAAAAAATTGTATGAGTATGCTCGAGCAAATCAACCGGTAGACCGTCCGGAAAGAACCGTAACCATTTTCGAACTGGCATTTATAGAGTTCATCAATGATGCATCATTTAAAATAAATGTTGTTTGCTCTAAAGGTACCTATATACGGACATTGTGTGTTGATATTGGACAACGTTTGGGTTATCCCGCCCATATGTCAGCCTTAACTCGAACCCGGACAGGATCAATTGCACAGTCTGATACAGTCACATTTACTGCGATTGAAAAAGCGGTTAAAATGGATCAGACAAAAAAATTGTTATTGCCTATTACTAGAGGATTAACACATTTAGATTGTATAATGGTAGATGATGATACAAAGCAAAAGGTATTGTGTGGGCAAAAACTGGCAAAGCGGGACCTGAGATTCAAGACCGATCCTTTTCTTATGATGCATCAGGATAAGGTTCTGGCAATTTATCAAACCCATCCGGAAAACGATAAACAAATTAAGCCAGTGCGTGTATTTTCATAATTCTTAAAATAGGTAAAAGTGCAGGTGAAAAGTTTTGCGAACAATTGAACTGACGTATCCTCATACATTAACAATGAACGAACTTCCGGAAACGGCAGCAGCAATCGGTTTTTTTGATGGAATACATCGAGGGCACCAGAAAGTAATCAAAACTGCCGTGTCAGAAGCGCGATCAAGAGGTATGGAAAGTGCTGTTATTACGTTCCATCCGCATCCATCAGTCGTTTTAAAAAAGGATGTGCAGCATGTCCAGTACATTACACCATTAAAGGAAAAGCAGGAAGTATTACAGCAACTGGACGTGGATCGCCTTTATATTATTACCTTTAACAAGGAATTATCATCCTTATTACCGCAGCAATTTATTGACCATTTTATTATTGGCCTGAATATTAAGCATTTGGTAGCGGGATTTGATTATTCATTCGGATTTAAAGGCGAAGGCAATATGAATAATATGGCAGAATATACAAGGGGCGAATTTACCTTTACAACCATTGAAAAAGTGGAATTGGATGATGAAAAAGTTAGTTCGACAAAAATCAGGAAACTGCTTAAAGCGGGTAACGTAGAAGGTGTTAAAACATTGCTGGCGAGACCATTAACGGTTAGCGGAATTGTAATTGAAGGAGATAAACGAGGGAAAAAACTCGGATATCCAACAGCAAATATACAGTTAAATCGGGATGCGCTGCTGCCAAAACCCGGTATTTATGCGGTAAAGGTAATCGTTAAAAATGAAAGCTATGAAGGTATGGCCAGCCTCGGCACCAATCCGACGTTTACAGCAAATCGTAAAGACTTATCATTAGAAGTTAATATTTTTGACTATAAAAATGATTTGTATGGGGAAGTGTTGCAAATGGAATGGTGCAAATTTATTCGTGATGAAATAAAGTTTGATAGTACAGAAGCACTGATTGATCAGATCGCAAACGATGAGAAACTTATTCGTGATTATTTTTCCAGCTAGATTAGGAATATAGTCGTGGCCTAACGAGAAACAACCCTTATTCCAGCAGCTGCAATTTTGTTTTTGCACTTGCATTTTTAACGGAAAAGATGTATTCTTGTAAACGATAAAACCTTCGCTTGGCAAATCGAAGCTCCGACGTTTGCTAGGGGACAGGGGATATGAACAAAAAATAGGAGGTGAACAGGATGGCAATCACAAAAGAACGTAAAAACGAAATTATTTCCGAGTATAAGGTTCATGAAAATGACACTGGATCACCGGAGGTACAAATCGCTGTCCTTACAGAGGAAATCACTACATTAAATGAACATTTGCGCGTTCATAAAAAAGACCACCATTCACGTCGCGGTCTATTGAAAATGGTCGGTAAACGCCGTAATTTACTAAACTATTTGCGTAACAAAGACGTTACACGCTATCGTGAATTAATTAAAAAGCTTGGCTTACGTCGATAATTGCTAAAAAAAGCAGGAGTAATCCTGCTTTTTTTGCAGTTATTGAGTAAAAACACCAACTTTGGTAACTTTATTACTACATAAAATTTACATTTTCACTTATTAACTATAAAATGATAGGTAGAATGTTTTTTGAAAGGAGTATTAAAACTAATGGCAGAAGAAAAACAAGTATTCTCCACGGAAATCGCCGGTAAACCATTTATCGTTGAAATTGGAGAATTAGCTAAACAGGCCAATGGTGCATGCATGATTCGCTATGGTGACACCTCGGTGTTATCGGTTGCGACTGCATCAAGGGAGCCAAAGGATTTACCGTTCTTCCCGCTTACCGTTAATTATGAAGAGCGTTTATATGCGGTTGGAAAGATACCCGGGGGCTTTATCAAACGGGAAGGAAGACCTAGTGAAAAAGCGATCCTTGCTTCGCGTTTAATTGACCGGCCAATTCGTCCACTTTTTCCGGATGGTTTTCGAAATGAAGTTCAGGTAATCAGTACCGTTATGAGTGTTGATCAAGATTGCTCAACAGAAATTGCCGCAATGATCGGATCTTCAATCGCACTAAGTGTTTCCGATATTCCGTTTGAAGAGCCGATTGCAGGTGTTCAAGTTGGACGGATAGATGGTAAATTTGTTATCAACCCGACGATAGAACAAGAGGAAAAAAGTGACATTGATTTGACGGTTGCAGGTACGAAGGAAGCCATTAATATGGTTGAAGCAGGTGCACAGGAAGTACCGGAAGAAGTAATGCTTGAAGCAATCATGTTTGGTCATGAAGAAATTAAACGATTAGTTGCGTTTCAAGAAGAAATTGTTAAATCGGCAGGGCTTGAAAAGAAGGAAGTAACGTTATTTGAAATCGATGAAGCATTGTCTGAGAAAGTTGCTGAACAAGCAAAAGACAAGCTCATAGCTGCAATTCAAGTAAAAGAGAAACATGCTCGTGAGCAGGCCATTGATGAAGTTAAAGCGGAAATTGCCGCATTATATGATGAAGCAGACGATGAAGTCGTCACACAAGTAAAATCGATCCTCGATAAAATGGTAAAGGAAGAAGTTCGCCGTTTAATTACCAAAGAAAAGGTTCGTCCAGATGGCCGTAAAATTGATGAAATCCGTCCCTTGTCATCAAGAATTGGTGTGCTGCCAAGAACACACGGTTCCGGATTGTTTACACGTGGACAAACCCAGGCCTTGAGTATTTGTACACTAGGTGCATTAGGCGATGTACAGATCCTGGACGGATTGGATTTGGAAGAGTCAAAACGGTTTATGCATCATTATAACTTCCCGCAATACAGTGTTGGGGCAACAGGACCAATTCGTGGACCGGGCCGTCGTGAAATCGGTCATGGTGCATTAGGAGAAAGGGCGCTAGAGAAAGTAGTTCCTTCTGAAAAAGTTTTCCCGTATACCATTCGTCTCGTATCAGAGGTTTTGGAATCAAATGGGTCTACCTCACAGGCAAGTATTTGTGCAAGTACATTAGCAATGATGGATGCAGGTGTTCCAATTAAAGCACCGGTTGCCGGGATTGCCATGGGTCTCGTGAAGTCTGGGGACGATTACACCATTTTGACTGATATTCAGGGGATGGAAGATGCACTAGGTGATATGGACTTTAAAGTAGCCGGTACTGCGGCTGGCGTAACAGCATTACAGATGGATATCAAGATCGACGGATTGTCAAGGGAGATTTTGGAAGAAGCATTGACACAGGCTAAAAAAGGCCGGATGCAAATTTTAGCGTCGATGCTGGCTACGATCAAGGAACCGAAACAAGAGCTTTCCGAGTATGCGCCTAAAATATTGACAATGAAAATAAATCCGGACAAAATCCGTGATGTCATCGGGCCAAGTGGTAAACAAATAAATCAAATTATTGATGAAACCGGTGTTAAAATTGATATTGAACAAGATGGAAGTGTATTTATTTCTTCTACAGATGCAAAAATGAATGAACAGGCCAAACAAATTATTGAAGATCTTGTTCGTGAGGTTGAAGCAGGTCAAATGTATTTGGGAACGGTAAAACGAATTGAGAAATTCGGCGCATTTGTGGAATTGTTCAAAGGCAAGGATGGTTTGGTGCATATTTCTGAATTAGCCGAGGAACGCACGAACAAAGTGGAAGATGTTGTATCAATCGGTGATAAGATTATGGTAAAAGTAAAGGAAATTGATAATCACGGCAGAATTAACCTTTCCCGAAAGGCTGTTTTAAAGGAAGAAAGGGAAAAACAGGAGAAATCAAGATCATAATGTTGAGAAGCACAAACAAGAAGCTGGCTGACCAGTTTCTTTTTTAATGAGAAAATGTATTGGTTTCAGCTTCTAATCTGTAATCCGGCTTCCGACTTCTGACTTCTGTTATCATACCTTGTCCATAGCCCTCATATAGATGATTGAGGGGGGATTTGGATGTACTGGAAACGAATTGTCCATATAGGTGTATTTGTCATCATAGTGGCCATGTCTTTTAATCATGAATATAATCCATTTGTAATAAATGATGTTACAACATTTTCCAATGAAGTGGAACAAGTAACGAAAAGTGAAGACACTTTATATAAAGAGATAAAAGAAAAAAGCGCTGAATTTTCAATTGCTCCTCAAGATGCAGTGATCGATCGAGTCTGGAAGAAAACACCAGGAAGAAATGGTATTAACGTAAATGTTGCAAAATCATATAAACAAATGAAAGAAAAAGGGGTCTTCGATAAAACATTACTTGTTTATGATCAGATCCCGCCTGAGGTTTCATTAACGGATTTACCCCCCGCTCCGATATACCGGGGCCATCCGGAGAAGCAAATGACCGCTTTTCTGATCAATGTATCGTGGGGGACGGAATACATCCCGACAATTCTTACTATATTAAAAGAAAATAATGTCAAAGCAACGTTTTTCATTGAAGGGAAATGGGCGAAGGAAAACAGCGATTTTGTAAAAATGATTGCTGAACAAGGCCATGTTATTGGTAATCATGCATACAATCATCCGGATATGGCTCATCTGTCGGAGCAGGAAATAACAGAACAAATCAGACAAACAAATGACATTCTTAAAGCAATCACCGGTAAAACACCAAAATGGTTTGCCCCACCCAGTGGAAGTTTTAATGATCAAGTTGTAAAAATTGCAGATCATATGGATATGCAAACCATATTATGGACAGTGGACACAATTGATTGGAAGAATCCGGCTGTTTCTGTTATGGTAAATAGGGTGAATGCGAAAATTCATCCAGGTGCTATGGTGTTAATGCACCCCACCTCATCTACCACTAAAGGATTGGAATCATTGATCTCCATCATAAAAGACAAGGGATATAAAATTGGCACCGTTGATCAACTATTAAGTGAAGAACGATAACAAGCAAGACGGAAATTAGGAGGACATCAAGTTGATAGAGAAGCATACGAGTGAGAATGGCTTGCGTATCGTATTGGAAAATATTCCAGCAGTCCGTTCCGTAACAATTGGGATTTGGGTGCTAACTGGATCTCGTAATGAGAATGAACAGAATAATGGTATTTCCCATTTTTTAGAGCATATGTTTTTTAAAGGTACGAAGACACGGTCAGCTAAAGATATTGCTGAGGCATTTGACGCTATTGGCGGGCAAGTGAATGCTTTCACTTCAAAAGAATATACTTGCTTTTATGCGAAAGTATTAGATACCCATAAAGAATTAGCACTGGACATTTTAGCAGATATGTTTTTTAACTCTGCTTTTGATGAAGAAGAAATGGAACGCGAGAAAAAAGTGGTGCTGGAAGAAATTAAAATGTATGAAGATACACCAGATGATATTGTTCATGATTTATTGGCACGTGCTTCTTACGGGGATCATCCTCTCGGTTATCCTATTTTAGGAACAGAGGAGCATTTAAAATCATTTAAACCGGAAAACTTGCGAAATTATATAAAAGCACGGTATACACCCGAGAATGTTGTTGTTTCGATTGCTGGTAATGTGAACAATACTTTTATAGAGAAGGTAGATCATTATTTTGGGAGCTATCAATCTGAATATAAGCGTGCCAAAGTGCTGAAACCAACCTTTATCGCAAGCAGCATTGAACGAAACAAGGAAACGGAGCAGGCACATTTATGCTTGGGATATGATGGATTAGCTGTTGATGATGAAAACATGTACAGCTTGATCATCATGAATAATGTACTTGGCGGCAGTATGAGCTCAAGGTTGTTTCAGGATGTCCGCGAACAGCAGGGGCTTGCTTATGCTGTGTTTTCCTATCACTCTTCCTTCCAGGATAATGGATTATTGACCATTTACGCGGGAACAGGTAAAACGCAACTGCCATTGCTTCAAGATACAATCAGGAAAACAGTCGACACATTGATTACGGACGGTTTGACGGACAAAGAATTAAAAAACAGCAAGGAACAATTAAAAGGCAACCTCGTTCTTGGTCTGGAAAGTACGAACAGCCGGATGAGCCGCAATGGAAAAAATGAACTATTATTAAATCGGCACCGGTCACTGGATGAAATGATTCAGGAAATTGATGCAGTTAGCCATGAATCCATTCAAGCCGTAATTGAGCATGTATTTAAGCAATCAACCGCCAGGGCATTAATCGCACCGAAGCCGGATTAGAAATTTCCCCTCGTATTCTTACCAGCATAGCTGGACTACTTTGATCATATACTGGTAATACAATACGGGGGTGCTGTCCATGCGTTATAAGGATATAAGCGGTAAAGAGATTGTTAACATTAATCAAGGCGCGAGACTCGGGGTTCTAGGGCAAACGGATTTGGAAATTAATGAGCATACCGGTCAAATCGAATCGTTTATTATTCCCAATTACAAATGGTTTGGGTTAAAAAAGGAAGGTGCCGAAACGAAAATCCGTTGGGACTCCATCAAAAAGATCGGTGAAGACATGATTATGGTCGAGTGGGATTGAAGCAAAGGCGGAAGCGCCCGTTTAGCGGCGTATGTGCTGGACTGAACCGCAGGAGATAAAGGAAACATGCCCCTGCAAAAGGGGTAGACGTGAGTTGGACGCAAAGTCCGCCTTTAGTCGGCCTTCCTTTACACCGACCGATGTTGACTTATCGTACGGAGGCGGGTGTTGCACACTAGCCGCTGGGCGCTGGAGCCGGACGTGGCTTTTCCTGGTAAAGACTTTACACAGCTACAAATTTTATACTTTTACTTTAAAAACAAACTATAATTAATATGCTGTAAGGCTAGTGTCATTTTTATATGATACTGGCCTTTTTTTGTGTTTGGAATCACTAAGATACATTACCCACATAAACTATAAAGAAAAGTGATAAATTAGCGTGTATTACATGGTGAGGGGTGTATACTTACATGGATCAATTCATAGCTGTATTGGGTGGCGATGGACGCTATCTGGAACTAATACGTCAATTGCAGCAAATGCCTAATACAACGATATTTTTAGTTGGTTTTGACAAATTGGAGCAAGGGTTCACTGGTTTAAAGCAAGTCGATTTTCATGATTTGGAGCCCGAAAAACTGGATGCTGTTGTTTTGCCAATTACCGGTACAAACCAAAACGGTGAAATTGAAACGGTATTTTCTGATCAGCAAATAAAGCTAACGAAAGACTGGTTTCAAAAACTTCGTCCATCAACATTAATTTTTACCGGTATAACCAACGATTATCTGACATCATTAACAAATGAGTTAAATTTGCAATTAACTGCTCTATTTGATCGAGACGATGTAGCTATTTACAACTCTATCCCGACAGCAGAGGGTACGATCATGATGGCAATTGAACATACGGATTATACGATTCATTCTTCCAGAGTAATCGTTGTTGGTTTTGGCAGGGTTGGGAATACGGTTGCAAATAAATTTTCGGCATTAGGCGCGAAAGTATCTGTTTGCGCACGCAGCATCAAGGATCTTGCTCGGATAACCGAAATGGGGCTGACAGCTATCCCATTGGATGACCTTCCCAAGCATACAGAAGCATGCGATTTATTAATCAATACGATCCCCGCGTTTGTCATAAAAAAAGATTCCATTCAGCAACTGCCATCACATGCATTAATTTTTGATCTAGCCTCCAAGCCTGGCGGAACGGACTTCGAATATGCTGAAAAGCGTGGTATAAAGGCAATACTTTCCCGTAGTTTGCCGGGAATTGTAGCACCTAAGACATCAGGGAAAATACTTGCTGATGTAATCAAACAGTTTTTGCAAAATGGAAAGGAGCGAGCGTAATGACATTAGAAGGTAAACGTATTGGATTTGGAATTACAGCTTCCCATTGTACGTATGATAAAGTTTTTCCACAACTGGAACGATTGATGAAAGAAAAGGCTGACGTTGTTCCAATTGTAACATATACTGTAAGAACAACGGACACGAAGTTTGGCAAGGCAGCAGATCATATTGAAAAAATTGAATCCATAACAGGTAAAAAGGTGATTACAACCATGCCGGAGGCCGAACCATTGGGACCTGCTAACCCGTTAGATTGTATGGTGATTGCCCCGTTAACCGGAAATTCACTAAGTAAGCTCGCAAATGGGTTGACAGACAGCCCTGTACTAATGGCGGCAAAGGCAACGATGCGCAATCAGTCACCTGTTGTATTGGGAATCTCAACAAATGATGCACTCGGCCTGAACGGGGTTAATTTAATGCGTCTAATGGCAAGTAAATTTATTTATTTTATTCCATACGGCCAGGATGATCCTTTCAAAAAACCGAATTCGCTCGTTGCTAATATGGATTACTTGTCAGCCACCGTGGAAAAAGCACTTGATTATCAGCAAATTCAACCTGTTATAATACCTTATGAGCACGAAAATATGTTAGAATAAATAACAAAAGCGGAAGCGCCCGTTTAGCGGCGTATGTGCTGGACTGAACCGCAGGAGATAAAGGAAACATGCCCCTGCAACAGGGGTATGCCGACGTTGGGCGGCAAGCCTGCTTTTAGTCGGCCTTCCTCGTAAGCGAACCGATGTTGACTTATCATACGGGGGCGGGTGTTGCACACTAGCCGCTGGGCGCTGGAGCTGGACGTGGCTGATCCAGCCGTTGAGTTATACACCGCAAACAAATTTTATAATTCTTTAGAAAATCATAAATTGCTAGAGTTTATGGATATGGAAGGAGAACGCTTTAATGGCCAGGAAAACCATTTATAATGTAGCAGTAGTAGGTGCAACAGGTGCAGTCGGACAAAAAATCATCAAAATACTTGAAGATAAGAAGTTCCCAGTTGATAAGCTAAAACTTTTATCATCGAAACGCTCCGCTGGTAAAAAGGTATTCTTTGATAATAAAGAAATAATCGTAGAAGAAGCAACTCCTGACAGTTTTGCTGAGGTAGATATCGCCTTATTTTCGGCAGGTGGTTCTGTTTCCAAAAAATTGGCACCAGAGGCTGTCAAACATGGTACAGTTGTCGTTGATAACACCAGTGCCTTTCGGATGGATGAAGATGTGCCACTTGTTGTTCCAGAGGTGAATGAGACAGATCTGAAATTACACAATGGAATTATCGCAAATCCTAATTGCTCGACAATCCAAATGGTTGCTGCGCTAAAGCCAATCCAGCAGGCATTTGGGCTTCGTCGTATAATCGTTTCGACTTATCAGGCAGTTTCCGGGTCTGGCTTACAGGCATGTGAGGAACTTGAAAAGCAAACAAAACAATTTATGGAAAATCAGGAAATGACAGCAGAGATATTACCGGTAAAGGGCGAACAAAACCATTATCCAATTGCCTTTAATGCATTGCCACAAATTGATGTATTTCAAGAAAATGGCTATACGTTTGAAGAAATGAAAATGATTAACGAAACTAAAAAAATTATGCATGCACCTGAATTACCAGTTGCAGCTACTTGTGTACGGTTACCTTTCTTTAAATCACATGCTGAAAGTGTATATGTCGAAGTTGACAAGGAAGATATAGAAGTAGCTGATTTATGGAGAGTGTTAGAGAACGCGGATGGAATCGTATTGGAAGACGATCCGGGTACACAAACATATCCAACACCACTAAGTGCATCAGATAAGGAAGATGTGTTTGTCGGCAGGGTTAGAAAAGACTTGGATAAACCAAACGGGTTCCATTTATGGGTTGTTTCTGATAACTTAATGAAGGGTGCTGCGTGGAATACAGTACAAATTGCAGAACGATTAATTAAAAATAACTTACTATAAAGAATAGACTTTACGCAAGAGGTGTAACAATGCAGGTATTAATACAAAAATTTGGTGGTACATCTGTTCAAACAAAAGAAAACAGAAATCATGTTATCCGGCATATTAAAGAAGCATTAAGGCAAGATAAAAAATTAGTTGTTGTCGTATCTGCATTAGGAAGAAAACCGGACCCATATGCGACCGATACGCTTTTGGATCTGGTTGGTTTTCCTGCTAATCATAATTCTGCACGTGAGCTTGATTTATTGATGTCATGCGGAGAAACGATTGCTTCTGTTGTTCTATCAAATGAATTGCAAAAACACCACATATCAGCAACTGCCCTTACTGGTGCACAAGCTGGTTTTATAACAAGCAGTGATTTTAACCAGGCGAAAATAAGGAAGGTTAACCCGACCCGCATTTTGCAGGAATTTGAGCAAAACGATGTTGTTGTTGTTGCCGGTTTTCAAGGACAAACAGAAACAGGCGAGATAACAACGATCGGCAGAGGTGGAAGTGACACGACAGCTGCGGCATTGGGGGCTGCACTTGACGCGGAGGAAATACAAATTTTTACTGATGTTAATGGAATTATGACAGCAGATCCGCGTGTCGTAAAATCGGCCCGCCCATTGGATGTCGTTACCTATACCGAAATTTGCAATTTGGCCTATCAGGGGGCGAAAGTGGTTCATCCCCGGGCCGTAGAAATTGCTATGCAGGCAAAAATCCCGATGCGTGTCAGGTCAACCTATTTAAGTGATCAAGGGACATTGGTTACCGCATCAAGAATTCAGGAATTAGGAAGCGATATTCCTGATCGGCTGATTACCGGAATTGCCCATATGGATAAAATTACGCAAATCAGGGTACAGACAAAAGAAGAAGCAATGAGGCTTCATTCCGAAGTATTTAAAGCAATGGCCGGGTCTGGCATTTCCGTTGATTTTATTAATATTTCACCAACAGGTGTGTTATACACAGTTCCAGAGCAATTTACGAAAAAAGCCGTTCGTGTTCTCAAAACGCTTGGTTTCCAGCCGGAAATAACGGAGAAATGTGCAAAGGTTTCTGCAGTCGGTGCTGGAATGACAGGGGTTCCCGGGGTAGCCTCCAAAATCGTGCAAGCCTTAACAAATCAGAATGTACAAATCCTGCAGTCAGCGGACAGCCACACGACAATTTGGGTCCTTATCCATGAGAAGGATCTGGCTACTGCTGTAAATGCTTTGCACGATGCGTTTGAATTGAGTATGGCAAGACAACCGATAATGTGATTTGGCTATCGTGATTTTGTGCAAGAGAAAGGGAGTAATGACATGAATTTTGGGAACGTACTGACCGCGATGGTAACTCCTTTTGATTCGAAGGGAAACGTCGATTATCAACAAACCACTGTTTTAATCGATTATTTGCTTAATAACGGAACAGAAGGGCTGGTTGTAGCTGGTACGACTGGGGAATCACCTACATTGACAACAGAAGAAAAGGTAAACCTGTTCCGGCATGTAGTCAAGGCGGCTGATAAACGGGTACCGGTGATAGCTGGTACAGGCAGTAATAATACCTCCGCTTCCATTGCTTTAACAAAGGAAGCGGAGGCATGTGGTGTGGATGCAGTTATGCTCGTAACACCATATTATAATAAACCAAATCAAGCTGGGCTGTATGAACATTTCAAGGATATTGCGAATGCAACAAAACTGCCTGTCATGCTTTATAATATACCTGGCCGATCTGTTGTTAAAATGAGTGCTGAAACGATTATCCGGTTAAGTGAGATTGAAAATATTGTTTCAGTTAAAGAAGCAAGTGGGGATCTAGACCAAATTGCAGAAGTCGTTGAACAAACCAACGAAGACTTCTCGGTTTATTCAGGTGAGGATGGATTAACATTACCAATGCTGGCAGTCGGTGCAACGGGAGTTATATCTGTTGCCTCACATATAATTGGCAATGAAATAGGAGAGATGATTCAGGCATTTAACAAGGGCGATGTAAAAAAAGCTGCATCTATCCATCGCCGGGTACTGCCAATCATGAATGGATTATTTATGTCACCTTCACCAGTCCCAGTGAAAACAGCACTGCAAATGAAGGGGATTGAAGCTGGCCCCGTCAGACTGCCGCTTGTTCCACTTACACAACTGGAACAAAAAACATTAAAAGAATTGATTGAAAGGTAAATTGGCATTTGCTGATTTACCTTTTTAATATAAAAAGCATTTATCATAAGCTGACCTTCAACTACTTACCTCCAGCCTCTGTAATGCATGGAACACTTCTGTTTCGTTCATACTAATGACAGTACTGAAGCAGAATAAAAGGAGTGTTGCGAAATGAATAATGATGGAACAAAGAAAACAGATGACACGCAGGAAGGCCAGCAAAATGAATCGTCATTAGTTCAAAAAATCCAGCAGCTTGGGCAATCGACTATTCCTCAAGCCTCAGATTCAAATATTCATGTTCTGTCGATAATCGGACAAGTTGAAGGACATGTTCAATTACCACCGCAAAATAAAACGACAAAGTATGAGCATCTGCTTCCCCAGCTGATTGCTGTCGAACAAAATCCAAAAATCGAAGGACTGATTATCCTGTTAAATACGGTCGGCGGAGATGTTGAAGCTGGGCTTGCATTGTCAGAGATGCTTGCTTCCCTATCAAAACCAACTGTCTCTGTCGTCCTTGGCGGCGGACATTCGATCGGGGTACCAATTTCCGTGGCAACAACACATTCGTTCATAGTCCCAACAGCAACAATGACAATTCACCCGATCCGTTTAACCGGTTTGGTTATCGGTGTTCCACAAACATTTGAATATATGGACAAAATGCAGGATCGGGTTATTAATTTTGTTGTCAATCATTCCAATATTAAAGAGGAAAAATTTAAAGAGCTGATGTTTGCCAAAGGTAACCTGACACGGGACATCGGTACAAATATAGTTGGTGCCCAGGCGGTTGAATATGGCCTGATTGATGCAGTCGGTGGTGTTAAGGAAGCAATGGAAAAACTAAACAGTTTAATCAAGGAAAATAATGACAGTAACAAGCAGGTGATTCAATAATGCTGTATACACCATTATCAGAAGCAGACATCTTTCCATGTTCCGACAAAGAATTTTCCAATCGGCAATGCATTTCCTATCAGGGAAAACAATTATATGTCGAACAACTGGATGATGGATCCTATCAAATATTACAGCTTTTATCCACAGACCCGCAAGATTTTATGGATGCTGCCTATACTCCAGGTACTATTTTACGATAATTGGTAATATCCCTCGCAAATTTATGCTATAATATTGGTGCAAGATGTTTGTTGCGGTAACCCTTGCCAGAACCATGGCAGGGGTTTCTAATTAGCCCGAGAATGTTTAAACTAGTATTATTGGCAAATAGAGGTGAAAAGAGTGGCCAAGAAAAGAAAAAAGCGAAAAAAACAATTAAAAAAACAAGTGAAATTTGAATTATTAGGCCTATTATTTATCTTTCTCGCTATTTTCGGCAGTGGGGCTGCTGCGATAAGTGATGGTGCCATATCGGCTTTCCTGGAAAATATTTTTCGGTTCTTTTTTGGAATCTGGTATTTTATCGCTTCTATCTTTCTATTAATTACCGGTGTAATTTTGCTGGTAAAACGCCGAATCCCAGATTTTACCCAAAAAAAAATGATTGGTTTTTACATCATATTGTCTGGCGGATTACTCCTGACCCATATTCAAACATTTGAACGCTTGTTATTGTATGTAGGAGATACATCGATTATCAAAGCAACATGGGATAATTTCTTTCTCTATGTGAATGGTGGCGGTACTGCAGCGCAAACTGGTGGTGGCATGGTCGGTGCTATACTTTTCGCTTTTTGTTACTTCCTATTTTCTGCTGTAGGTGCCAAGATTGTTGCGGTTTTTTCAATTATGGTTGGCATTATGTTTATGACCGAGTTTTCCATTGGCGATTTTTTCACAAAGTTAGCAAAAAAACTGGATTCATGGTGGCAAAAGCTAAAAACACGCTGGCAGGAGTCACGGGAAAAAAGGCAAAGGGTGAAGGATGAACAAGTTTTACAAGCGGATGATATCGCTGAAGATAAGGTGACGGATGATGAACCTGTTATCCAGGATTTTACCGATGTACAATATTCGTTTGAAACAGCACAGACAAATGATGAAAATGGCGATGGTCCCGTTAACAATGATCCGGCTGAGACAGATGATGTGGACCTGGCAGCGATGCCGATGACCGAGGTTGAAAATTATGAATATGTACTGCCATCACCTGACTTATTAGCAGAACCAGCACATAATTCACAGCAGCATGAGAAATCACATATCCAGGCAACTGTAAGAAAATTGGAACGTACATTTCATAGCTTTGGAGTAAAAGCAAGAGTAACCAAAGTTCACGTTGGTCCTGCTGTAACGAAATATGAGGTATACCCGGAAGCGGGTGTAAAGGTAAGCAAAATTGTTGGTCTGCACGATGACCTCGCATTGGCATTAGCAGCAAAAGATATCCGAATCGAGGCACCGATCCCCGGTAAGTCCGCTGTCGGGATTGAGGTACCGAACCAGGAGGTGGCAATGGTATCTCTGAGAGAAGTGTTGGATACCTCCATGAAGCAGACTAGTAAACTATTATTTGCTTTAGGTCGGGACATTTCCGGAGAAGCAGTTGTCGGTGAATTAAATAAAATGCCGCATTTATTAATAGCTGGTGCTACCGGGAGCGGGAAAAGTGTTTGCGTCAATGGCATTATTACAACCATTTTAATGCGTGCTAAGCCGCATGAAGTAAAAATGATGATGATTGACCCGAAAAAAGTTGAATTAAATGTCTATAATGGGATACCACACCTTCTTGCCCCTGTTGTAACAGACCCGAAAAAAGCATCAAGGGCGCTGAAAAAAGTAGTTGCTGAAATGGAACGCCGTTATGACCTTTTTTCTGACACTGGAACGAGAAACATCGAAGGGTATAATGAGTACATTCGAAAATACAATCAATCAGCTGAAGAAGAAGAACAGCAGCCAAATCTTCCATATATTGTCGTATTAGTCGATGAATTAGCTGATTTAATGATGGTTGCCTCCAATGACGTGGAGGATTCGATAACAAGACTTGCCCAAATGGCCCGGGCAGCCGGAATTCACCTGATTATCGCAACACAACGCCCGTCTGTGGATGTCATTACTGGAGTGATCAAGGCGAATATCCCTTCACGAATTGCATTCAGTGTCTCATCACAAACGGATTCGCGGACGATATTGGATTCAGGTGGTGCAGAAAAATTACTCGGACGAGGTGATATGCTTTTTACGCCTGTTGGTGCCTCCAAACCAACAAGAGTTCAAGGGGCATTCCTGTCTGATGAAGAGGTAGAGCGTGTTGTGGATCATTGCATTGAACAGCAAAAAGCATCCTACCAGGAAGAAATGATACCAGAGGATACAGCAGAGGTTGTCAATGAAGTGGATGACGAACTATATGATGAAGCTGTCCAGCTGATCACAGAAATGCAAAGTGCCAGTGTTTCCATGCTGCAACGCAGATTTCGTATTGGTTATACGAGAGCTGCCCGGCTGATTGATGCAATGGAAGATCGAGGGATTGTCGGACCTTATGAAGGAAGTAAACCAAGAACCGTTTTAATTTCCCAGGGCTCTGAAGAAAAATTATCTTAGAAAACTTGGCATTCGCCAAGCCTTTGGGCGAATGCCTTAGTTGCACTTATGCAGGATAAGAAAGTTTATACTTTGTTATCTGCCTAGAACATTTTTCAAACGCTTAAAGATTTGCATGATGTTTCCTTACAGGCAGTATTACCTATTTCAGGTAGATACTGCCTGTTTATTCACGAGTTTTACCGATTTTTGTCTAAATTTAAAAGAAAGGAGAAAAATATGACGCGATTTTTAAGAAATTTGTCCTATAACTGTTTATTTCTTTTCAGAAAAATGGTATATTTATTCTCGGATATAAGAGTCATACGTCAGAGGTCAGATCTCTTGAAAGAATCTACGTATTGTTGTTCATATGAAGGCGCTTTCGTTTTGTGGCCAGTCTAGCAAAAAGGGGGATATCATGTCTATTAAAATGGATTCACGCCATTTATATTTACAAGTAATAGATGAAGTGAAACGTGATATTGAGTGCGGTAAATATAAGGAAAGAGAAAAGCTCCCTTCCGAGTTTCAATTATCAAAACAATTAGGTGTATCGCGAGCTACATTACGTGAGGCTCTCCGAATTCTAGAGGAAGAAAATGTAGTGACACGGCGGCATGGAGTTGGTACGTTTGTTAATCCAAAACCTATTTACTCGTCCGGAATCGAACAGTTGAACAGTGTCACGTACATGATTAAGCAAGCAGGGAAAACTCCCGGTTCGGAATATATTTCCACAGAAACAATTGAACCGACAGAGGACGACCGCTCTCGCTTTTCCTCTAAAGAAATCCGGAAGCTTGCCAAGATAGAACGGGTACGAACCGCGGACAATGAACCAGTAGTATTTTGTATTGACAAAATACCAGAAGGCCTTATTCCCTTGGATCATGTTCATGAAGAGGATTCCTTGTTCAAGCTGATGGAAGACTATGCCGGAAAGCGAATTACATATGCAGTTACTTATATTGAACCGATTAGTTACCATGACCGGATTTATGACATTTTAAACTGTGATCCGGAGCAATCACTATTATTGTTAAAGCAAGTACATTATACTGCTGAAGATGAACCAGTATTATATTCCGTTAATTATTTTCGTTCTGATATATTCAGCTTTTATGTTTTACGGAAACGTTTATAGGGTGTGTTCAAAATAGCAGCGTGAACATGTTTAAGGGGGTGATTGCTAACGGTGTAAGCAATTGGTTGTATGGCAGGTCGTTCATTTTTTGGACAAATTTTAAATAGGGGGTATTAGCATTGAAAAGTCGTAGGTTTATCTTGTTATTTGCTTTAATTTTAACTATTGGAATGGTACTGGCTGCCTGTGGGAGTTCAGACAGCGGGGATAAAAACAATGATAAAAAATCAGGTGAAAAAGTCGATAATGGAGAGGCAGCTGACTTCAGTGCAGCAATGGTAACCGATATTGGCGGTGTTGATGACAAATCATTTAACCAATCAGCCTGGGAAGGTTTGCAAGCATGGGCTGACGAACATGGTCTCGCGAAAGGAAAGGGAATTGATTATGCCCAATCCAATGATCAATCGGATTACATGCCGAACCTTACCCGTTTAGTGAAGCAGGATTATAAATTAATCTTTGGAATCGGTTTTAATCTTAAAGAAGGTATTACCAAGGTTGCCAAACAGTATCCGGATACGCATTTTTCAATTGTCGATGATGTTGTGGAACAACCAAATGTGGCAAGCGTTACCTTTAAAGAGCATGAAGGTTCATTCCTGGTAGGGGTTGCTGCAGCAATGAAGACAAAAACAAATAAGGTTGGATTCGTTGGTGGTGTTGACTCTCCATTAATTAATAAGTTTGAATCCGGCTTTATCGCTGGAGTTAAATCAATAAATCCAGATATCGATATTGATGTTCAATATGCTGAATCTTTTGGAGCTGCTGATAAAGGAAAATTAATTGCTACAAATATGTATAACAATGGTATTGATGTTATTTATCATTCGTCTGGTGGAACAGGAAATGGTGTATTTGCTCAAGCAAAGGACATTAAACAAAATGATCCGGACAAGGAAATTTGGGTGATTGGTGTTGACCGTGACCAGCATGAAGAGGGGCAAATCGGTGATAATAACGTAACATTGACCTCCATGGTTAAACGTGTTGATATTGCAGTACAGGATTTGGCAAACAAATCCATGAGCGGTGATTTCCCTGGCGGAGAGATCCTTGAGTATGGTTTGGAAGATGATGCGATAAGTGTGGCAACAACAAATGAAGAAGCAATGACCGATGAGATTGTTGAGGCGGTTAACGAATGGAAAGAAAAAATCGCAAATGGTGAAATTGATGTGCCAAAAACACGCGAAGAGACAAAAGAATTCGTCGATGCGTTATAAGAGCAGGAAAAGTTTATGGGTGAAAAAGGCTGGGTTTTCCGGCCTTTTCAACCTTAATCCAGCTAAAGTCCGCAAATGAAGTGATTATTTCCAGCCACTTCATTTGGTGATTTTTATTACCAGGAAATATATTATCTCCGCCTGCGAATAGCAGGACGTCATATTGAGCTACGTCCAGCTACTGTTAAAGGGAGACAAACACGTCACCATATATAAGTCAACATCGGTTCAGTAAGTCCATACTAGAGACTCTGCAGGGCATGCCGATGGAGGCTATTGGCGTGCTGGTTTTAGCCGGTCTTCCTTAAAACGGGCGCTTTTCACTTTTGTTAGCAGCCAGTATATTTTTAGAGGGGTGAGGTTTGGTGGGTGATTATGTTGTTGAAATGCTTCATATTCGTAAGGAATTCCCTGGAATTGTTGCCAACGATGATATAACCATACAATTAAAAAAAGGGGAAATTCATGCGTTGTTAGGTGAAAATGGTGCTGGAAAATCTACCTTAATGAATGTGCTGTTTGGTTTGTACCAGCCGGAAAAAGGGGAAATCCGTGTTAATGGTGAGAAGGTTAATATCACCAATCCCAACATTGCAAATGACCTGGGAATCGGAATGGTACATCAGCATTTCATGTTGGTCGATACGTTTACCGTTACCCAGAATATTATTTTGGGCAGTGAACCGACAAAAAAGAGCGGGAAAATTAATCTCAAAAAGGCCGAAAAAGAAGTTCAGGAGCTTTCTGACCGTTACGGTTTAAAGGTAGATCCTGCTGCGAAAATAAGTGATATTTCAGTTGGGATGCAGCAGCGTGCGGAAATATTAAAGACGCTATACCGCGGGGCGGAGGTGCTTATTTTTGATGAACCTACCGCTGTTTTGACCCCACAGGAAATTAATGAGCTTATTGAAATTATGCGTTCCTTAATCAAAGAGGGCAAATCGATTATTCTGATTACCCATAAATTAAAGGAAATTATGGAAGTGTGTGACAGGTGTACCGTTATACGTAAAGGAAAAGGGATTACGACCGTTGATGTGAAGGATTCAAACGTGACGGAGCTTGCATCATTAATGGTTGGAAGAGATGTCAGTTTTAAGACAGATAAATTGGCAGCTGAGCCGAAAGAAGTTGTGCTTAAAATTGACAATCTTTTTGTTAAAGATAGTAGAAAAGTAGACTTGGTCAAAGGCTTGAATCTTGAATTACACGCTGGTGAAATTGTCGGGATTGCAGGAGTTGACGGAAATGGTCAGTCGGAATTAATCGAAGCGATAACCGGTCTGGTAAAATCGGAATCAGGTACAATTAAGCTTAATAACAAGGATATAACCAACATGACACCGAGAAAAGTGACCGAAAGCGGTGTTGGTCATATACCGCAAGACCGACATAAATATGGACTTGTTTTGGACTATCCGATCGGCGAAAATATGGTACTGCAAACCTATTACCAAAAACCTTTTTCAAAAGGCGGGGTACTGAATTTTAAAGCGATTTATCAAAAGGCAACGAAACTAATTAAAGAATATGATGTCCGGACACCGAGTGAACATACAAAAGCCCGAGCATTGTCCGGAGGGAATCAGCAAAAAGCAATTATCAGCCGGGAAGTCGATCGTTCACCTGATTTATTAATTGCTGCTCAGCCTACACGGGGCTTAGATGTTGGGGCAATTGAATTTATTCATAGAAAGCTGATTGAAGAAAGAGATAAAGGAAAAGCGGTATTACTCGTTTCCTTTGAATTGGACGAAATTATGGATGTAAGTGATCGTATTGCCGTAATGTTTGATGGACGGATTGTTGCCAATGTAAAACCAGAAGAAACTAATGAGCAAGAATTAGGCTTACTGATGGCAGGCAGTACGGAAAGTGCAGGTGACAAATAATGACTTCCAATAAAAAATTTCATCTATTGGTTCCAATTATCTCTGTATTTTTAGGGCTGCTTTTCGGTGCTATCATTATGCTTTTTTCCGGATACAATCCGATTGAAGGATATGCAGCACTTTGGCAAGGCTCATTCGGTGACTTGTATTTCTTCGGTGAGACATTAAGGAAAGTCACACCATATATTCTTACCGGTTTGGCTGTTGCCTTTGCTTACCGGTCAAGTCTGTTCAACATTGGGGCTGAAGGCCAGGTCATTGTAGGCTGGCTTGCGGCAATATGGGTCGGGCTTTCTGTAGATGCCCCTATGTACATTCATTTGCCATTGGCAATTATTGCGGCCGCAGTTGCCGGAGGAATATGGGGATTTATTCCCGGATTGTTAAAGGCGAAACTTGGGGTCCATGAGGTAATTGTAACAATAATGATGAACTATATCGCATTATATTGTACGAATGAAATTATCCGCAGTATTCTAACCGATAATGCAGAAATAACTGAACCAATCCCTGAATCAGCATCACTTGCATCCGCCTGGCTGCAAAATATAACGTATTTTTCCAGACTTCATTACGGTATTTTAATTGCCTTATTTGCTGCATTAGTGATGTGGTTTATTATTGATCGGACAACAATTGGCTATGAGCTGAAGTCAGTTGGATTTAATCAGCACGCATCAAAATATGCAGGCATGAATGTCAGTAAAAATATTATTTTGTCGATGGCGATCTCAGGAGCTTTTGCTGGACTGGCCGGAGCGATGGAGGGTCTTGGAACATATGGAACTATTTCCGTTATGTCCGGTTTTACCAATTTAGGTTTTGATGGAATTGCCGTTGCCTTATTAGGTGCAAATAGCGCTGTTGGTGTCGTGCTTGCAGCATTTTTGTTCGGTGTTCTAAAGGTAGGGGCTGTTAATATGCCTACCGTTGCGGGTGTACCATCTGAACTTGCTGATATTATTATTGCGTTAATTATTTTCTTTGTTGCATCAAGTTATCTTATTCGCTGGTTATTGCTTCGCTTTAAAAAGGAGGGGAAATAAATGGGGTTCGTTGATTTATTGCAATCCATTATTACACCTGCACTCTTCTTTTCTGCACCCCTTATTTTTACAGCGTTAGGCGGTGTATTCAGTGAGAGATCTGGTGTCGTTAATATTGGTCTTGAAGGGCTAATGGTAATGGGAGCTTTTGTAGCGATTGTTTTTAATCTGACATTCGCTGATGCTTTAGGAGCCTTTACACCATGGATTTCCATTCTTGTTGCAATGGTTGTTTCCGGTATTTTTTCAATTATCCATGCGGTTGCTTCTGTATCATTTCGAGCCGACCAGGTTGTCAGTGGGGTAGCCATTAACTTTTTAGCACTTGGTTTAGGTGTTTTCCTAACGAAACAATGGTATGGAAAGGGGCAGACGGACATGGTAACGGAGCCATTCTATACAACCGACATCCCGCTGTTGGGTGACATTCCTGTGATCGGTCCAATATTTTTTCAAAATACGTATTTAACGTCTTATTTAGCAATTGTTTTAGCTTTTGTTGCTTGGTATATCCTTTATAAAACACCATTTGGATTACGCTTGCGAGCAGTTGGAGAACATCCAATGGCAGCCGATACAAATGGCATCAACGTGTATAAAATGCGCTACATTGCTGTCATCATATCAGGAGCTATGGGCGGGCTTGGCGGTTCTGTTTTCGCCTTAACGATCGCCTTAAATTTTTCTCATTCAACGATCGTTGGACAAGGATTTATGTCTCTTGCGGCTGTTATATTTGGTAAATGGCATCCGCTCGGAGCAATGGGTGCGGCATTATTTTTTGGCTTTGCCCAAAGTTTAAGTGTCATCAGTGCTGGTGTTCCATTCCTTAAAGATGTACCGCAAATCTATTTGCTGATTGCCCCATATGTATTAACCATCCTGGCATTAGCAGGATTTATCGGACGTGCAGAAGCACCAAAGGCAAATGGTGTTCCGTATATTAAAGGTAGTCGATAAAGTGAAATCATCAGTGGGGAAGTTCTTCATCGTCACTGAATGTTAGTTGAATGAATACGACTTTATAAATAAAAGAACTGATCCAGATCAATTAGGGTCAGTTCTTTTATTTTTTGGCAAAAATAGCCTATAATGATAATCAGAATAGAATAACCTGTAATTGAGATAGTAAAAAAGAATACATCAGCATGCTACATATAATGGGAGGAAAACTGATGAATAAACTTACTGAAGAGGTGTTCCGGGAAAATGGGTTTCGCTTACATGTCATACCACATCAAAAGCATAAAACAATTGCTTTTGTTGCAAAATTCAGAGCACCATTGGACCGTGATACGATTACGATGCGGGCATTGCTTCCTTATGTATTAAAGCAGGGAACAAAAGCTTATCCGAGCAGGAAGGAGCTTGAGACACAGCTGGATAATTTGTATGGTGCTACTCTTTCCATTGATGGTACAAAGAAGGGGAATAATCATATTATCAGTGTACGGCTGGAAGTTGCAAATGATAAATTTATCGCTGATGAATCCACGGTAATGGACAATGCAGTAGCATTATTAAATGAAGTAATTTTTCATCCGAACGTTGCAAACGGAGCATTTTCTCAAGCGATTACAGACAGGGAAAAAGAAACGTTAAAGCAAAAAATGAATGCACTTGTGGACGATAAAATGAGCTATGCCAATACTAGGCTGATTGATGAAATGTGTAAAGACGAAATATACCGGCTGCATGTTCATGGGTATGAAGAGGATCTTGCCTCCATTACCCCGGAAAATCTTTACCAGTATTATCAAACAATGATCCAGCATGATCAGCTGGATATATATGTTTCAGGTGATGTAGAAAGCAATAGCATGAAAGAAAAATTTATCTCATCTATTAACCGTGATGCTGATTCCGAATTGGCAACGAACCAGCCGGAAGCTGCAAAGCGGATTGGAAGACCTGATACAGTCATTGAAAAACAGGCCGTACAACAGGCAAAATTGCATCTTGGCTACCGGACAAATATCACGTATAGTGATGAGGATTATTTTGCGCTGCAGGTGTTTAATGGACTATTTGGCGGGTTCCCAAGTTCCAAACTATTTATCAACGTCCGGGAAAAGCATAGTTTAGCTTATTATGCGTCCTCCCGCTTTGAAAGTCATAAAGGATTGCTGATGGTGTTTAGCGGGATTGCCCCGAAAGACTATGAACAGGCGAAAGAAATTATCGAACAGCAAATGGAAGCTATGAAAAAAGGTGACTTTACGGATAAGGAAGTAAAGGAAACGAAAGGATTGATTGTCAACCAGCTGCTGGAAACATTGGACAATCAGCAAGGCATCATCGAAATGCTCTACCAGCAAGTCATTGGTAATAAGCAAATGTCGCCGGAGGAATTAATTGCCGGGATCAAGCAGGTGACCAAAGAAGAAATTGTCAACGTTGCGAAGAAAATGGAATTGGATACCGTCTACTTATTAACAAAGAATGGGGGGAATGCAGATGAATAAACAAACTTATCAGGACATCAAAGAAACGATCTATTCGGAAAAGCTTGCCAATGGCTTGACGGTATTTTTATTACCGAAGCCACAGATGGCAAAGACGTATGCGTTATTTTCAACAAATTATGGATCCATTGATCAAACCTTTGTTCCACTTGGAAAAAATGAAGAGGTAACAGTACCTGAAGGAGTTGCCCATTTTTTGGAGCACAAAATGTTTGAAAAGAAAGATCGTGATGTTTTTGCTGATTTCGGAAAGCAGGGTGCCTCGGCCAATGCCTATACATCGTTTACGAAGACAGCCTATTTGTTTTCTGCCACAACAAATATTGAAGAAAACGTGGAAACATTGCTTGATTTTGTTCAGGATCCGTATTTTTCTGAACAATCGGTGGAAAAAGAGAAGGGGATTATTGGCCAGGAAATTAACATGTATGATGATCAGCCGGATTGGCAAGCATTCATGGGCACAATCAAAGGTATGTTCCAGAAACATGCCGTAAAGATAGACATTGCTGGTACGGTTGAATCGATCAGTGCCATTACAAAAGATGATCTGTATACATGTTATAACACGTTTTACCACCCGGAAAATATGACATTATTTATTGCCGGAAATTTTCAACCGGAAAACATGATGCAATTAATTGAAGCAAATCAGGCCAAAAAGGAATTCGCAAAAATGGATGCGATCAAACGGGATTATCCGGACGAACCTGGTCAAGTATCAATGCCCGAAAACAAAATTGTCATGCCGGTATCAATACCGAAATGCACAATCGGTATTAAGGAATCAACCGCGGAATTGAAGGGCAAGGAATTTCTTAAGAAGGATCTGTTACAAAGCATGGTGCTCGATCATTATTTTTCCAAAGGCGGTACGTTTTATCAGACGCTATATGAAGAAAAACTGATTGATTCAAGCTTCTATTATGAAACGAATCTGGAGAAGAACTTTGGTTATTCGTTAATTGGCAGTAACACTTCTGAACCGGAACGATTTGCTGGAAAAGTGAAAGAGATGCTGTTAAGCACCAATCATGCGACATTAACAGCGGAGGAATTTGCCCAGATGAAAAAGAAAAAAATCGGGCAATTATTACGTGCAATGAATTCTCTGGAATTTATAGCCAACAAATTCATCCATTATTACACGGTTGGAGTCGATCTATTTGAGCTCATACCAACAATTCAGTCGTTTACATTAGATGAGGTAACTGCTTTTATCAAGGACTGGATCCAAAAAGAACGCTTAACCGTTTGCCAAATTGTTGCAGAGTAGGCGATTTTATGGGGAAAAATGTACTTATTATTGGAGCAAGTGGAGATATTGGCATAGCAATTGCCAAAGAATTGGCCGATGATGGTTACCAGCTTATGCTCCATTATCATCAAAACAAACAAGCAATCGAAAAGCTGCATGACAGGATAAAACAAGAACAGGTTCTGCTGGAAATACAAGCTGATTTAACGAAGCAAAATGAAATTGCTGCATTACTTGATGAATTGGTTTTTCCTGTTGATGCGATTATTTTTACCAGTGGTACCGCACGATATGGACTGTTTCAGGAGGCAAGCACTGAAGAAATGGATAGCATGCTAACGTTACACGTAAAGGCACCATGGCTGATTATCAAACAATTATTGCCGCCGATGATCAAGCGGCGATCCGGTTCGATTATTTTTATTACATCCATTTGGGGAAATGTCGGTGCCAGCCATGAGGTGATGTATTCCTCGGTCAAAGGCGCACAGAATAGCTTTGTGAAAGCTTTGGCCAAGGAAGTTGCGCCTAGTGGTGTTTCGGTAAACGCCGTTAGTCCGGGGTTTATTGATACGAAAATGAATGGTCACTTGACACCGTCTGAAATCGATGCCGTCTTGGAGCGAATCCCGATGAACAGGGTTGGAAAACCAGATGAAGTTGCCCATGTTGTCGGGTTTCTCCTTGATGAAAAATCCAACTACATTCAAGGGGAAATCATCGAAATAAATGGTGGCTGGTAACGGCAGGCTAAACCGTCACGTCCGCATGTTTTCACCTGCACTAACACCTCCTGTCCGTCGGAAATCCCCACTAAATGAAGTTTCACTTTATGTGTATAAATGAGAAAGAAATTCAAATACTATACATGTAAAAAAGAAGGAGGCTGTAATAATGTCTGTTTTGGATAACTTTGATACGTGGAAGGATTTCCTGGCTAACCGAATGCAGCAAGCTGAACAGCAAGGGATGAGCCAGCAAACGATTTCCAATTTGGCGTATGAGGTCGGTGACTACCTCGCTAAAAGAGTTGATGCCAAAAATGATGAAGAAGCGGTATTGCTTGAATTGTGGAATGCTGCCTCTACTGAAGAAAGACAAGCGATCGCAAGTTCTATGGTAAAGCTTGTGCAAAATGAAGGAAATGCAAAATAATCTTATTAGCCTGAAAGAAGCTGTGATCTGATAATCCAGCTTCTTTTTATATTTTTTACCAGGAAGTTACAACATTTGTATGCTGTAGATAACAGAGTGGCTGGATTAGCACGTCCACTTGGCAGCGCCCGGCGGCTAGTGTACTTTACGGAATATTTTTCTAGCAATCTGGATTTATCTTGACAATCTACTTTTCAGAACAGGAAAAATCATTTATTATAGAATAGAATGTGATCGTAAAAAAGTATCTGCATTTAAAGGAGCGGACTATGGAGAAAACAGAATGGTATTTTGAATACGAAATTCAACACAACCGTCCTGGGTTATTAGGTGATATATCCTCCTTATTGGGAATGTTGTCCATCAACATTATATCCATTAATGGCGTGGAAAATTCAAGACGGGGAATGCTGCTTCTTTCCAAAAGGGATGAACAAATCACACGATTAAAATCAGTTTTACAAACAATGGATACGATAAAAATAACGAAATTGAGGAAACCTAAGTTACGTGATAAATTAGCAGTCAGACATGGAAGATATATTCACAGTGATGTTGATGACCGGAAAACATTCCGGTTTGTCCGAAATGAATTAGGGTTGTTAGTCGATTTTATGGCCGAGTTATATAAAAAAGAAGGGCATAAATTAATTGGGATTCGTGGCATGCCGCGTGTCGGGAAAACAGAGTCAATTGTGGCAGCAAGTGTATGTGCAAACAAACGCTGGTTATTTGTATCAAGTACATTATTAAAGCAGACAATCCGGAGCCAATTAATTCAGGATGAATATAACAGTGATAATTTATATATTATTGATGGCATTGTATCAACACGGCGTGCCAATGAAAAGCATTGGCAGTTAGTACGGGAAATCATGCAGCTTCCGGCAATTAAAGTTGTCGAGCATCCAGATATATTTGTTCAGTCGACTGAATATGAGCTGGATGATTTTGATTATATTATCGAACTGCGCAGTAATGAGAATGAAGAAATTACATATGAACCAGTTGAGCGGCCGCAAGTGCATCAAGACAACGGTTTTTCGATGTTTGATTTTTAAAATGGATGGTGTTATGAATGGAAATAGGTGAAAAACTTAAAGAGGCGAGATTGGAAAAAGATTTATCACTTGATAGTGTACAGGAAACCACGAAAATTCAAAAACGATACTTAATGGCAATCGAGGAAGGGAATTTCCATATTTTGCCTGGTAAATTTTATGCAAAAGCATTTATTAAAGAATATGCAGCGGCTGTTGGATTGGATCCGAATGAACTTTTAGAGGAGTATAGAGAGGAAATTCCGCAAACAGAGGAAGAAAGTACAGCCCAATATACACGAATCCAGCGCTCAAGGAAAGAAAATGCGTCGACGAAAAGTCCGGCAGTGTTTTCATTTTTACCTACCATTATTGTAGTCGTATTAGTGATCGGCATTGTTTTTGCTGCCTGGTATTTTTATAAAGAAGCAATTTCCAAGGATAGTGCTGGTCCGGTAGATAAACCGGATGACAATGAAATTATTTATGAGCCGGACGACAATAAACAAAATGGAAAAACTGCAGATGATAATACGGCAGACGATTCAGCTGACGAAGAACAGTCTGATAATACGAATGACGAATCTAATACTCCGGAGCCAAAATTAACCGTTGTGGAAAAGGGTACCGGTGCGAGCCCTGAATCAACATTGGAACTGGAAAATGCCGGAGATGAAATAAAAATAACACTTGAATCGGACGGCAATACCTATTTGGGAATGGAAAATGGTGATGGAAAATCTTACTACGCGCAAGAATTGTCGGCGGATAATTCACCACAGGAATTCGATGTTTCGGATGATGAACGAATTTACCTGAATATCGGTAATGCACCTGATTTGAAAATAACAATCAATGGTGTTGAACTGGAATATCCGGCAGATCCGCAAGAAAATGTTCACCAAAAGCTATGGATCAATTTATCACCACCCGAATAAAGCAAGTAAACATTTCAGCGGGCATTCGGCTAAATGTTCTAAAAACCCTTCCTCTAAAACGAATGTGGAAGGGTTTTATCACGCATTTACGGGCGCTAATACCCCTACTGAATGAAGTTTTACATTATAAAGCACCGCCAAAAACAGGAGGTAAACATTATGAATATACCTAACCGAATAACGCTATCACGTATTTGTTTAATCCCGATTTTTATTATCCTTCTTAGTGTTCCGTTTGACTGGGGCGAATGGCAAATGGGAGAGGCTGTACTTCCGGCTGTTGACTTTGCCGCAGCATTATTATTTATTGTTGCTTCCACGACCGACTGGATTGATGGGTATTACGCGAGGAAATATAATCTGGTTACAAATTTGGGTAAATTCCTTGATCCGCTGGCAGATAAGCTGCTTGTTTCCGCAGCATTTATTTTACTAGTCGAAATGGACTTAGCACCTGCTTGGTTAGTAATTGTTATTATTAGCAGGGAGTTTGCGGTTACAGGCTTACGGCTGGTTGCGGCCGGAGAAGGAATTGTGCTGGCAGCTAGCAAGATGGGAAAGCTTAAGACGGTGACCCAAATTGTTGCAATCGCAGCATTGCTGCTACATAATTTTCCATTTGCCTATGTGAATTTTCCATTTGATAGGATAATGTTATATGTAGCCTTATTTATTACCGTTCTTTCTGGGTATGATTATTTTGCTAAAAATTGGAATGTAATGAGGGATGCAAAATAATGGGACAAATTAAATCCGAAATTATCGCTGTTGGCACGGAACTGTTACTTGGACAAATCGCCAATACAAACGCACAATGGATTTCACAGCAACTGGCGCTGTCCGGAATTGATGTCTATTATCATTCTGTAGTGGGTGACAATTTAACCCGGGTTTACGAACAATTTTTACAGGCTTCGAAAAGATCTGATGTTATCATCGTTACGGGGGGGTTAGGTCCGACAGATGATGACTTGACAAGAGAGGCATTTCAACGCCTTACCAAGTTGGAAATGGTCGAACACAAAGCGTCAATGGAAAAGATAGCATCCTTTTTCCGCAAGCAGCAAAATAAGATGACACCGAATAATAAAAAGCAGGCACGCACTTTTGCTGGTGCTGAGGTAATTAAGAATAATGTTGGAATGGCACCTGGAATGATCGTCACCCATCAAGGAAAAACGTGGGTGTTTTTGCCGGGTGTACCAAAGGAAATGAAGCCGATGGTTACGAATCATGTTCTCCCGGCACTCACAAAACGTACCGGTGAGTTTTCCATTATTCGATCAACCATGCTGCAATTTATTGGCATTGGTGAATCACGGCTGGAGCATGAACTAAAACCAATCATCGATCAACAATCAAATCCGACCATTGCACCGTTAGCACAGGATAATGGTGTTGCCATTCGGATCACGGCAAAAGCAGATACTTCCAAAAAAGCAGAGCAGCTAATTCAGCAAACAAAGACACAAATATTGGATGGTGTTGGTCAATATTGCTATGGAGTTGATAATGAAACATTAGAAGAAAAAGTGTTTCAGTTATTAAAAGAAAAGGACTGGACACTGGCAGCCGCTGAAAGCCTGACAGGTGGTATGTTTTCCGATAAACTTGTGGCAATTGCAGGTGCATCCGCTGTCTTTAGTGGTGGTATTGTTTGCTATGATACAAAAGTGAAGGAAAATGTGCTGCATATTTCCCCCGCAACCATTCGGGAAAAAGGGACTGTCAGTGAAGCATGCGCTCTGGAAATGGCAGCAAATGTCAGAAAGCTGCTGGATTCTACTGTTGGAATTAGCTTCACTGGCGTTGCCGGGCCAGACACCATTGAAGGGCAGCAAGCTGGTACCGTTTATATTGCAATTGTCACGAAGAACGGGAATGAGCAAGCTGAAAAGTTCACCTTTGCTGGTGATAGAGCAGCGGTGCGCAGAAAAGCTGTTATCAAAGGTTATGAAATTCTTTTTAACTATCTAAAATTGTAAAATGGTGTTCTTCATTATAGGAAAAATCGCTTTTTCAAAGAAAAGGTTACAACAAAATAGTGTTTTAAAGCAAAACAGTCGGATAAAAAACAAGAACGTTTATTCGACTTTTTTGTTGGCAAAAAACGAAAAACAAGTTATGATGTATATAGTTAATTTAAAGGAGGTACAATCATTGAGTGATAGAAAACAAGCTTTAGATATGGCGTTAAGGCAAATTGAAAAGCAATTTGGAAAAGGATCGATTATGAAGCTTGGTGAGGAGCCAATACAGAAGATTGAAACGATCCCAAGCGGTTCTCTTGCATTGGACGTGGCATTAGGAATTGGCGGTTACCCACGCGGACGGGTTGTCGAAATTTATGGCCCTGAGTCATCAGGTAAAACAACGGTAGCGCTTCACGCGATTGCCGAAGCACAGAAAAAAGGCGGACAAGCAGCGTTCATCGATGCCGAACATGCACTCGATCCGACATATGCCCGTGCATTAGGTGTTGATATTGATGAACTACTTTTGTCCCAACCGGATACTGGTGAACAGGCTTTGGAAATTGCTGAGGCACTAGTAAGAAGTGGTGCGGTCGATATTCTTGTAATAGACTCAGTTGCCGCATTAGTTCCAAAGGCGGAAATTGAAGGTGAAATGGGAGATTCCCATGTGGGTTTACAAGCACGTCTTATGTCGCAGGCACTGCGAAAACTGTCAGGGGCTATTAATAAATCAAAAACTACTGCAATTTTTATTAACCAAATACGAGAAAAAGTAGGAGTTATGTTCGGGAATCCGGAGACAACTCCTGGTGGCAGAGCCCTAAAGTTTTATTCCTCCGTAAGACTGGAAGTTCGTCGTGCCGAAACCTTAAAGCAAGGTAACGACATGGTAGGAAATAAAGCTAGAATTAAAGTTGTCAAAAACAAAGTTGCACCACCATTTAAACAAGCAGAAGTTGATATTATGTATGGCGAAGGGATTTCCAAAGAAGGTGAAATCCTTGATATTGGTTCCGATCTGGATATTGTCCAAAAAAGTGGTGCCTGGTATTCCTACAATCAAGAACGTCTTGGGCAAGGAAGAGAAAATGCCAAACAATTTTTGAAAGAAAATGAAGATGCCATGGCAGAGATTCATGACGCAATCAGGGCACATTATAATTTGGATGAATCCGATAACGAATCTGTGGAAGGTGAACAAGAAACGCTTGATGTTTGATTCATTAACATAACTGCATGGAGAAATAAATCCTTTGTCAAATAGATGGCAAGGGGTTTATTTTTTGAAAGGTAAGAAAGTATATAAATTTGGGCTCTATTCTGCTCTCAGCAGAGTAGGCCACGTCCAGCTCCAGCGCCCAGCGACTAGTGGACTTCCTTCACCTTCGTACGATAAGTCAACATCGGTTCGCTTCCAGCTCACCGTGTTTCCTTTATCTCCTACGGCTCAGTCCAGTCCATACGTCGCTAAACGGACGCTTCCGCTTTTGTGCTGGTATTTCATCCTCATCTATTATCAGGAACAAGCCAGTTTTTGAGCTTATATAATTAAGTTTCGTTTAGTTGTGACGTTTCCTTGACATTGGCTATAATGGGAATTAAAATTAATATGTATAATTTTATAATTTTTATTATACATTTTTTGTTATTTATTCATTGAACATGGTACATGCCGACAATAATGAATTGTACAATTTTATAGCAATAGGAGGTGAAATCCGTGGATATTACTTTAATCATCTCCATTTTGCTTACCCTAATCGTCGGTATTGTTGTTGGTTATCTGATTCGTAAATCTATAGCTGAAGCTAAAATTTCCAGTGCAGAAAGTTTAGCGAAGCAAATAGTGGATGAGGCACACCGGAATGCAGATGCCGCTAAGAAAGAGGCACTTCTTGAGGCGAAGGACGAGAACCATAAACTTCGCCAGCAGACAGAGGAAGAATTAAGAGAAAGACGAAATGAAATGCTGAAGCAGGAAAATCGTCTGACACAAAAAGAAGAAAATCTGGACAGAAAGAGTGAAACACTGGACAAGCGAGAACTTTTGCTCGAGAAAAAGGAACAATCGCTTACAGAAAAACAACAACAAATTGAAGAAATGGAAAGCAAAGTGGAAGCGATGATACAAGAGCAGCAAACGGAGCTTGAACGCATTTCAGGATATACAACTGACCAGGCAAGGCAGGTTATTTTAGAGCGCATCGAACAAGAAGTATCACATGAATCAGCATTAATGATAAAAGAAGCTGAAAACCGTGCGAAAGAAGAAGCCGATAAAAAAGCGAAAAGTATTCTTTCCCTTGCGTTACAACGTTGTGCTGCAGACCACGTTGCTGAAACAACCGTATCTGTTGTAAACCTTCCAAATGATGAAATGAAAGGCCGTATTATCGGACGTGAAGGCCGGAATATCCGAACGTTAGAAACGTTAACAGGAATCGATTTAATTATCGATGATACTCCAGAAGCGGTTATTTTATCGGGATTCGATCCAATTCGGAGAGAGACAGCCCGTATGGCATTGGAAAAACTCGTACAGGATGGCAGAATTCACCCGGCAAGGATTGAAGAAATGGTGGATAAAGCAAGACGCGAGGTTGACGAGTATATACGGGAAGTTGGTGAGGAAACAACATTTGAAGTTGGAGTACATGGTTTACATCCAGATTTGGTAAAAATTCTTGGACGTCTAAAATACCGTACAAGCTATGGTCAAAATGTGTTAAAGCATTCTACGGAGGTAGCATATTTAGCTGGACTGCTTGCTGCTGAATTGGGTGAAGATGAAACACTTGCTAGAAGAGCCGGCTTGCTTCATGATATCGGCAAAGCAATTGACCATGAAGTAGAAGGCAGTCACGTTGAAATCGGAAAAGAACTTGCAATCAAGTATAAAGAGCATGAAGTTGTAATCAACTCAATTGCTTCCCATCACGGTGATGAGGAACCGACTTCCATCATTTCGGTTCTCGTAGCTGCAGCAGACGCACTATCTGCTGCAAGACCCGGAGCAAGAAGTGAGACGCTTGAAAATTACATTAAGCGTTTGGAAAAACTGGAAGAGATTTCAGAATCATTCACAGGTGTGGAAAAATCATTCGCTATTCAAGCAGGTCGAGAGATTCGCATTATGGTAAAACCGGATGAAATCGACGATATTGAATCAGTACGAATTGCCCGCGATATTCGCAAGCGAATTGAAGGGGAACTGGATTACCCGGGACATATCAAAGTAACGGTTATCCGCGAAACAAGAGCAGTTGAATATGCAAAATAAAACAAAAAAGTGGAAGTGTCCGTTAAGCAACGTATGGAATGCGCCCTGCCAAGCAGGGTGGTTCGGTGTTGCCGCCGGGAGCGGCGGTTTTAACCGAACATTCCTACGTAGGAGATAAAGGAAACACGGTGAGCTGGAGGCTGCAGGATGCAGGTCAGTTCGGTGTTGCAACAGGACGTTGCGATTTTAACCGAACTTCCTCTTTCATCGATGTTGACTTATCGTACGAAGGCGGGTGTTGTCCACTAGTCGCTGGACACTGGAACTAGAATAAACAAAAGCGGTCGTAAATGACCGCTTTTGTTTTATTTTGGCCTGATTCGCCGATTTCATTGCATTTAAGGTATAATAGTTTTGACAAACGTTGATGCGTTGTGAAACACTGAGAGTACACTATTTAGTTAGGATGATTACGAAGAATGAAAATTTTATTTATTGGTGATATCGTTGGGTCACCAGGAAGAGATATGGTCAGGGAATATTTGCCAAGGCTGAAAGAAAAATACCGGCCGCACATGGTTATTATGAACGGTGAAAATGCCGCTTCAGGAAAAGGAATTACGGAAAAAATTTATAAACAATTTTTAGAATGGGGCGCCCAAGTAATTACGATGGGCAATCATACATGGGATAAAAAAGATATTTTTGAATTCATCGATGATGCCAAATATATGATCCGTCCGGCAAACTTTCCTAAAGGTACACCTGGAAAAGGGCTCGTTTTTTATCAGTTAAATGGTACTGAGGTTGCGGTTATCAACTTGCAAGGCCGTACATTTCTTCCGGCGCTGGATGACCCATTCCGAAAAGTCGATCAATTAATTGCCGATGCGCAAAAACGAACGAAGATCATTTTTCTGGATTTTCATGCGGAAGCAACAAGCGAGAAACAAGCAATGGGCTGGTATGTTGATGGCAGGGTCAGTGCGGTTGTCGGTACACATACCCACACCCAGACAGCTGATGAGCGCATTTTACCTCAGGGTACCGCATATATTACGGATGCTGGAATGACCGGCCCATATGATGCAATTTTAGGTACAGAAAGAGAAGCAGTTTTGAAAAAATTTTTAACCAGCTTGCCGGTGCGTTTTGAAGTCGATAAAAAGGGAAGAACACAGCTGAATGGCATTTTAGTGACAATTGATGATAAAACCGGTTTTGCCTCTAACATGGAACGTATTTTAATTAACGATGACCATCCATTCTTCAGCTGATATTTGAATTATTTGAATTCTTCCTGCATAATAAGGTAATAAGCTATCATCTCCAAGAATATAGTTACATTAGAACTACATTAGTAAATGAAGGAGGTACTAGTAATGGAAATATTAAAAGTGTCAGCTAAATCAAGTCCAAATTCAGTAGCAGGTGCACTCGCAAACGTCTTACGTGAACGTGGCTCAGCGGAAATTCAGGCAATTGGTGCGGGAGCATTAAACCAAGCTGTAAAAGCGGTGGCTATCGCCAGAGGATTTGTTGCCCCTAGTGGAGTTGATTTGATTTGTATTCCAGCCTTTACCGATATTATGATCGATAATGAAGAACGGACAGCGATTAAATTAATTGTCGAACCTAGATAACTCTGAATTTATTTTTTTATAAAAAGTGTTACGTGATCAGCGTAGCACTATTTTTATCGCTTCTTAAAAGCAAGTTGGACCTCGGGCACCATGACTTCAAAAAATAATCAACCCCCTGTGAAGACCTGAATCATTTATCCAACATGTAATGGAAAAAAACCACCTACCGGAATGAAGCTTCACTTTAGAGAAACTTTTCCAGCCTCAAGAAAAATTGCTTGGAAAATTTATAAAACACTTTTTCCGATGGTGCTAAATCTTTACCCTTCTGTTTTATAATCCCGACTGTTCTTCTGACTTCCGGGATATCGATTGGGATTTTAACGGTCATCCTTGGTATTGCTTCGTGAAACGTACTTTCCGGTAAGAGGGTAACCCCAATCCCGGCTGCGACCAGACCTTTGATAGCGTCCAAATCTTCTCCTTCTGATGAGATGTTTGGTACAAATCCAGCCTGTTTGCACGCATCCACTAGTATGTTCTCCAAAACATAACCTTTAGGGAAACTAACGAATTCATCCTTTTTTAAATCACTGAGATACAGACTTTTTCTTTCTGCCAAAGGGTGGGATAGCGGCAGTAGAGCTAATATACTTTCGGTAAATAAAATGTGGCTCTCAATCTCGGGGTCTTTTTTAGGGACAGGCCCGAGAAAAGCGACATCGATATCACCATTTTTTACGGAATCAATTAAGAATTTATAGGATCCTTGCCGTAAATGGAAGGCGATATTCGGGTATTCCTTTTTAAAGGCGGAGATAACACTTGGCAACAGATGGTTGGATAAACTTGTAGGGAAACCGATTTTAATGGTTCCACGCTCCGGATCCAGATATTCATCAATTTGTTTTGTTGCGTTATCAATTGCCTTCATCGCAATCTTCGTATGGGTTAAAAATATTTTACCAATTTGTGTTAATTTCACATTCCTGCCTTCACGTTCAAATAAAGTAACCCCAAGTTCCCCCTCTAAATTAGCAATCTGTCTACTTACCGCTGATTGGGCAACATGTAAGTGGATCGCCGCCTCTGATACGTGTTCGCGCTCAGCCACTTCCATAAAATACCGTAATTGACGCAATTCCATATTTTTTACCTCCGTACATTGATCTCAATAATAGATTGTTTTAATCTAAATTATATATTGTTTAGATTGATTTGAAAACCTATAATAAAAATAAGAAAATTTTCACTTCAAGTGTGAAAATGAACGGGGGTAAACATAATGCGTTTTAATCAAATACCAAAAGCTCAAGGTCTTTACCACCCTGAATTTGAGCATGATGCATGCGGGATCGGCCTATATGCGCATATAAATGGCGTCCCCACACATGATATTGTAAAAAAGGGTCTGCACATGCTTTGTCAATTGGATCACCGAGGAGGACAAGGGAGCGATCCGGCAACAGGGGATGGGGCTGGACTAATGGTGCAAATTCCGGATCTCTTTTTCCGTAAAGTTTGTTCGGAAATGAACTTACCCGATAAAGGACGCTACGGTGTAGGGATGATTTTTTTCTCCAATGAGGATCAGAACCGAGCAGCGATGGAAGCTCGGATTAATAGATTTGTCGAACAAGAAGGCCAGACTGTAATTGGCTGGCGTACGGTACCTGTAAAAATTGACAAAATTGGAATGAAGGCGCAGGAAAGCTGTCCATTCATTCGTCAGGTGTTTATTGGTGCAAATCCAGCGATCAAAGAAAATACGGCGTTTGAACGAAAATTGTATGTCATTCGGAAGCAAGCTGAAAAGATTGCATGGCAAAGGGAAGAACGTTTTTACTTTACCAGTCTTTCAAGTCAGACAATTGTTTACAAAGGGTTATTGACACCAGAACAATTAAATGCATTTTACCCTGATTTGCAGGATGAAGATTTTGTATCTGCCTTTTCATTGGTGCATTCCCGTTTCAGTACAAATACCTTCCCAAGCTGGGAAAGGGCACATCCGAATCGCTATTTAATGCATAACGGCGAAATCAATACGTTAAGAGGAAACGTCAACTGGATGAAAGCGCGGGAAAAACAGTTTATCTCGGACGCTTTCGGTGATGATTTGGAAAAAGTAGTACCAATCCTCGATGAAAGTGGAAGCGACTCGTCCATTTTGGATAATGCTTTGGAGTTTTTTGTTCTTGCGGGCAGGAAACCTGCTCATGCAGCGATGATGCTGATTCCAGAACCGTGGGTCAATAATCCGCATATGTCGAAGGAAAAGAAAGCCTTCTATGAATATCACAGTGCCTTAATGGAGCCGTGGGACGGACCAACGACGATTTCGTTTACAGATGGCAGGCAAATTGGGGCAATTCTGGACAGAAACGGATTAAGACCAGCAAGATATTATGTAACAAAAGATGACTACCTTATCTTTTCATCAGAAGTGGGAGTCATCGATGTGGAAGAGGGCAATGTTTTATATAAAGACCGTCTAAGTCCCGGAAAAATGCTGCTCGTCGACTTGGAAGAGGGACGGATCATTTCCGATGAAGAAATTAAAACAGAAATGTCCCAAGGCGAACCTTATCGCCAATGGCTGGACACAGAGCTTGTTAAAATGGATAGAAGCATCGAAACCAAAGCAGAAAAACCATTTACTGATTTGCTGACAAGACAAAAAGCATTTGGCTATACGTATGAAGATATTCATAAATATTTGCTTCCATTGGTAGCCGATGAAAAGGATCCGATTGGGGCGATGGGAAATGATGTGCCATTAGCGGTATTGTCAGACCATCCGCAATCCTTGTTTTCATACTTCAAGCAATTATTTGCACAAGTAACAAACCCGCCAATTGATGCTTACCGGGAACAGCTTGTTACATCTACAACGAGCCTGTTGGGGGCAGAAGGAAATATCCTTCATCCAGATGAAACAAACTGTCGCAGACTTCAAGTTGACACTCCAGTACTATCTAACGAACAGCTTCGGCAATTAAAGGGGGGCGGCTATCCGGGATTTACAAGCAAAACAATCGACACGCTATTTTATAAGGACCTTAAACAGGGATTGAATCAGTTATGCAAAGAGGCTGACGAGGCAATTGCCCGAGGTATCAATATTCTAATTCTGTCGGACCGTGAGATGGACGAAAAAGCAATTGCCATTCCTTCTCTGCTTGCAGTAAGTGCATTGCATCAGCATTTGATCCGACAAGGAAGCCGAACAAAAGTAAGCATAATTGCTGAATCGGGTGAGGCTAGAGAGGTTCATCATTATGCTGCTTTAATTGGTTATGGGGTAAATGCAATAAATCCATACCTTGCATACGCCACGTTAAGTCAAGCAATTAAAGAAAAACATTTGTCATATAGCTATAAAGATGCAGTAGAACGCTATATTCAGGCCATTACAGAAGGTGTCGTCAAAGTAATGTCCAAAATGGGAATTTCCACCATTCAAAGCTATCGTGGTGCCCAAATATTTGAAGCAATCGGAATTAGTAAAAACGTCATTGACCGCTATTTTACTGGAACAGCCTCACAGCTTGGCGGGATTGATTTAGACACGATTGCAGAAGAAACGATAAAGCGTCACAAAAGTGCCTATGCAGATAATCTTAATCACACATTGGATTCCGGGAGTGATTTTCAATGGCGGAAAACTGGCGAACATCATGCGTTTAATCCGAAAACCATTCACATGCTGCAATGGGCGTGCCGACGGGGCGATTACGATTTGTTTAAGCAATATTCAAAAGCAGCAAATGAAGAACGAATTAATTTTTTGCGGAATTTGTTCACCTTTAAGCAAACGGATTCTATACCAATTGAACAAGTAGAATCGGCAGAAGAAATCGTTAAACGGTTTAAAACTGGAGCTATGTCATTTGGTTCGTTAAGTCAGGAAGCACATGAGGCGTTAGCAATTGCGATGAACCGGATTGGCGGGAAAAGCAATAGTGGAGAAGGCGGAGAGGATCCAAACCGATTTGTAATCGGCGAAACCGGTGACTTAAAAAGAAGTGCCATCAAGCAGATTGCATCTGGACGTTTTGGTGTAAAAAGCGATTATCTAGTTAATGCTGACGAACTGCAAATTAAAATGGCTCAAGGTGCAAAACCTGGTGAGGGTGGACAGCTGCCGGGAAATAAAGTGTATCCATGGATAGCAGATGTACGTGGATCAACCCCGGGCGTTGGACTAATATCCCCACCGCCACACCATGACATCTATTCCATCGAGGATCTGGCGCAACTGATTCATGATTTAAAAAACGCCAATCGTCATGCCCGTGTAAGTGTAAAACTCGTGGCAAAAGCAGGAATCGGGACAATCGCTGCAGGCGTTGCCAAAGGAGCCGCGGATGTTATTACGGTTAGCGGCTATGACGGTGGAACAGGTGCCTCGCCAAAAACAAGTATTAAGCATACAGGTCTGCCATGGGAGCTGGGACTCGCCGAAACACATCAAACGCTGATGCTAAATGGGTTAAGAGATCGGGTAGTATTAGAAACCGATGGCAAGCTGATGACAGGAAAAGATGTGGTGATGGCGGCGTTGCTTGGGGCAGAGGAATTCGGTTTTGCAACAGCACCACTGGTCGTCCTGGGCTGTATCATGATGCGGGTGTGCCACGTAAATACATGTCCAGTAGGAATCGCCACTCAAGATCCGGAATTACGGAAAAAATTCATGGGTGACCCCGACCATATCGTTAACTTTATGTACTATATTGCACAGGAAGTTAGAGAAATCATGGCGCAATTAGGTTTCAGAACGGTCGATGAAATGGTTGGACGGACAGACGTTTTAGCTGTAAGTGACCGAGCTAAAGCACATTGGAAAGCAAAGTTTCTGGATTTATCAACCTTGCTTTTCCAAGTTGATGGATCGAGAACTTGTCAGAGAGAACAGAATCATCATTTGGAGGAATCGCTTGATTTACGCGAAATTTTACCTGCTGTAAAACCGGCTTTAACGTTTAAGCAACGGGTAGATTTGACTTACCCTATTAAAAATACACATCGTGTGACAGGAACGATAGTTGGCAGCGAGGTTTCGAAGTGTTACGGAGAAGCTGGATTACCAGAAGACACCATAACGTTACGATTTTCCGGTTCAGCGGGACAGAGCTTTGGAGCTTATATCCCAAAAGGTATGTCATTGCTGCTGACTGGTGACGCTAATGACTATGTCGGAAAAGGCTTGTCTGGCGGAAAAGTGGTCGTTTCCTCCCCGACAGCTGCAAAACTATCCGAATCCAATAACGTTATTATTGGGAATGTTGCTTTTTACGGTGCTACGAGTGGAGAAGCATACATTAACGGATTCGCCGGCGAACGGTTTGCCGTCCGAAATAGCGGTGCGAACATTGTCGTAGAAGGAATTGGCGATCACGGTTGTGAATATATGACTGGTGGACGTGTCGTTATTTTAGGTGATGTAGGCAAAAACTTTGCAGCGGGGATGTCTGGTGGCATTGCTTATATTCTTGCTAAAGACTTAGCGCAATTTAAACAGTTATGCAACAAAGAAATGGTGGAGTTTGAATCACTTACAGCAGAGCAGGAAAGAGAAGAAGTAAAACAGATGGTGGAAAATCATTATCGTTATACAAGAAGTAAAAAGGCAGCTTATGTACTATATGCCTGGAATGAGTGCGTGAAAAATCTCGTGAAAGTTATTCCGAAAGATTATAAACGAATGCTCGAAAAAATTGACGCATATAAGAATGATGGTTTATCAGATGAAAAGGCAGCTATGCACGCTTTTCAATCAAAAAAGCACAAGAAAGCGACCGTTTCAGAAACAAAAAAACATGAAGCTGTATCATTTTAGAGGAAAGGAGAGCATAGCATGGGTAAAGTTACTGGTTTCATGGATTACCAGCGTGAAGAGGCTGAAGAGCGTGATCCTTTTACACGACTAACGGATTGGAAAGAATATGCCGCTCCTTTCTCTGATGATGTTTTAATGAGACAGGGAGCACGGTGTATGGATTGCGGGACCCCGTTTTGCCAAATCGGAGAAGAACTGAATGGAGCAACTACCGGGTGTCCGATTTATAACTTAATTCCCGAGTGGAATGACCTTGTCTATCGCGGACAATGGAAAGAAGCTTTGGAACGGCTGTTAAAAACAAATAATTTTCCAGAATTCACTGGAAGAGTTTGCCCTGCTCCCTGTGAAGGATCCTGTACACTTGCTATTTCTGACCCGGCTGTCACCATTAAAAGTATTGAACGGACCATTATTGATAAAGGATTTGAAAATGGCTGGATGACACCAAGGATTCTATACAAACGCACAGGTAAATCAATTGCCATTGTAGGATCGGGTCCGGCAGGGTTGGCAAGTGCAGACCAATTGAATCAAGCTGGCCATACGGTGACAGTTTATGAGCGTGAAGACCGTGCAGGTGGATTATTGACTTATGGTATCCCAAACATGAAGCTGGAAAAAGATGTAGTTGAACGGAGAATTAGACTATTAGAACAGGAAGGGGTCAATTTCGCGACCAATACCGAAGTAGGAACAGACATTTCAGCTGAGGACTTAAAAGCGAAGCATGATGCAATTATCCTATGTACCGGGGCGCAAAAACAGCGTGATCTCGTTATTGATGGCCGGGGAGCAACGGGTGTTCACTTGGCAATGGATTATCTAACAGGTTCCACAAAAAAATTACTAAACGCTGATATGGGAGCAAATGACTTCATTGATGCAGCAGGAAAAGATGTGATTGTAATCGGTGGTGGAGATACAGGAGCCGATTGTATCGCAACAGCACTTCGGCAAGGCTGTAATAGTGTTGTCCAGTTCGGCAAACATCCAAAACTGCCATTAGCCAGAGCTAACAGTAACATGTGGCCGGAATATCCCAATATATTTACTGTCGATTATGCACACAAAGAGGCAACCGCTAAATTCAATAAGGATCCACGACAGTACTCCATCCAAACACAGCGATTTGTTATGGATGATAACGGGAATTTAAAAGAATTACACACGGTCCAAATGGAAAAAGTCAAAGATGAAAATGGCGTGTTTACCTTTAACGAAATCCCCGGTACTGAAAAAGTTTGGCCAGCGCAGCTTGTGCTAATTGCCATTGGATTTGAAGGGCCAGAGCCACAAATACTGCAACAGTTCGAAGTGCATACAAACAATAAAAAAGTTGAAGCAAAATACGGAGACTTCACTACGAATGTTGAAAAGGTCTTTGCGGCTGGTGATGCAAGACGCGGTCAAAGTTTAATCGTTTGGGCGATTAATGAAGGGCGTGAAGTGGCTCGGCGGGTTGACCAGTATTTGATGGGCAGCTCGGTATTGCCGTCTTATCTGGAAGCTTAGAAAAAGTAGACATTTGCTTCCCAAGTAGTAGTTCACTTTTAATGGAGAAGAACTAAATTAACAAGTCTAATGGCTGGCCAATTCGTATCGTGATCAGTATGCTATTTTTCGTATTTATAGTAATAATTGACAATAACGTTGTTCGGTAGTTCTTATATCATTGAGTGACCGAATGATGGCTCTTCCACTGCAATCGGTCGTTCATAACATCGTTGAGTGACCGAACGATGGATCTTCCGCTGCATTCGGTCGTTCATAACCTCAATAAGTGACCGAATGATGGCTGTTCCGCTGCATTTGGTCGTTCATAACCTCAATAAGTGACCGAATGATGGATCTTCCGCTGCGTTTGGTCGTTCATAATATCATTGAGTGACCGAGTGATGGCTCTTCCCCTGTATTTGGTCGTTCATAACCTCGATGCTAGTTGTAATGAGATTGATATTTTTCCCACGGTAAGTGAACTACTTATTCCATAAAGGGAGGTTTTTTCGTTTGCGGATTTTTCGCACGTATTGTTTAATTTGTGTATAGGCATTATACTGTAATAATGTACACCTATGTGTAAATTAGTGTTTGATATAAAGAAAGGAGTTTCGTTAATGAACGAACAACAGCGAAAGGAACAGTCACAAATTAAGCAGATGGGTGCCGCGGACAGAAAATCCGGACAGGACAAACCATTAAGCGAAAAAACGAGTGCTGATTTTGCCAAGTATTTTGAAACGACGTATGAGCCACCAAATCTGAATAAGGCACGGAAACGCGGGCGCGATAAAGTAACGGTTCATTATGATTTTGGTATCCCTGAGGATATGGAAAACATTGGTAAAGGGAAAAAGTTCCTGATCCGTACATATGGCTGTCAAATGAATGAACATGATACAGAGGTCATGGCAGGTATTTTAACGGATATGGGCTATGAGTCAACAGCTGACACGAACGAAGCGGATATCATTCTATTAAATACATGTGCCATTCGGGAAAATGCAGAAAATAAAGTGTTCGGGGAAATCGGCCACCTGAAACCATTAAAAGTGGAAAAACCAGATTTAATCCTTGGTGTTTGTGGCTGTATGTCCCAGGAAGAATCCGTTGTTAACCGGATCATGAAAAAACATCCACAAGTTGACCTGATTTTTGGAACGCACAATATTCATCGTCTGCCACAGTTAGTTAAAGAAGCAATGTTCGGCAAGGAAAAAGTTGTGGAAGTGTGGTCCAAGGAAGGGGACATCATCGAAAATCTTCCGAAAGCACGCAAAGGAAAAATTAAAGCATGGGTAAACATCATGTACGGCTGTGATAAGTTTTGTACGTATTGTATCGTACCAATGACCCGTGGGAAAGAACGGAGCCGCAGACCAGAGGATATCATCCAGGAGGTACGCCATTTGGTAGCACAAGGCTATCAGGAAGTGACACTGCTTGGGCAAAATGTCAATGCGTACGGAAAAGATTTTGAAGACATCACATACGGCCTTGGGGACCTGATGGATGATATTCATAAAATTGATATACCAAGGGTACGTTTTACAACATCCCATCCAAGAGATTTCGATGACCGGTTAATTGAAGTGCTTGCAAAAGGCGGTAATTTACTTGATCATATTCACTTGCCGGTTCAGTCCGGAAGTAGTGAAATATTGAAAAAAATGAATCGGAAATATACCCGTGAAGACTATTTGGAACTAGTCCGCAAAATTCGTAAAGCAATGCCGAATGCGACATTGACAACAGATATCATTGTTGGGTTTCCAAATGAGACAGATGAGCAATTTGAAGAAACGATGACACTTGTGGAAGAGGTTGGTTTTGAAGCAGCCTATACATTTATCTATTCTCCTCGTGAAGGTACACCTGCAGCGCGGAAAAAGGATAATGTACCAGAGGAAGTGAAAAAGCAGCGCTTGTATCGTTTAAATGAGCTTGTCAATAAACAATCGGCTTCATCCATGAAACAGTACCAGGAAAAGATCGTTAAAGTACTTGTTGAAGGCGAGAGTAAAAAAGATCCGGATGTTTTAGCCGGGTATACAGAAAGAAATAAACTGGTTAATTTTAAAGGTCCGAAATCGGCGATAGGAAAAATTGTTGATGTAAAAATTACCGAAGCAAAAACATGGTCATTAAATGGAGTAATGGCAGAAAATACGGTAGAGGTGAACTAAAATGGCGGAATATACACGTACTCAAGTACTGGATCAAGCCAAAAGATTGGCAGACATGCTTGCAAATACAGATGAAATTGATCGTTTTAAGCAGGTTGAAGCAAAAATAAATGAAAATAAAAAAGTACAACAGTTAATTAATCGGATTAAGGCTTTGCAAAAGCAAGCCGTTAATTTCCAGGCCTATGAAAAAAAGGAAGCATTAAAGAAGGTTGAAGTGGAAATAGATCGGCTTCAGGGTGAGCTCGATGAAATTCCGGTTGTTCAGGAATTTAAAGAAACACAAATTGTTGTCAACGATGTCCTGCAGCTTGTTACTGGTACAATTGCCCGGGAAGTAACAAATAAAGTAATTGAATCAACTGGTGGTGACCTGCTTTCAGGTGAAACAGGATCAAAAGTAAAAAATAGTTCTGCATGCAGCCACTAACAAATTCCAGGCGGGGATCGGGCATCTCCGCCTGGAGTTTGTAGACTTACTTTTTCAAGAACGGTTCCCCCTCTTTTAAGACAAATAATTTAGCTATGCACTTTAGGTATTTGTCTTGCATAAAATGACTATGAAAAAAGAGGAGGTAAACGTAATTATGAGTTTTCTTGAACAAGAGTATAGAGAAATCATCACAAAAGCAGTTTGCGGTAAGGGACGCAAATTCACGCAGGCAACTCATTCCGTAACGCCATCACATAGACCGTCAAGTATTCTTGGCTGCTGGGTAATCAATCATTTGTATAATGCCAAGAAAAAGTCCGAAGATACGGTTGAGGTGAATGGCAGCTACGATATAAACATTTGGTATTCCTATAATGACAATACAAAAACAGAAGTAGTAACAGAAAGGGTAACATACTGTGATTATATTCCGTTATCCATCAAGGATGACAACTGCTTAAATGATGACTATGATGTTATTTGTAAAGTCGTGCAGCAGCCAAATTGTCTTGAATGCAAGATTGCAAATCAGGGTCATAAAATTGTTGTTGAGATTGAACGTGAATTTGTTGTACAAATAATCGGGGAAACAAAGATCTGTGTTAAAGTGGATCCAAAGGGTTGTGAAAAAGATGATGATGACGAGGATTGGAGTTTTGATATAACAGACGAGGAACTAAACGATGTTAATCCAGATTTTCTAAATGAAAGCAGCAGCAGCAGTAAAGACTAGAATACTTACGAGGGAGCAATTCTCTCGTAAGTTTTTTTATAAGCTTTTGTCAGTCGATTCATTCTCTTGATATATGCTATAATAAGACAATATATATGGCTTTTCTGGAGGACTAATGATGGCAAAATATACACCCATGATGGAACAGTATTTACAAATTAAAGCGGAACACAAGGATGCTTTTTTATTTTTTCGTTTAGGTGATTTTTATGAAATGTTTTTTGACGATGCTATCAAGGCAGCAAGGGAACTGGAAATTACACTGACGAAACGGGATGCGGGTCAGAAGGAACCAATTCCGATGTGTGGGGTACCATATCACTCGGCAGAAAATTACATAAAAAATTTAATTGAAAAGGGTTATAAAGTAGCAATTTGCGAACAAGTAGAGGACCCGAAAACAGCAAAAGGTGTTGTGAAGCGCGAGGTTGTTCAATTGATAACCCCTGGAACGGTCATGGAAACAAATATGTTAAACGAGCGGGAAAATAACTATATTGCTAGTCTTTCCCATTTTCAGGACGGCTCATTTGTCATTGTCTATAATGATTTATCAACCGGAGAAAATCAAATTGCGCTGCTAAACCATGGATGGGATGCGGTTATACACGAGTTGTACAATCAACCTATCAAAGAAATCGTTGTCTCCTCTAATTTACCGGAGGATTGGCAGTGTGATTTAGCAGGGAAGCTAAATGTGACCGTTTCTTTTCAAGATGAAATTACGTTTAATGGAGAATATCGTAATCTATGTGATGAGTTAAATGATGAGCGGTTAATGAAGGCATTTAGCAGATTGTTAAATTATATCCAGCATACCCAAAAAAGGTCGCTTGATCACCTGCAGCCTGCCAAGGTTATTGCATTACAGGATTATTTGTCTCTGGATATGTATTCGAAACGCAATCTGGAACTGACGGAGACAATTTTAAAAAAAGGAAAGCATGGCAGCTTGTTATGGGTACTTGATCAGACCGTAACCGCAATGGGATCGAGACTATTAAAAAAATGGCTGGAGCGTCCTCTAATCAATCGACAGCTTATTGAAGAACGTTTATCGATTGTTGACGGGTTTTATCAAGGATTTATGGAGCGAGATGGTTTACGCGAAACGTTGAAATCTGTATATGATTTGGAACGGCTAGCCGGAAGAATTGCTTTTGGTAATGTAAATGCCCGTGATTTAATTCAACTGAAACAATCACTGGTGAAAATCCCTGAATTAAAAGCTGTTTTACAGCAATTTCCCGAACCTCGAATAAAAGATTTAAGTGATGCGGTTTACTTTCCAGAACAGATCGTGACCATATTAGAGAATAGTTTAGTAGACGATCCACCGGTTTCCATCAAGGAGGGGGCGATCATAAAAGATGGTTACAATGAGACATTGGATAAATACCGCGATGCATCCCGCAATGGTAAACAGTGGATCGCCGAACTGGAACAGAAAGAGAAACAGGAAACAACGATAAAGTCGTTAAAAATTGGTTACAACCGTGTGTTCGGCTATTATATTGAAGTAACCAAAGCCAATTTACACCTGCTGCCTGAAGGGAGATATGAACGTAAGCAGACGTTGACAAATGCTGAGCGTTTTGTAACACCAGAGTTAAAGGAAAAGGAACAGCTTATTTTAGAAGCAGAAGAAAAAAGTGTGGAACTGGAATATCATTTGTTCCTTGAAATTCGCGATCAATTGAAGGAACAAATTTCAGTTTTACAGGAATTGGCGGATATTGTAAGCCGAATTGACGTCCTGCAGGCATTTGCAACTGTAAGTGAAGCAAATAATTATCAGCGTCCACGGTTTGTGGATAAGCGATTGTCGATTAAGAATGGCCGGCATCCAGTGATTGAACAAGTAATGAAGGACGGATCGTTTGTACCTAATGATGTAGTACTTGATCAGGAAACAGAGGTGCTATTGATTACAGGTCCAAATATGTCCGGGAAGAGTACGTATATGCGACAATTGGCACTTACGGTGATCATGGGACAGATTGGCTGTTTTGTACCGTGTGATGAAGCGGATTTAATTATTTTTGATCAAATTTTTACCCGAATCGGTGCTGCTGATGATTTGGTTTCCGGCCAAAGTACATTTATGGTAGAAATGCTTGAAGCCAATCATGCCATTACGAATGCAACGGAGCGAAGTTTAATTTTACTCGATGAAATCGGGCGCGGCACAAGCACTTATGATGGGATGGCATTGGCTCAAGCGATTGTCGAATATATCCACAATAACATTCATGCCAAAACATTATTTTCAACCCATTATCATGAATTGACTGCGTTGGAAGCATCATTGGACAAACTTCAAAATATCCATGTGCGTGCGGAAGAGTATGAAGGGAATGTCGTGTTTCTCCATCAAATTAAAGCTGGTGCTGCCGATAAAAGCTACGGGATTCATGTTGCAAAGCTTGCCAATCTTCCCGATCAATTAATTGCCCGAGCCAGTTCCATCTTACGTGAATTTGAAAATTATGACCAGCCCGGACCAATTCAAGACCAGGCTGATACGAAGCAGCTGTCATTATTCAAGGAAGAGGAAAGACCACAGAAAAGCGTCAAGCATCCAAAGAAATCGGAAGTGAAAGTTTTACAAGAACTGGCCAAACTGGATCTTTTTGATATGACTCCACTGGATGCGATGAACGCATTGTATCGCCTGCAAAAGTTGACAAAATAGCTGGGAAAGGACGAGTTTTATGAAAATAGTGCAAATGCCTGATGCACTTGCCAACAAAATAGCTGCCGGGGAAGTGGTGGAACGGCCGGCATCTGTAGTAAAAGAGCTGATCGAAAATAGTATTGACGCAAACAGTTCATGGATTAAAGTTGATATCCTTGAAGCGGGATTACAGCAAATAAAAATTACCGACGATGGGGATGGGATGGCAGAAGAAGATTGCGAGCGGGCTTTTTTGCGCCATGCAACAAGTAAAATTAAACATGAAACGGACCTGTTTCATGTTAAAACACTCGGTTTCCGTGGTGAAGCGTTAGCCAGTATTGCTGCCGTTAGCCGCTTAACGGTGAAAACGTCTCAGGGTGACGCAGCAGGTACAATGCTCAAGCTTGAAGGTGGAAAGCTTATTCATAAAGAGAAAAGTGATGCCCGAAAAGGATCGGAAATTGTTGTTGAGGATTTATTTTATAATACACCAGCACGACTGAAGTACATGAAAACGATCCATACAGAGCTTGGCCATATTACTGATTTGCTGAACCGGTTAGCATTGTCCCATCCTAATATCCGGTTTGAGGCAACGCATAATGGGAAACAGCTTTTTAAAACGACCGGAAGTGGTGATCTGCTGCAGGTTATTGCCCACGTATACGGAATGAGTGTGGCAAAAAAAATGCTGCCGATTGCCCATGATACGCTTGATTTTCAGATTCAGGGGTATATCGCCAAGCCGGAAGTAACCCGCGCATCCCGTTCGTATATTTCAACCATCATCAATGGTCGTTATATTAAGAGTATTGCGTTATCGCAAGCAATTATTAAAGGGTATCATACGTTATTGCCAATTGGCCGGCAGCCGATTGTTGTATTAGCTATAAATATGGATCCAATTTTAGTTGACGTTAACGTTCATCCGGCCAAACTGGAGGTTCGTTTCAGTAAAGACAAGGAATTATTCACGGCTATTGAAGAAACAATCCGACAGAAATTCCGGGAAACTTCACTAATTCCCGAATTGGGACGGCAGGAAAAACGGCAGCCGGATTCTGTGCAGCAGACAATGCAATTTTATGATCCACAAAAACCGGCAGAGAAGGGGAATTGGTATGCTGACCAACATACCAACGAAGTACAAAACACCAATTGGGATCAGGATCAATATGAGAATAAAAGACATCTATCCAATTGGGATACTGATGAGTATGTGAATGAAGCAGAGGGATCCTTTCACTCCAACAGGGCGTACAAAGATACTGCTCCTGAGCTGGCGGCTCCAGAGACTGGTCAACAACAGACCACACAACCACCTGCTGAGTCATTTTCAGAGAAATTTGTGGCAAATGATGAACCAGTTAATGTTAGGAAAGAACGGGTACCGGTAATGTATCCGATCGGTCAACTGCAAGGAACCTATATCTTGGCGCAAAATGAAAATGGCTTGTATATGATTGATCAGCATGCAGCACAGGAACGCATTAAGTATGAATTTTTTAAACAAAAGCTGGGCAAAACAACGAATGAAGTACAAGAGCTATTAATCCCGCTGACATTTGATTTTTCCAAACAGGAAGCGATTATTATTGAAAACTTTCACGAGGAACTGGGGAAGGTTGGTTTGTTTTTTGAGTCGTTCGGCAATCAGACATATATTATTCGTTCACACCCAACCTGGTTTCCGCAAGGATTTGAAGAAGAGGTTATCCGCGAGATGATTGCGCAGATTATGGACGAGGAGAAAATTGATATTGAGGCAATCAGGGAAGATGCGGCAATATTAATGTCATGCAAACGGTCAATTAAAGCAAATCATTATTTGAACAAGGATGACATGTTTCACTTGCTAGAGGATTTGCGTTCAACGCGCGATCCATTTACATGCCCACATGGAAGGCCAATTATCGTTCATTTTTCGACATATGAACTGGAAAAAATGTTCAAAAGAGTGATGTAACATGTATAAATTGGTAATATCATGTTAAACCTAGAAGGAAAAGTGTTATATTAGCCTATCCAAGGCTGGAGACAAAGTGAAACTTTATTCTGTGGGGGTATTACTGCCTATTAATGCGTGATAAAACACCAAGCTAGCTTAGCAGGAGAAAAAAGTGAGGTATTTCGGATGGAAAGTCAGCGGTTAATTAACTTTCTAAATCAGCTTCTATCAAATTACTTTGTAATGTATGTAAAATTGCATCGCTATCACTGGTATGTGCAAGGCAGACACTTTTTTCAGTTACATGCTCAATTTGAGGAAATGTATCAAGCAACAGCAAATGATCTGGATGAGATTGCCGAACGGATTTTAATGATAAATGGAAAACCATTGGCAACAATGAGTAAATATTTGAAGGAAGCGACAATTGAAGAAGCAACGGCAGATGATAAGGAAAATGAGATCATCGCACAGCTGTGTCATGATTACGAACAGATAATAAAAGAGATACGGGAAGACGGACTAGCACTCGCAGCCGAACAGAAGGATGAGCCAACAAATGATCTCTTAATCGGTTTACAGGGAAAATTAGAAAAATATGTTTGGATGTTACAGGCATATGAAGCATACGAATAAATGAATACAGGGGAAAGGGAATGAAACAAAACGTTATTGCAGTTGTTGGCCCGACGGCTGTCGGAAAGACACAACTAAGTATAGAAATTGCCAAGACGTTTCATGGTGAGGTGATCAGCGGTGACTCTATGCAAGTATATCAGGGGCTGGATATCGGAACAGCAAAAGCAACCAAAGCTGAAATGCAGGGAATCCCCCATTATATGATTGATATAAAAAAGCCGGATGAAGCATTTTCTGTTGCTGATTTCCAGGCATATGTGCAAGCGTATATCGATGAAATTTCTGGAAGGGGGCATCTGCCGATTTTGGCAGGGGGAAGCGGCCTTTATATCCAGGCGGCATTATACGATTACCATTTTTCCGAACAAAGACGGGACAGCAAGCTAACTGAACAACTTGAAAAGTCCATTCAACGTAATGGACCAGAACAGCTTTATGATTACTTAACGGAAATTGATCCGGAACAAGCTGCCAAGATCCATCCCAACAATCATCGCCGGCTGATTCGGGCAATTGAAATCTATGAAACAACTGGCAAGACAATGTCAGAAAACAACCAACAGAAGGGAGATTCTCCGTACAATCCCATTTTTATCGGATTGGAAATGGATCGGAAACTATTGTATGAGCGAATTAATCAGCGAGTTGATCGCATGATGGCGGCTGGATTGCTTGATGAGGTACAACATTTGTACCTGCAGGGTCTCGAATCGAAACAATCCATGAGTGGGATCGGTTACAAAGAGTTCATCCCTTATTTAAAAGGAGAGCAGAGTCTGGAAACAGCAATTGATGTCTTGAAACGTAATTCAAGAAGGTTTGCGAAACGGCAGTATACATGGTTTAAGAACAAGATGGATGTAAATTGGTATACGATCACACCCGATTCGATTAATCGAACTTTTCCCATTATTTTGGCCGATCTTGCAGGAATCTTAAAAGAAACATAGAAATAAGAATATGTACAGATAGAAAGAGGAGGAAATGCAATGGCACAATCGGTAAATATTCAGGACAATTATTTAAATCAGCTTAGAAAGGATCACATTTCGGTTACTGTGTTTTTAACAAACGGGTTTCAAATTAGGGGGATAGTAAAAGCTTTTGATAATTTTACCGTTTTATTTGAGACAGACGGCAAGCAACAGCTTATCTTCAAACACGCAATCTCCACATTCGCACCTGTTAAAAACGTAAAACTTGAAAAAGAATAAGGCGTAACGTAACGGGCACTCGTTTAAGGGTGTCCGTTTAGCTTATAGCTGACCTCACCTTGAATCTCTGACCCCCGGCTTCTGATATCTGACTTCCGGGCATGGGCGTTTGTCACACCTTTTAAAAAACGTGCGTATACTATGGTGACGAAGGGGTGATGAAGTGGAAACGCAAATGGTACGAAATAAAAATGGGCAAATCAATATTGTCTTTCATGATAAAAAGGCTGTACAGATTGATCGTAATAAGCAACCAAACCAGATGGATAATGGTCCATTTTCACACATTGATCAGGAATTCTCATCCTTCATAGGACTGGAACGTTTAAAAAAAACAATTAAAGAAATATATGCAACAATTGCCATCAATGAGAAACGAAGGGAAATTGGTCTTGCATGCACAAAACAAGTACTCCATATGTTATTTAAGGGAAACCCCGGAACAGGGAAAACAACGGTCGCCAGAAAGCTTGCGAAACTGTATTTTGAAATGGGGCTATTGTCAAAGGGGCATTTCATTGAAGCCGAGCGGGCTGATTTAGTCGGAGAATATATCGGGCAAACAGCACAAAAAACAAGGTCGATTATTCAAAAGGCAATGGGCGGGATGTTGTTTATTGATGAAGCTTATTCCTTGGCACGCGGCGGTGAAAAAGACTTCGGGAAAGAAGCAATCGATACACTGGTAAAGCATATGGAAGACAACCACAACGATCTTGTATTGATTTTAGCCGGATATCCGCATGAAATGGAGCGTTTTTTACTCCTTAATCCCGGACTAAAATCAAGGTTTCCGTTTATATTGGATTTTCAGGATTACGATGTTGAGCAGCTGATGGATATTGCCAAACAAATGGTGTCAATCAGGGAATACCGCTTATCACAGGAAGCGGAATGGAAATTGCAGGAACACCTTTACCGAAAAACCCGGGAAGGGGAACGGAATTTTGCCAATGCCCGATACGTAAGAAATGTTATTGAACATTCGATACGACGGCATGCAGTACGGGTGCTTTGTGGCAAACAATATGCTACCGATGATTTAATCAGATTAACCGGAAGTGACCTGCAGCTTAACGATGAGATTTAATGGAAGGCAATGCTTCAATCAATAACCATCCAACCTAATCCATACAGGGGATAGAATTGTACCGTGCTTGTTTCTTTGCTATGATATAAGCATGCAAGACAGGGAAAGGCTGGTAGACATGTCGGAACAAATACTAATCGTAGCTGTAAAAAAACCGGAACAGACCACCGAGCGCTTCAAGTCCTCATTGGATGAATTAACCTCCTTAAGTAAAACTGCAGGTGGAACAGTAAAAAAAATCATGACGCAAAATCGTAATCGAATCCATCCTGCATATTACATTGGTGAGGGGAAAATGGAAGAAATTGCAGAGCAAATAGCTGAACTGGAAATCGATTTAGTCATCTCCAATGATGAGCTATCTGCTGGGCAATTACGAAATCTGGGGGAACGATTCGGCGTTCGGATAATTGACCGAAGTCAGTTGATATTGGATATTTTTGCTACTCGTGCCAATACGAAAGAAGGAAAGCTGCAGGTCGAACTGGCACAATTACAATATATGCTGCCAAGGCTTCACGGGCAAGGTTTGGCATTATCCCGGCTAGGAGCTGGTATCGGTACACGCGGGCCTGGGGAGACAAAGCTGGAAACTGACAGGCGTCATATCAGGCAGCGGATTTTTGATATAAAACGGCGTCTGAAAATGGTCGTTGGCCAGCGTGAACAGTACCGGAACCGCCGTAAATCCAATCACGTTTTTCAAATTGCCATTGTTGGGTATACCAATGCAGGGAAATCGACACTGTTCAACCGGATTACCAGGAGCCAAACACTTGAGGAGGATCAACTATTTGCAACCCTTGATCCGCTCACACGGAAAATTCAGTTTCCATCCGGTTTCAGGTCGCTTGTTACCGATACGGTCGGATTTCTTCAGGACTTGCCGACATCACTTATTGCTTCTTTTCGATCAACCCTTGAAGAGGTTACCGAGGCCGATTTTATTTTGCATGTTGTTGATGCATCACATCCGGATCAGGAGCAGCATCAGGATACCGTTCTTACGTTACTTGAGGAGTTGGGTGCCCACTCAATCCCGATGTTAACGGTATATAACAAACAGGATTTGCTGACAGAAGAGTTCATCCCTGCACATCATCCGTCCATCCTGATTAGTGCCTTTGATGAGCGAAACATTCAAGATTTATTAGCGAAGGTGGAAGCGATTTTAAGGGATGAATGGGTATGGTACAGAACGATACTCGATCCTGATCAAGGAAAATTAATAGACCGGTTTGCACATGAGACGATAGTCGATGAACAGGTTTATGATGAAGAACAAATGAAATATTTAATGAAAGGCTTTATCCGGGAAAGTCACCCGCTAACAAGCCAATTAAAGGAGCAATAACGTACGAATGATAGAACAATTTGCAGAACAGGCGGAACTGGATTGTAAAAACATCCACGACAACATCCGAAAAACAGTTGAAGTGAATCAAAAACGGGTACTTGATGCGTTTAAACATAACCGGGTCAGTGACAGTCATTTTCATTCCACTACCGGTTATGGTTATGATGACAATGGAAGGGAAACATTGGAAGCCGTATATGCGCAAGTGTTTGGTGGCGAAGATGCTTTAGTAAGACCGCAGATCGTATCTGGAACACATGCGATTTCTACCGTGTTATTCGCCTTACTGAGACCTGCTGATGAACTTGTGTATATGACAGGTAAACCATATGATACACTTGAATCGGTTATTGGAAAACATGCTGACAATACAGGCTCATTAAAAGATTTTGGAATTACCTATAGGGAAGCAGACCTCCTGCCAGATGGTGCAATTGATTACCAGGGAGTAAATCGAACCATCACGCCAAGGACAAAGGTCGTTGCTATCCAGCGATCAAAGGGGTATGATGATCGTCCATCCTTTACGGTTCAGCAAATAGAAGAAATGGTACACTTTGTTAAAGAAATAAATCCGGAAATAATCGTCTTTGTTGATAACTGTTACGGTGAATTTGTTGAGGAAAGAGAACCATTACATGCTGGTGCAGATATTATTGCTGGTTCCTTAATTAAAAATCCTGGTGGTGGGATCGTTCGTTCAGGTGGTTATATCGTTGGGCGCAAAGATCTCGTCAGCCAATGCGGCCATCGTTTGACTGCACCAGGACTGGGGAAAGAAATGGGTGCCACATTACAGATGCTGGAGGAGATGTACCAAGGATTTTTCTTAGCTCCGCATGTTGTCGGGGAAGCATTAAAAGGGGCTGTTTTTACAGCGCGATTTTTAGAATTGATCGGATACACGACAAAGCCAGATTATCAAGCGGAACGAACGGATTTAATTCAATCGGTAACGTTTGCTAATGCGGAGCAAATGGTTGCATTTTGCCAAACCATTCAAATGAACTCGCCTGTCAATTCATTTGTGACACCAGTGCCAAGTCCGATGCCTGGCTATAAGGATGATGTCATCATGGCAGCTGGAACGTTTATTCAAGGAGCAAGCCTTGAACTAACTGCAGACGGACCGTTACGTGCCCCATATACCGCGTTTGTGCAAGGCGGCTTAACCTATGAGCATGTGAAAATTGCTTTAAAGGAAGCTGCTATAGATCTTATCGATAAGGGTTTCCTGACGTTAAAATAGGGTAAAGAAAAAAAGAGGTGGGAAGCCACCTCTTTTTTGCACTTTAAGAAAATATAAGATTTTATCACGCATTAAGGTAAAAGAAAAACTTCGGCATTCGCTAATAGGATGAGCCAAATACCGAATTTTTTAAAGTTAATGTAAGGAAACCTAACATTAACTTGACAGGATCTATTACATACTTTAAAATGTTATTTAATAACAAATAGGAGGGGAGTAAATGAACGATCAGGATAGACGTTCCATGCCTTTATTCTCGATCGGTATCGTCAAGAAATTAACCGAATTAACGGCAAGGCAAATACGAAATTATGAGGGACACGGGCTTATTCATCCCGAGAGAACAACCGGTAATCAGCGATTGTTTTCCTTTAACGATGTTGATCGTTTACTGGAGATAAAAGACCTGCTTGATAAAGGTATTAATCTCGCTGGTATTAAGCATTTGCTGGTCCTTGAAGAACAAAAATTATTGCTGGAAAAACAGAAACAAGAAGAACAGTATGCCATTCTATCGGATAAAGAATTAAGAAAAATGCTGAAAAACGAGTTATACGAAGCAGGCAGAATGGGTAAGACAAGTTTGCGACAGGGTGAGTTATCAAGATTTTTTCAATAAAGGCAAACTTCATTCAGTGGTGGTTTCTTTTTATACCCTGCTGAATCTTGGTTGAACGAATCGATCCTTTAAGGTCAGTTGATCGCCCATTTGCCTTTTTTTATCAAAGTCTTGAAGGCGGGTTTTACTGCCCGTTGAGGTTGGATAAACATATTTAACATACATTTAGGAGGAAACTGCATGGGTTCAAAATTAACGAAAGAGCAAATCTATAAAAAAATCGAGGAGGAAAACGTTCGCTTTATCCGTTTGCAATTCACCGATATGCTTGGAACGATTAAAAACGTGGAAATCCCGCTAGGTCAGCTGGAAAAAGCATTGGACAATAAAATGATGTTTGACGGTTCCTCAATTGAAGGGTTTGTCCGGATTGAAGAATCTGATATGTATTTATATCCTGATTTAGATACATTTGTTGTCTTTCCATGGACATCAGACAAGGGAAAAGTTGCCCGGTTTATTTGTGATATCTACAATCCGGATGGTACACCATTTGCAGGGTGCCCGCGTTACAATTTGAAACGTAACGTTAAAAAAATGGAAGCATTAGGCTTTAGTGCATTTAATATCGGAACAGAACCAGAGTTTTTCTTATTTAAGCTGGATGAAAAAGGCGAGCCTTCCTTGGAGTTGAATGACAAAGGTGGATATTTTGATTTAGCGCCGACAGACTTGGGAGAAAACTGCCGCCGCGATATCGTACTGGAATTGGAAGAAATGGGATTTGAAATTGAAGCTTCTCACCACGAGGTTGCACCGGGTCAGCACGAAATTGATTTTAAATACTCTGATGCAGTCAAACATGCTGATGACATCCAAACGTTTAAGCTTGTTGTCAAAACAATTGCTAGAAAACATAACTTGCACGCCACTTTTATGCCGAAACCGCTTTTTGGGGTCAATGGTTCAGGTATGCATGTTAATATGTCGCTATTTCAGGATGGAGAAAATAAATTTTTTGATCCAGATGGGGAAATGCAACTGAGTGAGGTAGCTTACCAGTTTACCGCCGGCATCATTAAGCACGCAACTAATTTTACAGCAGTCACAAATCCAACGGTCAATTCGTATAAAAGACTTGTCCCTGGTTATGAGGCACCTTGTTATGTGGCGTGGTCCGGTACGAATAGAAGCCCGCTTATCCGAATTCCGTATTCAAGAGGGTTAAGTACACGTATCGAAGCAAGAAGTGTTGATCCATCTGCCAATCCATATATGGCGATGGCAGTACTGCTAGCGGCCGGATTAGACGGAATTAAAAATGAGTTAACACCGCCAACTGCAGTAGATCGTAATATCTATGTCATGGATAAAGAGGAACGCGAGAAAAACGGTATTAAAGACTTGCCGGCAACCTTAATGGATGCATTAGAAGAGTTGCAAAAAGATGAAGTGATTGTGGAAGCACTTGGTGAGCACCTTTATGAGCATTTTATTGAGGCGAAGGAAATTGAATGGGACATGTTCCGCACGACGGTTCATCCTTGGGAGCGGGAGCAGTATTTGACTAGTTATTAAGGTTGATATAATAGGGTTCCAGGTCGTGGCCGTGTCCTGGCTTTTGGCTTTTAGAGCTTATGTCCTTGACACCCCTGGAATACCCCCAAAAAATATTTAAGTTCAAAATACCGACCTGTTGAATTTTAACTGGGCGGTATTTTTTCTTTACTTAATTTATAGATATGGTGTTTCTAATAGTAAAAGATTTAAATAATCCCCCAGTAAATAAAGGATCAAGTCACTTTGGTTTTTTGCTAATCTTATCAACACCCTTCACTGCAGGGAATTAGCAGATGATGATAGTGGCCATTTTCAAGTGATTTTCCCTTTCAGGTTAAAATTGTGAATGAAAAATAGATGGAGTCATGGTAGAATACTCTTAATCGGTTTCCCAAACCGGTATTGTTTAGACCGGAGGCGAGTTAGGTTGAAGAAATGGTTGGGCAGCGCGTTGTTGTTTATCATGTTTGGCTTTTTGGTGCTAAGCCAGGCCATCCAAATAACCTCACATATTAACGTAGAGCAAGTTGACGAAGCAACGATTTCTTCGGCAAGTTATATATCGGATATAAATGCTGCCCATATTACTGCACCAGCTACACTACCAGTTCAAAACGAATATAAAGCAGATCCAATCCTTCCTGCAGTAAAAACGGTTGTGTACCAAATTACATCTATTGCTAATCAGGTTGACTTTTTCCAAAACGATGTAGAAGCAGCTGGGTTTTTAGATGTAAGAAAATACCAATCGAACTATCTCCCCTTATACGAGTGATTGATTTTGAATGTAGCCTTTAGCTTTCATTAGCAAATTGAAGGCTTTATTTGGCGTGGGTTTAATAATAAGTACTGAAAAATAAAGGGGAATAGTTCGTGATGAAGAATAACAAACCTTATTGGAAGGAATCTCTTGAATGTTATCTGTTTGTATTTATATTCATGCTTTTGTTTATAGGTACATTTATTGTTAGCGGCCAATTAACAGGAACAGATTGGATAGCATTCTTTAAGCAATTTTTCCAGAAATAGATTACCAACCTTTTAAACTGGGTAATTTACTAATAAAAACCTTGATACGCATACCGCGTATCAAGGTTTTTTAATGAATATTCCGGTATAGCCCAATTACCTTGCCTAAAATCGTCACATTTTGATAAATGAGGGCTTCCATTGTTGCGTTTTCCGGCTGTAGGCGAATGTGGTCCTTTTCTTTAAAGAATCGCTTGACAGTAGCTTCATCCTCATCCGTCATGGCAACAACAATATCCCCGTTTTGTGCTGTATTTTGCTGTTTTACGATAACCATGTCTCCGTCTAATATACCAGCTTCAATCATACTCTCTCCTTCGATTACCAGTACATATAAACTGTCATCTGGTCCTGCGCTTGAGCTTGGCAGCGGAATGAACTCTTCGATATTTTCGACCGCAGTAATCGGGATACCAGCTGTAACTTTGCCGATTACTGGTGCATACCGCGCTTCATCTTTCGGAATATTATTCTCCTCTAATGGATCCAAAATTTCAATTGCTCTAGGTTTGGTTGGGTCTCTTCTGATATAGCCCTTGCTTTCGATCCTCGCTAAATGGCCATGGACAGTAGAGCTTGATGCAAGTCCAACTGCACTTGCTATTTCTCTAACAGATGGCGGATAGCCTTTCAACTTAACCTGATCCTTAATGTAATCAAGGATCATTTGTTGCCTTTTGGAAAGCTTGGTCATGTAATAAACTCCTCCCGCATAGTATTTATTACCACTAGTTTATCACTAGAATGAAATATTCGCAAACGTTCGTTCGAAAAAAATGTTGACAGGATCGTGTGTTCGGGTGTATGATGGTTTTAAGTCGAACAATAGTTCTTATACTAAAAAGGAGCTGATGGCTATGTTTGGAAAACTTACGAAAACAGATGTATTCTATCTTGTAACATTTGCTTTAACATTAGGATTTTTATATTTTTCCATGATCACTAGCGCATAATTGTGTACTAATTATGAGCGAAGGGGTAATTATCGTGAAAGCTATTCTTTACTGTCGGGTAAGCACGGATAAAAAGACACAGGAAACATCATTGGCGAGACAAAGGCAGGAGCTTATTACACTTGCAGGAAAATACGATTTTTCTGTTGAGAAAGTAATTGAAGAGCAGGCAAGCGGTTATGAGATTGATCGGGACGGTATATTTCAGCTGCTGGACTGCTTTTCTGCAAAAAACGCTGATTGTTTGCTTATTCAGGATGAAACAAGATTAGGCAGAGGTAACACAAAGATTGCCTTATTCCATCAATTACACAAAATGAGTATTCCAATCTATACTGCTATTCATGACGGAAGGCTGGAACTTTCTGAGTCCGATTCCATGGTTTTGCAAATTGTCGGGATCGTAGAAGAATATCAACGCAGAATACACAATAGCAAAATCAAGCGAGGGATGAAAAAAGCAATTAATGAAGGGTATGATCCGAGTAAGAATCTGGCATACCGAAACAAAGCACCAGGTCGTGAACGAAAGGCATTTCCGATTGAAGAGGTTGTTCGGTTAAGGCAAAAGAAGCTAACCTTTGAGGAGATTGCCCATACATTAAACGGGATGGGGCATTCGGTATCAAAAGCAACGGTTCACCGAAGGTATCAGGAGTATCATAACGCTTGAAACTATTATATAGGAACGGTATGATAAAAACGCGAGGAACATGATAATGGTTCTTGCGTTTTTAAAGTTGGAGGTTTTTACTATGATTGGAAAAGAAAAACTGGAACGGATCAATACATTAGCGAAAAAGGCCAAATCAGAAGGACTAACGGACAAAGAAAAACAGGAACAGCATGAGCTGCGGCAAGAATATTTGAAAAACGTGCGAAAATCGTTTAAAAATCAATTAAAGACGATGACGGTAGTTGACTGGGAAGGAAATGATGTGACACCACAAAAACTGCGTGATATGCAAGAGAGAGAGAGAAAGCATTAGTTTTTACAAGACCAAATACGGTAGCTTGCTAATACTTGTGAGATTAGGAACTTCAATATAAAATAGAGTGGTAATCACAACTTGACGAAACGGAGGAAAACAAAGATGTCAGAAAATGTTGAACAGTTATCTATTAATACAATTCGTACGTTAGCAATTGATGCCATCGAAAATGCTAATTCAGGGCATCCAGGTTTGCCAATGGGTGCTGCGCCGATGGCATATACATTATGGACTGATTTCATGCATCATAACCCGAAAAACTCCAAATGGTTTAATCGTGACCGTTTTGTTCTTTCAGCAGGACATGGTTCCATGCTGTTATACGGTTTACTGCATTTGTCCGGCTATAATCTGACAATTGATGACCTAAAGGAATTCCGTCAATGGAACTCGAAGACACCAGGACATCCTGAGGTACATCATACAGATGGTGTCGAAGCAACAACCGGACCATTAGGACAAGGAATTGCCATGTCTGTTGGGATGGCAATGGCTGAAGCGCATCTCGCCGCTACCTATAATAGGGATAACTACTCGGTTATCGATCATTATACATACGCTCTAATTAGTGATGGTGATCTGATGGAAGGTATTTCCCATGAAGCCGCTTCACTCGCTGGGCATCTCCGGTTAGGAAAATTAATCGCGCTATATGATTCAAACGATATTTCCCTTGACGGGGAGCTGAACCGCTCATTTTCCGATAATACAGAAGAACGCTTTAAAGCATACGGATGGCAGGTCATCAGGGTTGAGGATGGCAATGACGTAAATGCGTTACGTAAAGCGATTAAACAAGCAAAAGAAAATACCGAACAGCCGACATTAATCGAAATCAAAACGATTATCGGCTATGGGTCACCGAACAAATCAAACTCAAGCGCATCACACGGTGCCCCACTAGGTGCGGATGAAGTAAAATTGACCAAGGAATATTATAAATGGGAGCATGAAGATTTTAATGTTCCAGATGAAGTATATGCTGATTTTAACAAAAAAATCGGCAAAAAAGGTGCTGAAGCGGAGCAGGCTTGGAATGAACTGTTCACAGCATACAAGGAAAAATATCCTGAATTAGCAGATGAACTGGAACGTGCTATAAAAGGGGAATTGCCTGCAGACTGGGATAAAGAACTTCCAGTGTATGAACCCGAAAAAGATAAACTGGCAACAAGAGCTTCTTCCGGTGAAGTATTAAATGCAATTGCGAAAGCCGTACCATATTTCTTTGGCGGAAGTGCTGACCTGGCAGGTTCAAACAAAACCACGTTAAAAAATGAAGATGACTTTTCCCGTAACAATTATGCTGGCCGCAACATTTGGTTTGGTGTTCGTGAACACGCCATGGCAGCAGCACTAAATGGAATGGCATTACACGGCGGATTAAAAGTATATGCTGGTACATTCTTTGTATTCAGTGATTATTTACGACCTGCTGTACGATTGTCATCCATTATGAAAACGCCGGTAACATATGTATTTACGCACGATTCGATTGCGGTTGGCGAAGATGGTCCGACACATGAACCGATTGAACAATTAGCAGCAATGCGGGCAATGCCGGGACTTTCCCTGATTCGTCCTGCCGATGGAAACGAGACACAAGCAGCATGGCGCATATCCTTGGAATCAAAGGACAAGCCAACAGCACTCGTGTTAACCAGACAAGGGTTACCAACATTAGAGGGCACAAAAGAAAACGCCTATGAAGGGGTTAGAAAAGGTGCATATGTTATTAGCAAGTCAGCAAAAGACGTTCCAGATGCGTTATTACTTGCAACTGGTTCCGAAGTGCAATTAGCTATTGGAGCTAAAAAGGCCCTACAAGAAAAAGGCATTGATGTAAGTGTTGTCAGCATGCCGTCATGGGATCGGTTTAACGAGCAGGATGAAGCATACAAAAATGAAGTTCTGCCAGCAAATGTTAAAGCCCGAGTAGGAATTGAGATGGCCGCTTCATTTGGGTGGGAGCGTTATGTTGGTGACAATGGTACGATAATTGGTATTGATCGATTTGGCGCTTCTGCAAAAGGTGAAAAAGTTATTGAGGAATACGGGTTTACAGTAGAAAATGTTGTTGCAGAGGTTGAAAAGTTAATAAAATAATAAATGAAAACGGGTGGCTCACTAACTGTGGGGCGCCCGTTTTACTATTCAGTTCTCTTTTATCCCGCCTCACCGTTCATTAGACCCCTGCTTCAAGCCTTGAAAAATATAGAAGGATAGATAGCTGAGTAGCACCATCCGTAACGATCCGATTCGTTCAACTCAGTAGGGAGGATGGGATCCCCCGTTGAATGAAGTTCTACTTTATTCAACGGGCTGTACTTTTGTTTGTAATCGACAAAACTAGTAGGATTTCGCATCAGGAAATGACATAATTTTTAACTGGAATACGTATAATAGAGTTAAAAGGGGAGGGGTTTTCGGTGGGGAATTATTCTATCTATTGGGTAAAGGAAGAATTTGCGTATCGGTATTTCCATAAAAGTGGAATATTATATCGTTTTTTAAAAGAATATCAAAATAATCCGGAGAGAACGGACCTCAAAAATCAGTTTAAGTTTATTACCAATACATTTTCAACTAGTGCTTTGATAACCCACATTAAAAATAACGAGAAAAACAGACGTAATGTAACAATTGATGGCAACTATCTCGAAATGCGAAACGAAGACACGCAAGCTATCTCTTTACATATCCACGAAAAACAGATAAACTTTCGTTGTGAAATGTTGCATGATGCCGAAATGTTGTTGTTTCCAGCACTACGATCATTTCAGCCATTTCTCTTTATTATGAGAAATGACGTCGATAACTATGGTTGGATCTCGCCGGTTTCAAAGGAAAGAGCATATTTGCATGGACAAGTATTGTATTCTTAACATTGATTTACTATACTGTATGAGAGACAACATGAAGGAGGAAAGCTTGCATGGCTACGATTTGGGTCGTATTAATAGCTATTATTGCCTTGATTGCTGGTGTCGCTCTCGGATTTTTTATCGCCAGAAAATATATGATGAATTATCTAAAGAAGAACCCACCAATTAATGAGCAAATGCTTCGGACTTTAATGATGCAAATGGGTCAAAAACCATCACAGAAAAAAATCAATCAAATGATGCGTGCAATGAACAATCAGCAAAAGTAATCAGCAATCATCATATATTGTCAGAATGGATTAGCATCATACATAATACCCCTTAGTACCTGTTGGTAGTAAGGGGTATTTTAAAATTTTGGTCATTCCGATCACAAGCGATCAAATTCAGCCCTTGCTACTCCGTTTCCAAAAGGTTTGGATAATTGTCAAATTCATTTTCTTCGATTAGCTGCATAATTTGTTAAAATAGAGAGAGCAAATGGTTTTCTTAGGAGGATTTTTATGTCTGAAATAAATATTTTTATTGCATTTGGCGCGGGTTTTTTATCCTTTATTTCACCTTGTGTACTTCCGCTTTATCCTGCTTTTTTATCGTATATAACCGGCATGAGTGTGTCCGATTTAAAAGATGACAGCAGGAAATTTAATAAAAAAAGCATGTTACATACGGTTTTCTTTTTGGTTGGATTTTCCTGTATTTATATCATGATGGGTTTTACTTCTTCTATCCTGTCCGAGTTCTTAAGAACCTATCAGGAGGTCATCCGGCAAATTGGCGCCATCTTAATTATCTTTTTTGGACTTGTTATTGTCGGCGTACTGAATTTTAAATTTCTGATGAAGGATAAGAAAATCACTTTTAAGAATCGTCCAGCTGGATACATTGGTTCCTTTATCATTGGCTTGGCCTTTTCCTTGGGATGGACACCTTGTATGGGACCAATTTTAATGATAGTTCTTTCCTTGACAGCACAGAATCCTGACATAGGTATCGTGATGATGGTTAGCTATATATTAGGTTTTTCCCTGCCGTTTCTGATATTATCATTTTTCATTGGGAAACTTAACTGGATTAAGCGGCATAGTGTTATCCTTGTGAAAATTGGCGGATCCATCATGATCTTGATGGGGATCGCACTGTTTTTCGATTGGATGACGCAATTAACGTCGTTTTTATCCGGCTGGTTAAATTTCAAAGGGTTTTAGAATAGATTTTCCGATATGGTTGTATTATGATGTACCTATATATGTTTTTAAAAGGGGCCGTATTACATGTTTAAACCGAATGATCTCATATTGCGTACAACAACATCATTAATTGCATTTATTTTATTAGGATTTGCCGTTTATTTATTGCTTGCAGGTCATAATTCACCTGGCGGGGGCTTTGTTGGTGGCCTGATGACTGCCTCAGCAATTGTTCTGATGAATATGGCGTATGGAATGGAAACGGTAAATAAAATCTTACCGATTAATTACCGGACTCTGATTCCAATCGGATTACTAATTGCCGTAGCAACTGGAATCGGCTCATTTGTTTTTGATGTACCTTTCTTATCACATACATTCGGACACTTTACATTGCCAATTTTTGGTGAAGTAGAACTTGCAACGGCAATGCTTTTTGATCTTGGTGTTTATGTGACTGTATTGGGGGTAACCATGACAATTATTCTAACCATCGCAAATGATCAAGAAGATGGGCTGGAGGGGAACGAGATTGGCGAGGATTCTGATAGTTGATGATGCAGCATTTATGCGGGTTACATTAGCATCCATTTTTAAAAGAGAAAATCATGAAATTGTTGGCGAGGCAAAGGATGGAAATGAAGCAATTGAACTGTATAAGAGAACAAATCCTGATTTAGTGACAATGGACATTACCATGCCTGTAATGAACGGTATAGATGCGATGAAAGAAATTATCAAGTATGATGAACATGCAAAAATCATCGTATGTTCCGCGATGGGTCAGCAAAAGGTTGTTACCCGTGCAATTGAAATCGGGGCAAAGGATTTTATTGTGAAGCCGTTTGATGAGAATCGTGTCCTGGAAACAATAGATCGTGTATTACATAAAATGAAGCGGGCTGGTAGTCATCCAAGAAAGAGTTGATGAAACATGTTTTGGGTTATTGCAAGTACGGTAGTTGCTTTTTTTATGGCTACCACCATGATTTTTGTTCGATTAAAGGCTGCAAAAAAACCGGCTTCGGTAAAGAAAATCATTTTACCGCCGTTATTTATGAGTACCGGTGCATGTATGTTTTTTGTGCCTGAATTTCGTGTTGCCTGGACACAAGTTTTAGAGGCATTTTTTGTGGGAGTATTTTTTTCCATATTTCTTATTAAAACATCAAAATTTGAAATAAAGGACAATGACATTTATTTGATTCCGTCAAAATCATTTGTGTTTATTTTATTCGGTTTACTCCTTGTACGAATTATCATTAAGCTGATTATTGGCAGTACGATTTCATTGGGTGAAACGAGTGGAATGTTCTTTTTACTTGCGTTTGGCATGATTTTATCATGGAGACTAGCCATGTTATACAAATACAAGAAATTGGAAAAGGAATTAAAAATATCATAGTGTATAAGGAAACGCCCGTATTACTGCGGGCGTTTTTGTTTTAATTTTTGTTTTACTTTGTATTTGTACGTTCCCGGTGAAAGCTGAAATAAAGGTTCATAAGGCGTAATATCGATTTCTTTTTCGCGCAGTTTTTTCCTTAAAAACTTGTGATCACGTTTTGGCGTAGCAATGATATAACCTTCAATAAGCACGTCCTGCGTTATTTTCTTACTCTGTTTCCTGAGTGCGACTTCGCCAATCTTACTGGCAATTGATTGTCTGGCTACATCGCGGAACAATTCAGGGACAGGAGATACTAATTCTTCTAATAACTTTTTTTCGCTGTCGCCCCACATATCTTTCGTTTTCTCCATGTAATATTCTTCCCAGTCCATGGTTGATTTGCCATCTTCCTTAGGCAATCGTTTTAAAAATTTACGGAACATAAAGAAGCCGCCGATTGACATGAGTGTTATGAGCAGGATCCCCCATATGATAATGAAATAATCCATTAAGATCGACATAATTTCACCTATTTTCTCCTGATTTTATCGATAAATCAATTATGTAAAGAGTTCTAAAGATTTATTTTTTTCGCTTTTTATAGTAAGATACAAATACTTGATGCTTTTATTCGTGTGAATCAAGATTACAACTCACTCTTAATTATAATAGGAGTTTACCACACAAACAAGTATCATAATTGTATACGATAATACATATAAGTAGATTTAGAGGGATAAATGTTGGATTTTGCAAAAAAGGGGGCAATGGTATTGAGGCAAAAATTAAATGTGGATAAAAAATCAGGTGATAAAGCGAATACGCAAAATCAAACGCAATGCAAGTCTGCGGGAAATGATAACTTCATTTTTCACGATGCGACAACTCTCCCAGGAGTTATGGTTGATTGGAGTGAAGAAAACCGAAGTGATGTTATTACAATCTGGGATCGTAACGGGAAGGTCTGCTTTGTATCAAAGTCTGTGGAACGTTTGCTGGGGTACAAAACGATGGAGCTTAAAGGAACACAGTGGTACGAAAAAATTTTACCGGAAGATGCCGCATATATGGAAGAACAGCTTAAGGGTACGGAACAAACCGGACAAATTTTCAACATCAATATTCGGGATAAGGATGGTAAATATATATGGTCAGAATGTAAAGTGGAAAGGATAAAGGACGAAACCGGAAACGTTTATTATATTTCGGCATTACGGGATATTTCAGACAAAAAAGAGATGGAAGAGATGATGATCCGTTCGGAAAAAATGTCAATTGCTGGACAATTGGCAGCAGGGGTCGCCCATGAAATCCGTAATCCATTAACATCTCTAAAAGGGTTTATTCAATTGTTGCAAGCAGGTGTTGATCGGAAAAAAGAATATTATAAAATTATGATTGATGAAATTGAAAAAATGGAAACTATTACATCCGAGCTTTTATTTATCTCAAAACCGATGACCGATAATAAACAAAAGGAATCGATAGCAGAAATGATTCGGGATGTTACCGAATTATTAAAGCCGCAAGCGAGGTTAAAGGGAATAACGTTTGAATGGGAACAATCAACCGACGTTCTCGTTCATTGCGACCGTTCGCAGATTAAACAAGTATTAATTAATTTAACTAAAAATGCCATTGAAGCAATGGAAGATGAGGGAACGATCCATATACAAGTTCATACTTCGGATCGACAAGTTGTCATTGATGTGATCGATCAGGGGCCAGGTATATCAGAGGAAATCATACATAAACTGGGAGAGCCGTTTTTCACCACGAAGCAAAATGGAACAGGACTTGGATTGATGATCACAAAGCAAATTCTGGATCGGCACAATGCCAAATTGGATATTTCCCAAAATGCAGATAAGGGAAGTACCTTCTCCATCGTATTTCAAAAGGCGGCAGATTACTAGAGGTATAATTTGACAATTCACTATCATTTAAAAGCTATATATGTGCATGTGCAAAAGTTGCCAAATTAGCAGGCCGGCTTAGAACGCTGGGCAAGGGGCATGTTTCCTTTATCTTCTAAGGTAGGAATGTTCGGTTAAAACCCCCGCTCCCGGCGGCAACACCGAACCACACTAAATGGCAGGGCGCAGCATATACGCGGGCTGCAGGATGCAGGTCATGCCGACGTTGGTTATTGACGTGCCGGTTTTAGTCATCCTTCCTTAAACCGGGCGCTTGCGCCTTTGTTCATATCCTCGATAAGTATTGGTTATCAATTTACATAAATATTTACTATATGCCGTACAGCTGGAAACAGTTGCTTTTTCGCACAAAAATCATTTAATATAAAGTAGATGATACATGTATTTTTGCTGTCTACTATTCTAGTTGGGGTATGGTCAGAATAGTTGACAATTTGAAAGGGGTATGGCTTACATGACAAAACAGGATGCGTTTCAAGCGAAAAAGCAATTTGAACTAAATGGAAAAACGTATAACTACTATCATTTAAAAGCGTTGGAAGACGGTGGATCTAGTAATATATCACGTTTACCATTTTCTATTCGTGTGTTACTAGAATCGCTTATTCGTCAACATGATGGTCGTGTTATTAAAGATGAACATGTAACAGGATTAGCAAAATGGGGAACAAAAGATGGCAAAGGGGTAGATGTGCCATTCAAACCTTCACGCGTTATTTTACAGGATTTCACTGGTGTACCTGCCGTTGTTGACCTTGCTTCATTACGAAAAGCAATGGTTGATATGGGTGGCGAGCCGGATAAAATCAATCCGGAAGTGCCAGTTGATTTAGTAATTGATCACTCCGTACAAGTTGACCAGTACGGAACACCTAATGCACTTAAAGCAAATATGGAGCTTGAATTCGAGCGGAATGCTGAGCGTTACCAATTTTTAAACTGGGCACAAAAGGCATTTGAAAACTATCGAGCTGTTCCACCTGCAACAGGAATCGTTCACCAAGTAAACCTGGAATATATTGCCAGTGTTGTCCATGGTCTGGAAAATGAGGACGGAACCTATGATGCATTTCCGGATACACTGGTTGGTACCGACTCCCATACGACGATGATAAATGGGCTGGGTGTACTTGGCTGGGGTGTTGGTGGTATTGAGGCGGAAGCAGGCATGCTGGGTCAGCCATCTTATTTCCCTGCACCTGAGGTAATTGGTGTTAAATTTATCGGTAGCTTTCCACAAGGAACAACAGCTACAGACCTAGCGTTAAAGGTAACACAGGTATTGCGCGAGAAGAATGTTGTTGGCAAGTTTGTTGAATATTTCGGCCCCGGGTTACAAGATATGCCGCTTGCTGATCGTGCAACAATTTCCAACATGGCTCCAGAATATGGTGCAACATGCGGATTCTTCCCGGTCGATGATGAATCATTAAGCTATTTACGTTTAACCGGCCGTAGTGAGGAGCATATTGCATTAGTTGAGAAGTATTGCAAGGAAAACAATCTGTGGTATTCTCCTGATCAGGCAGATCCGGAATACACGGAGCTGGTAGAAATCAATCTTTCCGAACTGGAACCGAACTTGTCAGGTCCTAAACGCCCGCAGGATTTAATTGCTTTATCCAACATGAAAAAGGAATTTAATAAAGCGGTGACAGCACCCGCAGGTAATCAGGGATTAGGTTTGGATAAAACGGAATTTAATAAAGAAGTAACCATAGAACATCCAAATGGTAAAACTTCGGTTATGAAAACCGGTGCACTGGCAATTGCTGCCATTACATCATGCACCAATACATCAAACCCTTATGTCATGCTCGGTGCCGGGTTAGTAGCTAAAAAGGCTGTTGAAAAAGGATTACATGTACCTGAATATGTTAAAACATCTCTGGCACCAGGATCAAAAGTTGTCACAAGGTACCTGGACGATTCTGGCCTGCAGCAATATCTGGATCAAATTGGCTTTAATTTGGTCGGTTATGGCTGTACAACATGTATCGGTAACTCCGGTCCTTTACGTGAAGAAATTGAAGCAGCCATTGCAAAAAATGATTTGACAGTTTCGTCCGTATTATCTGGTAACCGCAACTTCGAGGGGCGTATCCATCCATTAGTGAAAGCAAACTATTTGGCTTCACCACCATTGGTTGTTGCCTATGCGTTAGCGGGAACCGTTGATATTGACCTGACTACAGAATCACTTGGTACGGATAAAGACGGAAATCCAGTTTATATGAAAGATATTTGGCCAACAATGGAAGAGATAAAAGAACAAGTCGAAAGTGTTGTTAAACCTGAGATTTTCCGTAAAGAATACGAAAATGTCTTTAGTTCGAATGAAAAATGGAACGAAATTGAAACAACAGATGAACCTTTATTCGAGTGGGATGAAGAATCTACCTATATTCAAAACCCGCCATTCTTTGAAGGGTTATCAAAAGAGGCGGGTTCTGTTAAACCGCTAACGGATTTACGTGCGATTGGTAAATTTGGCGACTCTGTAACAACCGACCATATTTCACCTGCTGGAGCAATCGCAAAGGATATGCCAGCTGGAAAATATCTGCAGGATAAAGGTGTGTCACCACGTAACTTTAACTCCTATGGTTCAAGACGTGGTAACCACGAAGTTATGATGCGTGGAACATTCGCCAACATTCGGATTCGTAATTTACTTGCACCAGGTACGGAAGGCGGGTATACAACGTACTGGCCAACAGAAGAAGTAATGCCAATTTATGATGCTGCAATGAAGTATCAGGAAAATGGCACTGGACTACTTGTCATGGGTGGCAAGGATTATGGGATGGGCTCATCACGTGATTGGGCAGCTAAGGGAACAATTCTGCTCGGTATTAAAACGGTTATTGCAGAAAGCTTTGAACGGATTCATCGCTCAAACCTTGTTATGATGGGTGTACTTCCATTACAATTTGAAAAAGGTCAAAATGCCGATAAACTAGGTTTAACCGGTAAAGAATCATTTACTGTTGAAGTAGACGAAAATGTACAGCCGCATGATCTTGTAAATGTTACAGCCGTCGATGAAAATGGCAAAACGACTACATTCAAAGCAATTGCCCGTTTTGACAGTGAAGTAGAAATTGACTACTATCGCCATGGTGGTATTTTACAAATGGTTTTACGTAATAAACTGGAGAATTAATCTAGTGTAAAATAAGTCCTTACAAGAAGTATTATGTGTAAGGACTTATTTTTATTTTTGACCATTTTCCAACAATGATCATGTTTCCTTTACAAATAGGAATGACATCATGCATACTGTAATAAGTATTATGGAAGCCTCAGTAAGGAGAGACATTTCAATGAAACAAATACTTGGAATTGCAGTGATTGCGCTACTGGCAGGAATATTGATTTTCAATTTTGCGGAAAAAAATAAGGAACAATCAGCAGCAGATACCGATAAGACTGCAGTAAACATAAGCAAAGATCCAGACGTGAAAGGTGCTGCGATCGTTTCACCGGGAAAATCAAGTATTGAACCTGGCCAACCGGCTCCGGATTTTGAACTGGAATCACTTGATGGAGACACAGTCAGACTATCAGATTTTAGGGGAAAGAAAGTCTTTTTGAATTTTTGGGCCAGCTGGTGTGGGCCATGTCGAATTGAGATGCCAGAGATGCAAAAGTTTTATGACGAACACAAAGATGAGGTAGAAATAGTGGCTGTAAATACAGAGCCTAACGTGGGAAAGGCAAGAAATTTTATTGAGGAAAATGGTTATACGTATCCGATATTATTGGACAAAGATATGAAGGTTGCTAATCAATATGCAATTTTTGGACTACCAACAACATACTTTATCGGCACCGACGGGAAGATTCAGCAGGAAAAAAAGGTCGGTCCCATGACCTATGAATTTATGACAGAAACGCTTCACAGCTTAGAATGATTATAATTTTCTAAAGAAATGGTAATACTCTTAATAAAAAAAGGAGTGGATTACGATTTCTTTAAAGAAAAAACTGACATTTGACGAATTGGTTAGCCAAAACCGCGAACAAATATTACAGGATCAAGTATTAATGGAAAAAATTGAGCAAAATTTAGAAATGAAACGGAATCAATTTTTAAAAAGAAAGAATGAAAAGTAGTGCCAGTAAACAGCTTTCAACTTTTGGATGATATCAAAGTGAAAGCTGTTTTTTTGTATAGTAAAAACATTATTGCAGAATATAATGATGATACTTTACAGGAAAGGAGATTCAAAATGGCAAATGATTCTTACAAACCAAAGCCTGATGACCGAAGCGATAATGTAGAAAAACTGCAAAGTATGGTACAGGATACGATTCAAAATATTGAAAAAGCACATGATACGATGGAATTTTCTTCTGATGAAGAAAGAGAAAAGATTAAAGAAAAAAATAAACGTCGTGAGGAAGCTATTGAAGGAATGCGACAGGAAATAAAAGATGAAGCGCATGACCAACAGCAATCCTAAAACCAAAAACCCGGACTAATGTATTCCGGGTTTTTTAATGAAAAGCAAAGTTCCTTCATTTGCTGCTTATTTATGATAAACTATTTAGTGGCAGTAGTAGAAGGAGGATCTTAACATTGAGCAAAGTACGGACACCAATAGAAGTAAGATATCAGGAAACCGATCAAATGGGTGTTGTCTACCATGCCAATTATTTAGTTTGGTTTGAAATAGGCAGAACCAAATTTATCGAAAATCTTGGACTTAACTATGCAGACATGGAAAAACATAACGTTGTTTCACCTGTTATAGATGCGCAAATTTCTTTTAAAAAGCCAATTCGTTACGGGGAAGAAGCTATTGTTGAAACATGGCTGGAAAAATATGATGGCTTACGTTCTGTTTATGCCTATCAAATTTTGAATGGAGCTGGTAATGTAGCTGTAAGCGGTACAACCGAACATGTCATTGTCAAAAAAGACAGCTTCCGGCCATTATCATTAAGGCGTGCGTTCCCTGATTGGCATGAAGCATATTCCAGGCAAATAAAAGGAGATTCCTGATGGCCTTCGGGTTAAAACGTCAGGATATATTACAATGGAAGCGTGAAGTGAGAAGTGGGAATATTGCTTTCCTGACCCATTATTGGCAAGATCCAAGATTTCCTGGCTGTAATACGGTTACAAAAGTTGGGTGTAGCGACGTGAAGAAATTGATTTCGTGGGGCAATAAATATGGTTTAAAGGAAGAATGGATTGATCACTATCAGGATTATCCTCATTTCGACTTATTTGGCGAGCGGCAAAAACTGATTTTGCGCAATGAACAGCAGTGGGGACAAATAAGACGATTTAATCTATAAAGAACAAAGGCGCAAGCGCCCGGTTAGCGGCGTATGTGCTGCGCCCTGCCAAGCAGGGTGGTTCGGTGTTGCTGCGCAAAGCAGCGGTTTTAACCGAACATTCCTACCGCAGGAGATAAAGGAAACATGCCCCTTCATAGGGGTATGCCGACGTTGGCCGCAAAGGCCGTTCTTAGTCGGCCTTCCTTCCCACCCGAGCCGATGTTGACTTATCGTACGGAGGTGAGGGAAGCACACTGGGCGCTGGAGCTGGACGTGGCTTACTGCCGAGAGCAGAATAGAGGCTTAATTTTTAAACTTCCTTATCTTATAAAAAAAGGAAAATCGGATAGGAGCCAATCTTCCTTTTTTGTTGGTATAGAATCTATTCGTAGCTGAATTCAGGTTCATTTTTAGCCTTGTTAAGTTTTACAAACAAATCTTTCTCTTCAAAATACCAGGCATCTTTTGCCTCAATAAAAAAAGTTAAATCGTCAACCTGATAACTGGTGTACATTTCGTTCGGGGTATCCACACGGACCCCTAACGAGAACCCGGGAATATGACCGCCAAATCCATATCGTACATAATAGCGCAACCGGGCAGGCGTTTGCAGGTCAAACTCACTTTTATACCATTCAGCCGTATCATTTGTCACGTGTAGTTTCAAACCCGTCAGCTCCCTTTAAACCGTTTCTGTTTTTTCTCTTTCTTTTCCGGTACTAAATCAACCCCACCAGGATGAAATGGGTGGCATTTCCCGATCCGTTTAATGGTTAAATAGCTCCCCTTAATTGCTCCAAACCGTCTAAAGGCCTCCAGCCCGTATTCGGAACATGTAGGATAAAATCGGCACGAAGGCGGTTTAAATGGACTGATTGCTTTCCGGTAAAATTTGATTAATGTGATGAAAATGTATTTCATATTATTATCCTTCTTCACTGCGATTTAACAAGAAGTTCAGATCGATGTCTCAGCATGTTTCTTATCATACGTCACGGATGCAATCGCATCATGCATATGAATGGATTCCTCATTACGGCAGACAACTTTAAATTTTTTAACAAAAGGCATCTCGTAAAGATCAGCAGCAACAAGCCGCACCATATCTTCAACAAATCTTGGGTTTTCATATGCCGCTTCTGTAACCATTTTTTCATCTGGTCGTTTCAAAACAGGATGTAGCCTTGAGCTTGCATTACTTTCCGCAGCATTAAGCAGCTGTTCCTTCCAATCCAGTTTGGTTTCATCAACATTATCATCCAAATTAATTTCCATCGTTACATAGCCACGTTGATTGTGTGCACTGTATTCACTAATCTCTTTGGAACAAGGACATAACGTTGTGACTGGCACCGATAGGGAGGTAGAAACGTTAAATCCTTTTTTCTGGTCATAAGCAACCGTTATTCCACAATCCGCGTGGTTCATGCCAGAAAGGTCTGATTGTGGACCGCGTCGTTCATAAAACCAGGGAAAGGTAACCGTAATTTCAGCGTCACGTTGCTTTAAACGTTCAGCAAGATCTTTCGTAAACCGTTTCAATGTAGCTATATCCGCAGAGAAACCTGCTTCATGGTACAGATTCAGCTGTTCAGTAAAGCGGCTCATATTTGTCCCTTTACTTGTTTTTTCGATTGCTGACGTAAATCGAAATGTACCAATACTTGTTTGTGTTTCGGGATGCAAATTGCTGGTAATTACGATTGGATGCTTCACATTAGTAATGCCAACTTCATCCAGATCAAATAAAAAGTCTTTTTTTGTATTTTGCAAATCGGCCATTTTACTTTTTTCAACCGGTTTCGTTTTCGGACCAGGCTCAACCGAACCAAATAATTTATGTCGTTCTGCTTTGTTTGGTAATTGTTTTTTTGGGAGTGTTTCAAATTTATTCATAGCGTCATCACCTCTCTGCTCCTAACAATTAAAGTATACTGAAGTGAGCAGTAATATTCAATTGATTGGTTTATCACGCATTAACGGGATGAAATACCTCCCACCGAATGAAGTGACTTTATACTTAAAACCCAGGAAAAAAAGCAAAAGTATGCTGTAATGGATACTTCTGCAACCAACTGGAAATAATGCTTAAAAAATTAAAGCTACACAATCCTGGAAAACCTGCACCCTCACCAGTTTCCACCAATCTGGCCTCTAACCTCTGACTATCACATCCAGGTAATTTTTGGTTCGGTTTTGTTTTTAATACGTTTAATATTTTCCTTGTGGCGATAGAAGACGAAGATAGTTAATGCAGCTACAGCGATAATCAGGAAAATATCCTCCTTGAGCAAAATAGCTGCAATGACCGCAACTATCCCTGTTATCATCGATGATAGGGAAACATATTTAGAGAGATATAACGTAAGCAGGAATGTAACGATCATAATAATGAATAATAGCGGACTAACGCCTAAAATAATACCTCCTGAAGTTGCCACTGCTTTCCCGCCCTTAAATTTTGCAAACAGTGGGTATGTATGACCAATAACGGCAAATAGCCCAATTACGAGCCGGTAAACGTCTGCATCAACAAGTAATGGAAGAAGTGTTGCTAATGTTCCTTTTAAAATATCAGATAGAGTAACAATAATTCCTGCCTTTAAACCTAATACACGAAAGGTGTTGGTTGCACCCAAATTACCACTGCCATGCTCGCGTATGTCTATTTTATATCCTGCTTTTCCCACGATCAATGCGGATGGTATTGAACCTAAAATGTATGCCAGACAAGCGAATACAACATATTCCATATGATTCCTTCTCTCTTAATATAACAATTGTATAGTTTATTCTACCATGAACTTGTCCAGGAAAGAACCTATAATCGCAACTTATTCATTTAGCTTTCGTTCATTCGATGTTTTTGACTTGCAATTTTCGTACATGTTTCTAAAACTAGTAATAAGGGTATGACCATTAAAAGAATTCTATCTAAGGAGGGAAAGAAACAGGTGATTGAATTTAATCGGGTAAACAAGGTATATCCAGACGGGACTGAAGCATTAAAAGACTTCTCGCTCCAGGTAAATAACGGAGAATTGGTCACCCTAATCGGTCCAAGCGGCTGTGGGAAAACAACAACAATGAAAATGATTAATCGGTTAATTGAGCCTACATCTGGGGCAATATACATAAATGATAAAGACATTAATGATTATAATATTCATGAATTACGCTGGAATATTGGATATGTTTTGCAAGAGATTGCCTTATTTCCGCATATGACAATTGAGGAAAATATTGCAGTTGTACCGGAAATGAAAAAATGGAAACGCAAAAAAATCCGTGAACGAGGGAGAGAGTTACTGGATATGGTTGGACTTGATCCTGCCACATATCAAAAAAGGATGCCAAGTGAATTATCCGGCGGTCAGCAGCAGCGTATTGGCGTCATACGTGCACTTGCCGCAGATCCGGACATTATTTTAATGGATGAACCATTTAGTGCATTGGATCCTATTAGCCGTGAACAGCTGCAAAGTGATATTCGCAAATTACAAAAAGAAATTAAAAAGACGATTGTTTTCGTAACTCACGATATGGATGAAGCGATGGCAATCGGTGATAAAGTATGTCTAATGCGACATGGTCAGGTCGTCCAGATGGATACACCACAAGAGCTTATTTTGCATCCAGCGACCCAATTCGTCAAAGATTTTATTGGGGAACGAAAATCACCGTGGCAAACGGCTGTTGACGTCATTGCCGATCAATCAAATGATCGGGTGATTACGAAAAAAGTGTTTGCTGAAAAGACATATCAAACTGCCGGTACGTATATTATCCGGGATGAACATAACATGTATTACGGTGCAGCAACGAACGGAATTTTCCATGAGGTCAAAACATTGGACAATCATTTGCCATTGTATAAAGCGACAGAGATTATCCAATCGAGTGACCAAGTATTATTTCCGGTTGTAAAAGAGCAAAAATTAGTCGGTGTTTTAAGCTACAAAGATATTGTTGCCTTTCTTAAAAGCAAAACAAAAATGGAAAACGGGGTGATCCAATAATGGAAACGTTTATCTCCGTTTTCGAAAAACGACAAGATGTATTAGTGGAAACCATTTGGGAGCATTTACAAATTTCGCTTATTTCGCTCATCATTGCGATTATTATTGCCGTGCCTTTAGGGTTAATCCTTACGAGATATGAACGGGTTGCTGAACCGATAATTGGAGTCTCCGCAATCATGCAAACCATTCCAAGTCTTGCCGTATTAGCATTTCTTATTCCATTCTTTGGGATTGGGACAACACCAGCAATTATAGCATTAACGGCCTACGGTTTATTGCCAATTTTACGTAACACGTATACAGGAATAAAGGAGGTAGCCCCTGCACTTAAGGAAGCGGCAACAGGAATGGGGATGAATTCGTTAAAACGATTGACGAAAGTAGAACTGCCAATTGCTATGCCTGTGATTATGGCAGGGATTCGTACGTCAATGGTTTTAATCGTTGGCACAACAACAATCGCGGCATTAATTGGTGCTGGCGGCTTAGGGGAATTAATTTTATTAGGTCTTGACCGTGGTGCAGATATTAATCTAATACTGCTGGGGGCAATTCCCGCAGCATTGCTCGCCATTATCCTCGACTTTATTTTACGAGGGTTTGAACGGATTTCCCGGAGAGCAGGATTTAAATCATTTGTGGCAATGTTAATGATCGCCGTTCTTGTAGTAGCTTCTCCTTTATTATTTCATTCCGGTAAAAAGGCTGACCTTGTTATTGGGGCTAAGCTGGGATCTGAACCAGCGATCCTAATTAATATGTACAAGCTGTTGATTGAAGAAAATACCGATTTAAACGTTAAATTAAAGCCCGGATTGGGTAAAACAGCATTTGTCTTCAGCGCCTTACAGAAAGGAAGTATTGATATTTATCCGGAATTCACCGGTACGGCGATTGTTACGCATATGAAACAAGAAGCAAAAAGCACTGATCCGGATCGAGTATACAAGCAGGCTAAGCAGGGAATGAAGAAACAATATGATATGGAACTGCTTGCGCCAATGAAATACAACAACACATATACGGTGGCAACCACTAAGGAATTTGCCGAACAACATGATTTGCAATCGATTGGCGATTTGAATAAGATTGAAAACGATGTAACAGCAGGGTTTACATTAGAGTTTAAAGACCGGTACGATGGCTATGTTGGGATGCAGGATGTTTACGGGTTGGATATTGCAAACGTGAAAACAATGGAACCAGGTATCCGCCAAGAAGCGTTGTCCAGTGGTGAAGTCGATGTAATTGATGCCTATGCTACTGACAGTTATATGATAGAATTAGGCTTAGTAACATTGGATGATCCGCAAAATCTGTTTCCGCCATATCAAGGTGCACCACTTGTACGTACGGAAACATTGGAAGAATACCCTGGATTAGAGGGAATTTTAAATCAGCTTGGGGGTAAAATAACGGACGATCAAATGCGGCAAATGAACTATCTGGTAGATTATGAAGATGAGTCACCAGAGAAAGTAGCAAGGGATTTTTTAATTAAGCAAGGACTACTGAAGCATTGAGGAGGTTTTGTTAATGGAAAACCCTGCAAAGGAAACAATTAAAAATATATTGCAAGAAGCAAAAACAATCGCTGTTGTCGGATTATCGGACAAACCGGAACGCACATCATACCAAATTTCAAAGCGAATGCAGGAGCAGGGATATAAAATTATTCCGGTTAATCCGAAAGTCGATAAGGTTCTTGGTGAAAAAGCTTATTCCTCATTAACTGATATTCCAGCGAAAATTGATATCATTAATGTTTTCCGGCGGCCCGAATTTCTGCCTGGGATTGCTAAAGAAGCAGTGCTTACGGAAGCGAGCGTATTTTGGGCACAGCAAGGGATAGAAAACGATGAGGCATATGACTTTTTAACAGAGCACGGCATTACTGTTATAATGGACATGTGTATTAAAGTCGCCCACTCCGTTTTAATCGGCAATAAATAGGCTCGGGGGATGACTCTGACCAGTCATCCTTTTTACCTTACAGGATGTTCAAAAAGTCACCAAGCGATAATGCTTACTTTTTTCAATCCTTGGTGAGTATAGCGATTTTCCTCCATACGTTGTGAATTTGAGGGAGCTTTCCTTGATGCTCTCTTACTACGCCGTCCCGACCTTCAAGACCCAATTTAGCGACTTTTGAACATCCTTTTGCGCGGGTATATTTCACATGATTGCTATACAATCCGAAATTAATTGTAGTATACTATTAGACATGCTCAGGTATGAATAAGACAAAATATACTTTACAACGACAAACATTCGTTCTACTATAGAAATAAGAGGTTAAGGAAGGGGCAGTGTCTACATTGGTTAAACAGCCATTACAATATTCTGATGATTCGATTCAAATATTAGAAGGTCTTGATGCGGTAAGAAAAAGGCCTGGTATGTACATCGGGAGTACAGATACGCGCGGGCTCCATCATTTAGTTTTTGAGATTGTTGATAATGCTGTCGATGAAGCGTTGGCTGGATTCGGAGAGCTTATCAAAGTAACGATACATAAAGATAATAGTATCTCGGTTGAGGACGGCGGCCGGGGGATACCAACAGGAATGCATAGTACTGGCAGACCAACGATTGAAGTCATTTTTACCGTTTTGCATGCTGGTGGGAAATTTGGTCAGGGCGGCTACAAAACGAGTGGCGGATTACATGGTGTTGGTGCCTCTGTTGTCAACGCCCTGTCCGAGTGGATGGAAGTTACCAGTTTTCGCGACGGTTACGCTTATTTTCAACGGTTTGAAAGCGGTGGGAAACCGGTCGGAACCTTGGAAAAAAGAGGCGCGACACGTAAGAAAGGTTCGATCATCCAGTTCAAGCCGGATAACACTATCTTCTCAACAACGGTATTTAATTTTGAAACCTTATCAGAACGGTTGCGTGAGGCAGCATTTCTCTTAAAAGGATTAAAAATTGAATTAATCGACGAACGGGAGAAACAAAAAGAAGTTTACCAATTTCCAGATGGATTGGAATCATTTGTTACCTATTTGAACGAAGAAAAGGATACGCTCCACCCGGTTGTTTCATTTGAAGGCCAGCAACAGGAAATTGAGGTTGATTTTGCTTTTCAGTTTAATGATGGTTACGCGGAAAGTATGCTTTCCTTTGTGAATCATGTGCGTACAAAAGATGGTGGTACACATGAATCTGGAGCAAGAAGTGCGATAACACGAAGCTTTAACGACTATGCCAGAAAAACAGCTTTGTTAAAAGAAAAGGATAAAAATTTGGAAGGTACGGACATTCGGGAAGGATTTACAGCGATTGTATCTGTCCGGATTCCTGAGGAGAAACTGCAGTTTGAAGGCCAAACAAAAGGAAAGCTTGGGACATCGGAAGCAAGGTCAGCTGTAGATGCAGTTGTTTCCGAGAAGCTGGCATACTTTTTGGAGGAAAATCCGGACGTTGCCGGATTGCTGATTAAAAAGGCGATTAAGGCAAAAGAGGCAAGGGTTGCAGCCAGAAAAGCACGGGAGGAAGCAAGGTCAGGCAAGAAGAAACGGCGAAAAGATACACTTTTAAGCGGAAAATTGACACCAGCTCAATCCAAAAATCCGAAGAAGAATGAATTATATTTAGTGGAGGGGGATTCGGCCGGCGGTTCCGCAAAACAGGGCCGTGACCGTAAATTTCAAGCAGTTCTTCCGTTAAGAGGAAAGGTTATTAATACGGAGAAAGCTAATCTTCAGGATGTATTCAAAAATGAGGAGATATCAACAATTATTCACACAATCGGTGCAGGCGTTGGCGGTGACTTTGATTTAGACGATGTTCAATATGATAAAATTATTATTATGACAGATGCTGACACGGATGGCGCACATATTCAAGTACTGTTGTTGACTTTTTTTTACCGATATATGCGATCTTTAGTTGAAGCTGGCAAAGTTTATATTGCATTACCACCTTTGTATAAAATTTCCAAAGGTAAAGGAAAAAGTGAAAAGATCGTCTATGCCTGGGAGGACAGTGAACTAAAGGAAGCATTAAAACAGTTTAAAAATGGGTATACGATCCAACGTTATAAAGGGCTTGGCGAAATGAATGCTGATCAGTTATGGGAAACAACCATGAATCCAGAAACGCGTACACTGATTCGGGTAACCATCGAGGATCTGGCAAGAGCCGAACGAAGGGTGACAACGCTAATGGGTGATAAGGTCGAACCAAGAAGGAAATGGATTGAAAGTCATGTCGAATTTGGCATGAATGATGATGCTAATATTTTAGAGAATGATAAGATTCATACGGAATAGATTATAGTAGTATGTCCGAAAACTTACCAAACAATAGTGGTTAACTTTAGAGTTGGCTAGTTTTTAATTGGCGATTTTTTTTGAATGTATATGTTATGGAATAAGGGGGGATTGGTTTGGCACAACCAGAGAAATATTTGGATCTTCCACTTGAAGAAGTTATTGGTGACCGATTTGGAAGGTATAGTAAATATATTATTCAGGACAGAGCATTACCTGATGCGCGAGATGGCCTAAAACCAGTACAACGAAGAATTTTATATGCCATGCATGAAGAAAAAAACACCCATGATAAAAATTATCGTAAATCCGCCAAAACAGTTGGTACGGTAATTGGAAATTATCATCCACATGGTGACTCACCTGTTTACGAAGCGATGGTCCGGTTAAGCCAGGAGTGGAAGGTACGTAATGTGTTGGTGGAAATGCATGGCAACAATGGCAGTATTGATGGGGATCCTCCAGCGGCAATGCGGTATACGGAGGCAAGACTCTCCAGTATTGCATCAGAGCTGCTGCGTGATATTGACAAAGAAACGGTCGATTTTATGCCGAACTTTGATGATACGATAAATGAACCAGTCGTATTACCTGCCAAGTTTCCCAATCTGCTTGTGAACGGGTCAACAGGGATTTCATCGGGGTATGCAACAGATATCCCGCCACATAACTTGGGAGAGGTTATCGATGCGGTTATTAAAAAAATCGACAAACCTGCTGTGACTATAGATGAATTAATGGATGTCATAAAAGGACCTGATTTTCCAACCGGCGGGATTATTCAGGGTATTGATGGTATCCGGAAAGCATATGAAACCGGTAAAGGAAAGATTATCGTTCGGGGTAAAGCCGAGGTAGAAACGATTCGTGGCAATCGGGAACAAATCATCATTAATGAAATCCCGTACGAAGTCAACAAAGCTACTATGGTCAAAAAAATTGATGAGCTGCGAATCGACCGGAAAGTAGAAGGGATAGCTGAAGTCCGTGATGAAACAGATCGTACCGGATTAAGAATTGTAATTGAGCTGAAGAAAGACGCCAAAAGTGAAGGTGTCTTAAAATACTTGTACAAAAACACCGACTTGCAAGTTACATACCATTTCAATATGGTAGCTATCCAGGATAAAGCACCGAAGTTATTGTCATTACCACAAATGCTTGATGCCTATATCACCCATCAGAAAGAAGTAGTAACAAGGCAAACAACCTTTACACTGAGAAAGGCAAATGAACGTGCGCATATTGTCGAAGGATTAATCAAGGCAATTTCTATTTTGGATGAATTAATTGCAACCATTCGCGCATCCAAAGACAAAGGAGACGCCAAAAAACGTATTATAGCAGCATATGGATTCTCCGAGGCGCAGGCCGAAGCAATCGTAACGTTGCAATTATACCGGCTGACCAATACCGATATTACGGCACTTGAAAAAGAAGCAGATGGACTGCGCAAAAAAATTACGGAATTGGAAGCCATTTTAGCTAGTGAAAAAAAACTGCTGCAGACGATTAAAACCGATTTAAAACAATTGAAAAAAACGTATGCTGATAAGCGGCGGACGATTATTGAGGATGAAATTGAAGAATTAAAGATTAACATCGAAGTAATGGTCGCAAGTGAAGATGTCCTCGTTTCCGTGTCAAAGGATGGTTATATCAAACGAACAAGCCTCAGGTCATATGGAGCATCGAATGGGGAAGATTTTGCGATAAAAGAGGAGGATCATTTAGTAGGTTTAATTGAACTGAATACGACAGATAAACTATTGCTGTTTACGAATAAAGGGAAATATATTTATCTCCCGGTTCACGAACTTCCTGATATCAGATGGAAGGACATTGGCCAACACATATCGAATATTGTTGCCATTAATAATGACGAGCGGATTATTCAATGTATCCCTGTCAGGGAATTTTCAAGTGACCGCTATCTTGTCTTTTTTACAAAAAATGGTATGGTGAAAAAGAGTGAACTGCCGTTATATGAAGCACAGCGCTATTCAAAAGCATTAGTAGCGCTTAACTTAAAAAATGATGATGAGCTTGTTAATGTTTATCAGACAGCTGGACATTCCGATATTTTTATCACGTCCAATAAAGGATATGGATTATGGTATCACGAGTCAGATGTGTCGCCTGTTGGGCAGCGTGCAGCAGGTGTAAAGGCGATTCAACTGAAAAAAGATGAATACGTTGTAAGTGGACAAGTGTTTGATGATTTAGCTGAACCATCAATTGTCCTGGTAACCCATCGCGGAGCTTGCAAGCGCATGAAATTAAATGAATTTGAAAAAACTGGTCGGGCAAAACGCGGGCTGGTTATGCTCCGGGAGCTCAAACATAAAGCACATCGGGTCCGTGGGGCATTCGCCATAAACGAGAATGATACAATTTGCTTTAAAACGAGTACAGGAGAAATATACAGTTTGTACCCGCTAGAATTATCGGCCAGCGACCGGTATAGTAATGGGTCGTTTATCATTGATACCGATACCCAGGGTGAGGTTACGGAAGCATGGAAAGACGCTGACTATCAGCAACCATTTACTGAACAGGAAGAATAAAACAGTTGCCGGGTTCGTCCCGGCTGACTATTACACTCCTCATCTTGTTAAATCGTAAAAATAGACTTTTTCAAAAAATACTTCATATACTCTGAAAAATATGATAAGGTTAAATTACATATTTTCCAAAGAAGGGGGTCCTATGTCTGATTTAAGAAGCAAAATCGTTCAGGCATCACTATTGCTGTTTGAAAAGCATGGTTATCATGGCGTAACTGTCAATGAAATCGTTGAAAAAGCGGGCGCCTCCAAAGGCGGCTTTTATCATCATTTTACATCAAAGGACGAATTATTGTTTGTTATCCATGACACATTTATCACGTACGCGTTAGAAAAAGCAACAATCGCAAATGAAACGTTTGTATCACCCACTGAAAAACTGCGGGCAATTATTAAGGAATTTGTTAAAGTATTTGATTTATACAAACCGCATATTGCTGTTTTTTATCAGGAAACAATCTATTTAAAATCACAATATGAAGTACTGATAAAAAGGAAGCGTGACCAATTTAAGCACATAATATTAGAGACAATCCGCGAAGGCAAGGCATGTGGTGAGTTTCGTGAGGATCTGTCCGTAGACATTACCGGAATGGCGATATTGGGAATGGTCAACTGGACATACAAATGGTACAATCAATCAGGTACAAAGACGATTGATGAAATCGGTGATATTTTTGTGGATTTAATCTTGCATTCCGTTCTATCAGGGGGGAGAACTTACCGGGAAAATTATATACTAACAAATAAATGAAAGCGTTTTTATTAACTGGAAGTGTCCACTTTCATTTTTTTACTACACGAACAGACCAACCAGTCGGTCTTGTTGTTACAAGGGGGATTTAACATGAATTTTGAGCTAACAAAAGAGCAAGCCATGATTAAAAAAATGGTCCGTAATTTTGCGGAAAATGTTATTAAACCACGAGCAATCGAAATTGATAAAACGGCCAAATTTCCGTTAGATATTTTTGAACAGATGGGGGAACTAGGGTTATTAGGTATTCCATTTCCTGAGCAATATGGCGGTTCTGGTGGCGACACGATTTCTTATGCAATTGCTGTTGAAGAAATTGGCCGGGTCTGCGGCAGCACCGGCTTAAGCTATGCAGCAGCAGTTTCATTAGGCGCCAGTCCCATTTATTATTTTGGAACGGAGGAACAAAAAGAAACATTTTTGCAGCCACTCGCAGCAGGAAGTGCTCTAGGATCTTTTGGACTGACTGAGCCAAATGCAGGTTCGGATGCAGCAGGTACTAAGACAACTGCTGTGGCTGATGGTGATGATTACATTATCAATGGTGAAAAATGTTTTATTACGAATGCAAATTACGCGAAAACCATTATTGTTACTGCTGTTACGGGAAAAGATGAACGGGGCAAAAATATAATAAGTGCCATCATTGTTCCAACTGATACGGAAGGTGTTACAACGAAAAGCAACTACGATAAAATGGGTGTCCGCGGATCGGATACGGCGGAAATTGTTTTGGATCATGTTCGCGTACCAAAGAAAAACCTGCTGGGTGATCCGGATAAAGGCTTCAAACAATTTTTACATACCCTTGACGGCGGCCGAATTTCCATCGGAGCACTAGGGTTGGGGATCGCTCAAGGCTCACTGGAAAAGGCGCTGGAATATGCCAAGGAAAGAAAACAATTTGGTAAATCCATTTCCAATTTCCAGGCTATCCAGTTCAAGCTTGCCGATATGGCAATGGAAGTAGAGCTGGCGCGGAATATGGTACACAAGGCTGCCTGGTTAAAAGATCGAGGGAAACCGTTTACAAAAGAGGCTGCTTTTGCTAAATTATATGCTACAGAGACCGCATTCCGCTCGGCGAATCAGGCTATTCAAATCCTTGGCGGTTATGGTTACATGCGGGAATATGAAGTGGAACGTTATTTGCGGGATGCAAAACTATTGGAAATTGGCGAAGGAACTTCCGAGATTCAACGACTTGTGATCGCTAGACAACTAGGATGCTAGAATAAAGGAATGAAAGGAGAACGTTCATGAGTTTATTAAATCTGACGGTTGGCGAGTTATTAGAAGAACAAGTGAATTTGTATCCGGATCAGGAAGCGGTTGTCTATCCAGAGTTGAACCTAAGAAAAACATACAAAGAATTTAATGAAATGGCTGACCAAGCGGCAAAAGGGCTAATGTCTTTAGGGATCAAAAAAGGAGAGAATGTGGCCATTTGGGCTGATAATAAACCGGAATGGCTAACGGCACAGTTTGCAACAGGAAAGATGGGGGCAGTACTTGTTACTGTCAACACGAATTATCAGGCACAAGAACTGGAATATCTATTAAAGCAATCCGAATCTACAACATTAATTTTGGCAGAATCCTATAAAGGGACATCCTACATCGATATTTTGCAACAGGTATGTCCTGAGTTCACAGATGCAGAAAAAGGGAATCTCCAGGCGCAAAAGGCTCCCCACCTGAAAAATATTATTGTGATTAGTGATCAAGATTATCCAAACGCCTATACGTGGAAAGAAGTAATGAACAAGGCCGCAGAAGTTAGTGATGGGACACTTGCGGAACGTAAAAATTTCTTACGCTATGATGATGTGATTAATATGCAATACACTTCCGGGACAACTGGTTTTCCCAAGGGTGTCATGTTAACTCATTACAATATCGTAAACAACGGCAAACAGATTGCTGATTGTATGAAACTGACAAATGAAGATCGGCTCTGCATTCCGGTTCCTTTTTTTCATTGCTTTGGCTGCGTGTTGGGCGTACTTGCAGCCGTTTCCAAGGGAACAACAATGGTTATATTGGAGCAATTCGATGCAGAAAAAGTGATGAAAGCTGTTTCAGATGAAAAATGTACCGGGTTGCATGGGGTTCCAACAATGTTTATTGCCGAATTAAATCACCCGAATTTTTCCAAATATAATTTTTCCTATTTGCGTACAGGAATCATGGCCGGATCAACGTGTCCAATTGAAGTAATGAATGATGTCATGACCAAAATGGGAGCCTCCGAAATTACGATTGCCTATGGCCAAACCGAATCATCACCGGTAATCACCCAGACAAAAACAGATGATCCAATTGAATTGAAAGCACGTACGGTTGGCAGGGCACACCCGAATGTTGAAGTAAAAATAACAGTACCAGGAACAAACGAGGAGCAGGAGCAGGGGCTGCCTGGTGAATTGTGCACGAGAGGGTATCATGTGATGAAGGGTTATTACAATAACGAAGCAGCAACAAATGCTGTAATCGATAGTGAAGGCTGGCTCCATACAGGGGATCTTGCCGTTATGGATGAAAATGGTTATTTAGAAATAACCGGTCGCATGAAAGATATGATTATCCGTGGCGGCGAAAATATTTATCCACGGGAAATAGAAGAATTTCTTTACCAGCATCCGGATATTCTGGATGTGCAAATAATTGGCGTGCCTGATGCGAAATATGGTGAAGAAGTAATGGCCTGGATTGTCTTAAAAGAAGGTATTCTGTTGACCGAAAAGGACGTACGGCAGTTTTGTGAAGGGAATATTTCCAGGCATAAAATCCCGAAATATATTCAATTTGTTGATGATTACCCAATGACGGCAAGTGGAAAAATCCAGAAATATAAATTGAAAGAACTTGCGTCAAAGCAATTTGAACAGAAGGGTGCGAGTTTATGATTAAAAAAATATTGATCGCAAATCGCGGTGAAATTGCAGCCCGGGTGATACGGACGTGCAAGAAATTAAACATCCGTACGGTTGCTGTTTTTTCCGAAGCGGATCAAAAGGCACCATTTGTCGCACTTGCGGATGAAAGCTATTTACTTGGCCCGCCGCGTGTTAATGAAAGCTATTTAAAAGCAGATAAAATAATCCAAATCGCAAAGGAAGCGAATGCGGATGCAATTCATCCCGGCTATGGGTTTTTGAGTGAAAATGCTGTGTTTGCCGAGAAGTGTCAGGAGGCTGGGTTAACGTTTATCGGTCCACGCGGTGCTATCATGAAAAAAATGGGAAGTAAAATTGAAGCAAGGAAAACAATGCAGGCAGCAGGTGTCCCGGTTGTTCCCGGAACAGATGGTGCAGTCGAAAGTGCTGATGAGGCACTCGCAATCGCTAAAGAAATTGGCTATCCAATCATGTTGAAAGCATCTGCAGGCGGTGGCGGAATCGGAATGCAAGTTGTCGAATCTGATGCAGAATTGACGAAGGCGTTTGCCAGCAATTCCAAACGTGCGGAAACCTTTTTTGGTGATGGGGCGATGTTTATGGAGAAAAAGCTGGAAAACGCGCGTCATATCGAGGTTCAGCTCTTAGCCGACGAGTACGGGAATGCCGTTCATTTGTTTGAACGGGAGTGTTCCATTCAGCGCAGAAATCAAAAGGTAGTCGAGGAAGCACCATCTCCATTTATCTCCGAAATGACCCGGATGAAAATGGGGGAAACAGCTGTAACAGCAGCCAAAGCAATCGGTTACACAAATGCTGGCACAATTGAATTTCTTGTTGATGAAGAAGAGAACTTTTACTTTTTAGAAATGAATACGAGAATTCAAGTAGAACATGCAATTACCGAAGAAATTACCGGGCTGGATATTGTGGAGGAGCAGATTAACATCGCAAATGGGGAAGCATTAACTATTGATCAGGCCTCATTAAACATTAATGGGCACGCAATTGAGGTTCGGATTTATGCGGAGGATCCCGTATCCTTTTTCCCTTCTCCAGGACATATTACAACGATGGAAGCACCAGCTGGAGAGAATGTAAGAAATGAGCTTGCGGTAACCGCAAATTATGATGTAACCCCTTACTATGATCCGATGATAGGCAAGCTGATCGTGACCGGAGCAACAAGAGCTGAGGCAATCGAAGTACTGAAGTCCGCGCTGGGAAACTATAAAATTGACGGAATTAAAACGAACATACCGATGCTTGAAACGGTAATTGATCATGAAGCATTTAAAGCTGGCAACACAACTACAGCATTTGTACAAAAACATTATTTACCAATGGTTAAAACCAATTAAGGAGGAAACAACAATGCAGGAAGTGAAAGCATCAATGGCAGGAAGTGTATGGAAAATTACAGTTAATAAAGGGGAAAGTGTGGAAGAGGATCAGGATATTGTCATCTTGGAATCAATGAAAATGGAAATACCGATTGCTAGTGAAGAGGCAGGTACCGTAAAGGAAATAAAAGTTGCGGAAGGCGATTTTGTTAACGAAGGAGACGTTATCGCGATTATTGAATAACTATATTTCTTAACCAATGCTCGTGCTCCTTTGAACAGGTATTGCGGGTATTGGATTTTGGCATGAATATTTTGTCAGGAGGGTTTAGGTTGACCGCACTTGTCCATTATGAAATGACAGATGACCATATCACAATCATAACGTTAAACCGACCAGAGGCAGCTAATGCCATGTCAAAGCAGCTGCTTGCGGAATTAGATGAATGTGTTCACAACATTAATCAGGACAATGAAATTCGCTGTGTTATCATAACAGCAGCAGGAGAAAAGGCTTTTTGTGCAGGTGCCGATTTAAAAGAACGCAAGGGAATGAATGATCGGCAAACAATCGAAGCGGTCCGCTATATTGGGGACACGGTTACAGCTGTTGAGCAAATAAAGATACCGGTTATCGCCGCGATCAATGGTGCTGCTTTTGGCGGAGGATTAGAGCTGGCACTCGCTTGTGACATCCGTATCGCATCCGGGAATGCCAAAATGGGGTTAACCGAAACCTCACTTGCTATCATTCCAGGTGCAGGGGGAACACAACGGTTAACGAGATTAATCGGAGTAGGGCAGGCAAAACGATTGATTTTTACAGCAAAACCAATCTTGGCTAAAGAAGCGTTGGATATAGGGCTGGTCGAGCAAATCAGCCCTGCAGATAAATTAAGAGAAAATACACTCGAACTTGCCAAACAGATTGCCCAAAACGGACCAATTGCATTAAGACAAGCGAAAACAGCTATCAATCTGGGCTTGCAAACTGATCTTGCAACAGGTCTGAACATTGAGCATTTATGTTACAGGGAAACCATTCCAACTAGTGACAGGAGTGAGGGACTGGCAGCATTTAAAGAAAAAAGAAAAGCCGTATATGCCGGAAAATAAGTTAGGGGGCTGTAAACATGACTTATGTAGAAGATTTACAACAACGGGTAGCGAAAATAAAACAAGGCGGAAAAGAAAAATACCATCAAAAAAATGCCGAAAAAGGGAAATTATTTGTTCGCAAGCGATTGGAATTACTTTTTGACGAGGACATTGACATAGAAGATGCATTTTTTGCAAATTGTGTAGATGATTCGCTGCCATCGGATGGCGTTGTCACCGGCATTGGCAGCATAAACGGCCAGACTGTTTGTGTAATGGCCAATGATTCAACGGTTAAAGCAGGTTCATGGGGGAAGCGCACCGTTGAAAAAATTATTCGCATTCAGGAAACAGCGGAGAAGCTTGAAATGCCAATGCTATACCTAGTTGACTCAGCCGGTGCCCGGATAACCGATCAAATCGAGATGTTTCCCGGGCGCAGGGGAGCGGGGCGGATTTTTCATAATCAAATTAAATTATCAGGCAGAGTACCGCAAGTATGTTTGTTGTTTGGTCCATCCGCGGCTGGCGGAGCATACATACCAGCATTTTGCGATATTGTCATCATGGTTGACGGGAATGCTTCCATGTATCTTGGTTCACCACGGATGGCGGAAAAGGTAATTGGTGAAAAGGTTTCACTTGAAGAAATGGGTGGGGCAAAAATGCATTGCTCGATTTCTGGCTGTGGAGACGTCCTGGTGAAAACAGAGAAAGAAGCAATTGCCTATACCCGCAACTATTTAAGCTATTTCCCAGCAAATTTCAAAGAAAAACCAAAAGCTATCACGGCAAAAGATGTGAAAGCATTTGATAAGTCAATTTCTGATCTGATTCCGGAAAATCAAAATGCTCCATTTAATATGTACGATTTTATTGATCGCATTATTGATGAAGACAGTTTTTGTGAAATTAAAAAGAAATTTGCGAAGGAACTAATTACCGGCGTTGCCCGTATTAATGGAAAATCAGTTGGTATTATTGCGAATCAGCCACGAGTTAAAGGTGGCGTTTTGTTTCCTGATTCAGCCGATAAAGCGGCAAAATTTATTCAATTATGTGATGCATTCAATATTTCCTTATTATTCTTGATGGATATCCCGGGCTTTATGATTGGTACGAAGGTGGAACGTGCCGGCATCATCCGCCACGGTGCAAAAATGCTTGCGGCAATGAGCGAAGCAACTGTTCCCAAAATTTCTGTTGTAGTCAGAAAAGCATATGGTGCCGGGTTATATGCAATGGCCGGACCGGCATTTGAACCAGACTGCTGTTTAGCATTGCCGACTGCCCAAATTGCAGTTATGGGACCGGAGGCAGCTGTTAATGCTGTATATGCCAACAAGATTGCCGAACTTCCGGAAGAGGAGCGCCCAACATTTATTCAAGAAAAACAGGATGAATACAAAGATAATATTGATATTTACCGGTTGGCCTCGGAATTAGTTGTTGATGCTGTCGTGGAACCTGATAGATTGCGTTCAGAATTGGTAACACGTTTTGCCATGTATGAATCAAAGGCTGTCTCATTTACGGAAAGAAAACATGGGGTTTACCCGGTATAATTTATGAAAGCAGGTCATCATACGGTTTTAATTCGTATGATGACTTTTTACCTTGTTTAGCTTGATACATTATTAGCCTGTAGCAGTTTTTAATTGGTTTTTAGAGGAATGCTGAAGTTTGGTTGAAAGTTGCTGAACTGGGGCTGGAAAATGCTGAAGATTTTTGAAAGTTTCTGAACCAAGCCAGAAATTCGCTGAACCGTCTTGATTATCTCCGCAAAAACATAATCTAGTTTATGATAATAATATTATGTAAAGTAAAGCATCTTTTTTCTATTTTTCTTTTATTGGTGATATCCTTGTTTTGAGTGAATTAGGAGGAAGGTGGGGGAATTCCATAATGGATAGTCGGTTTTTTCGTGATGCTATGGGGAAGTTTGCAACCGGTATCACAATTGTAACAACAAACTATAATGACGAGATTATCGGGATGACAGTAAACGCATTTATGTCCGTTTCACTGGATCCTAAGCTAATTGCTATCTCCATTGATGAAAAAGCTTCTATGTACGATAAGCTGCAAAACACGAAAAAATTCGGATTAAGTATCTTATCAGAAGATCAAAAGGAATTGGCGATGATTTTTGCCAGACAGATTGAAAAGGATCGACAAAAAATACCTTATATAGAACTAGATAATATACCAGTTATCGATAATTCACTTGCAGCAATGTCCTGTTATGTTAAAGATACGGCTAAGGCAGGGGATCATATGATTTTGATTGCCGAAGTAACCCAAATCAATATGGGGCAAGGGGATCCGGTCTTATTTTTTGGTGGTAAATACCGTTCTATCGCATCAAATAAACATACCAAGTCCAACAAGTAAGAATGGCAATTCATGATTTGGTAAAATATACTTAATGTATAAACCTATAATGGGGTGATAAAATGAAGGTTAGTGAATTTATGATTACTGACGTTATTTCCGTTACAAAGGACAGGTCAATAAGAGAATTGCTGGAACTGCTTGTAAAAAATAAAATCGGCGGTGTCCCGGTTGTGGACGAACAGAATAGACTATGTGGAATGGTAACAGATGGTGATGTCATTCGTTTTTTACAGCCTAAGGGCAGAACTGTTTATGATATGTATGCACTCGTTATTTTCAGTGAGAGGGAAGACCTGCAGCATAAATTGGATTACGCTGTTGATGATAAAATTGGCAACCTGATGCGAAATAAACCAATTTATTCGGTTCATCCTAATGATACTTTGGATGCGGCAACATCGATCTTTTCCAAGCACCGCTTTAAGAAAATACCTGTTATTGATGATGACAATAAAGTTGTAGGTGTTATCAGCCGTGGTGATGTAATCCGTTTTATTTCAACAAAATTGATTTAACTATATGTGTGTGCAAAAGTCGCCCACTTATCATTTGGTGACCTTTGAACTCCATTATAGTCGAAATGATTAGGACTTCTGTATCGCGCAGAAGCCCTTTTATTTTAAAGCTTAGGCAAAAGGGCTGGATAATTTTGTATATTTGTATAGCATGTAGTAAGGAAGGTTTTTGATATTTAAGGCGGACTTACATAAAGTGATTGCAATATTGATAAGCAATTTGTTCATCGTTGAAATGCTATTTAATATTGGGAGACTGGCCGTTTTTCTCTTTAATGCAGGTAAGTGTCATTATGGTTTAAAGAAATATCCGTACATTTAGTGATCCGGTAGCATTTGGGTGTGAAACAACGTATAATAGAAGTATATGAACTGTTAAATAAGAAAGGAAATGTGCATCTTGGAATTGACTACTTCACCACCGCAAGCGGGAAAAGAAGAGCTTACAGCGCTGTATGAAGTGATGCTTGCAAATGGAGATCAAGAAAGCGCAACGAAGATACTGGAGTTATATAAGAAGTGGAAAAATGATGAATTTGTCGTTAGCTTTGCCGGCCACTTTTCAGCAGGCAAATCAACGATGATCAATACCCTTTTAGGGGAAGATATCCTCCCTGAAAGCCCGATCCCAACAAGTGCTAATGTTGTGAAAATCACTTCTGGTCTAGGTGTAGCGCGGATCTATTTTCATGATCAGGCCCCAATGGAATATAAAGAACCGTACGACATGGAAACGATTAAAGACTATTGCAAAGATAAAGATACCATTAAAAAAATAGAATTAAGCACTTCCGGAACTATTGTACCAGAGCGGACTGTCATTTTTGATACGCCCGGCATTGATGCAGCAGATGACGCGGATCGTTTGATTACAGAGGCGTCGATGCATCTTGTTGATCTGCTAGTGTATGTCATGGATTATAATCACGTCCAATCCGAGGTGAATCTGCAATTTTTGCATACATTGCATGAAAAACGAATTCCGTTTTATGTGGTGATTAATCAGATAGATAAACATGACAAAGCGGAAATATCCTTTCAAATGTTCGAAAACAGTGTAAAACAAACGTTTCAGCAATGGAACATCATTCCTCAAGCAATCTTTTATACATCATTAATAGCTGAAAATAGTGCACATAATCAGTTTCAGCAGTTAAAAGCGGATTTATTTTCCTTGATGACGGATGGCCGGGATGAATCACCTTCAATCGCCCATTCTGTTCAGCAAATAATGGATGAGCATAAACACTATTTAAATCATGAATTTGCGGCAAAAATGACATCCTTTCCCGGGCAAGGTGGGGAGAAAGATGATATTTACCTGCACAAACAGGCGCTTGAACAACAGATAATGGATGTAGAAGATAGTCATCGGCAGCTGGATGAGGATTTTCATCATGAATTGCAATCGACCTTAAACAATGCTTATCTAATGCCGCACGAATTACGAGAGAAGGCAGCAGCGTTTTTAGAGGCACAGCAGGACGATTTTAAGGTTGGACTATTTAGCACAAAGAAAAAAACAGCTGCGGAAAGGGAAGTCCGTTTACAGACTTTTTTGTATGCATTGCGTGAAATGATGGAAGCAGCTATTCAATGGAAATTACGTGATAAATTTACCGATCTGCTGAAGAGATACGGGGTAACCGATCAAGGACTTTTGGAATTAGCCCAGCAGGTTTCGGTTGACTATACAGCAGAGAATCTTATTGGACTAATTACCCCCGGTGCAAAAGTGAATGGTCAAGCGGTGCTAAATTACACAAACGAGGTCAAACAGGATATAAAACAAAAATATAAACGTAAGGCGCTGCAATTATGGGAAGCGATTGATAAGCAAGCAGCCAAGGAAAATAACCGGAAACTGGCAGACTATCAAAAGAAACTGGCACAGTTGACAAATGCAATTCAGCAGCATGAAGAGATCGCGAAGTTGAAACAGACGTTACGAGATAAACAAAAGCAGCTGGAAGATATACTGCATTATCCAGATCGATATGCTACCATTTCATTGGATCAGGCCGTTTTAGAAAAAAATACCCGTTTCGAACAACGTACCCTTTTAAAGCAGGCGCCAGATGATAACACGCAACCGTTACCAGAAGTCCGGCAGCAGGTTATACCGCACAACGATAAAACACAATCCGTTGATGCTGTTACCGAAAGTATGGGACAAACGATTGAAACGATTACTTTATTACCAGGTTTTCAGTCGATCATTGCTGACTTAACAAGAAAACGGCAGCAGTTGCTTGAACGGTCTTATACAATCGCGCTGTTTGGAGCGTTTAGCGCCGGAAAATCATCGTTTGCCAATGCATTGATTGGTGAAAATGTTTTACCAGTATCACCAAATCCAACAACGGCAGCAATTAACCGGATATGTCCTGTCACGGAAGACCATCCTCATGGCACTGTTGTCGTACACATGAAGACAGAAGATACATTGTATGCTGATTTATTTGCGATTACGAAGCATTTTTCACCGGCAGCTGCTGATTTTACTGACCTGATTCAGTGGGTAAACACAAATAACATACAACAAAGCAGCGAGCTGAAGCAAATGCATCAATCCTATTTACAGGCCATGCTGACCGGTTATCAGGAAAGTAAGGATGCAATTGGGGATCAGCTTGTCATAACAATGGACGGCTTTCAAGATTATGTCAGTGACGAAACGAAGGCATGTTTTGTGGAAGCAATTGATCTCTATTTTGATTGCGAGCTGACGAGAAAAGGAATTACCCTTGTCGATACACCTGGGGCGGATTCCGTTAATTCACGACATACAAATGTTGCATTTGATTATATCAAATATGCGGATGCAGTATTTTTCGTCACCTACTATAACCATGCATTGTCACGGGCAGATAAAGACTTTCTCATGCAGCTTGGGCGGGTAAAGGATGCATTTCAGCTTGATAAAATGTTCTTTATTGTTAACGCCTGCGATTTGGCAAAAGACGATAAGGAACTGCAATTAGTAACCGATTATGTGGAAAGTCAATTAGTACAATTAGGTATTCGTCTTCCTCGAATTTTTCCGGTCTCGAGTAAACAGGCATTGCTGGCGAAACAAAAACAGGCAGCTGTTGATCATCATATGCAGCAATTCGAGCGGGAATTTTATCAGTTTATCCATAACGATTTGGCTGCTTTATCGATTCAAGCTGCTTTACTGGATATAAAACGGGCATATCAATCGATAACGAATTATATTGTATCAGCAAGTTTAAATGAACAGGAAAAAGAACAATACCGGATACAGCTTTTTTCAAAACGGGAAATGCTGGAACAAGCGGCGAGTGAAATGGATGCTGGTTTGTATGCAGAACAGATCAGGCAAAAGCTGGATAAACAATTGTATTACGTCATGGAACGGTTCGGCATTCGCTTTCATGATATGTTTAAGGAATTCTTCAACCCGGCAACGATAACAGAATCAGGTCAACAGGCCACACAACAATTGACTAAGAGTCTTGCTGAGCTTCTGGATTATGCGGGATATGAATTAGTACAAGAATTACGCGCTGTTTCACTAAGAGTCGAAGCTTTCCTAAAGTCGCTTGCTAATGATGCCTACCAAGGGTTCAAAAGGAAAGCCGAACAAATCGATGAAAAATTGCTGCTCCCTAAATTGGGTGCTGTTGATCTTTCAACCCCCGAGCATGAACAAGCATTTACCGAGCTTGATACAGGGATTTTTCAAAAAATACTGGGTCGCTTTAGAGGAACGAAAGCGTTTTTCGTGAAAAATGAAAAAGAGAAAATGAAGGAAGAGCTGTATCAGACGTTAACACCTTATGCCGAGGACTACATGATTGAAAATAAAGAAAAAATGATGTCCTCCTATCAGAAACAATGGAACGACATGATGAAACAAGTGCAGCAGGATACACTGGAAACGATTGACAAATATATTGATGACGCCTTATCGATGCTGTCGGAAATGATCGATATTGATTTATTAAAGGCGAAGCAGCAGGAGCTTCGAGCAATTATGGCTGAACATGGAAATGAGGGTTGAGGATGGTAAAGACAAATAAAATATTACTTGTCGATGGCATGGCACTATTATTTAGAGGTTATTATGCAACAGCATTCCGTGGAAACTTTATGAAGACAAGCAAAGGGGTACCGACAAACGGTATTTATCAATTTTTACGATATTTTCTTGACGCAGTTGAGAAATTTGCCCCAACGCACGTGATTTGCTGCTGGGATATGGGAAGAAAAACATTTCGTACGGATTTATTTGCGGGCTACAAGGCAAATCGGGGCGAGCCGCCGGAAGAATTAATCCCGCAATTTGATCTGATCAAGGAAGTGGTTGCGGCGTTTGATATGCCGAATGTTGGCATAGAGAATTTTGAAGCAGATGATTGTATTGGCACGTTGGCTCAGCACTTTAACCATGAACATGATGTGATTATTTTAACTGGTGATCAGGATATCCTGCAGCTGGTTGATAAGGGAATAAGTGTGGCGATCATGAAAAAAGGACAAGGTAATTATGATTTATTCACAGTGGGAAACTTTTATGAAAAACGCGGGATTGCACCGAAACAGGTCATTGAGTTAAAAGGGTTAATGGGTGATACATCGGATAATTATCCAGGTGTTAAAGGTATCGGTGAAAAAACGGCATTAAAACTGATTCAGGAATATGACTCGATTGATAATATGTTAGCCAATATTGATCAATTGCCAAAAGGTGTGCGCAACAAAATTGAAGCTAATCTTGATATGCTGCATTTATCAAAGGAGCTGGCAAAAATAAAGTGCGACGTTCCAGTAAGCTGCCCATTGGATACAGCACTTTGGCAATACGATAAAGCCAAAATTAACAATAAGTTTCTTGAACTGGAATTTAAGCATTTAACAAAATTAATTGGATAGCAAGCAAAAGCGGGTCATACGTTGTTGACCTGCTTTTTTATGTAGAATAAATAAGTATGAGACAGGCAACCTAAAAAAGGAAAGAACGCAATTTATTTTAAGGAATCTAAATTTCTGGAGGGAGGAACAATCATAGTGGATTTCAATTGGATTTGGCAGGCGGCATTAATTGTAATTGTCGGTACATTTTTGTTAAGAATAGCTGGAAAAAAAACGATTTCCCAGATGACATTGGCACAAGCGGTGCTCATGGTGTCAATCGGAACATTACTTATCCAGCCAGTAACAAGCAAAAATGTTTGGGTTACCTTTACAGTTGGCGCTGTACTTGTTTTGACACTGCTTGTAATGGAGTATGGACAATTAAAATTCGATAGTCTAGAAAAACTGATTACAGGTAAATCAAAAATATTGATCGAAAATGGAACATTAAACGAGAAAGCGTTGGCAAAGGTAAGAATGACGGTAGATCAACTGGAAATGAAATTGAGACAGAAGAACGTAATGAAGATCAGTGATGTGGAATGGGCAACACTGGAACCAAATGGGCAAGTCGGTTTCAGCTTAAAACAAGAAGCCCAGCCGGCAACAAAAAAGGAAATTCGTGAGTTACAGCAATCGGTTGAATCTTTAATGACCAATCAGGTGCGATTGGAGCAGCTAACCCAGCAGTTAACTAAGATGAACCAGCAATTTAATCAAGAAAATATTTTTGCAGAAGTTAAAAACAACGAGCATCAGCAGACTCCCCCGGAGCATTTGCAATAAGTCTTTCCTATCTCACGTACTTTCAGATAACAATCTAACGGGCAGCTGGTATCAAGCCAGTTGCTTACTTTACCTATGGGGTTTCTATTGGAAATAAATTGAGACTGCTTAAGCTGATCTAGTGGCTCCCTTTTATAATAAGGTTAAACTCGCGTACTCATCGCCAATGGTGGCCGTGGTCGGGTTGCTCTGAACCATTGTAGACAAAGTATGGTAATAAGAATAATGTCAATGGCGTCTCCACCATAGTACATTAGCATTCCACCACTTTCCGCCTGGGCCGTAGATACGCCATTAGGTGGTTCGGCATAAATGTGCTTGGACAAGATACTGTGCCCCGCTAAGGCAATCACGAGGACAACAGAACGGTAAATAAAGCTAAATCGGTGAGGGATCGGGTCAATATAGATCATGGATACTGTAAAAAGATAACCAGCTAAGAATACGTGTAAGTGTACCACCAGATGTAAAAAGATGTTTTGTTGCATCAATATGTACAGGTCCGTTGTATAGAGGATCCAAAGCCCTCCAATATTGAGGATAGATGCAATGATGGGATGATTAAGAATACGTACCGGATAACTTTTTAACAGGCGTGAAAGACGGCGTGCTGCAGGTACTTTAAGTGTTCGCAGGAGAAGTGTCATAGGTGCAGCAAGTGCTAATAGGAGCGGTGCCAGCATTCCCAAGAGTAAATGGCCGATCATGTGCGCCTTGAAATCCACGTGTGCATGATTAGCTAAGGGGCCAACCACGGAAACGGCAGCGCAAAGAAGACCGATAACCCAGAAGACGTAGCGGTGTAACGGCCATTTTCTCAGGCGATTCCGATTGCTGGATGCAATGGCGGTTCCTATGTAAATAACTAACATGACGATAAAAAGTATTGCTATAATAAGATCAAAGAGAAGTCCATTACTGTGATAATCATGATTATTGTTCATTTGGATTATCCCTTTTCACTTGTTTTAGCTCGCGTCTTGTACGAACAATAAGCAAGATGCCGATAATAATCAGTAAAACAGCCAAGGTATTCCATACCATATCATAGATAAGAACATTTTTTACATAACGAATCTGGTGGATCCGCATTAGCTTATGTTGGATTGTCCCGTCGTATAACTGGAACGTACCTGCTCCAACAAGCACGCTTCCCCACCACCTGGCGAGCCATAAAGCGTTTCGCCTGCGAAGATCCGCGAACATAAACAATCCCCCGATAGTTGCAAACCAGCTAAAAGCATGGAACAGGCCATCTGAAATCAGCCCAATATCGGTCGTGGACTTATCGTAAAAATGATGCCATCGCAGTAATTGATGAAAAACAGTCTCATCGATAAAAGCGGCAATACCTAGGCCGAACAGGAAACCTGACAGCAGATTACGACTTGAGTAATTAGATTGATTGCTATCATTTGATTTTTTTGGGGGATTATTCCTTACGTCAACCATATGTTCTCCCTGGTTCCTATCATACTATGTGATCACAGTTTTTATAACAGTTTAACCTAAGCCAAAATGATTATACATCAGCTTCTTTAAGAGATGTTCAAAAAGTTTCCGAATAATAAGTGTCGGGACTCCAGGAATCTTCTGCTCAAACCGCCCACGTTAACTGCCAACAGCAGAAGTCAGCACGTTCTTGCAAGCCCGGTAATCGGGAGCTACGACGCCTCGATCTTTAAGATCCAATTCGGTGACTTTTGATCATGGACTTGTAGGTGGGCGGTAATAATGAAAATCATTTGCTTATGGCTTTAAAATCACCTTTATACATTCATCTTCCCGGTTATTAAAAATCTTGTAACCGTGTGACGCATCGTTTAAATCAAGTTTATGTGTAATGATCCTGGTAGGGTCGATTTTTCCGTCAACAATCATTCCATACAAACTTTTCATATAACTTCTGGCAGGTGCTTGGCCCATTTTTAGCGTAACATTTCTGGAGAAAAAAGGGCCCAATGGGAACATATTGTAAAGACCACCATATACTCCCGTTATTTGAAATGTCCCATATTTTTTAACTGCTTTAGTCGCAATTTGAATCGCACCCAACGTGCCCCCTTGTAATTTGAGTTTCTGTTCCACAAATTCCAGTGGCGACTTTTTGCCGTCCATTCCGACACAATCGATTACGACATCAGCACCACCTTTCGTTATTTCTTTCAGCGTTTCTCCCATGTCCTTATCTTTCGTAAAGTTAAAGATCTCTGTGTTATTCATTTTTTTGGAAAACGCAAGCCGGTAATCAAAATAGTCAACAGCAATTACGCGTTCTGCTCCTTTAAGCCAGGCAAATTGCTGTGCCATTAAGCCTATCGGTCCGCATCCCAGGACGATTACAGTGTCACCTTGTTTCACCCCCGCATGCTCGATACTCCAATAGGCAGTTGGCAGTACGTCAGATAAAAACAATAGTTGTTCATCATCCAATTCTGAGTCTGGTGGCACAAGAAATGGTGTATAATTTGCAAATGGTACACGCAGGTATTCCGCCTGGCCGCCGGGATAATCGCCAAATTTCTCGGAATAGCCAAAATAGCCTCCGGAGTCGTAATGAGGGTTGGCGTTATCACATTGACTTTCCTGATGGTGATTGCAATAGTGGCACTTGCCACAGGCAACCGTAAACGGGATGATAACACGATCACCTTTTTTCACTTTTGTCACTTCGGATCCTACTTCTTCGACTATACCCATTGGTTCATGGCCAATAATGTAGCCAATAGGCAGTGGAAAATTGCCTTTGTAAAGATGTAAATCGGATCCGCAAATAGCAGTAGATGTTATTTTAACAATGACATCCTGGGGATCTTGAATTGTTGGATCATCAACTTTTTTCACTGTGATTGATTCTTTACCTTGGTATGTGACTGCTTTCATCGCTGTATGCCTCCAAGCTATTTCATTTATACTTGTACTTATAATCAGCTTAAGAAGTAAACTTATACCTTCGTTTAAGAAATTAACGATCAAGATTATGAGGATAAGATAAACTAATTCTGGCTTCTATAATGATGGCAAATAGCAAAGCAGCCAATGCTATATGTAATACTGCGAATGAAACGGAAATGAATGAAAGTATGGTGATGACCCCTACAATAATTTGCAGGATTATGATAAATAAAGCAAGAACCATTCTTGATTTTAAAATCTTTATATTTTTAGTTACTACTATGTAAGTTATAACTAAAATGTAACATACCGAAATGAATGCTGATAAGCGGTGGATGGTTTGCAAAAGTTCGGGAAGTGATCCGGGTAATATGGAATCTCCGCATGAAAGCCATCCACAAGCCAAGCCGTAATGCTGATGTTTTACATATGCTCCAATCCCCATCGTAAAAAATAATAAAAGTATGAGGATGTTCAAATGCTTTTTATATCCTTGTAGTGTTTCTATTTCAGAAAACCCATTACCTTCTTCATTTCTCCAATACCAGATCAAAAGACTTAAGAAAACCATTGCAATCAATAAATGGGTAGAAATAATTAAAGATGGCAGATGATAAAAGACAATGATTGCACCCATGATCAACTGTAAGGAAAGTAATAACAGCATCCAGTTGGCAATTTTCTTTTCAAGTTCATGTTTAGCCGTTTTTTTAATCGTGCCATACAACACAACTGCAAGAATAAATAATAATGCCCCAATAACCCGATGTCCAAATTCGATCAGTGTATCGCCTTGCAATATGGGAATAACTTTTCCGTTACATAGCGGCCAATCAGGACCACATCCCATTCCCGATTCAGATGAAGCGACATAACCTCCGAAAACAATTAAAATATATGTGAGAATTGCCACAGTAAAAGCCAATGTTCTCTTTACCAAATACAACACCCTTCCCATTTTTAAGTTAATACCATCAGTGTAGCAAATAGTAAAATAAATCAATGTGTTCTGTATCACTTAAACGGAAAGATGTTGAAAAGGTAGAAGTACATAATATGTGTTCGGTTGGAAAAGTTTATATTTATTATAAACTAGGTCTGGCGGCAGTAAAATATTAACATCACTAATTACCTATCTGCTTTTAGTTCATTCCATCTTTTTTTCACTTTATTCCATGTTTTCTTGGATTTTTCTTTGTCCATTATAATGAGTGATTTTTCCAGTTCATCTACATGGCTGTTTAGTTTGTTCACCTTTTTCTGATCGTAGCGGTAACTGATTACATACAGATAATCATCAATATTTTTAGTCTCATCCAATGCTTTATCCCACGATTTTTCATTCGTGTGTGTTATCCCCCTTTGAATGCTTTCAAGCTGTGAAAGTACCTTGGCAAATTTACACAGTTTTGCTTTAGAGACACAAGACCAAAATGCGAAACAAATGTATCAAAATATTGCCCAGCAGCAACAGGTTATCCTTGATAATTTAAAAACACGATTACAGTACATGCAAACAGAGGAACCACAATATAAACAAAGTTAAATTCAAGCTTTCTATTAACAACTACGCATGGCTGTCCCATGGGAAATTAAAAGGTCGGTATCCTACATTGAAGGAAATCGACCTTTATTTAATGGTTGTTTAAAGTTTTTTAAGAGAAAACATTAGGGATTTATGGAACAAATTATCTTTTTGAACTATACTTAGACAAAATAGTATTACAAAAGTAAAGGGTTGAAAGTGCTGAAATGTCGAAAACACAACGCTTAATTGAATTAATGATGACCGTGAATACCAAACGGCGATTCACGGCAAAAGAGTTGGCGGCGGAATTTGGTGTTTCTTATCGTACCATGCTCCGTGACCTGGACGAATTGAGTACGTTCGGTGTTCCGCTTTACTCCGAAGTCGGTGCTGACGGTGGTTATTATGTGTTAAACGATCGGATGCTTCCGCCGGTATTTTTAAAGGAATCGGAAGCAGTTACTCTGTTTTTTGCTTATCAGTCCTTGCAATTTTTTGGATCTCTTCCTTTTGCAACGGAAACCGGTTTTGTTTTAAAAAAGTTTTATCAATATTTACCTGAAGACGCAAAATCCCGCATCGACGCTATGAAAGACCGGATCGTCTTCTGGAATCCTAACCGTGCTCAGCCAGCAGAACATCTGGAATTGATTTTAGAATCCGCAATTGATCAATCAGCGCTGTTGATCGATTATGACGGTCGAGATGGTATCACGGAAAGAACCATTCAACCGATTGGTCTGTATAGCTACAACGGGTTTTGGTACTGTCCCGCGTTTTGCTTTCGGCACCATGCCGTTCGCTTATTTCGTGCTGACCGAATAAAAAACGCCGTGCGAACGAAGGCGGAAACGTTACAGAACTTGCCTTATAAATCCGTTATTGACTGGCTTCGATTATCCGAAAAGGGGTGCCCCGATCCAGTTCCTTTTGTTATAGAGCTCACACGAGAAGGTGTCCGGCGTGCACTATCGGATATTGATTTGGAACATATTGTAAAAATACGCAAGAACGGGACAGGATGGATTGATACGGAAATTCCGAAGTCGGAGCTTACTTATTTTGTCGATCTTATTTGGAATTTCGGTATCGAAGCGTCCATAAAGGAACCTCCCGAGGCCGTTTCGTACATAAAACAAAAATTGGAAACCCTAACGAAACACTACAGCTGATCTTTTTATTAAAAATTTTTCCCGAATGATGACACGATTTGTCACTATTCGATGTTATATTCAATAGGAAATCAAATAAGGGAAGGAATGATCGTAGTGAACGCTGTAAGCATATTAAGAAATGAACTGTTAGAAGAGCTTGAAGTCGGCATCCGCTCCATGGCCGGTTTGCTGCAAAAGGTAAAAGCAGATGATTGGGATTATCGCCCCGCGGAAAACATGCGCAATCTTAAGGAGCTTGCAAACCACATTGTTTCCATACCAGAGGTGGATCTTAATCTTTGGCAAGAAAAAGATCAACAAACGATTCAAGACCTGGAAACGAGGTATGAAAAATTGGGATCATCGGAAACGATGATTGCTGCGATGAAGGAGGGCTTTTCCACCTTTAAAACATTCATGCTATCACTGTCTGATCAAGACCTTTTAACAAAGAAAACAAAACCATTTTATCTCGATGAAGGAGCCACTCAAGCGCATTGGCTTGTTGAAGAGGTTTCCCATTTTTTCCATCATCGAGGACAATTTTTTAATTATTTAAAGCAACTTGGCTACGACGTTAATATGTTCGATCTTTACGTGTAAGAGGATGGTCGAACAAAAGGAATGTAGTGTTAAATGTCTTGAATGCATCAACTTGATTTTTAGTGCAACAAAGGGAAAGTCAAATTGGGCACGCAGTTTATATGAGCGGGCAGCCACAAAAGTGGGTGCCCTGCTTCTTTTCAGAAGGTTATTGCTGTACCGGCTGATACATGGAAGCAACTGTTTCAATGGCATTTTGTGGAGCAGGCATAAGTGGATAATAACCTTTTTTCGTCATATATTGCCACATTTCATATGCATGGTGACTACTATTTAAGAAGGCATTTTCCAAAAACGCTCGTAAATCCGGATTTGCACACTCAACAGCCGATGCGGCATAATTTTTCGCACTTCCCTTTTGATTAATTAAATAGGCGGTCGCGATTTCCCGGTCGTTGTGCTGCTGGACGACCGTTCTCGGGGTAGCAGAGGCAAATTCGTTCACGGGTGCCTGTGTAAAGGAATCTAACATCGGTTTTAGATCTGCTGGTTTGAATTTTGTAATATCCGGCGTCGTTTGACTTTGGACAAATTCAACCTTTAAATTATAATCCTGCACATGAAGAGGGAAATGCCTTTGTAATAGCTCCTTCAACTCCGGATCCTGTGCCTGATTAATAAAGCCGGCCATACAATTGACAGTATTGTAACAGCCCGTAATAAGTTCACTTAAATCATTTAATTCATGGGACGCTAATTGCATGATTAATGTCCTCCTTTTTACTAATTCGTAAAGAAAACCTGCATCACGAACGGGTGATTCGTTATACAGGTTTCCATAGGAGAAAAACTAACTACCTATTTACGGTTATTTCGTCGGTCGTTATTGCGTTGTCTGTTATTATCGTCAAAGTCTCTCTCATCAAGGAACTCATTTTCATTCGCAAATTCAACATTATTTATATCCTGATTGCGATTGTTATCATTGTTACGGTTCTTTTGACGATCGCGATTGTTATTGTCACGGTTGTTCATTGGAGACCCTCCTGATTTTTTATGTGGTGAGATGTTTTATCTCACATAGGTAATTTGTCCCCTTTTGTAAAATTAACTCTTGATCTTTTTGGTAAAAATCTATTAAAATTTTCCTTTTATCACGTCAGGTTATTTTTAAAAATATGGTATATGTTAACATTAATAATAACAAATGCCCGATCGAACGCACAAAAATCCCGATCGAATGTGCAAAAGCCCCGATCGAGTGCACAAAATCCCGATCGAATGTGCAAAAGACCCGATCGAACTCGCAAAAATCCCGATCGATTGCATTTGAACAGAAAGGTTGAAATATAATGGCATTTACAGAGCAGGAGCTACAGTACTGGAAAAATCATTATCCTTTATTACATGATATTACCGCTTTACATCCAGTTTTTTGGTTAAACCCACAAATAAAACAGGTTCAGAATTTACCATCGTTAGCTGTGAATAAAACTGACATAGAAGAAGCGGAGCAGTTGTGGAGGCGCTTTATCCCCTTTTTGCAACAGGCGTTTCCGGAAACAAATGGTATAATCGAATCACCATTACGTGAAATCTCTTCCATGAAGGAAAAGCTTACCAATGATTTCGCTTTGCCTTTTGCAGGTGAACTATATCTGAAGTGCGATAATCAGCTGCCAATTGCTGGCTCGATTAAAGCTAGAGGTGGTATTTACGAGGTATTACAGCATGCGGAAAAATCGGCATTGGATGCAGGTCTTGTTACGAAAGAAACGAATTATGCGGTGTTTGCCAGTGAAAAATTAAAATCGTTCTTTCAAAAATATTCCATTGGTGTTGGCTCAACCGGAAATTTGGGATTGAGTATCGGGATAATCAGTGCAAAATTGGGGTTTCATGTATCTGTTTATATGTCCCGGGAGGCAAAGCAATGGAAAAAAGACTTGCTTCGGGAAAAAGGTGCAACGGTACTGGAATTTCCCGGTGATTTTAGTGAGGCAATTAGTAAAGGCCGACAAAAAACACAAGAAAATCCACTTGGATATTTTGTTGATGATGAGGATTCCAAACATCTGTTTTTAGGATATAGTGTAGCCGCACTGCATTTACAAAAACAGCTGGATGAAAAACAAATCAAAGTAGATCATGAACATCCGTTATTTGTTTATTTACCATGTGGTGTAGGTGGGTCACCAGGTGGTATTACCTTCGGGTTGAAACAAGTATTTGGTGATCATGTTCACTGTTTTTTTGTTGAACCAACCCATTCTCCATCTGTATTAATTGGGCTCTTAACAGGTGAGAAAGAAAAAGTATCAGTTCAGGACTTTGGAATTGACAACCGAACAGCTGCTGACGGATTAGCGGTTGGCAGGCCTTCCCGCTTTGCTACCTCGATAAGCGAACATTTAATAAGTGGTATTTATACGATAGAGGATGACGAATTGTATAAATTACTATTTACGCTTGCTGCCAGTGAGGACATTTACGTAGAACCGTCAGCCGCCGCAGGGCTGCCGGGTCCTGGTAAAATAGCACAAACAACATACATGGAAAAACATAACCTGAACGCTGAACAAGCAACCCACATTGCGTGGGCAACAGGCGGTGCGCTTGTACCGGAAACAGACCGGAAGCAGTTTTATGAGAAAGGGAGAGATCTTATGGAGAGTAGCCGATAGTTGGTTAATGAGTAATTTCCGTTCCGCAATTAGTATTTTTCCTTTTCAAAAAGCCTCAGGGTATCCCTGGGGCAAATGGTTATGCAGCCTTATTTCCGTCATCTTTGTCGTCATTGCCAATAACAGGATATGTCTGTTTCATTTCCCAATAGTGAATTTGCGGGAGTCCCCAAAAGATCCAATAATCATGGACGAGTGTCACTCCGGTAAAAAAAATCATATGCCAGTCAAGATACTTCATTAGCCAATCTCCTTTCCTTTATAACGCGTACTCAAAAAAATCGAGGTCGAGTAGAACACCACGTCCTGCTCGCCCCAACCCAACGAAGGGAATCGCCGCTTATCGTGATGTTGAACAGCATCTTATATTAGTTATATTAGAAAATTAACTTGTCTCAGAACTGTTTCCCCCATGTATTAAAAGATTTGGATGATTCACAGATGCTAAAAGTTCTGTTCACGTTAGCTAAAATAAACAGCTAATTTCTTTCTCATCCGCTCTTTATTTAGTGCAAATTGTCGGTGACGGTGGCCATTTGCACCTGATGGATGGGGAAATCCGGTAAGCAAGTATGTATCATCGAAAAGGCTTTTTGCAGCAAGATGGGACAAAACCTTTGCAACTGTTACACCCAATGGAATGATTACTGGCTTTTTAAGGCGGGCTGCATCGTTCACAAAACATTCCATCACATAGCGGCTGAGTATGTTATTCGCAAGCAAGTCAGGGGTGGAACCAGTATAATTTTTGTTCTTATAAAAGACAGGGTAAGGGATCAGCCCAGTTGTATGAAGCAAATGATTTGCATCACCAAACAATTCTGCCGCAGATGCTAATCCCAAATAATCAGGCAAACTTAATTCGTCAAGCATTTGAATCAAATTTTTCCGCATCGTGCCTTGATAACTTGAGGCAAGTTTCGCTTGATGAAGTATCGTTTCATTATTCAATCCCTCGACTTTCAGCTGTATCGCTTTCGTGTAAGCCTTTTGCATTTGATGAAAACCCGGTGTAATACCAACAATCAGGATGGCAGCATCATCATTTATATATTCAACCGGTGCGTAATATATTGACAGCTTCGCATCAGGAGATTGCTCCAGTAAAAATTTTTTCGCAACGATTTCTTCTTTTTGTAAAGGTAAGGTCAATGAAAAAACGGCATTCTTGTATAGTGAAAATTTTGCATAACTTGTTATTCCCATGATGTTCTCCTATTTTGACAAATTTTCTCCCATTAGACTTAACTATACCATAATTTCCGGACTGTTTATGATCCCAGCTGCTTACAGGTTGTTCACCTTTTAACAGATTACCGCTTAATAAAAATGGTTATGATCATAGTAGCTAGAAATGTTAGGAGTTGTAAACAAATGAACATTGGTTATTTAACCCTTGAATTAGTTGTAGGATTTGCTCTATTGTTTATTCTTATTAAGATCCTTGGTAAAAAAATTATTAATCAAATTACACCGTTTATGTTTATAGGTTCGATTGTCTTGGGTGAACTGTTGGGAAATGCGTTATACGATCAAAAAATAGGTGTTGGTTACATCATTTTTTCCATGACATTGTGGGCATTGTTGTTGTTCGTGGTAGAAGCATTAGGACAGAAATATTTAAAGATGAGAAAGCTATTTGAAGGGAAACCATCTGTATTAATTCGGAATGGGGTTATCAATCGGGATCAGTTAAAGAAAAACAAGATGAATCTTAATCAGCTTCAAAGTCTTCTGCGCCAGTCCGAGACTTTTTCAATACGTGAAGTGGCATACTGTTATCTGGAAGCTAACGGTTCGATCAGCATATTAAAAAAATCACCAAAACAAAAAGCTCAGCAACAGGATTTGAATCTTCCGGAAAAGCCTGTACATATTCCCATCACACTTATACGTGACGGGGAATTGTTACGAGATGAATTAAAAGAGTTTGGCCGGAACGAGGAATGGTTGAAATTGCAGCTTCAAGCACAAGGAATAAATCATTATCAAGATGTTTTTATTGCCGAATGGCTGGAAGGGGAGGGGTTGTTTGTGCAGTCGATTGAGCAGGTGTCAAATCAATCTACGTAATGTTTAGATTTGTCATACAACAAAAGGTTTGAACACTAACGGTTTAAACAAGCGAGGACACTTGTTAAATGTTCCCGCTTCGCATTACCATATTTAACACGTAAAAAGCGATTGCAGCCTCATGTACCGATAGAGGGTTCGGGCATGGCGTCCTTCTGGTGTATGAGGGTTTATCAGTGGACGCAGGCGATAAAGAAATTCTTGATCACATCCGCATGACGGGCCATATTTCCGGTAGCACAAATCATGCGCTTTACAAGCTGCGTCAACAGCGTTTACCGGTGCTCCCGGACCACTGCAGCCCGGTCCGCACCAATTGTAACCTGGAAACAAGCAAAACCGCGGACGAAATCCCCTATTTCTCCTTTCCACTAGCATGATTACCATCTCCTCCTCTTGTATACAAATCAATTGGAATACTCTTTATTATCATATGTCTGGGTAAAATCCATGGTTTGTTTATATACCCCAAATACGAAAACTTCCCAATCATTTTTCCCGGACTGGCTGAATAAGTATAGGAGGAAGAGTTGTCCACACCACAATCGAAACCTGTTCCTGATAAGGAGGAACCCCATGAAACAATTCATGATAAAAAATGCACTGGTATTAACAGGCGGAGCCATGCAAGGACTGGGGATGGGTCTGTTTTTATTTCCTAATTCGATACCATCAGGTGGGGCTGGCGGAATTGCCATCCTGCTGAACTACTGGTTTGGCATTAGTGACGGATTGGCACTTTGGATTGTCAATTTTTCCATGCTTCTCCTCGGTGTAAATTATTTTGGCAAACGATTCGTATTGTGGACAATTGTCGGTATCACGATGACATCTGTTTCGATCGAGTTTTTCGAGCAAAGTGTTTCCGTCCCAGATCGAAACCTGATGGTCGACCTGATACTTGGTTCTGTTTTCCTGGGAACCGGAATCGGGATGCTGATGCGCCAGGAGGTCTCCAATGGTGGAGTGGGAGTAGTTGCCCTGATTATTGCCTCTGGACGGGAGATCCTGCCTGGAAAGCCGCTATTTTATATCAATTGTCTTGTTTTTCTTATTACCGCAATGATTATTGACTGGAAAATAATTTTACTCGCTTTTGCCAGTCAATGGATTTCGACAAAATTAGTGGATTATGTGTGTAATTTGACGTTTCATCAAGCTTATACACTTGGCTGGAGAAAGAAACCATAACATTACATATAGTCGTAACGAAAGACAGTATTTTTGTTTTCCTTTCCATCTTTACCCTTTACATGAAGCAATGTGAGCACAAGCAAACCAACAAGCAGTGTGAACACTGCGATCGATAGGAACATGCCGGTTCTTGACCAGTCCATTAAACGGGAAAAGATCGGGGGACCTAGCGCGACACCGAGAAAGCGGACAGACCCATACAATGATGTGACAAATCCCCGGCGTTCTTTCCCAACAGCACCGGTAATAATACTGTTCACACATGGCAGAATAAGTCCTGCCCCAACACTGCTGATTGCAAGTACGAGCAGAAATGGGGTTAGTTTTTCCAGAAATACTAGTGATCCATAGGAAATCGTCATCAGGCAAAAGCCGATAACGGACAATTTCTTCATTCGTTCTAGGTTCTTGCCGATTCTATTTCCGGTAATATAAGATGTAGTTACCATAACAAGTAATGGAATTGCCAGGATAAGACCTTTCATAAAGCCGTCAATTTTATATACCTTTTCCAGAACATCCGATAAATAGAACAGGATCCCAAACAAGGTAAATAAACATGTTCCACCTGCAAGATATGTAGTGAAAATCCATCTTCCTTCATGCTTAAACACACTTAATAAACCCCGGACATATTTAGGGAAGGGTGGGGGTGCCTGCCGATTGCTCTTTTCTTTAATAAAAATCCATACAAGTAAAGCGGAAATCAAGCTTATTACCGGAAACACAAAAAAGACGGAAAACCATGTAATCAGGGCAAAGAGCGACCCAAGAACAGGGGATAAAACTTTTCCAAGTCCATTGGATGCTTCGAAAATTCCGAGTACACGGCTTTGTTCGCTCCCTTTAAATAAATCCCCTGTCAAGGCCATTGCGATTGGTGCTGTACCTGCTGCACCAATTCCTTGTATCGTCCTGCCAATCAGAATCCACATATAAGAATTTGCAAAAAAAGCAGCGCCAACTCCAGCAAGTAATCCGCCCAGTCCAAACAGAACGAGGGAAGGAACAATAATAATTTTTCGTGAAAACCGATCGGAAAGATACCCGATAATCGGAATAAGAATAGCTGCTGCGATCGAAAAAACGGTAATAGTCAAACTAACTTGCATTTGCGAAAGCTTTAAGGAAGCTTTCATTTCCGGGAGCATTGGTATTAACATCGAATTGCCCAACGTCATAATAAGTGGGATAGACCCGATGGCTATGATGGTCATGCCCTTATTTTTGGATTGCACTTTTTCGCCAACTCCTTGACATATAGATTTATCCCATCTAAGGCAGGCAGTAAACCCCCACATCAAGATTCAAAAAACATAAATGAGGGATGAACTGCCCGTAATCTGTTCGTTCAACGAACATTTAGCAGGGGAAAATAAAGCTACCCTTTATTTTAAATTGATTGGTGGAGAAACGATCCAGCCTTTTTCCTTGGTAATCCCCATAAGTTTCACTTCATATTCCTCTTTTTGGGTATGGAATTCGCCGAACATGGTCCTGATGTCTTCCCGAAAAGAAATCCCCATGATGTAGCTGCATAATATTTTTCCTGTTGTCAATTCTTTTTGCACAAGGCCAGCAATTTCCGGATCATTAAATCGAGCTCCTGCCGGGATATCCTGTACTTCTACATTGGGACGGTCTGGAGGGGCAGGCGGCAAGCGAATCCCAGTTTCCTTTATGATTGCTTCAACCTGCTGCTCCTCCTGGGTAAAGCCGCTTTCTACAAGATCCTCGAGAAACACCTTTAAATCATGATCACCTGTATGATTAATTAAAACCTGCATTGTCACCAGAACAGCCTTTGATCCGTATAGATATGACCATAGATGAAAAACTTCTCCAGAATGAAGCGGCTCCTCCTGTGGATTACCGTTTAATTTGCTCATTACATTACCCCCTCTATTTTTGTAAATTTAGTTTTCCTAAAAAGGAAAAAATTATCCCGTATCGAATTTATCCGGGACAGGAACCAGCGAATGATTTATACATAGGCTAAAAACAGATATAAATTAAAAAAGGATGAGGTTAAGGGATATGAGAAAGAAGATTTCATTGCTGCTAATTGGCTTATTATGTATGACTGCTGTTACAGGCTGTAGCATGAGTGATGATGCTTCTGCTAATACAGAACAAGATCATGTTATTCGCATTGGTTACCAAAAGAATGGCCCCCTTATCATTCTGAAATCACTTGGAACACTTGAAGAGCGGCTGGATTCGCTTGGATACACGGTGGAATGGAAAGAATTTCAGGCTGGTCCAGCTTTGGTTGAAGCATTAAATGCAGGAAGTATCGATTTTGGCAGAACTGGGAATTCTCCAGTAATTTTTGCTCAGGCGGCAGGTACACCGTTTGTAATTGTTGCTGCTGGAAAATCGAAATTTGCAGGAAGCGGCATCCTGGTTCCAAAGGATTCAGATATTAAAACCGTTGCCGACTTAAAAAATAAAACGGTAAGCTTTGCGAAAGGATCCAGCTCCCATTATTTAATTGCGAAGGCTTTGGAAAATTCAAGTTTACAGTACACAGATATAACGCCAGCCTTTTTAACTCCGGGAGATGCACGAATTGCGTTTGAGCAAGGAGATGTAGATGCCATGGTAGTTTGGGATCCATATACTGCCTCAACGGAACTTTTTTCCAATGCATCCCTGCTTGTTAATGGGGAAGGGATTACAACCGACCGGGATTTTTTTATTACGAATGACCAATTTGCTGAAAATCATGCGGATCTGATCGATGTTGTTATGGAAGAAATAAAAAACTCGTCTGATTGGTCGAACAACAATCATGAGGAATTAGTTGCGATGCTAGCTCCGATTTTAAATATTGAAGAAGAGGCGATCAAAAAAGCGGTCGAGCGACGCATCTATGGTGTTGATCCGATTAGTGAAGAAATCATCCAGGAGCAACAGGAAATTGCCGATACGTTTTATCGTTTGAACATTATTCCGAAAAAAATAAACGTAGCGGATGTCATGCAAGAACAATCGAAGTAAAGAAGGAGGATCATGCTTGTGAGACCCAAAGGAAAGGAAGCGGCTGTGAAAATCATCCCATGGTGTATTCCGCTGGTGTTACTATCGGGATGGCAACTTCTTTCATGGGCAGGAGCCCTTCCAGAAAGGATTTTACCAGCTCCGACAAAGGTATTTCAAGCTGCTATTGGGCTGGTATCAACAGGGGAATTATTCAGCCACGTCTCGATCAGTCTTACGAGAGCACTGGCCGGATTTCTCATTGGCGGGATTATCGGCTTTTTATTTGGTTTATTTAACGGTGTATTTCGATTTGCTGACCTCGTTTTTGATACCTCTATCCAAATGCTCAGAAACATACCGCATTTGGCATTAATCCCACTTGTCATCCTATGGTTTGGAATAGATGAAACATCGAAAATATTTTTAGTGGCTTTAGGGGTATTATTTCCAGTGTATATCAATACCTATCATGGTATTAAATCAGTTGACAAAAGTTTAATCGAAATGGGGAGGGCATATGGACTGAAAGGGGGAGCACTATTTTTCAACGTTATTCTCCCCGGGGCAATGTCCTCCATCCTCGTAGGGATTCGTTTTTCGCTGGGGGTCATGTGGTTAACATTGATTGTAGCGGAAACGATTTCAGCGCATTCCGGAATCGGGTATATGGCTATGAATGCCAGAGAATTTATGCAGATGGATGTCATTGTGCTTAGTATTGTACTATATGCCTTGTTCGGGAAATTATCGGATGTTATCGCCAGATATTTGGAACGGAGGTTACTTCAGTGGAATATGTAATGGCTGGTAAAGGAGATGGAGACAAGTGAAAGTAATTCCGGAACAAAAAGAACATGTACTGCTTAAAGATGTTCAGAAGGGTTACGGCGATCGAACTGTTTTAAATGGATTGGAACTTTCTATTCATAAAGGAGAATTTGTTGCCATTGTCGGGAAAAGCGGATGCGGCAAAAGTACATTGCTCCGATTAATTGCAGGTCTGGAAAGACTGAATGAAGGGGTAATCCGAATTAATGATAAGCCGCTGACACAATTAAATGAACATGCGCGAATCATGTTTCAGGATGGCCGCTTGCTGCCTTGGAAGCGGGTTATTGATAATGTTTGTATCGGCCTGGCAAAGGATGCAAAAGCAAAGGCAAAAATAGCTTTAAGGCAAGTCGGGCTTGAAGATCGGATGAAGGAATATCCGGCGAAACTATCTGGCGGACAAAAACAGCGGGTAGCACTGGCAAGGGCATTGGTTCATGATCCATCACTCCTGCTGCTTGATGAACCACTAGGTGCACTTGATGCACTTACCCGGATCGAAATGCAGGACCTGATTGCATCATTATGGCAAAAAAATAAGTTTACTTCCATTCTCGTAACACATGATGTGGAAGAAGCAGTCGCAATGGCAGATCGGGTTATCTTAATTGAAAACGGAAAGGTCAGTCTCAATCAGGTAATTAATTTACCAAGGCCGCGGCAGCGCACCCACCCAGCATTTTCCATGTATTTGGAAGAAATTCTGGGGCGAATAATGGATCGCCAGCAGAAGAAAAATTTCGTTATGTAGGTAAAGATTGATTTTTTTCACTCGATTAGAAACGATTAGTTGCTTTTTACACCGTAGAGAATGAAACCAACACCGATAATAATCCAAAAAAACTTTCCAAATGATAGCTTGTCGGCAATGCCAAATATGCCAATCGCAGTCGTAATTACCAAAATTAAAGGCCCGATCAAGGCAAGTGAAGTATTAATAATTAGCGCTTTTTCGACTTCATTAAAGCGGATCATCAGATAGGCGGCAAATATTTCGATACATCCTGATAATATCCGTAAAAGCGCCATGCCAATAATTGCTTTTTCCAATATGGTAAACATCTTTTTCCTCCTGTATTGTACTTCATTCATTATATGCACTACTTGTACACATAAGGACGGGAATTGGGAAAAAGATTTATATATTTTTTGACACGAAGCAAAACCGCTCGTATAAGGTTTAGCGAAAAAACAGCCGAATAACAGCCTGCAAAGGTGGAATTATGTAATTGCTGTTATCCAAGTATTTACAACTCAGTTAAAGCGGGAGGAATTAATATGAGAGAAACAAATAAAGTGTTTCATTTGGCGATACCATGTAAGGAGTTAGATGAGACAGTAGAATTTTATGAAAAGTTGGGGTGCAAGCTTGCAAGGAGGTATGCTGATCGCGTAACCTTTGATTTTTTCGGTGACCAGGTGGTATGTCATCTAAGTCCGAATCATGTAGACGAAAATCCGAAAATGTACCCGCGCCACTTTGGTATTACGTTTTTAGCCAAGGAAGAGTACGACAAGGCGTTGCAAATGGCAATTAAGGAAGACCTGCCCTTTTTTAAGGAGCCAATGGTACGGTTTGCAGGCAGACAGGAGGAACATCTGACCTTCTTTTTGCTTGATCCGGCAAATAATTTGTTGGAATTTAAGTATTATCATGATGCTAGCATGGCTTATTAAAGATGTTTAACAAGCTGCCAAATGAGAAGCGGTGAACTCTGGAGATGGCTTGCCGTGACTTTTTGAAAACACAGACCTTTTTAGCATAGAGGGTATAGTTGTTAGCCTTTCCGTTTGAAATGAGAAATTCTGGGTAAATTATACGTGCAATTAGTTTAACAAGAAAGGAATTTATCACATGATAAGGAATCGAAAAAGTAATCGGAACCAGGAAATGAAGTATGATAAAAGAGCTGAGGGACAACAGAATAGAGACGCAAACAATCACGAGGAAGATAGGATTGATTCGGAAAAATTGCGCTATAAAAATGCAGATGAGATATATGAATAGAGGTATAAAGGTACAATAAGGCAAACAAAAAGGATCATAATAAAAAATAGTGTCCATAAGAAATGGGAACAGGTGAATAGTAGAAATCCTGTTCCCTTTTTAGGATTAATTAATTATCAGTTTCAAAGTTGTAATCCGTTTGCCATTTGTTTCAAGTACATTGTCACCGAGAAGAATGGCGCCTAGCGCGACAAACCCGCCAACGAGGTTTCCCTGGTCAATCGTATTAGCCCTGCAGAAAACGTCTCCAAAAAGCCGGTTATGATGCCTAATAGACCCATAAACTTCAACCATTTACCTTTCAATCACTTCTTGTCGATAATTTAGATTACTTTATTTACGGAAAATGCCAGTAAAAGGGAAAGTAAGGGAAAGAGTAACCAATACATAATAATTACGGTCAATGTCTCAACAACAGTACATTAAAAGCAATACCGGCCCTAACCGTAACCAAAGGAATACCACTTAGATTGGCGATAAAAAGAGATATGGAGGCCGAAGTAAGGATGATGAGGTGCGACATGAATGGAGATAACATTCCCAGGGACAATCCCCGACCCCCAGTGTTTTTACAACCCTCTCCACCTCCCAGGATTGCACCGAAAAAGACGTCTACCTCACAAACTAGTAACGCAATTTTTGTTTGTTTATTGCACCAGTTCCATAGGCAATTCCCATGTATGCTACGGCACCGCTTGCACCAATATTGATAGCAAAAAAGGAAGCAACGATAAATAAAAGTATTGTTATCACTCAAAACAGCCCCTACTTATTGGTGCAGCCCACACTCGCTTTTTTGGAAGTTTGCCCATCTGCCCGATCGTGCGTCTCTTCCATCCTTAACTGGAAGTGTACACATTTCACAGCCGATACTTGGATAATTGTTGTCATGCAATTTATTGTAAGGGAGGTTATTTAATTTGATATATTCCCAAACATCATCCCATTTCCAATGAATTAACGGGCAAATTTTTATGCTTTTGAATCGATCATCCTTGTTAATATACGCTATATTCCTTCTGCCAATTGACTGCTCCCGTCTTAACCCGGAAATCCAGGCATCTACACGGGATAGCTCCCGCGCCAGTGGTTGAATTTTTCTGATATGACAGCATAGATTTGGATGACGCTCCCACAGTTTGTTACCATATTCAGCTGCCTGCTCCTCCACAGTCAACGACGGTTTAACCATTTTTATGTTAAGGTTGGGATATTTTTGTTTCACTTCTTCGATGAGGGAATAGGTTTCGGGAAAATGTAAACCTGTATCCAAAAAGACTATCGTTGCGCAGGGGTTAACCTTGGCAATCAGATCAATTAAAACAATTCCTTCTGCTCCAAAGCTGCAAGAATACAAGATTTTATCCTCATATACTTGAAAGGCCCACTTAATCACGTCCATGAAATCTTTTAAACGTGCGTTGAGCTTCGCTTGAACCTGGTCGTTCCAGTTATCATACGTTAATTTTTCCTCCATTTTTTACCACCTAACATTTAACTAACAATGAGATTCTTTCGTAATAATCCATTGCGTGGGTATCTGCCTGAAATAAATGTATTCAAATGGATCAAGGTTTGTTAAAGATAAAACGCCTATTTTGTTTAAAGTTACGTGTTCAAAAAGTCACTGAATGGTCGAGACGGCGTTGCTCCCGGAACTGGGCTTGAACAGGACGTACTGAATTTTGCTGTTGGTAATTGTCGTGGGACAGTTTTTAGCAGAAGATCCTCCGCTGCTAACGAAGAGATTCGCCGGTTAGTCATTTGGTGATTTTTTGAACATCCTCTTAAAGACTGGATTTAGAAATAATTGTAACGACTATATAATAGGCGAATATACTTAGTGTATGTGGTTCGGATAATTACACGAAATTTGTATCCAATTTTTTAGAGGTTAGTGGGGAAAACGAATGCAGATTATCATTTACCAAGGTAATGCGGCACCCCCTAAAGCTGCTGATATTACGATTGTTATTGATGTTATTCGTGCATTTACGGTAGCACATTATGCTTTTTTACAAGGGGTGCATTGTATTTTTCTTGCAGATTCAATAGAACAGGCGTTACAAATAAAAAAGGAAAATCCTGACTTCCTGCTGGCGGGGGAGGTAGATGGTTTAGCTATCGAAGGATTCGATTTGGATAACTCGCCATCTCATATTAAACAACTAAATCTTACAGGAAAAACACTTGTACAAAAGACAACGAATGGGGTACGGGCTGCTTTAAATTGTTTGGCATCCAAGCATGTCTTTGTTACCGGATTTTCAAATGCCAAACAAACGGCAGCTTTTATTAGAGAAAAAATGGCAGCCGTAAACGGGAAAATGATTCATATTATTGCCTCCCATCCGAGCGGGGACGATGATCTTGCTTGTGCAGAGTATATCAAAAGTATGCTGGAAGGTAGTTCAAATTTAATTTCAGCCCAGGAGGTAAAAGAAAGAATCAAACATTCCCATGTAGCAGAAAAATTTTTTGACGAAGAAAATCCGGTATTTTTACGTGAAGATATTAATAATTGTTTAAAAGAGATCAATACGGACTTCGTTATGAAGATGAATACGACTAGCGAAATTCCAAAGATTGAGAGGGTTAATGTATGACGGAATCGGGATTAATACTACCAACAAGGGAAGCAAAACCAAGAGAAAAAGGGTTAACGGTTATCATTGATAATGGAGTTCCCTTGAATTTGTTCAGGGATACCATTCGTAGCTCGGGTGAGTATATTGATTTTGTAAAGTTTGGTTGGGGTACATCCGTTGTGACCCATTTTTTGGAACGGAAAATAGCCTGTTTGCAGGATCATGGAATAGAATTCTTTTTTGGTGGTACGTTATTCGAAAAGTTTCTGAGTCAGGATAAGGTTGAATCGTTTTACAACTATTGCAAAACGTTTAACTGCAGTCATGTAGAAATTTCCAATGGTACAGTCGCTATATCCAACCGTGACAAAACCAGGTTCATCAAGGATTTTGCAGATGAATTTACGGTCTTTAGCGAAGTTGGTCATAAAGATTCTTTCATGGCTAATAATCAGGATTCCACTGAATGGATTGAAAGTATTTATGAGGATATAGAGGCTGGTGCATCAAAAGTCATCACTGAAGCGAGAGAAAGCGGAACAAGTGGAATATGTCGGGAGAATGGCGATATTCGAATTGATATTTTTGAACAAATTGCTGACTCGGGTATTCCATTAGAAAGACTAATCTTTGAAGCACCAAATAAAAAGATGCAAACTTTTTTTATTAAACATGTAGGGGCGAATGTCAACCTGGCCAATATTGCTTTATTAGACGTAATCTCACTGGAGACCTTACGTCTGGGATTACGTTCTGATACGTTTAACCAGTTTAGAAATCTGTTCTTTGTTAACAAGGAGGAATAGGGGAATAGGTAACACTGCAATAGATCGCTCAAATAGTTTAACAACTGAACCAACAACAGTTGAATCAATAATTCAGTAAAATTTGGCCGCTAAAAAATTGTTTCCTTGCAGAAGGATCTAAAATGACCCCGGTAATTTGTGCCGGGATCATTTTCCATGTCGATTACAAAAAATTTGATACCTTGAAACATAGACTAAATATGAACTCATAATCTCATCAAATCAATCTTTAGCTGTACCATGATGTAATGGAGGAGGAATCAACCAGCCTTTTTCTTTATTCAGCTTAAGAACTTTTGCTCCGAGCGATGCCTTTTGCGTATGAATTTGTTCAAACATCATTGCAATATCTTCTCGGATGGATTGACCAATCATCTTACTGCATGCAACTAATCCCGCAGCTATCTCCGTGGACAAAGCAGCCGCTATTTCCTGATCCATAAAACGAGCACCAACCGGAATATCTTCCAAGGAAGCTTTAGGTCGTTCCGGAGGGGTTGGTGGCATATCAACCCCATTATTTTTTAAGAGCGTTTCAATCTGATTAACTTCGTTTTGTCCTTCTTGAATAGTTTCTTCAAGTAATTTTCGCAGGTCTTCATCACCTGCATGATTTAAATGAGTCTGGTTGCCAGCGATTGATCCTTTAGCGGCAGTTAAAAAAGCCCAAGCTCCGTAAACCTCTCCATAGTGCATTGGCTCGTCGTTAGAATTTCCACTTAAAATTCCCATAGCAATCCTCCTGATTAATTTCATGTAATAAATCCCCTTGCATTTTTAAGGTTCCCTACTTTTTCCTGCGTATTCACGGGGATAAGAAATATTAAACAAATGGATCAAGCGTTGATAACAGTGCGTCTTCAAAGTTACAAAAATTTGGTCTTGAAGGGCGAGTCGGCATAGTGAGAGCACCAAGGAAAGCTTTCTTCAGTTCATATTGCACGTGGAAAAGTGCTGAATTCGCCAAGCAGGGAGAAACAAGTAAGTGACCCAAGTTTCGCATTATCATTTAATGAATTTTTGAACATCCTCTTAATCGAAAAAAATCTACGCTTGATAAAGAAGGAGTCAGACAAACAGATGACAATTGCTACATCAATAAGAAGTCGTGCTGCTGCAAGCTGTCAACAATCCGTTTCCCTGAGATTTTCTTATCATCATATTCAACCTTAACTTCGCCATCAGCTGTATCCACTAAAACTCTATCTATGCCATCCAATTGATTAAGGTAATGTTCGATTTCCTGGATAGCACTGCCGGATGTAGCTTCTTTTACAATAATAGTTACTTCAGCCACCAATATAACTCCTTTTTATTTGGAACTCTGGTTGTAATAATCAAACGCATCCATTGCAAGTGTTGCACCTTGGGAGAAAGCTGCACCTCCGCCTAGAGCTGCACTAATGGCGATTGACTCCATTACTTCCTGTTCAGTTGCTCCGTGTTCAACGGCGCCTTTTGTATGGTAGATAATACAATATTCGTCCTGTGCATAAATACTTATACTGAGCGCAGTCAGTTGCTTATGTTTTTTGCTGATTTCCCCTTCTTGAAAACAAGCTTCCGTAAAATCAAAGTATCCTTGGGTCATTTCCGGCAATTTTTTACTAAGACGACTACTGCCTTGTTTAAAATCCGAAATTGATTGATCAAAATAATTAACGATTTCCTCATCATTCATTTCCATTTGTTTTCACTCCAGTTCTTAAAATTCAAGATTATTTTGCCCAGTTTTTATGAATCAATCCTTCATTAAAGTAACCTAATGCGAGGGTGTCTTATTCAAAAAATGTAATTAATTTATTTTTTCCGTTTCATTGCTGCCCAGGCTGCTACTCCTATTCCAATTGCTGCTGTTGTTGAAAAGATGGGATGTTTAGCTGCTTTTACATACATACTGCCGGACCGGATCCAACCGATATTTGTTCCTCTCTCATGCAACCCATAACCTGCATGGTATAAAGCACTGTCTTCAGGTGGTTTGGAAGGTCTGTTAGCATGTTGGGTTCGATACATGATAAATTCCATTAGTTTATCCGTCAAGCGTGGACAAAGCGTTCCCACAAGGTATAAAGCTTTTGCTTGGGAACCGATAAACATGTCTCTTTTCGGGTTTTCAGCCGAGTAGAGTATGGCTTCAGCTACAGCTTCAGGTGGATAAATCATTCCCCTGTGTGCTGGTTGCTTATTCAAATAACTTCTTGCATGTTCATTATAAGGCGTGTCTATTCTGCCGGGATGGATAAGCGTAACGGAAACCGGCACTTTTTCTTTTTCCAATTCCATTCTTATGCTTTCCGTCCATCCGTGTACAGAAAATTTGGCAGCTGCATAAGTCGATTGAATCACCGTCCCTCTGTCTCCAAACAGACTTCCAACATTAATCAGAGCACTTGGGACACCTCTTTCTTTAAAATGTTTCACAGCGGCTTTGCTTCCGTAGACAACACCCCAAAAGTTTGTGGCAAACATACGCTTTATGTCGTCTATGCTTACTTCCATAGCGTGTCCAAAGATGGATATCCCGGCATTATTAACCCATGTATCAAAATGCCCAAACTCTTTTATAGCCGTCTCTGCAATTTTGTTTACATCTTCTTCGCGTCCCACATCTGCCTGTACCAGGGTTGCAGAATGGCCCTTTTCTCGCAATTCATTAACCAGTTCCATTAATGCCTTTTCATTTCTTGCAGCAACAACAACTTTTGCCCCCTTTGCAGCAGCCATTCTTGCTGTTACCAAACCGATTCCACTTGATGCCCCTGTAATCACAATGACCTGGTCTTTTAATTTCTTTAAGGTTAAATTGTTCAATTTACTGAAAACGTGATCCCTCGACTGGTTCACCTTCCTTGTGTCAGCTTCTTTTAAGGCAATGACCTTATCTGAGTTTTGACCGTCTTGGTCAATCTGTTGGTGTTTCATGGTAAAGACCTCCTTGCAAAATAGTTTTTCTGCTTTATAAGGTTTCGAGCAGGTTTACGAATCCTTCTTTAGTCTTGCTTTAGACCATAATAAGAGGCTACATATAACACAGCATACCATTTAAAATTTCCCATATTTCCATTTGAATGTCGGTAAATTAAATAAATATGGGAAGAGTAGGAGTAATTAATGCGCGCCAAAAGACTAAATAGAGGTAAGTTTTTTTCTTTAAAAACCGATTACCTTACAAAAAGCAGGTTAATTTAAAACTTCACTAAATATTCGAATCATTACTAAGAACATCCTCAACTTTTTCAGTTACTTGATTTGACATCTCATTAACGATCATGACCTTATCTGTATCAAACGTTTTACCTTTTGGTACTGCGAATTGAAGTCTTTCTGCATATGGTGTTGAATTGTTCATCATAAATGCTGTTATAATTTCGCAATAGACTTTCCGTGCTTTTTCAGCATTTAACTTACCTGTAACAATATCATTCATTAAATTAAGTGCGAGAATATTGGCAGCCTCCATATCACATCGGGAAGACACTTCTCCTCTAGTCCGTTCAACTATTATGCTTCCATCAAATTTTGCGAGCTCATTAAACATGTCCAGTGGAACAGAGTAGTTGATAAAATTCTCTATAACATCAGTGTGAGGTTGAGGGAAATCATGTGGTATTTCATCTCGATATACAATCGTCCGTTTCCATGGTCCATTGTTATACCAGATGAGTCGACTGAAAATAGCCTCGTTTGGAGGGCCATATTGTTCGATTGTAAGGATTGCTGCCTTTTTGGGCATAGCGTTCCAATCATGCAAAATGCTATTTACATAGTCCATATCCATAACAGTATTGTTCGTTTTTTCTGCACCGCCAACAGTCTGTACCTTTAGATCACTAGCCATTGCCATAGCTGCAGTTTTTAATTTTTCTATTTGTTCCATAGTTGAACATCCTCTTTTACATATTTACTGTTTATTATCCAAAAAAACACTTAAATTATTCGTAATTTTACCTTTCCGCCTAATGAAAGAATTGAGCAAAGGAAAATTCACTTTTTGAAATAGTTGATAATATAATAGTAAAGATTGATAAAAATATTCATTAACTTGTCAATAGGGCGTATAGGTAGTTAGCTCGTAAAAGAAAAGCCTGTATCAGTTCAAAAGATACAGGTAATTATTGTTTGCGTATTAATTTATAGAAGAATTAGCTATCATGTTTTTCCTTATTGGTAATTGTTTGTCCGTCTGTTTCCTCAGCGAATTCGGTTTGTAATTGGCTCATTTTAGGTGAATCAGTCCGTCCATCATCTGAAAGTTGGTTTTCGATGATGTAGGTATGAATGAAAGGCTCACAAAAGGTAATAAAGAAAGCTGCCATTAAAGAAAGCATAACAATCGGAATACTACTTTCAATTAATAAAGTACCCAACACCCAGAGTGAAAGAAATGCTAATGGAAAATCCGCAATGGAAGCAGCTATATTACCAAATCTCCGCAGCATAAATAAATCGCCAATAAGATAAGAAATTCCTGTAACAAATAAACTAATCCAAAACAAATTTATTAACGTAGCATTAAAAAAAATCCCGAATATCGAGAAAACGCTTATAGAAATAGTAATGAATTTTATCCCTAATACTTTTAGATGATCCATTGTACCAAACCCTTCCTTTTTATTCTCGCTGCACGCTATATCTAAATTGTTAGTTCTGTAATAAGCATATCTTGTCCACTTTTTTATAATTAATCCGACTTTTATGTCCTATTATTACTATGCGTTTTTCATAGTCGGTGTAAAATTTAACAGGAAAAAGGAAGCCATTCGTGATGACTCAAAGAAGGAATTAATATAAGCGTGTGTCTCTTGTTCAAATCCATTTTTTAGAGAATAGGGAGAACCCTGGCAAGGCTCTCCCACTTTTTGTGTAATAAAACACGCTGAAAGGGGCTATTACTTAAATTTCAGATCTTAATAACCGCCTCCTACATAGCTTGCTCCGACAATAATCAACAAGATAAAGAGAACGACAATTAACGCGAATCCATTGTTGCCGCCATAACTCATTTAAAATTACCTCCTTTTCAAATCGGATCACTACTATCATATGGTTGTTAATTAAATTCGTATTGGCATATATAGTGTGCATACGCAAAATGTGCAGAAATACTATCGGCTTATAAGAAATTATTAACGATAATTGGAATGAAAAGATTGGATTGATGAAAAATAACGGGTGATCGTCGGAGGGAAAGTTAAATAAAAATGGAGGTTTTCAAATGCCAAAAAATCAAAAGAACAAGGTCGACCTGGAAGACAGCCGTAAAATTGCTGAAAAAAATTATCACCCTTCGTTTTATCAGGGAAAAAACCAGTTTGAGCAAGGATTGGCAGAAACCCATGAACAAGTTTCAGATGATTATGCTGAAGGAACGATTGACCAAAAGTCAGATTGAAAAAATCGGGTAGGGAGACATTCAGGTCTTCTTGCCCGATTTTTTCTTCTGATTGGATCTTTCTTTTTAATAGGTTCACCCTTAGAACTGTATAGGATCTGCAAAAGGCCTCCATACTATTCTAAGACTGTTTATGGAATGTAAGGATGACCAGTGAGTTAATTAAGACTTGCAGATGGCAGGTGTAAGAATTATTGAGGAGCAATCATTAACATTTTTTTGGGGGTTACAAAATGCCTGAACTGCCGGAAATGGAAACTTATAAAACGTTACTTACCCAAAAGATCGGCGGAAACACGATAGCGGGAGTAATCATTAATCGGGAAAAATCAATTAATGTAGAGCCAGAAACCTTTAAACATATGGTGCAAAATCAGAAGATCGAAGCTATAGAGAGAAGGGCCAAACATTTACTCTTTCACCTTGAAAATGGCTCTTGTTTACTATTACACCTCATGCTAGGTGGCTGGATGTTTTATGGAACAACAGAAGAAAAGCCGGATCGTACCGTGCAAGTGCAGTTATCCTTTGGTGACTACCATCTCTATTTTATTGGATTAAGGTTAGGATATCTTCATCTTTTTACAAAAGAAGAGGCAAAGCAAGAATTAATGGATTTAGGACCGGAGCCACTGGATGTAAATTTTTCACCTAATTCTTTTTTGAAGCTTGTCAAAAACCGAAGAGGCAGGGTTAAAACGACACTTGTTGACCAGGAATTCCTGTCGGGGATTGGCAATCGTTATTCCGATGAAATTGCCTGGCATGCCCAGCTGTTGCCGAAACGGAAATTGGACGACTTGACTGACAATGAGAAGGTTCAATTGTATCAATCCATCCGTTTTATCCTGCAGCGAGCAATCCAATACGGAGGTTATATGGATCAGCCATTGTTTGTAGGGGACACCAAAACAGGTGGTTATAATCGGAATACCTATGTTTATGGCCGTGATGGAGAGACATGTAACCGTTGTGGTGGAACCATTATCAGGGATGAAATTTCTTCTCGGAAAACGTTCTATTGTCAAGGATGTCAGCGTTAGGTGGGGGTTTCATGAAATTTGGCAGTCATGTTTCCATAAGGGATGGTTATTTTGGGGCAGCAAAACTTGCCTTATCAATGAATGCTTCAGCTTTTCAATATTTTCCAAAGAACCCAAGAAGTTTGTCTGTGAAAGAATTTAACAGGGATGACGCGATGTTATGTAAAAATTTTTGCTTAGTGCATGGCCTTGAATCTATCGCGCACATGCCATATCCCACGAGTTTGACACCTAAAAGCGCTAAGAAAAGGGATGATGTTATTCAATCGTTGCGAAATGATTTGGAGATTGCGAATGCCTGTGGTTCGATTGGTGTAGTAGTACACTTCGGGAATCAGATCAGCCATGACGATCCGCTGGTAAGTTATCGGTTAATGATTGATATGTTAGATGAAGTTCTCAGTGAGTGGGAAGGCAGTTGCAAAATACTGCTGGAAAATAATTCTGGAAAACCTGGATCAATTGGAACGACATTAGAAGAGCTTGTCCAGGTCCGCAACTTATCTAACCGACCGGAAAAAATAGGATTTTGCCTGGATACATGTCACGCCTTTGCAAGTGGACTATGGAATGGTGAAAATTGGGATGAAGTGCTGGAGAAAGGAATGGAACTCGGGTACTTTGATCGGTTAAAGGCAATCCATTTTAATAACTCTAAATATGATACCGGTTCAGGGAAAGACCGTCATGCCAACATTTTCGGCCATGGTTATATATCCGAATCACAATTTGATGAACTAGTTAAAACACCACAATTAAAGGATATTCCGTTTATTTTGGAAACGCCAAAAGAGGAGATTACACATAAGGAAGAAATAAGGCAATTGCAGGAAAGGTGGGGAGGGAAAGGAGAAGAAAAATAATTTTTAAGAACTGCTACCACTGACGGAATACCAAATCACTTATCATAATAATCCCCGAAAGGTAACACCGTTTTCTGGTCAAGGCTAATTAAGATTTTAATAGTTACTTTTTCGCCATTTTGAAGCTCAAATAATTACTTATAAATGCTTAAGTAATTATGCGTGATAAAATAATATATGCATTAAAATGCTTAATAATAATTGCAAAAACATAATTTATCTGTATAATTACTTACAAATGCTTAATTTAAAGTAGGTGTATTTTTTGTATCAAGAAGAGCGGTTAGTTTCAATTTTGGAATTTCTTAAGAAGAACAATCGGATTTCCGTTGAACAAATATGTTCGCTTTTTCATGTTTCAAGGGATACAGCAAGAAGGGATATTGTCAGACTCGAAGAAGAGAAAGCGATTATACGCACGCGAGGTGGCGCTATCCTGCCATCAGTCAGTCATGAAGTAAAAAACTATTCCAGTCGTCTTCAAATGGTATCGGAAGAGAAAAAAATTATTGGAAAAAAAGCAAGCTCTTTGATTTATCGTAATGATCGGGTTATTTTGGATGCCTCGACAACCGTTCAAGCTTGTGCTGAACAGATAGCAAATATTTCTTGTACGGTTATTACAAATTCTATTAACCAGGCAGAAGTATTATCCTCCAAACCAGAAGTAAATATCCAGCTTTTAGGTGGAACACTGCAAAAAGAGCACCGTTTTTTATACGGGGCCTCTGTCGTTGAAAAACTCTCAGAATACCATGTTGATAAAGTATTTATCGGTGTCGTCGGTATATCGGATAGGGGGCTGACGATTGCCCATGAAGAGGATGGCGTAGTAAAACGCAAAATGATCGAGCAGGCTAAACAGGTTATTGTGTTGGCTGACCATACAAAATTAGGGATTACAGACTTCTATGGATTTGCTGATCTTCAGCAGGTCGATATATTAATTACAGATAAAACACCAACTAAACCCTTTCAGTATCTATTAGACAAATATAATGTTGAACTACTGACAGCTGATCAAGACCGGGAAGGAGTTTCATAACATGATAAGATTAATAGCTATTGATTTGGATGGCACTTTGTTGAATAAAGAAAACCGAATTAGTCAAAACAATTTACAGGCAATCAAAGACGCACAATCGAGTGGGGTAGAAGTGGTCGTTGCTACTGGACGTGCCCATTTTGATGTGAAAGAAATCTTTAAGGGGACAGGAATCAATACGTGGATCATTGGCGCTAATGGAGCCACCATCCATAAACCAGATGGGAATCTCTTTCATTCTGTACCAATCCATAAGGAAGTTGTAATGGAAATCCTAAGGTGGCTGGAACAAGAGGATTTCTATTATGAGGTTTTCAGCAAATATTCCATTTTCACTCCCCATAATGGACGGGAACTGCTAGCTATAGAAATGGACAGGGTAAAAAGTGCTAACCCGGACACTAATATGCAGGAACTGCATGAAGCGGCGCGGAAACAATTCAGCCAAACAGGATTTTCATATATTCAATCATTTACAGACCTGTTACAAATGGATACGGAATTTTATAATATCCTTGCATTTTCATTTGATGCAGAAAAGCTGAAAAAAGGATGGACCAAATTTGCCCCGCGGAAAGAGTTGTCGATTGTCAAATCTGCTAAACATAATTTTGAATTGGAAAACGTCAATGCTTCAAAAGGGTTTGCGTTAAAACGTCTTGCAAATAAGTTAAATATCCCACTAGCAGATACGGCCGCAGTCGGCGACAGTTTTAACGATTTATCCATGTTAAAGATAGCAGGGAGTAGCGCAGCCATGGGAAACGCCCATCCGGAAATTAAAAACGCCTGTCATGAAATTACGCTTTCAAACGATGAAGATGGCGTTGCCCATTTCATTCATTCGTTAAGCTTGGTGAGCAAAAAATTATCCAGTAGTAAGGCGAAATTTTGATCATGAAAAATAATATTCACCCAATGCGTTATAATAGAAGTAACATATTAATAAGCTAAAACAAAACGGAAGGGCTTATTGTGACAATACTCCCAATTACAAGATAAGCGGGAACAAATATCTGAAATTGCTGGTAATCACGGAATTTACGATGTGAAAGTTTTTGGCTCTGTTGCAAGGCTTGAGGACGACACAAATAGCGATGTCGATTTCATTGTTTCATTTGAGGTAGTGTAAAAAGTTCTATGAAAACAACCTCAAAATAAAACTTCCAAATTTTTGAGAGGAGAAAAACTACCGCCATCGCTCTTGACAAACACGACAATGGTTTACATGTGAGGTGTCAAGGGCGAAGGGAACAAAAGAGGGCATGACAAATAAGCCCTTGACTTTTACCATTTTAAACCATTGTCCAGTTCGGTTTGTCAAGAGTTCGCTGCGCCGATGGCTAGTTCGTCGGGCTCAGCTAAACAAAAGCTAGGCCGATTGCTGCTCTATCAAGAAGTCCTGAGCCATGGAGATTAGCTTTGTCCATCTTTCCGGCATATTTGGCATTTTTTCAAGTTCTGGGATAACTACAGGCACATTATATTCTAGTGACGCATGTGGCCGTAAAAAGTTAAAATACGCCACAAACAACGTCACGTAGGAAACAGATCCTTCCTGGGAACCAAACCCAGTTGTAGCCCTGTAGTTGCCTTTAAACGAGCGATTCAACCGTTCAATGATTTGTTTCAAGGGACGGTATTCCTTGGAAACAGGGTCGTCGTTGGTAAGCCCAATTACCTTATGTATATCGAAGTGAATGCCATGTTGTGCAAAGTAATGCTGGGCTAGAATATAGATTGGGTTGCCATCAACGACAAACATTAAGTCATCAGGAATTGTCTTGAACTTTTGCAGGACTTCATCCAATGCCTTGATTGCGGATTGTGTATCACGATTTGGTGAAACCGGATAAGACAGGATAATTTTCTTCACCGCATCAAAGAAAAAGAATAAATAATGCCAACGTCCTTTCACGCGGATATAGGTTTCATCACCACAGAAGCTGTTAGATAGTTCATACGGATAGTGATCAACATATGGCTTTGTGATGAGTGCGACACTGTTCATGTAATTCAATATCGTCTGGTGCGAGATTTTAATTTGATGAACATCGTACATCAGTGCAGCTGTTTTTCGGGCAGAGAGACCATAGTTCACATGATACGTTAAAATAAGTCCTAATGTATGTGGTGAAGCATAGATCCGTGAAAGATCCACTTTAGGATTCACTGGTGATTCCTTGGATAAAGGTTTGAAATCAAAGTAAAATTCACGAAAGATATACCGAACCTTAAACGCCTGTGGATCTTGTTTAAAACGTTCTTTTTCTTCTTCGGTCATCTGGTTCAGCTTCTTTTGGTAAAAGGAACAATTATTGTTTTTACACTTGAAAACGTAGAAATCCTTACGTTCTTTGATTCTTTCTAGTGTTTTCAAGCAGTGAGGGCATTTGATAATAGCCTCTTTCAAAAAGCGATTCTGTTTATTAAACAGACAACCACACACTTTACATTGGTATTGCCCTTTGTCACCGTTGTTGGCATATAAATACGAAGCAGGGGCCGAACACTTTGGGCATGTTAACGTCGCTGGCACCTTAACCACACTATTTTTACGGCGAGCGACAGGTTTTAATACTTTACCATGTTTAGCTTGGTATTTCAGGATAAGTTCTTGAAAATCGAGTTTTTCCAGGGTTTCGATGACAGGCATTTCATCGACTTCCAATTTTCTGTAAGGCTTATTAACAGGCTCATCAAATTGAGCTTTAGCGACCGATTTACCTAAAATAATTCCTAAGAGCCCAAAAATAATCTTTTCTTGGTACTTGATATATTGAAGCAAATAGGCTATAAATTGAGGTAACAACTTGTCACTTCCTTTTTGGGTGTTTATGGGTGTGTGGTTACCTCATTAATACCCTAAATTTAAGGGGGTGGCAAGTTTTTTTGTATAAAAACGCATGAAATCGGGAAAGACAATAGTTTTTACTAAGAAACATTTGACAATACGTCATTTGAGAAAGGGAGAAGTTTATTCGATTTGATCGGATTTAAGGATGTAGTTGAAGAATTGCTGAATAAATCAGTTGATGTTGTTACGGAACAATCAGTGCATGAATCAATATTTCTTAGCTTAGCTGGAATTGAAGACCCATTGTCAGACAAGGGGAGCTTTCGGCATGTCCCTTGTCCGATAATGTAGCTGATACTTATCAAGCTGTCTTTACAGCCATGGATTAATAGAGCCGAAAATCACTAATCTTCACAAAATCGCTTGTACCACGAGCCCGAGCACTAAACCAAGCAAGATAGAAGATAAGGTGCCTAACAAGAAATATTCTGCCCAGTTTCGATCATCTAGCTGTTTGAATCGAGCAATCGACTTGGCCGCGATAATTAACGCAATCGCCTGGTAAGCGCTAATTGCCGTTAATAGAATAACCAGCAATCTTTCAATATAGCCAATCCATTTTCCATGTGAACGCAGCGGAGTGGAGTAAGTATAATAATGATATTCCTCTGTGAAACTATTTTCTTTCTGAGGCTGCTTTGTTTCTGGTACATGGTTCATTTGATTGCGTAATGTCAGCGCCCCTTCAAAGTTTGCAAGTTCTGACGGAAAGGAACCAATGATATGCTTTACGATATGACCGCTAACACTTGTCGCCAATATATAAATGATTATCATCAATAACATTGTATCGAACAGGGTTAAACGACCTTCTCCATACAAGTCTAATAGTTTTTCTGCCATTGCTGGATCCTGCATATGGAAAAACAGGATACAGGTTATGAGTATCATCAGCACATGTAATGCTTGGTCTAACAAGAAATATCCCAGCCTGGCCAGATTCCTGCTTTTCATGGCGTTTACTAGTTTTATTTTCAACCAATCGATCAGCAGATGCGTGACGATTATAAAGACGAAAGGCAGTATAAAATAACGGATCACATGTTGAAAACTGTATTGATAGCCCCAGATAATTGCCAGTGTGATCCCTGTTGTCAACAGATGATGAAGCATGTGTTTTTTTAAGTATTTGATTTTTTGTTTCACCATTTGGTCTGATTGCAGCCAAAAGTCGGCGATGAAATGAGCAAGAAGCAGCAATAGAATAGTCATGATGAACTCCTTTCTACAGGAAAATAATCGCCTAGATGATGGTTGATATGTCGTCTAATATTGCTTTGCAGCTTATCCGCTAGAAATGCCTCATCCGGTGCTCCTAATGAACCCAGCACCTTCACCATATCATCAAAGGCTTGTAAGATAACTTGTGTTTTACCCTGTTTGATATGATGAGAAATAGTAGCTGTCGTTCGTCCAAGATATTGGCTTACTTTATTTTGCTGGCCGAGTATGAGATAGAGAGAACAGACGAGAGATTGAATGTCGGTTTGTTCGTTCATATGCTCCTGCTTTAGCGTTAAATCGGTATTGATCAATGCTTCAAACTGCTCGCTATAAGCGGTGTAGCCTTGTTCTCTTTGTGAACGTGGTAATGCAAAACGAAAAAGGCTTCTGTTCGATTGATTTTTCAGGTAATCATTGGCCTGTCTCGCTTGTTTCATTAATGGATGAATCCAGGTTTCTAAGTTTAAGGTATTTACATCCGCTTGAATATCACCAAATGATAGACCGAAATAAGGTAGGTGGTCGGTGAACTTCCAAATACGGCTGATATAGAAAGCAAGTACATATGCGGTGGCATAACCCTTGCATACAACGACCAGTTCATCGCCCGCGCGGTGACTAATCCTTGTCGCCACTCTATTTTGTGTCCATTTCGTCATGCTATTTTTTAATTGTGCTAGATATTCACTGACTTCATTCCCAATATGTTCTTCCGACGAATTACTAACATCCATGATGAAAACGGAGACTTGATTGGACATATTGAAACAACCCCTTCCACAACCAAAGTATAGGTGAATTCGATTATATGATCTAATATAACAAAAGTTAGATGAAATAGTCAAACTTTATAGAAGTTAGATGATTTAGACTGATATATGCATCGTCCAAAAAGAGGAAAACATTTGATTCGTAAAGGCAGACTGATAGAATAAAAGAAGAGAGCGTCTTCAGTCAACATTATTGGTTCGTCGCTATTTAGTGTTGATTTCCACTTGTTCCGTCCACTCTAGAGCAGGGGCAATTAGTTGAGTTACAAGTGGAGAATGTTGAGCGAGCAATTGAACCCCATTCCCTTGTCCGGTTTGGCCTTGTTCATGTCGTGACCAATAGTAGATATAAGGTGAAATGAACATAATTAATGGCGAAAGTTCAATCCTAGAAATTTGTTGTATCCACACTAGATAGCGAAGAGCCATTTTTTGTTACTTATTAATTTAATCTAAAAAAGAAAATATATCTTCAATAGAAAAGGCTATATCTGGAAAGCGTGTTGAACTGAAAGATTGATTTTCGCTGGAATAAATATCTTCAAGAGTGTATGCATCTTTATGAAGTACATATTTTTCGATAGCCTGATTTTGATGGTCAACAATTAAATACTCCCCCACACCGGCTATTTCATAATAGTTACGTTTAAGCAATCGATCGTTTCTGGATGTACTAGGGGAGAGTACTTCCACAATCATTTCAGGTGCCCCATAGCAACGTTTATTACGAAGTTTACTTTTATCACAAACAATGGATATATCGGGTAGCACTGTGACATCATTTTTTCCTTTTTGCTCGTCTTTAAATGGAAAGATTACTTGAAGATTACTCCCATACACTTGACATGTGTTTCCTTTAAGAGCGCTACCGATTTCTTGAATCAGGTTGGCAACTACACCCTCATGTTCAAATGATGCCGGAGCCATAAAAATAGGAACACCCTCGTATAGTTCTGCACGTTCTTCCTTAACATATAGTAAAAATTCATTCAGTGAGTACGTTTTGTTTTTATCCAACTGGGTCATTTTACAATCCTCCTTTATAAAAATTAGTGTATTTTACTTAAATATAGCAAGCATTCCTTGTTGAAGCAATGGAAGTATAATATTATTCTGAAAATGGCTCATTCACTTGATTTTCCTCCTACATTAATTGCATTATTTTTACCAGATCAGATCGACCAATTCTTTTCCTATATAAGCAGCCACAAGCCAAATAATGATTGCAGATAGTTTATTTAGCCGGATCATCCATTTACCAGCTGTTTCCACCCGGCCAATCATTCGCCCAACGATTGCTAAACCGAAAAACCACAGCCAGGATACCATGATACAGCTTAATGTAAATGCTAGTTTTTCAAAACCTGTGTAATTTATTGCATTGGTACCAATCACTCCAACCGTATCCAGGATTGCATGCGGATTTAACAAGGAAACGGAAAGAGCAAAGGTGATTTGTTTCTTTGCTGACAGCTGACTTGTCTCCTCACTCGTGGATAATGTACTGTTCCATATCGACCATCCCATATAGCTTAGGAAGATAAATCCGATACCAAAAATAACGATTTGCAGCCACGCAAGGCTTAATACGATTAATGATACTCCTAAAACAGCCAGCGTTATCAGGAATGTGTCACAAATGGACGCTGTGATAATAACCGGCAGCGCCTTTGTGAATGTTGGCTGCAGGGCTCCCTGATTAAAGACAAAAATATTTTGGGCACCTAAGGCAAGAATAAGCCCTAATGCTAGTATAAACCCATGGATAATTGCTTCACTCATTTGTATTCTTCCTCCCCATAAAATCTGCTATTATTTTAGAGGAACATAAACGATTTGTCTCCAACCATTTGGATGGATATTGAGCCAACCAAATTATATAATGCCTTTAGGGGGAGAGAATGAAATGAACCATTTCGGATGGCAGCCAGATCGGCAGGCAGCAACACCTATACATAAACAGATTGAGGAATATTTAAAGGAAAAAATCATCCATGGGGAATGGACGATTGGAACCAAAATTCCCTCACAAAGGACATTGGCTGAAGTTTTTCATGTCAACCGAAGCACGATTGTAACGGCATTAGATGAATTAACAGCAGCAGGTTTAATTGCGGGGCGAAGGGGAGGCGGGACAAAAGTTGTTAATAATACATGGAGTCTCATGGCCTCCAGTCCACCACCCAATTGGAATGCTTATGTAGAAGCAGGGATTCACCGGCCAAATTTGCCAACTATTAAGGAGATTAACGATGCTGAGTTCCGTACCGATATGATTCGGCTAGGGACAGGGGAACTTTCACCTGAGCTTTTACCAAATAAACAAATGCAAACTATTTTTCAACAACTTGCAGTCAGGAAAATGTCACTAGGATATGAAGAAGCAAAAGGTGATCTCTATTTACGTCAGCAACTAACAAAACATTTAAAGAAATTGGGGATCCATACATCTCCTTCATCGATTTTAATTGTCTCAGGATCACTACAAGCTTTACAGTTAATTTCCCTTGGCCTGTTACATCCGGGGTCATCTGTATTGCTTGAAAGACCATCCTATTTGTATTCTGTTCATGTCTTTCAGTCTGCTGGCATTCGATTATTTGGAATTCCGATGGATGAACAGGGTATTCAAACATCGATAATGCAGAAATACAAAAAACAGTACAATGGAGCTTTGTTGTATACGATACCATCATTTCATAATCCCACAGGTACGCTTATGACGGAAGAAAGAAGAAAGGATCTCATGGCATTATGCGAAAAATTAAGCCTACCCCTAATTGAAGATGATGTTTACCGGGATTTATGGATCGATTCTGCTGCTCCGAGACCGTTAAAGGCGCGTGACAAAAATGGAATGGTTCTTTACCTTGGAAGTATGTCCAAATCGGTTAGCCCGGGACTTAGAATTGGCTGGGTTATTGGTCCTGAGCCTGTTGTCGAACGACTCTCCGATATAAAAATGCAGACTGATTATGGTTCTAGCGCATTATCGCAATGGGCCGCGGCTGAATGGCTCTCAAGTGGATTATATGAAGAGCACTTAGTTGAAATCAGGAACCAACTTAAAATTCGCCGGGACACTGTTATTGAACTGCTTGATAAACATTTTGCAGATATTGCTTCGTGGGAAATTCCAACAGGGGGATTTTATATATGGGTACGCATACTTCCACCACTATCGATCCGGGACCTCTTTGAACAAGCTTTAAAAGAGGGGATATTACTTAATCCAGGACACCTGTACGATCGTGATGCAACCCAATATATACGGATATCCTATTCTTATGCGTCGTTAGCCGAGCTTGAAAAGGGTATTGTAAGGTTAGCAAAAATAGCAAAGCGCTTAATTACAGCAAAGTAAACCGTTCAATAATTAAAATATTTTTGAAGTGAATCGTATTTTATCCCGATAAATAAGGAGGAGGGGAGCTAGTGAGTGTGGTAAGTAATCAAGGAGAATCAGTAAGAGTAGTATTTGTTTTTCAAAAGGTAGTTATATATTCGAAATGAGGTACTAAAATGTGGAAAGATCATGAGGTTCAAGTTGATTCTATATTGATCGCTAATCAGTCCGATACTTTTGTAACCAATAAGGTTTTAGAAGCGAACCTGGAATATGGCGGAATTCCCGGGGATCTACATTTTGGTTTAACCAAATTAGCTGGAGCAAGGGAAACGATGTATAAACGTGGCACGGAAATTTTCAATCGAAGACAGATTTCCATTGTTTCAGCAGAAGAATGTGATCTAGTTGCAGAAAAACTTGGTGTAGAGCGGATATTGCCAGAATGGTTAGGTGCAAATATTGTACTACGCGGGTTCCAAGATCTAACGAGGTTAACGCCAGGTAGTCGAATTGTTTTTCCGAGCGGAGCAGGGATTTTGTGTGAAGGGGAAAATCTGCCGTGCACGCAACCCGGAATGGTCATTCAGGAACAATATCCGGACAAGCCTAAAATGGCAGCACGCTTTGTGAAATTAGCATTGGGATGTAGGGGGATTGTCGGGATTGTTGAACGCCCCGGGAAAATTTTCACAGGTAATAAGGCTAAAGTTGTTGTTTATAATCCGCCGGGGCAACCTTGTGGTGTATAGATATATTCAATCGTTTTCCTGGAAAGAAAATATATCTTCAGGAGAAAAAGTAATGTCCGGAAAACATGTGGAACAGAAAGGTTGATTTTCACTGGTATAGATTTCTTCTAACTTGAGTGTATTTTCATGGAGAACGTATTTTTCAATGTATTGATTTTGACCATCAATGATTAAGTACTCTTTTACACCGGCTTTTTCATAGTAATTTCGTTTTAGCAAGCGGTCGTTACGTCCTGTACTTGGAGATAGTACTTCTACAACTAAATCTGGCGCCCCATAACAACGCTTATTACGCAGTTTGCTCGTGTCACAAATAACGGAAATGTCGGGTAATACAACTACATCGTCCTTTCCTTTTTTTTCGTTTTTAAACGGAAAAACAACTTGCAGATTGCTGCCAAATACATAACATGTTTTACCATGTAGTGCGTTCCCGAATTGTCTACTCAAATTCGCAATGATGTTCTCATGTTGGAAAGAAGCGGGTGCCATAAAAACAGGAGTGCCTTCATATAACTCTGCGCGCTCTTCCTTCACATATAGTAAAAATTCTTCTAGTGTATAGGTTTTGTTTTTATCCAAGTAGGTCATTTTCCATAACCTCCTTATTGTGTTGGTAATTATCTAAATTTTAACAAGAAAAACTTGGTAGAGCAAGCAGATTAAAGCGAATACAAATCAATATATTTCGAAATCTATTTCTGCTATTCTTATAGAGGAAAATCATTTTTATAAGGGAGTCTTATTGGTGAAAAATTTTATCCTTGCCATGACCGGTGTAATGGTGATTGGCTTAGTTATAGCTTCATTCTTTTACCAAAACCATAGTAAAACGTTATCTATGCCGTGGTATACAGCAATAGAGGAGCAAGCTGCACAGCAAGAACAAACGGAGGAGCCGGTACAACAATTGTATGCCGAACATACCATTGATTACTCATTACAAAACGATCAGCTAAACATTACTTTCGACAAAGGCAAGAACTGGATTAACGTACCCATTGACAAAGATAAATTATTTGCAGGGGATTACAATGGAAGCGAGCAGGAACTGATTGATGATAGCTATATACTGACGAAAAATCGAGTTGCCTTTTTGTATTCGGAAGGTGCCAACTGGGAGAGCCAAAAAATAGTCTTAACTTATTCACTTGACCAAGGTAACACATGGGAAGATTCCGTTGTGACAGATCCTTATCCATCGATTCGTTTTCGAAAAGTCGCATTTTTAAATGATGACTTCGGCTATGTTATTGTTTCCGGCGATCGTACGATGTCACAGGAGGGATTGAGTGTATTTTTAACCCATGATGGTGGGAAAAGCTGGGAGAAAACCAATGGGCCGGACACTACAAGATTAATTGCAGATGGTGGTTTTGTCGACAAGGATACAGGTTTTTTATCTTTTGGAACGATTAATCCGGAAGATCCAGATGTTTATGTTACACAAGATGCCGGAAATTCGTGGGAGAAAGCAACCTTTAACGTGCCAGAAAAATATGATCTCATTTTTGTTAGTGCGGAAGTCCCTATGAAAGAAGGGGACCATTTAGCAGTTTTGGTTAACCAAGGACCTAACGGGGACTATCTAGGTGGAAAAGTAAAAGGCAAATTTATTTCAAAGGATAATGGCCAGACATGGGATTTTTCTAAGGAGGTGGAGTCGAATGAAACAGACGAATAAATTAACGCAGATTATCGGCTGGCTCCTTTTCGTGTTCGCCATTGGATTTTTCTGTTTGCAAATGGGTTATTTCTTCATCCATGCCAAATTTCAAGCTGAGTATATCGATAACCGGATCTTTTATATCATTAATATTTTGTGTGTCATCTGTGTAGCTCTGGCTATTTTGCTGCTGCTTAAAACGACGAAAAGGTGGAAACAGATTGGTGCTGGTGTGGTTGTCATTTTTATTATTGTTAATGGAGTATTGCTAGTGAAAAGTAACCAGCAAATCAAAAATATAACTAGTATTTCACCGGATTTTAAACATGTATTATCGATTAAAGAGGATACGGAGAGTGGGGAGGCGGTTTACTATCGATCCTATTTCGATATTCTGGCTCGTCCTAAAGAAAAATTGCCTTATAAAACGGATGGGGACTATAAAGTGAAATGGTTAGCGAACGATGTTGCAGCAGTTACATACAAAGCAGCCGACAATTCGATTCACCAATTCATTGGCACCTATGGTTACCGCGGCAATGGTATATCTTATTATTATGTCGGAGCGGAAATGCATGGCCGGTATCAAGGGGATAATGCAGAGGTGATCAACAATACAGAGGGTATCACAGTTACGGAAAATGGAAAAACAGAATTGTTTGATTGGGATCATATCCAGCAGTTTGGCACACTTGCTATTGTGCTGATGAAAGATGACCATGCAGCTTGGACAATCGCATTAGATGAAAACTTTGAGATGTATTCCGATGCTTCCATCCCACCTTCAGGTAACATTGTACTTTATAAAGCTACGATGGAAAAGAATGAGCCAGTAACGCTTCGACGCATAGCGGACAACAAAAGCAATGAATAGAACTATGGGGATGGCAGTTAGTTTTAACTAGTTATATATAAATGGGGGAACTCGATGGAAAGTTTGTTTCAACAGGAGATCCAAAAAATTCGCGAGCACGAGTGGAGTCTAAGTTATGATCAAGATTCTCACACTGCAAACATGATTAATGAATTCGGTGAGTTAATGGACTTGAAAACATTTAATTTTTGTTTAGAAGTCCAAAAAAATACTTTTTATGTTAGGTATAAAACGCAATATGGCAAGAAAGACAAAGAACCCTTGGATGAAGTTACAAAAAAGCGATTTGGAATCAAGGATTATCAATTAATTCAAAATGAAGCAAACGGAAAATCCAGAGATGTATTTGAAGTATTTAGTGATGATCATGATATCTTTACACTAGACAGTTACCATGTTAATGACAAAAGGAAGTTCTATAAAGATGGGCCAATTTACCTGAACAGATTTGAAGCGAAAAGGTTTTGAAATCTTTCGGGTATTTCTGGAAAGATACTAAAAAAGCAATGATGGTAAATGTTTTTATAAGATTCAGTCGTATTTACCATCACACACATAGTAGCATTTTTTATTTAATAGCATATATTTTTTGAAAATGGATAAATTAACTGTTAAAATAGTGATATTACATGAGGTTATGGTGAAGGAGGGAGCTTTATCAATGTTTTTATCTGCTGTGCTTCAACTTGTTTTTGCTTAACAACGGGATACGTATGCCCTTTTTTAATGAGCCAAACACAAGTTGTAAACAGCGGATAAAACACCTGAAAGCTTTCTTTATCTAACGATGAAAGCCGTCTCCACTTGACGGTATTGTTTGATACTGACAGGGCACTATCTCGCTCTGTCATTTTTTTATGCAAAAGTGATCTTCGCTTTCTTTTCTCTTGTGTTTGGAAATACCAAATAAGGAGAGAGAAATGATGAGTATTTTGGAAGTTAATGGATTGATTCATAGCTACGGTGAAAAAAGTGTTTTACATGATATATCTTTCCGCATGCTGAAAGGTGAGCATATTGGCCTTGTCGGTGCAAACGGTGCTGGAAAATCAACATTGTTCAAGATCATCACAGGCCAATTGCTGCCTGATGCCGGAAATATTGTTTGGCATCCAGCAGCGCGGTCCGGAAATTTAGAACAACATATTGAATTAACCGCTGGGCAAAGCCTGCGAGCATATTTGCAGGGGGCGTTTCAGGAATTGTATGATGCCGAAAAAGAAATGCTTTCGCTTACAGAACAAATGGCAAACAACACGGAGAAACAGCTTGAGAGACTATTGAACAGATATAGCACATTGCAGATGAAATTGGAGCAGCATGATTTTTATGGGGTTGATGCACAAATTGAAGCAGTTGCTGATGGCTTGGGACTGACCCAGTTGGGATTGGATACAGATGTAGAAGAATTAAGTGGCGGTCAGCGGACCAAATTACTGCTGGCAAAACTGCTTTTGCAACAGCCAGACGTGCTCTTGCTTGATGAGCCGACAAACTATTTGGATACAGCGCACATTACATGGTTGCGGGATTATTTACAAAACTATCCACACGCATTTATGCTTATTACTCATGATACTACATTTATGAATGCCGTGGTGAATGTTATTTACCATCTGGAACATAAACAGCTCAACCGCTATCCAGGGACCTATCTCGATTTCACAAAGGCCTATGAACTGCGAAAGAAACAAATTCATCAGCAATACGAACGGCAGCAAGAAGAAATTCAAAAACTGGAGACCTATGTACAGAAAAATAAAGCAAGGGCATCCACAGCGAAACAAGCGAAAAGCCGGGAGAAAAAGCTGCAAAAAATAGTGCGCATTGAAAAACCAATTAACAACCCAATACCTGCCTTTTCATTCACGGTGTCTGAGCAGCCGACAAGGGTCATTCTAGAAGCAAAGGATCTAGACATTGGCTATGGAAAGCCATTATTTTCCGGTATTAATTTAAAGCTTGAGCGTGGAGAAAAAGTTGCAATCACCGGCCAAAATGGAATTGGAAAAACAACGACATTGAAAACCTTATTAGGTGAATTACCAGAGCTCGGGGGTTCTGTTTCAATCGGTGATCGCGTGATACCAGCCTATTTTTCCCAGGAAGCACAGGAAACAGGAAACCAAACCGCATTGGAAGAAGTATGGTCCGCTTTTCCGGACTTGACACAAAAAGAGGTCCGAACCAAATTGGCTAAATGCGGGTTAACGACGGAACACATTTTTCAGCCTCTAACTACTTTAAGCGGGGGCGAGCAGACAAAGGTGCGGTTATGCAAACTACAGTTGGCAGATAGCAATTTACTTTTATTGGATGAGCCGACAAACCATTTGGATAAGATTACGAAAGAAGCACTACAGCAGGCGTTGCGTGATTATAAGGGTACACTCATCCTTGTGTCACACGAACCAGCATTTTATGAGGACTGGGTTAGTCAAGTGTGGGATATGGAAACTTTGCGGGAGTAATTTTAACAGGGCATTAGTCCGCCAACCAACAAATAATATTACTCAAATCTAATAAATAGACTTTTAATCAGACAGGTACTATTCTTGAAAAAAATAGTACCTGAAAACACTAATAGGTACTAAAGAGTCAAAAATGAATTATTATTTGATTTAATGATGAGTAATTTTTGGTTTAGATTTTTTTGTATTTGTACAAAAAAAACCGAAAAAATGGTAAAAAACAGGTAGGAAGCCCGAAAACACGGACATTTTTGATTCGAAAATCCTTCAAAATGGAGGTCACTACATAATTTAATTTTTATACTTGACAGTCGTAGTAATACGACATACAATTATGTTGAAAGGAGGTGGGGAAAAGAAGTCCTCGCCTAAAAAAATAATTCAATACACGACAGTCGTAGTATTCCGATGAACAAAAAGAGATGGTGAAAATATGAGTGGAAAATTATCAAGTGATATTTTGCGCGGACATACGGATACAATCGTTTTAGCGAGTTTGCTGGATCGCGACCGCTATGGATTTGAAATTTATAACCGTGTGTTGCAAAAAACGGAAAAATTGTATGAATTAAAGGAAACAACGCTTTATTCCAGTTATAAACGTCTTGAAAAGGATGGTTTTATTGAATCTTATTGGGGTGATGAAACGCAAGGTGGTCGTAGAAAGTACTATCGCATCACTGAACAAGGTCGTGCGTTGTATCACCAAAAACTTGAAGATTATGAATTTACAAAGAAGATTTTGGAACGATTATTTACGGAGGTATAATGCATGGAACTAAAAGAATTTATTGACAACGCATTTGAAAAATATGAAGAATCACCTGAACTTATTGATTTTAAGGAGGAATTATTAACGAATCTTCAAGACCGTTTGAACAGCTTAGAAGCAACTGGTTTGAAACGTGCTGAAGCTTTAAAAAAAATTGAAATAGAGTTTGCCGACATCAATAAAATCGCTGACCAAATGAGTTTAGCGAAAAAGAAAGAAGTGTTTGAAATTCAGTATATGTCATTACGACATTTTGTTACAAAACCACGTGCCGCTATTTATACTATTTTAGGCGTTCTTGCCGCATTTGGATTGATTAGTGCAGGTTTAAGTTATCTTGCATCTGGTAAAGTTGAAGCCTTAACAGGTGTATTGATGGTGTTCTTAGCCATTCCATTAGCAGGATTTGTTTATATGGGCTTAACGCAAGAAACGGTAACGCGTAACCCAATGCGTCCATTACGTGCATCAATCTACGCCATTGCGGTATTCGTTTTCTTATTCGGCGCCTTACTTGTGCCATTGTTGGTATTCGGTGAAGCCAAGTCATTAGAAGGTGCGCTTGCGATTTTAATCCCTTTTGCCTTACCGAGCATTGGTGTGATTGCGTTCTTAATAATTACGGAATCTGACTATCGTAAATCCTGGGTATTAAAAGAAGCTGAAAAACATAATGAATGGGCAAAAAACTTTGAAGCTTCAGGTAATGCACAAACATTTGGTTTGATGACAGCAGCGGTTTGGATTTTAGCAATTGGTGCATTTGTTTTCCTGCTATTTTTAAAACTATGGATCTTCAGTTGGATCCCATTAGTTGTGGCACTAGCCGTGATGATGTTATTACTCGCACATTACATGAAAAAAAGTTTATAAAGAAAGGTGGGTCTGACTATTATGGTCAAGGCAATTAGTGTGGAAAATTTAAGTATGACCTATGGGAATAAAAAAGAAAAAATTATTGCCGTTGATAATATTAGCTTTACAGTCTATCAAGGTGAAATCTTTAGTTTTCTTGGACCAAGTGGAGCAGGCAAGACCACAACGCAACGAATACTAACAACATTGTTACCAATTAGTGGCGGAACGGCTGATGTAGCTGGATGTAATGTTTTAACCGATGCCAAAAAGGTTCGTACGAAAATAGGCTATGTTAGTCAACTTGGTGGTGCTGATCCAAACGCAACAGTACATGAAAATCTAGAATTATCAGGGAAATTATATGGACTCTCAAAAGATGTTACAGCGCAAAGAATTGACAAATTGAGTAAGTTGCTTGATTTTCATGAATTGCTTTCGCGCTTTGTTCGCACATTGTCCGGGGGGCAAAAACGTCGTGTTGAGATTGCTCAAGGAATTTTACATGAACCAAAAGTATTATTTCTAGATGAACCAACGACAGGACTTGATCCACAAAACCGTGCTAATTTATGGCAACATATTAAAAAATTACGAGACAATGGAATGACAATTTTCCTTACCACTCACTATTTAGAGGAAGCTGACGCCTTAAGTGACCGTTTAATTATTCTAGATCACGGCAAGATCATTGCTGAGGGAACACCAACAGAATTAAAGAAAAAGATTTCAGGGGAAGCTATTTCGATAGAACTGAAAAATTCACGAGACGCTGAAAAAATGAAACAGCTCTTTAATCAATTAGCAATTGGTAATGTGATAGAAACGGGTATGAATTTTACCATTTACACTTCCAAAGGCGAAGAATTAGTTGCTCACATTTTTGAATACACGAAAGAACATCATATCGAATTGGCAAATATATCATTATCAATGCCATCTTTAAATGATGTCTTCTTAGCCTTAACTGGACAGGAATTACGTGATGGCGGAAAGGAAGGAGAACAATGATGCAAGTAGTACGGGAAACGAATATTTTCTTTGTTCGTAAATTAAAAGAGTCAGCTCGTCAAATTGCTTGGGTAATCTCTGGGTTGATGACTCCGTTGTTGTATATACTGTTGTTTAGTCCATTATTAAAAAATATAACGCATCCTGCCATGAATACAGCCCAGGTCTTGGAAATGTTTGTGCCGGGAATTCTAGTTCTCTTAGCATTTAGCTCAGGGACGGGTACAGGATGGACAATGGTTTTTGACCTAAAGAGCGGGATTATTGAACGTTTACGTGTAACCCCTGCAAGTCGATTCGCCATGTTAATGGGTGGGGTATTAAAAGATGTCGTAGCGTTTCTTATTCCAGCAACTATCGTTTTAGTAATCTCAAGTTTATTTGGGTATGAAGTTCACTTAGTAGGTATTTTACTACAATTACTATTACTTTCAATTATTACGATGATGTTTTCAGCATGGTCTGGAAGTCTAGGTTTGATTTTCCAAGACGTGGGTGGAGTTGCTGCTGTAATAACAAGTTTACAATTGCCGTTAACTTTACTCGCAGGAATTTTATTACCAATATCATTTGGTCCAAAATGGTTACAAGTACTCGCTCATATCAATCCACTTTATTATGGAGTGGAAGCATCTAAAAAATTAGCGGAAGGATCAATCGTGAACCAATCTGTTTTCGTAGGGTTTATTGTCATTGTGGTTATTACAATCATCACATTGATTTGGTCAACTCGCGTTTACAACAAAGCCATTGCATAATAACTTAGAGGGGTAGGAGTTATAAATTATTAGGAACTTACTGTCAGGCGGCACGAATATGCCATAAGAACAAAGGCGCAAGCGCTGGGCGCTGGAGCCGGACGTGGCTTATCCGGTTATTAAGTTATCCACAGCCGCAAAATTTTATAATTTCCTAGACGATAAAAAAACACTAAAATGTTTATAAATCTACATTATCATTTAAATTAATATTGGGAAGTTTGTATCTAATTAAAACGACACAAACTTCCCTTTTAAAACTGTTTGTGACACGAAAACTTCGCCAAGTCATTTGATTAGTGGACAGGGTTGTTTTAATACAATAGAGTTAATGCTGGTTTTAATCAGATAATATTAACGAGGGAGAAAATGTTAGCTTCATAATAATTGACTTCTTGGAATTTAGTTGGTATAATTTTCGTAATATTATGGAAGGGAGTGAGGTTACGCAATGTCAAATTTCATGAAGATAACCTTGGAAGTTAAATTTATTGCCTCTCACTCATACGGATTAATTTAGTTAGATAATGATTGATTTGGATCTATGATTAGAGCTTGGCAATTAGCACAGGCAATTTTTATGAATTTATCAATTTGAGCCACAGGGTTATTTATATAATTCTGTGGCTTTTTGTTGAATTTATATAATAAAAGGTCTTAGCTAATTTAAGTTTGGTTTCCAGTTGGTGTTTTCAAAATTATCTTGAGGACAAAGGATTCAAGCATTATAAAAGCTTGTACTGGATGAATTACAAAGTATCTGAATCTGTTCCTCGAATAGGTATAAAAATACCCGGTGTAACCATAAAACATTGGTACATTGACACAAAGGAAGAAAAAAGTAAATATTTAAAGGCGGAAAGTGAAATCTGGCCAGATGACCCTACTGGAGTGGAGAAATTGCGCGAGTATAAAAATAATCCATTTTGGAAAGCAATTACAGCTTTTTACAACGATGAGATGATTATTGGCAGCATACTAGTTTGGAAAGTAAAAAATGAGAACATAGGCACGATTGAAGATGTGTTCGTTAAGCCCTATTGGAGAAGACATGGACTTGCAAAACATTTAATAACGGAAGGGATAAGACATTTAAGAAACTGCAATTTAGAATATGCACAACTTCTGGTTGAAACGAAAAATCAATCAGCTTTAAAACTTTATAAATTCCTAGGGTTTGAGGTTAAGAAAGAAGAGAGAAGATATTGGGTTGATCTATAATGATGGATGTTATGCCAACCCGTTGTATAGGAGGATTCTTAACAGTATGAATGAGGACCTAATAAAAAATTTTGAAAGAAAAATTAAGAAAGATAAGATTGATAGTTGCCTTGTCCATCACCGCAAGTCTGTGGTATTTGAATATTTTAGAAATCGAAAAATGAAAGAAAGACAACATAAAATATATTCCGTTACGAAAAGTATCTTATCTATCCTTATTGGTATTGCCATAAATAAGGGATACATCGAACATGTCAACACACCTATCATTCATTATTTTCCAGAATTTAAAAAAGATACAGCGGATCAAAAAATTACTATAAAACACTTATTAACAATGACTTCAGGTTTGCACTGGCCAGGTAACAATGCCATGATACCAAGTAAAAATTGGGTTGAATTTATACTTGATCAACCAGTTGATTACCCGCCGGGGCAAAGAATGATCTATAGTTGTGGTTCTTCTCATTTGTTGAGTGCGATTTTACAAAAAGCGACGGGATTAAATACTGAAGCCTTTGCGAAAAAACATTTATTTATACCCCTTGGAATCACAAATTATAGGTGGAACTTTGATGCACAGGGCGTAGCTATTGCCGGGTTCGGTTTGAACATGATGACTGTTGATTTGCTAAAGATCGGTGTATTATACATGGACAAAGGGAGATGGAATTCCAATCAGATCGTTCCAAGTCACTGGATTGAAGAGTCTACATCGGCTAAGTTCAAGGTAAATGATAGTAGTGCGTATGGTTATCACTGGTAGATTAATAAACAGCAAGGTAATGAGCCCAGGTTCTTTCTTGCATCTGGGTTTAAGGGACAGTATATCCTTGTTGTTCCAGATTATCAACTTGTAGTGATATATACCAGCAATATAGTTGACGATGCTTCCAGACTAATACATTACTTTAAGGATTACCTACTGCCTTCTGCCATTAATAAATAGCAGGAGGTCGGTTTTAACCTCACCGGTTCCCAATGCAAAATTGTATCAATAATTGATTCAACATCTTTAAAATTGTTTGCGACACAAAACCCCTACCATACAATTATGAGCTATCAAATTTGATTAAAACACCTATGAAGATCGTAATAATGGGATTTTTTGACGAAATATTTTATTCTTGACAAGTGATACTATTCTGCGTTACTATATACCAGTAATAAGTAATACTTAATATCTGTATTACAAAATACCTGTGTTACAGAGTACTGAAAAAAATATAGTGAAATACAAATGGGGGAGAAATTTGGAAAATATCACAGAAATGCTGAAAGGAGTGCTTGAGGGTTGTGTGCTTGAGATCATCAGCCGTGGCGAAACTTACGGCTATGAAATCACGCAACAGCTGCGAGAACTTGGTTTCACTGATGTAGTTGAAGGCACAGTTTATACGATTACTATAAGGCTTGAGAAAAACAATCTGGTGGACATCGAGAAAAAGCGATCCACTGTGGGACCGCCGAGAAAATTTTACAAACTCAACGCAGCAGGTCAAAAGCAACTTGAAATTTTTTGGAGAAAATGGGATTTTATCTCAAGCAAAATGAACGAACTCAAAACTAAAGAAATCAAAAGGAGAAGGTAAAATGAGTTTTATTGAAAAAATTATCGGAAGTCTGGATGACAAGCGGGAATGGAAGGCGATGGAGGCGCGTGCGAAGGCACTTCCAAGTGAGTACCATAACGCTTACAAAGCTATCCAAAAATATATGTGGACCGCTGGTGGCCTCACCGACTGGAAGGACATGAGCCGTATTTTTGGCGGCATTCTCGACCTTTTTGAGGAAGGTGCAGCGGCAGGCAGGAAAATTACTGACCTTACGGGTGAGGACGTGGGCTCTTTTTGCGAAGAACTAGTGAAGGATGCGAAGACTTGGAAGGACAAATATCGCGCGAAGTTGAACGATACGATTAAATAATAGAACTTTGCTGAACAGCTTAGCATCTTAAAGGAGACTACAATGAACTTTTTAGAAAAAATAACCGGCAGCGATATGACTAAAGAAATGAAAGGTTTTGAAGCACGAGTAAAAGTCTTGCCAGCTGAATATCAAACAGCTTGGAAAGAAATTATAAGTAATCTGTGGGTTCGTGGGGATTTCACCGGTCGTAATCTGATGCCTATTCTTGACAGTGCTCTTGAACTGCTTGAAGTTACATCAGCAGACGGTCAGAGCGTCGAAGAAGTACTAGGAGATGATATCATAGGCTTCTGCACAGCGCTTGTTGGTGACGAAGGCGCAAAAATTTATAGAGATAAATGGCGAGACCAACTCAACAAGAACGTAGTAAGAAAATTAGGAGGACTGAAATGAGTATCAAAAAAATCATCCAAGACAAAAAAGAATGGAGAGCACATGTTTCGCGTGTCAAAGCACTTCCACAAGATTACCAAATTGTCTATAAAGAGATTCAAAAATATCTCTTCAAAGTCGGTCCTGTTGAGCTAAACGAAGGTATCGGACTGCTCTCGGAAATTCTCAGCTTCTTTGAAGAAGGCGCAGTTGCTGGAAAAGGTGTGCTTGAAGTCACAGGGACAGACGTTGCTGCTTTCTGCGATGCACTGATTGAAGGTTCAAAAACTTACGCTGATCTCTATCAAGAATCGGTCAAGAAGTAGAGTAGAAAACAGGAGTTAGATATTGCCTTCTTGTCCTCGGGTTTCAGGGTTTTCCACCTTACTAAGCCAGACTTGAGGGCAATTCCTCT